>NZ_JBMKHO010000012.1:0-124339 GCF_049238125.1 Enterobacter cloacae complex sp. IR5402
CACCAGAGCCGTATGTTCCCCCTCACCCCAGCCCTCTCCCTCAAGGGAGAGGGGGCCGTCTGTGCAGGCATTATTTTGTGGGGAACCCTCAGCCCTGTGGGAGAGGGTTAGGGTGAGGGCACCAGAGCGCACGGAATCAATTAAACGGCGCCCTCCCATCCAGCACCCTATCAATTACGTCCAGAACCCCTTCGTCATTATTGTTCGGCGCTTCATAGCGGGCCACCGCTTTAATATGCGGTCTGGCATTGGCCATCGCGAAGCCAAACCCAGCCTGTCGCAGCATCTCCACGTCGTTACCGCTGTCGCCAAAGGCCACCACTTCACTGTCCTCAATGCCCCAGCGCGCTTGCAGGATCCGCAGGCCGTTAGCTTTGTGTACGCCGGGGATAATCAGGTCGATACTGCCGTGTCCCGTGGTCACCGGCACCATGATGTCGCCAAGCTTCTCATGCAGCAGCGCCTGAATGCGCGGAATTTCGTCGTCAGAGACGTTTAGCCCGAATTTGAAGAAAATATCGTTGAGGTTGTCAAAGCTGCTGACGCTTTCAAGGCGGTGATAGTATTTCGCAGCAATCGCTTTGAAGAGGTCGTTATACGTTTTCAGCGTGTAGGCGCTGTTTTTTCCGCAGGCAATTATCTCTATGCCGGGCACGTCGTTTAACAGGGTGGCGACGGTCAGAAAATGCTCTTTCGACAGTTCGCCGTTAAACACGTCTTCGCCCGCATCCACCACCCAGCCGCCGCTTTCGGCGACGAAGGCGATTTCATGGGCGATCTCCGGGAAAAATGAGATCAGCTGGTAGTACTGGTTTCCGCTGGCGACCACAAAACGGATGCCTTGCGCTTTCATGCGCGCGTACTGCGCCAGAAAACGCGCGCGGTTATAGGTTTTCGCATCGCTCAGGAAGGAGCCATCCATGTCGACTGCAATCAGTTTAACGCTCATATCCCTTCTCCATTGACGTTGTTACTGCTTCCGGTTTTGCCACCGCTCGCGCCACCAGGGCGGCAATAATGACTAACCCTAATACCACCAGCATCGCGCTGCGTAACCCGTAGTGCTCACCGAGGAAT
Source organism: Enterobacter cloacae complex sp. IR5402 (assembly GCF_049238125.1). NCBI lineage: Bacteria > Pseudomonadati > Pseudomonadota > Gammaproteobacteria > Enterobacterales > Enterobacteriaceae > Enterobacter > Enterobacter cloacae complex sp. IR5402. The sequence goes on from NZ_JBMKHO010000012.1 coordinate 1,078, forward strand.
CCAAGCAGCGGCGGGCCCACCAGGAAAGCGAGATAGCCCGTGGTCGCCACGACGCTCACGCGCGTCGGCGCGTCGGGGCCGGTATCGCTGGCAGCGGAAATGGTCAGCGGGAAGCCAAGGGAGGCGCCCAGTCCCCACAGGATCACCGACACGCCGGCAATCCAGTCCACATCCACAAAGATAATCATCGCGATGCCCAGCCCGCCCAGCAGGGCGCTGGCACGGACGACAGCCACGCGGCTGTAACGGTCGATAAACCAGCCCCCGGTAAAGCGTCCGACGGTCATGCCGAGCGTAAACCCGGCGTAAATCAGCGAGCCGGAGGTGGGGCTAAATCCGTGCCCGTCCACCATCAGCAACGGTAGCCAGTCGTTGGCGGAGCCTTCAGCAAACGCCATCGCCAGCACCACCACGCCAATCAGCATTAGCTGGAAATCACGATAAAAGGGCAACCCTTTTTCCGCAGACTTCTGTTCGTCCGTGGCGTGTTGTCCTGTGCCTGCGGGAATAGCCCTGATGCCGGTGAGGATCGGGATAATACAGACCAGCGCCGCCAGCAAAATGTGCACATTGGCCGCAATGCCCAGCGCCGTCAGCGCCATCCCCACGCCCGCGCCCGCCAGCGTGCCGAGGCTGTAAAAACCATGCATCATCGGCAGCACCGTTTTGTTCATCGCCTGTTCGACGGCGGCCCCCTCGACGTTAATGGCCACTTCCGCCGCACCAAAGCTGCCGCCAAATACCATCAGCCCAAGGGCAAACATCAGCGGCGAGGCGAACCACAGCGCCACGCTCAGACCGAGCATTCCCACCACGGCGCAGCACATGGTGGTGCGAATCACCGCGCGCGTGCCAAAGCGCTTCACCAGCCAGGCCGAGCAGAGGATGCCGCTCATCGAGCCAATCGACAGGCCAAACAGTACGATCCCCATCTCCGCCGTCGAGACGGACAGCGTATCGCGGATTGCCGGGGTGCGCGTTGCCCAGGAAGCCATCAGCAGCCCGGGGATGAAGAAGAACATAAACAGCGCCCACATGCGCAGATGCAGGGCTTTGCGAGGAGAAGTTAGCGTCATTGGGATCAGCACCAGAAGTACAACAATAGCGACAACACTAGCAACTTTGTGTACATTTGTACACAAACTGGATGAGGATTTTATGAGCAGACCACCGAACGACCCTAACCGCCGCGAGAAGATACTCCAGGCGACGCTGGACACCATTGCTGAGCACGGTATTCATGCCGTCACGCACCGCAAAATTGCCACCTGCGCAGGCGTGCCGCTGGGGTCGATGACCTACTATTTCGACGGGATGGAGTCGCTTCTGGAGGAGGCCTTCACGTGGTTTACGCAGCAGATGTCTCAGCAGTACCGGGATTTCTTCGCGGGGGTGACCGGGCGGGAGAGGGCGTGCGAGGCCATTACCACGCTGATCCACAGTTCAGCCGTGACCACGCCACACAATATGGCGCTGATGTATCAGTTATACGCGTTTATGCACCGCAGCGCCGCGCTGAAAACGGTGATGCAGGACTGGATGAAGATGAGCCAGACTACGCTTGAGCAGTGGTTTGATCCGGCCACCGCCCGTGCGCTGGATGCGTTTATCGAGGGAATGACGCTGCATTTTGTAACCGACCGGTCGCCGTTAACCCGGGAGGAGATCCGGGTGATGGTGGGGCGGATTGCGGGCGAGGATACCGTCTGATAGCGCTCGCCCCGGCCACGCCTGATGTCAGGAGATTTTTTTCCCGCTGGCGTCAACGACGACTTCGCCATCTTCCTTCGTAAATGCCCCTTTTTGCGCGTCCGGAAGGATGTCGAGAACGACTTCAGAAGGGCGGCACAGACGGGTACCCAGCGGCGTCACCACAATCGGACGGTTAATCAGAATAGGGTATTGCAGCATGAAATCGATAAGCTGGTCGTCGGTGAAATGTCCCTGTGAAAGGCCCAGTTGCTCATAAGGCTCGACGTTTTTGCGCAGCAGATCGCCTATGGAAATCCCCATATCTGCAATCAGCCTGGTCAGTTCATCACGCGACGGTGGGTTCTCAAGATAGAGAATAATTTCGGGTTCCGTACCGCTGTTGCGGATCATCTCCAGCGTATTGCGCGACGTGCCGCAAGCCGGGTTGTGGTAGATAGTGATATGGCTCATATCCGTTACTCATTACAGTGTGAAGGAGAGACGTAGCGCCAGCGCGGCAAGCGTCACAAAGAGAACTGGCAGCGTCATTATGATGCCCGTCCTGAAATAGTAGCCCCAGGTAATAGTCATGTTTTTCTGTGCCAGCACATGAAGCCATAGCAGGGTAGCCAGGCTCCCGATGGGGGTAATTTTCGGCCCCAAATCGCAGCCAATCACGTTAGCGTAAATCATCGCCTCTTTAACCAACCCTGTTGCAGCACTACCCTCAATGGAGAGCGCGCCAATCAGCACCGTTGGCATATTGTTCATTATGGATGACAGGAAGGCGGTGATAAATCCGGTTCCCAGCGTGGTGACCCAGAGTCCGTATCCGGCTAAGTAATCAAGAACGCCTGAAAGAGACTCCGTCAGCCCGGCGTTGCGCAGGCCATACACCACCAGATACATCCCCAGCGAGAAGATAACAATTTGCCACGGCGCGCCGCGCAGCACTTTTCCGGTGTTAATGGCGTGCCCGCGTTTAGCAACGGCAAACAAAATCAGCGCGCCAGTTGTTGCGATAGCGCTGACCGGGATACCCAGAGGTTCAAGCACAAAGAAACCGACGAGCAGTAGCAGCAGCACGATCCAGCCCGTTCTGAACGTCGGCAGGTCGTGAATGGCCAAAGCAGGCTCGCGGAGTTTTGCCAGGTCATATTCCGGCGGTATTTCCTTGCGGAAGAACAGATGCAGCATCACCAGCGTTGCGGCAATTGCGGCGATATCAACCGGGATCATCACCGAGGCGTATTCGCTAAAGCCCAGCTTAAAGAAGTCCGCTGAGACGATGTTGACCAGGTTGGAGACAATCAGCGGCAGGCTGGCGGTATCGGCGATAAATCCCGCCGCCATCACGAACGCCAGCGTAGCCTGCTTGCTGAACCCCAGCGCCAGCAGCATGGCGATAACGATAGGCGTCAGGATCAATGCCGCACCGTCATTGGCGAACAGCGCCGCCACGGCCGCACCCAGCAGCACGATCCAGGTAAACAGCAACCGCCCGCGACCGTTTCCCCAGCGAGCAACGTGCAGCGCCGCCCACTCGAAAAAACCGGACTCATCCAGCAGCAAACTGATAACGATTACCGCGATAAACGTGGCCGTCGCATTCCAGACGATGTTCCAGACCACCGGAATATCGTTAACGTGGATCACACCGCTCGCCAGCGCCAGCGCGGCGCCAATGGTGGCACTCCAGCCGATACTGAGCCCTTTGGGCTGCCAGATAACCAGTACCAGCGTAAACAGAAAAATAGCCCCTGCCAGAAACATCTTTTACTCCGTTATATCTGTTTTTGTGAATGTGTCGTGGTCAGCAAGAGCCCGGGAGGCGGTTTTTCAGCTTCATACGTGTCTCTTCTCGCAGGCAGTTCCAGCTGTTATCGATAACGGTTGCCGCCCACGCGGGCATGTTGGGAGAGAGACGGTAGTAGATCCATTTACCCTCACGACGATCGATGACCAGCCCGGCCTCGCGCAGTAAGGCCATATGGCGCGAGACTTTCGGCTGCGGCTCGTTGGTAGCGGCGCAGAGATCGCAGATGCACAACTCGCCCGCCTCACGCAGAAGCATGACGATGGAGAGGCGCGTTTCGTCGGAGAGGGTTTTGAAGAGCTGGAGCGGGTGGAGCATTCTGTCATCCTGAATGTTTTGTTTCATATGCATTAAATCATATGTGATTGTAGTAAAGGAGAGAAGAAGGAGATAGCAGGAAGGATAAAAAAGCGACTGGAGGACTCGCTAAGGTCAAAATAGTCTTTATGGCTTGTCCGGACTACTCCTGATAGTCATGGGAAAGAAACCGCCCCAGGGGGACGGTTTCTTTATATCTGCTCACTTTCAACGCTCTTCTGTGCTCAGGCGCAGCAGCGATCGTTCCAGGTGTCACGGTAAATGATATTCCCCTCCGTGTACTTCCATGAGATTGCTTCGTAACGCAATTCGAGCGTTTCAAGATGGGTGCTGCTCATCCCGTTAGGGGTCATGAAGGGTGCCACTGTCGTGAACTTAACGTTTTCCATCACGATATTGAAATATTCGGCCTCGATCCCGGACTCCAGAATGCGGTACATCTTAATGATCCCCTTCTTCATAACTCTCCCTTCGCACACGGCGCGGTAAAGAAGCGGGGTAGTCTGATCAAATTCTTTAACTATCGTAATAGGGCGATGGACGCGCGTGCCGGTGAGTTTACCCCAGCTTGGATCAACCGGAATGGTTACACCGTGGGAGAACGATTTTAGCTCTATGGAACCAAGACGCGTGGGCATCATGCAGCTACCGATAATTGGCGAACCGTTCTCGTCTTCTAGCCATAGGTGTGCGGGTGTAGACATGTAATTTCCTTATTAGTAAGCGTAACGCATTGATGTTCCTCAATGCCATATCCAGTAAGCCAGTCCCAGTGTTACCAGGTAAAACAGGAGGATGAATCCCTGGCTAACCTCAGGGAAGTAAAAGTCAAGGACATAGCCAAAAATGAACGTGAGGATGATCGGGACATAGGTGCAGAAGAAAAACTGAGCCTGAGATTTGAACCAGCGTCTTAAAAAGCCCATCAGTGTCTACCCATTAGCTTCAGGATCGTGTCAGCAGCATCATAAGGGCTTTGACTGTCAGTCCATTGCTGGGTTAGCACGCCCGCGCGCATAAAAGCAGGCTCCACCAGGAAATACATCATCTCCAGTTCTTGCAGGTATAACGCTTGATAGTAGGCGGGATGCATCACTTGCAGGCGATGAGCGCTGTCAGCAGCTTTTTGCACAACCCCGTATATCCCCAGCCCTCCAATAGCCGCGCCCGTTAATCCTGAAACGACCTTTAACCCTGAAGGTGGAAGGGTCACATAGAGGCAAACAGTCGATGCGACGCCTGCAGAGAATGAATACGAGGTTAGCGTGCTGGTGGATATATAAACGTTAGCGCGCATTAGAGCATGCTGTATCGCTGATAATTCTGCCGGGGAATAATCCTTAACCAGCTCCTCTACGTACGTGTTGATTAGGTCAAAGACGATGTTCCAGCGAGAAATGAGATGGAATATGCCCTTTCGGAATCGAGCGTCCTCCAGGTTTTGTCGGGTGCATACATCGTAATATTCATCAGTAAAGCAGGAGGTGTAGTACAGCAGGCGTTGGGCACCGGCACCTATATTATTCAGGTGGCTCTTTACCTCTTCACCTACATCACGTACCGCCCGGTCCAGCTTCATTGCCAGTATCTTTTGGCTCTGAAGCTGGCGGATGATCTCTTCAGAATGGTACATGCTTACTGACCTCGCACTTCAGCTCAATTGAGCGATTTTTTGCTGCATCCACTAAGACCGGCATTGCTATTACTGAACTTGAAAACTGCATTCCTGTCCCCTCCATAGTGTTTCTATCCGCTCCAGCGTATATCTGTAACTAATATGGAAGTTCAAAGCAGATCATGTTCATGAAAAGCAGGGTATTTTTAGGATAATGACTTGATGTTTTTTAACCAATATGCGATTTATCGGCGAGCTTTTAGTGCGAATAGATAAGTTCAACATTGAGTGACTCGTTCCAAAATCCAACAGAAATATCATCACATACAGACTTTGCCACGCGCAACTAGTAGCGCTCTGGCGTATTCCAGCCTTTCAGGCAGTTAGCGCCACCCTTAAAGCAGATCGAGCCCCCAGCAGGGCGCTGGCGCGTCACAGCATGGCCAAAAAAATCTTTCGCAGACCAAAATCGCACTACACCGCACCCACCTGCGGTTTTTGGATCATAAAAATTTTTCAGTTTTATTTTTCTTCAAACCAGACCGCTTGGCCGCACCAGTGCTGGCGGTTAAGCAGAAATCCAAAACTGAAAAGGTTAAAAAGAATTTCAGTGTTTTTCATTTTTGAATATATAACAAATTTCTTGCTTCTTTGGTAACTTATTGATAATTAAGGGTGATGGTGGATTTAAGTGTGTTTGAAGCAAGAGCCGTATTTATTTGCCTCTTAGATGGATATGTTTGTATGTCAGTCAGGACAAGCCCAGACAGCATATTGAGAAGATTTATGCACTGAAAAAAGTGACAATTAGGAACTTTTAAAAAATCACTGTTACCCTAAAAAGGAATGTCTAAATCTGGAATGTTTTCACGAACCTTTATAGAAAATAATCGCTCACTTCTGAAAGGTTTGAGGTGTAGCTCGGAAAACTTTTTTTCATATCTTTCTTTGAATCTTAAAGAGTAAAGCGTCTCGGTAAACTCACTTACTTCAAAACATTTTTCAATGTCGCTCTTATAAAATGAAAAGTTGAACTCATCTAATTCTGCCTTGATTTTTACATCGGACATGGCATTAATAATGGATATAGCTGTTTCTGCGTCAAAGCTATGAAAATGATCCGTGTTGAAATTTACTTCCTCGTTCCATCTATCATCAGCATATAACCTGATTGTTTGATTAAGTTGATATACCTTCTCCTCATCACTGATGTAAGTTAACGCTTCAATCCTCCCTGATTTTTCAAGGAATTTTACATCTTCATGTTCGCTATGAAAGCTAAGGGAAGGGAATGTGATTAAGCTTCTAATAATATTAATCTTATCAATACTGAGATGGAAGTAAGCAGTTTTAAAATTTGAAAATATTACTTCGTCACGTATATTCTTTTCCTTAATCGCTTTTAATTCACTTTGGGATTTTTTCTTTTTAGAAATGAGGTGTTCATAGATTGTTAATACAATCAAATCAACTATGCTGAAAACAACAATTCCTAATGAAACACCTATTACAAGTGAAATTAATAAAATATAAGTTTCATAGTTTTGTGCTATCGGTTTTATTGCAGTCGTTAGCAATAAATGTAGAAGCGGTAATATTTTACATAAGGATAGGACTCCACCACATATCATAAATAATGTTGTGCAGGCTCTTCTAGGAGTGTACAAGGTAGAAACAAAATTGATAAATTGATCTATATAGTTCACTGGAATTCTCAATTAGTCAGATTGTGTGTTTTGCGGAATCACTGTTCATATCTTCCGGTTCTTGCTGGTCAATTACCCGAATGGCATCAGCAGCTTGAATCAACTTTAGAGCATCATCAACACTTACACCTTGTAAGTCTATGATTTTTCTATCGGCTGCGACTTCAATTCTTATTTTGGATTTTGACTGCAACAAGTTCAGTACCTTAAGAAGGTATGGCGCAAACTTCTGCCCACGTTCAACTAAAATGCTCAGATATTCACGTATGCCTGGATTGGAGGAGAAACATTGTACTCTTTTGGCGTCAATGCCGACAATACTGCATTCTTCTACAAAAGTCTGCTTCAACTCCTCAGGGATGTATACAGCAATTGAAAAATACTGGGATTGATTTTTTGATGACATGATACAGGCCTAAGGAACGGGAAGTAGAGCGCTGTCGCCACTTTGCCGCCACAGTCGCAATTGTTAGTTCCTAACTGATTGATTAGAAAGGGTTATAATAGCAGGCAACAAAAAACCCATCAACCTTGAACCAAAAATGGCGGGGTTGATGGGCTCCACAAATTGGGGACATCAAAGAAAAGCAGTGGCACTAGTTATGACTGCACCCTGCGTAAAAAGTTCTGCGCGTAACGAAAATTTTTTGCGCCACACGCAAACTTGAGATTTATCCGAGTCCTGGCCAGATAATGATGATCAGCGTACCTGCCAGCGTCAACAGCACGTTTGCGATGGCGTAGGTGCCTGCATAGCCCAGCGCCGGGATATTGCTGCGCGCGGTGTCGCTGATGATCTCCATCGCCGGTGCGCAGGTGCGCGCGCCCATCATCGCGCCGAAGAGCAGGGCGCGGTTCATGCGCAGCACGTAGGCGCCGAACAGGAAACAGATCACCACCGGTACCAGGCTGACGATAAGTCCGGAAACCAACATTTGCCAGCCGACCGCGCCCAGGCCGTTGCCAATGCCGCTCCCGGCGCTTAAGCCGACACCCGCCATAAAGACCATCAGACCGAACTCTTTCACCATGTTCAGCGCACCCTGAGGGATATAGCCGAAGGTGGGATGGTTCGCTCGCAGGAAGCCCAGCATGATCCCGGCGAACAGCAGACCGGCTGCATTACCAATGCCGAAGCTAAAGTTGCTGAACTGGAAGGTGATCATCCCGATCATCAGGCCGACAATGAAGAAGGCGCAGAAGGCTAACAGGTCCGTCACCTGGCTGTGGATCGAGATAAAGCCGATACGGTCGGCAACGGTTTTAACACGTCGGGCATCGCCGCTAACCTGCAACACATCGCCTTTATTGAGCACCACGTTATCGTCGATAGGCATTTCAATCTGGCTGCGGATCACGCGGTTGAGGAAACAACCGTGGTCGGTCAGCTTCAGCTGTGCCAGACGGCGGCCCACGGCATTGTGGTTTTTCACCACAATCTCTTCGGTGACAATACGCATGTCCAGCAGGTCGCGGTCAAACACCTCTTTCCCGTTGCGGAAGCTCGGATCGAGACGCGCGTGGGCGTCCGGGTAGCCAACAAGGGCGATGTCATCGCCCATCTGGAGCACCGCGTCACCGTCCGGGTTTGCCAGAATGCCGTTACGACGGATACGTTCGATGTAGCAGCCGGTCTGACGGTAGATCCCCAGCTCGCGCAGGTTTTTCCCGTCGGTCCAGGCAACCAGCTCCGGCCCGACGCGGTAGGCGCGGATCACCGGCAGGTAAACTTTACGTTTGGAGTCCGTGTCCAGGCCGCGCTCGCGGGCGATGGTCTGGGCGCTGGTCTGGAGATCCTGATGCTGAAGTTTTGGCAGATAGCGCGCGCCAACAATCAGGCTCACCAGACCAATCAGATAGGTCAGGGCATAGCCCAGACTCAGGTTGTCCAGCGCGGAGGAAAGCGGCGTGCCGGCCATGCCAGAATGACGAAGCGTATCCCCCGCGCCGACAAGCACCGGTGTGGAGGTCATCGAGCCTGCCAGCATACCGGCCGTTAAGCCGATGTCCCAGCCAAACAGCTTGCCCAGCCCTAACGCAATCAGCAGGGCGCTGCCGACCATCACCAGCGCCAGCATCAGGTAATTTTTGCCGTCTCGGAAGAAAATGGAAAAAAAGTTCGGACCGGCTTCCACGCCTACGCAAAAAATAAACAGCATGAAACCTAAGTTAAGCGCGTCCGTGTTAATACTGAAATGTTGTTGACCTAATAACAGGGAGACGACTAAAACGCCAATGGAATTACCAAGTTGAACTGAACCCAGGCGTAATTTACCCAGACAAAGGCCCAGCGCCAGTACCACAAATAATAACAGGATGTAATTCCCATTTAACAAGTCTGCGACGTTTATATTCACGGAGGCTAACTTCTTGTTTACCAGTAAGTTGTTGAATGAAAGGACTATTTGGGCTACTGTTTTCAGAGTCAGGGAATCACTTTGCATCTCCCTGCTTCCTGATAAATACCCTAAACACTAGCAGTCGGTTAGTTTAATCGTAATAGCTACCGACAGCCACCTATTATCGCACGACTTCTGCGCGTGCTTTGGCAAGGATTGCCGCATTGCTTTATCTGACTGGGCGTTCACCGGACGATTTTTGTATTTGATAGAGATAAGTCAGGAGGATAGTTTGAACTTTAAACGAAACTGGGCTGGCGTAATCAGCTGTTTTTTGCTGTTTACGGTCGTTTGCATGTCACTCGCTTTTAACGTGAAAGGCGCCTTCAGAGCGTCCGGTCATCCCGAGCTGGGCCTGTTGTTCTTCATCCTGCCGGGGGTAGTAGCCGGTTTTCTCTCACGTAAAGGCGAGGTGGTGATGCCGCTTATTGGGGCAATGCTTGCGGCCCCGCTCTGCCTGCTTCTGATGCGCGTGCTGTTTCTCTCGTCGAGAAGCGTCTGGCAGGAAGTGGCGTGGCTACTGAGTGGCGTTTTCTGGTGTGCGCTGGGCGCGCTCTGTTTCTTATTTACGCGCAGCCTGCTGCAACAGCGGAAGCACCGTAAATAAAAACGCCCTCAGGGTGAGGGCGTCTTCGCATTACTGAGCCGCAAACAGGCCCAGGTGTTCTTTGGCGTAGGCCTCAAAATCGGTGCAGCCGCCGATGTGTTTCTGATCGAGGAAGATCTGCGGCACGGTTTCAACCGGTTTACCCACGGTTTTTTCCAGATCGGCTTTAGTGATGCCTTCCGCGTGGATATCCACGTAACGGAAGTTGAAATCATCACGTTCTTCAGTCAGTTTCTCTGCAAGCTCTTTCGCGCGTACACAGTAAGGGCATCCTGGACGACCAAAAATTACTGCAAACATTTCTCTCTCCTCAAAAAACAAGCCTGACGGCGAATAGCGCCTATAGTGCACGATAACCTGCCGTCATGGAAAGAAGGTTTCACCTGTCACTTTGATACAGTCAGGCTATGTTTCGCCAATTACATCAGGTGGATCATTGCCTATACTGGCTGCCATACGTTTTACGCAACACAAAGAGAGACAAAATGACGCCAACCATTGACCTGCTTCGTTCCCACCGTTCCATTCGCCATTTCACCGATGAGCCGATTACCCAGGCGCAGCGGGACGCGATCATCGACAGCGCAAGAGGCACCTCCAGCTCCAGCTTTTTGCAGTGCAGCTCCATTATCCGCATCACCGATCCGGCGATGCGTGAGCAGCTGGTAACGCTGACGGGCGGACAAAAGCACGTTGCCCAGGCGGCTGAGTTCTGGGTGTTCTGCGCCGATTTTAACCGTCACCTGCAAATCTGTCCTTAGGCCGAGCTGGGGCTGGCGGAACAGCTGCTGCTGGGCGTTGTGGATACGGCACTGATGGCGCAAAACGCGTTCACGGCGGCGGAATCACTGGGGCTTGGCGGCGTCTATATTGGCGGGCTGCGTAACAACATCGAAAGCGTGACGGAACTGCTGAAGCTGCCGAAACACGTGCTGCCGCTGTTTGGTCTGTGCCTCGGCTGGCCGGCGGACAACCCGGATCTGAAGCCGCGCATTCCTGCTGCGATGCTGGTGCATGAAAATCACTACCAGCCGGTCGACCAGGACGTTCTGCATCAATACGATGAAGAGCTGGCGAACTACTATCTGACGCGCGACAGCAACAACCGCCGCGACACCTGGAGCGACCATATTCGTCGCACCATCATCAAGGAGAACCGCCCGTTCATTCTCGACTACCTGCACAAACAGGGCTGGGCAACGCGGTAGTCCATTCCTCCTGCGCCTCGTGTATGATAGGCAGGCTTTTACCATGTCTTTAGAGAGGTGCAGGGTGAAAATTGCCATATTGTCCCGGGATGGAACGCTCTATTCATGTAAACGCCTGCGAGAAGCGGCGGCGAAACGCGGACATCAGGTTGAGATCCTCGATCCGATGTCCTGCTATATGAACATCGACCCTGCGGCGTCGTCGATTCATTACAAAGGCCGCAAACTCCCGCATTTTGATGCGGTGATCCCCCGTATTGGCTCCCAGATCACCTATTACGGTACGGCCGCGCTGCGCCAGTTTGAAATGCTGGGAAGCTATCCGCTCAATGAATCCGTGGCGATTTCCCGCGCCCGCGATAAGCTGCGCTCGCTGCAACTGCTGGCGCGCCAGGGGATCGATCTGCCCGTCACCGGGATTGCCCACTCCCCGGACGACACCAGCGATTTAATCGATATGGTGGGCGGTGCGCCGCTGGTCATTAAGCTGGTGGAAGGTACGCAGGGTATTGGAGTGGTACTGGCGGAGACGCGTCAGGCGGCGGAAAGCGTGATCGATGCGTTTCGCGGTCTGAATGCCCATATTCTGGTGCAGGAGTATATTAAAGAGGCTAAAGGGTGCGACATCCGCTGCTTTGTGGTGGGCGATGAAGTGGTGGCCGCCATAGAGCGGCAGGCGAAAGAGGGCGATTTTCGCTCTAACCTGCACCGCGGCGGTATCGCACGGGTGGCCCTTATCAGCGAGCGCGAGCGTGAGATTGCGGTGAAAGCGGCGCAGACGCTGGGCCTGGACGTGGCGGGGGTCGATCTGCTGCGTGCCGACCGCGGGCCGTTGGTGATGGAAGTTAACGCCTCGCCGGGGCTGGAAGGGGTGGAAAAAACCACAGGCGTCGATATTGCAGGTAAAATGATCGCATGGATTGAACGCCATGCGACGCCGGGATTTTGCCTGAAAACGGGCGGTTAAATGGATCGGCGCGCACTTATTGCGTAATCTGGACAACGTTTTTATTTAAGAGGCTGCACTGCGATGGATTTACAGGTCGTACCTACACTGGATACGTTACGTCAATGGCTCGATGATGCCGGTATTACTTTCTTCGAATGCGACTCCTGCCAGGCGCTGCATCTGCCTCACATGCAAAATTTCGACGGCATTTTTGATGCCAAAATCGATCTGATTAACGACGTGATCCTGTTCTCGGCGCTGGCTGAAGTAAAGCCGTCCGCGCTGCTGGCGCTGGCATCCGATCTGTCAGCGATCAACGCCAGTTCTTTGACGGTGAAAGCGTTTCTCGACATACAGGATGATAATCTGCCAAAGCTGGTGGTTTGCCAGTCTTTATTCTCCGGCGCGGGGCTCTCCTTCAAGCAGTTCGCCTGGTTTATGCGCCTGAGCGAAGAGCAAATTTCCATGGTAATGATGGAAGCCAACGCACATCACCTGCTGTATAGCGCGGAAGATGACGCCGAGAATAATGATGCATCTCCCAATTTTCTCCACTAAGCCTGTCTGACTTTTGCGCAGTCGCTGCCAGAGCGGCTGCATAACACCGTTTTTTCTGCTGCTTTTAACCTTTCTTTAAAGAATTTTTCACCTCCTCTCCGGCCGTTTCGGCTTATCACGTAGACATAATCTGCATAAAAAATTGATAAAAGGCGTTTTTTCGTCTGGGCTATAGCCGGAGACACGGGCTACAGTTATTCTTGCGGTGCTTAAAAAAGCGAGCGGAACCTGCCGGGATGAGGGGGGTATTTTATTTCGGGCAGAGCGACAAACTATGCATGATTATTGCATATCTTCAGACTGCACAGTTTTGGTTCGTTTGTTAACGAACTTTCAGAAGGAATAACAATATGATCGCCTTGAATAAAAAATGGTTATCGGGTCTGGTTGCGGGTGCTCTGATGGCCGTCTCTGCCGGCACGCTCGCTGCGGAACAAAAAACGCTGCACGTCTATAACTGGTCTGACTATATTGCGCCGGATACCGTCGCCAATTTTGAAAAAGAGACCGGCATTAAGGTTGTCTACGACGTATTCGATTCCAACGAAGTGCTGGAAGGCAAACTGATGGCGGGCAGCACCGGTTTCGACCTGGTGGTGCCGTCGGCAAGCTTCCTGGAGCGTCAGCTGACCGCCGGTGTCTTCCAGCCGCTGGACAAGAGCAAATTACCGAACTGGAAAAACCTCGATCCGGACGTGCTGAAGCTGGTGGCGAAGCACGATCCGGACAACAAATACGCGATGCCTTACCTGTGGGCGACCACCGGTATTGGCTATAACGTGGATAAAGTCAAAGCGGCGCTGGGCCCGGACGTCAAGCTGGACAGCTGGGACGTGGTGCTGAAGCCGGAAAACCTCGAGAAGCTGAAAAGCTGCGGCGTCTCTTTCCTCGATGCGCCGGAAGAGATTTTCGCCACCGTGCTTAACTATCTCGGCAAGGATCCAAACAGCAGCAAGGCCGACGACTACACCGGTCCGGCGACCGACCTGCTACTGAAGCTGCGTCCAAATATTCGCTACTTCCACTCCTCTCAGTATATCAACGACCTGGCGAACGGGGATATCTGCGTGGCCATCGGCTGGGCGGGCGACGTCTGGCAGGCGGCGAACCGCGCGAAAGAGGCAAAAAACGGCGTGAATGTTTCCTACTTCATTCCGAAGGAGGGGGCGCTGGCGTTCTTCGACGTCTTCGCGATGCCGGCTGATGCGAAAAACAAAGAGGAAGCGTATCAGTTCCTCAACTACCTGATGCGTCCGGACGTGATTGCTCACATCAGCGACCACGTCTACTACGCCAATGGTAACAAGGCCTCCGAGCCGCTGGTGAGCGAAGAAATCCGCAATAATCCGGCGATCTACCCGCCAGCCGATGTGTTTGCCAAGCTCTTCACCCTGAAAGTGCAGGAACCAAAAATTGACCGTGTGCGTACCCGCGCGTGGACCAAGGTGAAAAGTGGTAAGTAACGGCGTTTGATATCGTTGCCCGGTAGCGCCGTCGCTTACCGGGCCGACAAATACCGTAGGCCGGGCAAGCGTTAGCGCCGCCCGGCGATGCGCACCCTGACGGTGCGTTTGCACCAGTGTTGATCTATGCCGGAGAGCACCCCGTGAATGACGCGATCCCCCGCCCGCAGGCGAAAGTCCGTAAAGCGCTGACCCCGCTTCTTGAAATTCGTAACCTCACCAAATCCTTCGACGGCCAGCATGCCGTGGACGATGTCAGCCTGACGATCTACAAAGGTGAAATTTTTGCTTTGCTTGGCGCATCCGGCTGCGGTAAATCGACCCTGCTGCGCATGCTGGCCGGGTTTGAACAGCCCACCGCCGGGCAGATCGTGCTGGATGGGGTAGACCTCTCCAGCGTGCCGCCGTACCAGCGGCCCATCAACATGATGTTCCAGTCCTATGCCCTGTTCCCGCACATGACCGTCGAGCAGAACATCGCCTTCGGCCTGAAGCAGGACAAACTGCCGAAAGCCGAAATCACCGCGCGCGTGGCGGAGATGCTGAGCCTGGTGCATATGCAGGAGTTTGCGAAGCGTAAGCCGCATCAGCTTTCCGGCGGCCAGCGTCAGCGCGTGGCGCTGGCAAGAAGTCTGGCGAAGCGTCCAAAATTATTACTGCTCGACGAGCCGATGGGCGCGCTGGATAAAAAGCTGCGCGACCGGATGCAGCTGGAAGTGGTGGATATCCTCGAGCGCGTTGGGGTGACCTGCGTGATGGTGACTCACGACCAGGAAGAGGCGATGACCATGGCCGGGCGCATTGCGATCATGAATCGCGGTAAGTTCGTGCAGATCGGCGAGCCGGAAGAGATTTACGAACACCCGACAACCCGCTACAGCGCGGAGTTCATCGGCTCGGTGAACGTCTTCGAAGGGCTGCTGAAGGAACGCCAGGACGACGGTGTGGTGATTGAATCGCCGGGGCTGGTGCACCCGCTGAAGGTTGATTCTGATAACTCCGTGGTGGACAACGTGCCGGTTTACGTTGCCCTGCGCCCGGAAAAAATCATGCTATGCGATGAGCCACCCGCCGATGGCTATAACTTTGCCGTGGGCGAAGTGGTGCACATTGCCTATCTCGGCGATCTGTCGATTTACCATGTCCGCCTGAAAAGCGGCCAGATGCTCAGCGCCCAGTTACAGAACGAACACCGGTATCGCAAGGGACAGCCAACCTGGGGCGACGAAGTGAGCCTGTGCTGGGATGCGGACAGTTGCGTAGTCCTGACGGTATAAGGAGCGGTCATGAGTACACTTGAACCTCCAGCCCGCGTCAAAAAACCGGGCGGTTTCGCGCTCTGGCTGGCGCGCATACAGATGGCGCATGGCCGCAAGCTGGTCATCGCCATGCCCTATATCTGGCTGATCCTGCTGTTTCTGCTGCCGTTCCTGATCGTCTTTAAGATCAGCCTGGCGGAGATGGCGCGGGCGATCCCACCGTATACCGATCTGTGGGAGTGGGCCGACGGGCAGCTGACGCTGACCGTAAACCTCGGTAATTTCCTGCAACTGACCGATGATCCGCTCTATTTCGAAGCCTATTTGCAGTCGTTACAGGTTGCGGCTATTTCTACGATCTGCTGCTTGTTGATGGGCTACCCGCTGGCGTGGGCAGTGGCGCACAGCAAGCCGTCGACGCGAAATATTTTACTGCTATTGGTCATTTTACCGTCGTGGACGTCGTTCCTGATCCGCGTGTACGCGTGGATGGGGATCCTGAAGAATAACGGCATACTGAATAACTTCCTGCTGTGGCTTGGGGTGATCGACCAGCCGCTGACGATCCTGCATACCAACCTTGCGGTGTATATCGGGATTGTCTATGCCTATCTGCCGTTTATGGTGCTGCCGATCTATACGGCGCTGACGCGTATTGATTACTCGCTGGTGGAAGCCTCGCTGGATCTCGGCGCACGCCCGTTGAAGACTTTCTTCAGCGTCATTGTGCCGCTCACCAAAGGCGGGATCATCGCCGGATCGATGCTGGTGTTTATCCCGGCTGTCGGGGAGTTTGTGATCCCGGAACTGCTCGGCGGCCCGGACAGCATCATGATTGGCCGCGTGCTGTGGCAGGAGTTCTTCAATAACCGCGACTGGCCGGTGGCCTCGGCGGTGGCGATTGTCATGTTACTGCTGCTGATCGTGCCGATCATGTGGTTCCATAAACATCAGCAGAAACAGATGGGAGACCACGGATGAACAACTTACCGGTAGTACGCTCCCCGTGGCGAATTGCGATCCTGATTATCGGCTTTACCTTCCTGTATGCGCCAATGCTGATGCTGGTGATCTACTCGTTCAACAGCTCTAAGCTGGTCACCGTCTGGGCGGGCTGGTCGACGCGCTGGTACAGCGAGCTGTTCCACGATGATGCGATGATGAGCGCGGTGGGGCTGAGCCTGACCATTGCGGCGCTGGCGGCGACGATGGCCTGCGTGCTGGGCACGATTGCCGCGCTGGTGATGGTGCGCTTTGGCCGTTTCCGCGGGGCAAATGGTTTTGCGTTTATGATCACCGCCCCGCTGGTCATGCCGGACGTGATCACCGGGCTGTCGCTGCTGCTGCTGTTTGTCGCGCTGGCGCACGCCATCGGCTGGCCAGCGGATCGCGGGATGCTCACCATCTGGCTGGCGCACGTCACCTTCTGTACGGCATATGTGGCGGTGGTCATCTCCTCGCGGCTGCGCGAGCTGGATCGCTCCATTGAAGAGGCGGCGATGGATCTCGGCGCCACGCCGCTGAAGGTCTTTTTCATCATCACGCTGCCGATGATTATGCCGGCGGTGATCTCCGGCTGGCTGCTGGCGTTCACGCTCTCGCTCGACGATCTGGTTATCGCCAGCTTTGTGTCGGGACCGGGCGCGACGACGCTGCCGATGCTGGTCTTCTCCAGCGTGCGGATGGGGGTGAATCCGGAGATCAACGCCCTGGCCTCCATCATCCTTGGCGTGGTCGGAATTGTCGGATTTATCGCCTGGTATTTGATGGCGCGCGCGGAAAAACAGCGTGTGCGCGATATCCAGCGTGCAAGACGCGGCTGAAGGAATTACTATTTCCAGTGATGTGCCGCGTATGACGCGGCACTGTTTTTCAGGGAAGTAAAAACATTGGGATTCTTACAAAAAACACGTCATTCGCACGCCCGTCCGAACGTCCCTGCGCTGGTGCAGGTGGCGGCGCTCGCCATTATTATGATCCGCTGTCTGGATGTGCTGATGATAATGAACACGCTGGGTCCGCGCGGAATGGGGGAATTTATTCACCGCAGCGCGCAGACGTGGAATCTGACGCTGGTGTTTCTCAGCAGCCTGATGCTGGTGTTTATTGAGATCTACTGTGCGTTCTCGCTGGTGAAAGGCCGTAACTGGGCGCGCTGGGTGTATCTGCTGACGCAGATCACCGCCGCAGGCTACCTGTGGGCCGCCTCGCTGGGCTATGGCTATCCGGAGCTGTTCAGCATACCCGGTGAGTCGCGACGTGAGATTTTCCATTCACTGGTGATGCAAAAACTGCCGGATATGCTGGTTCTGTTCCTGCTATTTGCACCAGCTTCGAGCCGGCGGTTCTTCCGCCTGCAATAATGTGTATAATCGCAGCCCTCGTGTTTCTTAAGGTTTTCATATGCAGTGCGCACTCTACGACGCCGGACGCTGCCGCTCCTGTCAGTGGATAGAACAGCCGGTCTCTCAACAACTCACCGCCAAAATGGCCAACCTGCAACAGCTGCTGGCAGCACACGCGGTGGGCGAGTGGTGCGCACCCGTCAGCGGCCCGGAGCAGGGCTTTCGCAATAAAGCCAAAATGGTGGTCAGCGGCAGCGTTGAAAAGCCGCTGCTGGGGATGCTGCACCGCGACGGTACGCCGGAAGATTTAACCGACTGCCCGCTGTATCCCGCCTCGTTTGAGCCGGTGTTTAGCGCTCTGAAACCGTTTATCGCCCGGGCGGGGTTAACGCCCTATAACGTTGCCCGCAGGCGCGGCGAGCTGAAATACCTTCTGCTGACCGAAAGCCAGATCGACGGCGGGATGATGCTGCGCTTTGTGCTGCGTTCGGAAAACAAGCTGGAGCAGCTGCGCGCGGCACTTCCGGGATTGCAGCAACAGCTTCCGCAGCTCAAGGTTATCACCGCAAATATTCAGCCGGTGCATATGGCGATCATGGAAGGGGAGAAAGAGATCTTCTTCACCGAACAGCATGCGCTGGAGGAGCGTTTTAACGGCGTGCCGCTGTGGATCCGTCCGCAAAGCTTCTTTCAGACTAACCCCACCGTCGCCAGCGCGCTGTACACCACCGCGCGCGACTGGGTGCGTGCGTTACAGGTTCATCACATGTGGGATCTGTTCTGCGGCGTCGGCGGCTTTGGCCTGCACTGTGCCACGCCAGACATGCAGCTCACCGGCATTGAGATCTCCGCCGAAGCGATTGCCTGCGCGAAGCAGTCCGCCGCGGAGCTGGGGCTGACGAATCTGCACTTCCAGGCGCTGGACTCCACGCAGTTCGCGACCGGGCAGGGCAACGTGCCGGAGCTGGTGCTGGTGAACCCGCCGCGCCGGGGCATCGGCCAGGCGCTCTGCGACTACCTGAGCCAGATGGCGCCGGAGTACATCGTCTACTCCAGCTGTAACGCGCAGACCATGGCGAAGGATATCGCCAGCCTGCCGGGCTACCGCATCGCGCGCGTTCAGCTTTTCGATATGTTCCCCCATACCGCCCATTATGAAGTGTTGACGTTGTTAACCAAAGCGTAGGCCGGGTAAGGCGAAGCCGCCCCCCGGCATAAACCCCACACAATGTTCAACAAAATGTGAACTCTTCCCCCGCTCGAAATCAGGTAAGCTTACGACATAACAAATGATTGAAGGCTTACCCATGAAGCAGATCCTGCTGGTAGAAGATGACCACGATATCGCGGCACTCCTGCGTCTTAACCTGGAAGATGAAGGCTACGCCATTACCCACGAGCCCGACGGGGGCAACGCCTTACAGCGTCTTGAAACACAGCCGTGGGACGCGGTGATCCTCGATCTGATGCTGCCGAATGTTGATGGTCTGGAGATTTGCCGCCGTATCCGCCAGATGACCCGTTACCTGCCCATTATCATCATTAGCGCCCGCAGCAGTGAAACTGACCGTATTACCGGCCTGGAAACCGGGGCGGATGATTATCTGGCAAAACCTTTCTCGGTGCAGGAGCTGATTGCCCGCATTAAGGCGCTGTTCCGCCGACATCAGGCGATGGGCCAGGCGCAGACGGACGGCATTATTCAGGCGCACGGTCTGACTATCGATCCGCTGGCGCGCACCGTGCGTCTTAACGGTCAACACGTCGATCTCACTCCGCGTGAATTTGAACTGCTCTATTTTTTTGCTCGCCATCCTGGAGAGGTCTTTTCACGGCTGGCATTGCTGGAGCAGGTGTGGGGGTATCAGCACGAAGGCTACGAACACACCGTCAACACCCATATTAACCGCCTGCGCATCAAAATAGAAAAAGATGCCGCCGAGCCGGAGATCGTTCGCACCGTCTGGGGCAAAGGCTACAAATTCGCGGAGCAGAATCATGATGCGTCGCTTTAGCCTGAGCCAGCGCCTGACGCTGCTGTTTACGGTGTTACTGCTGCTCTGCGCCACCGTCGCCTGTGCGGTGCAGCTCTACAGTAGCATGCAGTACGGCAACGCGATGGTGCAGCGGCTCTCCGGCGGGCTGGCGCAGCAGATTGTGCAGCGGGAAGCGATTCTGGATTCGCAGGGCAGGGTGGATCGCAGCGCCTTAAAACCGCTGTTCGACCGGCTGATGACCTTTAATCCGAGCGTCGAGCTGTATGTTGTCTCGCCTGATGGCGATATCCTGGCCGATGCCGCCCCGCCGGGGCACATTCAGCGGCAAAAAATTGACCTCGCGCCGATACAGAATTTCCTGAGCGGGACGGTGATGCCGGTGTTTGGCGACGATCCCCGAAGCCAGAATAAGAAAGTCTTCAGCGCCACCCCGCTGCGGCAGGACGGCGAGCTGAAGGGGTATCTGTACATTATTTTGCAGGGGGAAGAGTCCAACGCGCTGGCGGAGATGGCCTGGCACAAAGCGCTCTGGAGTACGGCGCTGTGGTCGATGCTGCTGGTGGCGCTGTTTGGTCTGCTGGCGGGGGTGCTGCTCTGGTACTGGGTGACGCGCCCGGTTAAAGAGCTCACGCTGGACGTGGCCGGGCTGGAGCAGGACAGCATCAGCGCGATTAAGCAGCTGGCGGCCCAGCCGCTTGAGCCTGCCGGCCAGGATGAAGTGGCGATCCTGCGCAATACCTTTATCGAGCTGGCGCGCAAAATCACCTCTCAGTGGGATCGGCTGGCCGACAGCGACCGCCAGCGCCGGGAGTTTATCGCCAACATTTCGCACGACTTACGCACCCCGCTGACGTCGCTGCTGGGTTATCTGGAAACGCTGTCGCTCAAATCCGCCACGCTGTCGCCGCAGGAGCATCAGCAGTACCTCGCTACCGCGCTGCGTCAGGGGCAAAAGGTACGCCATCTGTCGCAGCAGCTGTTCGAGCTGGCGCGTCTTGAGCACGGCGGCATCAAGCCCCAGCGCGAACGTTTTGCCATGGCTGAACTGATTTCCGACGTGGCGCAGAAGTTTGAGCTTACCGCCCGCACGCGCGAGGTGAACCTGCGTATTGATGTGCCGGGGCGATTGCCGCTGGTGAACGCCGACGTGTCGATGATCGAGCGCGTGGTCACTAACCTTCTGGATAACGCCATCCGTCATACGCCGAGCGGCGGAGAAATTCGTCTGGCGGTCTGGCAGGAGAATGAACGACTTCAGGTCGAAGTGGCAGACAATGGTACGGGCGTAGATGCCTCGCTGCGCGACGATTTGTTCCAGCGGCCTTCAGCGTTAAATCCTCAGGCGTCGCGAGAGAACCGTGGGGGATTAGGGCTGTTAATCGTGAAGAGAATGCTGGAGCTGCACGGCGGTGGGATCAGGCTGATGGAGTCCGTGAGCGGGGCGCGGTTCAGGTTCTTTGTACCGCTATGAGAAATTGCCGGGTGGCGCTGCGCTTATCCGGCCTACAGACCACCCCCGCAGGCCAGACCACCCGGCAAAAAGAGATTACTGAGGGAACCACTGCTCGCTGATTTTCTGGTACGTACCGTCAGCTTTGATCGCTTTCAGCGCGCCGTTCAGTTTCTCAAGCAGAGCCTTGTTATCCGGACGCACGGCAATACCGAGGCCAGTGCCGAAATACTGCGGATCGGTCACTTTCTCCGTCGCTGTACCCAGCTGCGGGTTGGTTTTCAGCCACTCATTCACGACTGCGGTGTCGCCAAATACGCCATCGATACGGCCATTTTTCAGGTCGATAATGGCATTCTGGTAGCTGTCGTAGGCCACGGTTTTCACTTCAGGATGCTTGTCCTGGAGGTATTTCTGGTGCGTGGTGCCGTTCTCCATGCCGATGCGCTTGCCTTTCAGCTCGTCGAAAGATTTATAAGCTCCTTTCTTCGCAATCACCACCGCAGAGTTCGCGTAGTACGGGTCGGTGAACGCGACCTGCTTGCTGCGCTCTGGCGTAATGTCCATGCCGGAGATCACCGCATCGTATTTTTTAAATTTCAGGGACGGGATCAGGCTGTCAAACGCGTGGTTAGTAAAGGTGCAGTCGGCCTGCATCTGTTTGCACAGCGCTTTCGCCAGGTCAATGTCGAAACCGACGATCTGGTTGCTGGCATCCAGCGATTCAAACGGCGGATAGGTGGCAGAAACGCCAAAATTGATTTTATCGGCGGCGGATGCGCCAGCGGCGAAGGTTGCGAGTAATGCGGCCAGAACTAACTTTTTCATTGTAATGCTCCCGTCTGTCTTATTGATGCGCCGTGTCTGCGGCCTGGATGTACAATGCCAGTTAATGAATTTATATGCAATAAAAATGATTAAGTATTATTTTAATCACAAAAAAAAGCGGATAACCCATCAGGTTACCCGCTCCATGAATACCGTTTTATGCATTTGGGTGGTTAATTCCTGCGCTCAAACGCTAACGCCTTACGCTCGATAAGACGCATCATCAGCGTCAGCAGACCGTTGACCACCAGATAGACCAGACCCGCCGCACCGAACACCATTACGTCGTAGGTGCGTCCGTACAGCAGCTGTCCGTGGCCCATCACTTCCATCAGGGTGATGGTGTAGGCCAGTGAGGTGCTTTTGAACACCAGAACGACTTCGTTGGAATAGGAAGAGAGCGCGCGCTTAAAGGCATAGGGCAGCAGGATCGCCAGCGTATCCTTCTTGCTCATGCCCAGCGCTCCGCAGGACTGCCACTGGCCTTCCGGGATCGCGCGAATGGCACCGTAGAACAGCTGCGTGGTGTAGGCGGCGCTGTTCAGCGAGAGGGCAATCAGGGCGCAGAGCCACGGTTCAGAGAGCAGGTGCCAGATCACCGGGTATTCCTGTAACGACGGGAACTGCCCCGGGCCGTAGTAAATCAGGAAGATTTGCACCAGCAGCGGCGTACCGGTAAAGAGCGTAATGTAGCCACGTACAATCCACACCAGCACTGGCGTTTTCAGCGTCAGGACGATGGTGAAGATCAGCGCCAGGATCAGCGCCACGATGATAGACGCGACGGTCAGCGTCAGGCTGGTGTGCAGCCCTTTCATCAGTTCGGGTAAATAATCCAGCATCAGCCTGGTCTCCGTTCAAAACGCGTTGCGCGCAGGTCAATACGCTTCAGAACGTACTGGCTCAGCAACGTGATCACCAGGTAGATTGCCGCCGCGACGATGTACCAGGTAAACGGCTCCTGCGTACGGGTGGCGATACTTTTGGTTTGCAGCATCAAATCGTTCACGCTGATCAGGCTTACCAGCGCGGTATCTTTCAGCAGTACCAGCCACTGATTACCCAGCCCTGGCAGGGCATGACGCCACATCTGCGGCATCACCAGGCGGAAGAAGATCGCCGCTTTCGACAGGCCCAGCGCCTGACCGGATTCCCACTGACCCTGTGGCACCGCTTTCAGCGCGCCGCGCAGCGTTTGTGACGCATAGGCTGAATAGAGCAGGGAGAGCGCAATCACGCCGCACAGGAACGGGCTGACGTCGAAGTTCTCGATCTGCATCTGCACCGGGATTTGCGCAAAGCCGAGATTAATCGTGAAGCCGTCCGACAGCGTTAACAGCAGCTGTGAGGAGCCGAAATAGATAAACAGGACCACCAGAATTTCCGGGAGTCCACGCAGCACAGTCACCAGCGCTGAACCGAGCCATGCGACAGGGCGCCACTTAACGGACTCCCACACCGCAAAGAACATCGCCAGTACGAGGCCGATAATCAGTGCACAAACGGCAAGGCCGACGGTCATCCCGGCGGCGCTTGCTAAAGGAAAAATTTCATTCATCAGGAATTACTTCTGGAACCATTTTTTGTAGATGGTTTCGTAGGTGCCGTCTTTCTTCACTTTTTCCAGCGCAGCGTTGAATTTCTGCTGCAACTCGGTGTTGCCCTGACGTACGGCAATACCCAGACCTGTACCGAAGTAGTCTTTATCGGTCACCTTGTCACCCACGGCAGCCAGCTTGTCGTTCGCTTTCAGCCATTCAGTCACGACAGCCGTATCCCCGAACACCGCATCGATACGACCGTTTTGCAGGTCCAGTTTCGCATTCTGGTAGCTGTCATACGGCACGGTGGTGATTTCCGGGTGCTTATCCATGATGAATTTCTGGTGCGTGGTGCCGTTCTGCACGCCGACTTTCTTGCCTTTCAGCAGGTCAACGGAGGCGTATTTACCTTTCTGACCGATGAACAGCGCCGAGTTGTCGTAGTAAGGGGTGGTGAACAGAACCTGCTTCTCACGCTCCGGTGTGATGTCCATACCGGCCATTACGGCGTCGATACGGCGGAACTTCAGGCTTGGGATCAGGCTGTCGAACGCCTGGTTGCTGAAGGTACAGGTCGCGTCGATCTCTTTACACAGGGCATTTGCCAGGTCCACGTCGAAGCCAACAATCTTGTTGTTCGCATCAATGGATTCAAACGGAGGGTAGGACGCTTCAGTGGCGAAACGGATGGTCTGGGCTGCGGTAGCGGAAAGGCTGACGCTAGCAAGCAGCGCGGCAATCAATACTTTTTTCATTATAATTTCCCTAACACATCAGTGTGATAAGTAGTTTTTGAAGGCATCGGTTTGCGGGTTAGTGAAGCAGCTCGCGTCACCCTGCTCAACGATATACCCGTTTTCCATATAGACCACGCGGCTGGCGGTTTTGCGCGCCACTTCCACCTCGTGGGTCACGATGACCTGGGTAATGTTGGTTTCCGCCAGCTCACGAATGATACTCACGATCTGGGCAGTAATTTCCGGGTCCAGCGCCGCGGTCGGCTCATCGAACAGCAGCACCGCTGGCTCCATCATCAGCGCACGGGCGATCGCCACACGCTGTTGCTGACCACCAGAGAGATGCAGAGGATAACGGTCGCTGTACGGTTTCAGACGCAGACGTTCCAGCAGCTTTTCAGCGCGCGCCATCGCCTGGTCTTTGCTTAAGCCAAGCACGCGGCACGGGGCTTCAATCAGGTTTTGCACCACCGTCAGATGCGGCCAGAGATTGTATTGCTGGAAAACCATGCCCACGTTTTGACGCAGTTCACGAATCGCTTTATCAGAAGGGGTTTTCGCGAAGTCAAAATGGTTACCGGCGATGGCCAGCGTTCCCGAACGGGGCATTTCAAGCAGATTTAAAACACGCAGAAGGGAGCTTTTTCCCGCGCCGCTTGGGCCAAGCAAAACCAGCGTTTCGCCCTCCGGGCAACTCAGCGTAATGTCGAACAGCGCCTGGTGTGCGCCGTAGAAGCAGTTAATGCCGTTTAGTTTAATACTCATCGGGGCAGTCTTTACTCATCCAGGCAAACTATAGCAATTGAGGCCGCAGATAGTACCGTTGACAGAATAGTTATGCAATATTTATGCGTTAAAAGTTAAATATAACCCGTGTTTACTCTTAAACATAGCACAAAATAGCGACGGGAAAGGGGGGCGAGTATAAATGTCGGCATTCCGCCTGAAATGCCGGACATTTTACGGGGTTAACGTTTATTTAACGGATGCGTTAGCGGTTCTCAATCGACTGGCGAAGGGTGCCTGCCGGGGCATGAACGCTGCCGCCAATGTAGCGTACATCATCTACTGCCCAGCACTGGCCTTCACGGATCATCAGCACCTCATCCTGCCAGGTTTGCGTCCCCTGGGTTAGCTTCACGCGCAGGGGAATATTGCGTGCGTCGGTATTTGGAATGGTGGATGCGCTGGCGACGTCGGCGCTGTCCGGCAGCGTGGCGCGGCTTGAGAACGGATCGGATGACAGCAGGGCGTTATGCTGCGGATCGCGCGAAGCGTCGGTGAGCAGTTTCGCCAGATTATCGCTCAGGTACGGGCGCAGGGCGGTCAGGTCATTACCGCGATGCTGAATACGGTAATCATAAAATTGTTGCGCCACGGCGTCCGGGCCACCCTCAATACAAGGGCCGCTGCGGGTTCCGATATCCTTAAAGGCTGGCGTGACCGGCGTTGTGCAGGCGCTGAGCACCAGCGCGCATGGCACTAAAAGCGTTAAAGCAGAGTAGCGCATGTTGATTTCCTTATTTATTAACTATCCTTTCAATCATAGCGTAACGAACCGATAATGCAGTTGCTAACGCATTGAACGCTAAAGAAGGAGAGAAAGTATGCAGTTTTCAACAACGCCAACCCTGGAAGGTCAACCGATTACCGAGTACTGCGGCGTGGTCACCGGTGAGGCGATTCTGGGCGCGAACATATTCCGGGACTTCTTTGCCGGCATTCGGGATATCGTCGGGGGTCGCTCCGGCGCGTACGAGAAAGAGCTGCGTAAAGCGCGTGACATTGCGTTTAAGGAGCTGGGCGAGCAGGCCAAAGCGCTGGGCGCGGATGCGGTGGTAGGTATTGATATCGACTACGAAACGGTCGGGAAAGATGCCAGCATGCTGATGGTGAGCGTAAGCGGTACGGCGGTGAAAACCCGTCGATGAAGCGTTCGCTCTCAACCCTCCTGCTGGCGATATTGCTGGCAGGATGCGCCTCGGAAGAGGGCATCGTTGATAAAGGCGCGTACGATCTGGATACGCGCCATCAGGCGCAGGCGGCCTACCCGCGTATAAAGGTGCTGGTTATTCACTACACCGCCGACGATTTCGACACCTCGCTTGCAACCCTGACCGATAAAAACGTCAGCTCTCACTATCTCATTCCCGCAAAGCCCCCAGCTCCACAGGGCAAACCGCGTATCTGGCAGCTGGTCCCGGAGAGCGAGCTGGCCTGGCATGCGGGCATCAGCTTCTGGCGTGGCACCAACCGCATAAATGATACCTCCGTCGGCATTGAGCTGGAAAACTGCGGCTGGCGGCAAACCGATGGCGTGAAAACCTTTACCCCCTTCGAACCGGGGCAAATTGCGGCGCTGATCCCGCTTGCCAGAGATATCATCGCCCGCTACGACATAAAACCGCAGAACGTGGTGGCACACTCGGATATCGCCCCGCAGCGCAAAGACGATCCTGGCCCGATGTTTCCGTGGCGCGAGCTGGCGCAGCAGGGTATCGGGGCCTGGCCCGATCCGGCGCGGGTGAATTTTTATATCAACGGCCGACCGCATTATCAGCAGGTTGATACCGCAGCGCTGCTCGATCTGCTGGCGCGCTACGGTTACGAGGTGCCAGAAAACAGCACGCCCGCACAGCAAAAACGCATCATCATGGTTTTCCAGATGCATTTCCGCCCGCAGTTATGGAATGGCGTAGCGGATGTGGAAACCATGGCGATTGCCGAAGCACTTTTAGAGAAATACGGGCAGGGGTAAACCTTCGGATTACCCCCGAGTGAGTATATTTTCTTAAGTTTCTATCAGATTAATCCTAAGTACAAACTCATTTCATTTTTAGTTAATTGACTTAAAATCATCCCGATTTAAGATGGACACATAGCGCGCTAAGTAATGTAGCGAATTAATCAAAAACTTTACTCTTTTATTTTTATTCTTGAGATTTTCATCAGGTAAAAATTTATGTTTCGGCGTAAATGCCGCGGCCATCTTATTTTAAAAAATCACATCTTAAATCGGGTATAACAATGTTAAGCATCTATGGAAAAAAATTACGTCCACAATATGAAATGGAAAGAATTATTTCTGCAACCGCAGGCGTTGAAGAAAAAACGTTAAAGAAATGGCAGAAAATTTCCACTACTGATTCCGGTTACATTCATGTCATCGTCAGCGGCGAAGTCGAATTTCGACGTGAATCTGACGAACTGTGCATGTTTACTGTCACCGGACAATGCCTTTTCGGCCTATCGTCAATGTATTACAACGCCACCCATATGTACGGCCTTGTCCGGACGAATACGGTCGTTCGCTCGATCAAGAAAGAGGTCTTCGCCCAGCTGATGACCGAAAAAAATCTGTGGCCTGACCTGACCAAAGTCCTTTCCTGGTACATATGCGTGATGAGCAAACGTGATGATGTTCTGGTTGCCCGCAGTGCGTATTCTGTTGTTCGTGAATTTTTATATGAGATTAACGATCTGACTGTTCATCAGCAACGTGATATTAACGTTTATGATTACATTCAGGAATACACTAACCTCGCACGTAGTACTATTATCAAAATCCTCTCCGATCTGAAAAAAGGTCAATATATTGTGGTGGAAAAAGGTCGATTGCTTAACCTCACCGCACTGCCTGAAAAATATTAATACCTACTCCCGCCGTTCTCCTTTCTCACTCAAAGGAGAACGGTTATTTCCACTGTTTTTTACACTCGCTTGTGAATTATCCTGCGTTTCGTCAACCGGCGGCGCGGGAATTTTTCCTTGAGAATAATCCTGCTCCTGCTCTTTTAATGCCTGCTTAAATAATTCCGTTAATGATGACTCTTCACTGCTCGTGCTGGCGGGGGCGATATCGTGCTCATGCGCCTCGGTTCCGGGTAAGGTATCCCGCGAGGTATCGTGCGGCACCGCGCCCTCGGGCGCCTGCTGCCAGTCGGCATCATCACTGCTGATCGGCAGATCCTGCATCGGTGGAACATCAACATGCACTGGCGCAACTTTAGGCTGCGGATGCGGGAACGGTTTACTCACGTACACGTAATGCATTTCCGAAAGCTGCGTTTCCGGTTTGGCAACGCTGGCGTTGACCGGTTCAGGTGCCGGGTGGCGCAGGTTCCAGTAGACGTGCATATACAGGCCGACAACCAGCATGGCGCAAAGCCCGACCAGCCATAACGCTGTTTTGCCGAATACGTTTTTCAGGCTGGGGAGGCGGTACGAAAACCAGACCGCTTCCCCGGTTGTATAGCTGCGCTGGGCCGCAAGGCAGATGGTCGACATTAGGCTTTCTTCTCCTGCATTTTTGCGTCCGGGGTGGTGCGGGTTGCCTGAATCAGTACGCCCGGCGTGCTGTTGGTCACGCGCATCAGCTGCATCAGCGTTTCTTCACCGGGGATGCCATCCACGTGCAGATGCATTTTTTGCTGGAACTCGCGGGTGCGTTTCATCATTTCTGCGGTCCAGATCCGGGCATGCGTTTCGGGCTGGCTCAACGCGATGCTTAACTGCTGATCGAGCCAGGCCATGTCTTTGCTGTCGCTGGCCGTGCCGATCGCGTCTTTTCCTTCCGGTGTCAGGCGGTGCAACTGGGTGAAGTTGCCGGTCGCATGCCGGTTAAACCAGCTGCGGCTTACCTGCCAGGTCCGGTTATTCATTAACAAGTCAATTGATGTATCTCCGACCCTGGCGACCACTGCATAGTTAAGGTGACCGCTGGTTTTCAGCTCACTGACCCACGGATACCCTTCCTGCGCCAGCGTCTGCGGGGACGCGTTCCCCTGTTTACACATCAGGTTCACTTTAGCGGCGTTCTGGCACAGCGCATCGTCGGCCGAGGCGTCATACCCCCACATGAGATAAAGCTGATGCATCGCATCCGGCTGATTAACTATTTCGTTGTCGATAACCGGCACTACGGCTGCCTCAGGTTTTGGCGTCTGCTGTTTCCAGCTGACGGGCACCGGCAGCTGGATCGGCAGGCGCGCGCCGATCGACGAGGTAAAATACCAGCCGCAGGCGGCAAACAGCACGGACGCAAACAGCCCCACGGTTGCCAGGCGCTTACCGTGTTTTTTGGCGGGCAGGATCTCTCCCGCCGCCAGACGTAAATGGCGTGGGCTGACCTGCGCCGCGCGTTCCGTCCAGGCGGCGAGCATTGACAGGTGTGCCAGAGCGTTCAGTTTGCTGATGTTGCCTTTGGTCAGCGTGTGCATTTTGCGCACGCGGGCAGGCGGCAACGGCGAATGTTCACAGTCGTGTTCTTCGCACTGCGCCTGCACATAGCTCAGGTATTCGCAGCAGGTGAGGGGGCGCAGGACATGATGTGTGTGCGTATATTCGCGCAGTTCAGGTTGCTTTAGCAGGCGTTCCTGCTCCGCAGCACCCGTCAGCACCACGGCGAGCCGGAAGTTCAGCTCCTGGGCGCGCGTGAGCAGCGTTCCCAGGACTTCACGGCAGCTCTCCTTCATGGCTTCGGAATGGGCGATCGTCAGCACTCTGGATTTTGCTTTCCCCTCCTGCCACTGGCGCAGGACGGCATCCACCGCCTGCATGCGATCTTTAATCGCTTTCGTTCCCGGGTAGAGTTTGTACAGCAGGCTACTGGCACTCAGTTTGGGAAACGCGTTGATGGCAATAACGGTATTGCTGCTGGCTTTCAGCGCGTCGATGAAGTGGCTCAGAAGCGGAGCGTCGTCGCAAAAAAGCCCGATAATACCCGCCAGCTGGGTTTTCTCTTTCAGCAGGTTGAACACGTCCTGATGATAAGGCACCAGAAAATCACCGGATAAACGGGTGATTGTCCTGAATGGCGGATTTTTAAAATTAAAGTGGCTCTGATACATAACGACTGACCGTCTCTGATTAGGAATAGCAACAGCAGCAGAAAGTAAGGTAATGCCCCTGAGCGGTCAATTTGCAGACAGGGTAAAAATATCCAGCTGGCCGCGCCTAACATCTGGATTTTATACGGTCAATATTTTTCTGTATGAAAGTTGGTGGCGAAGTCAGTGGTCGTATTTGCAACAGCTTATTACTATTTTCCTCCATATTGGCGCAGTATGACGCTGCTTATTTTTGCTTTGCTATAGGCCGGATAAAAAATGAGGTTCTCATTTCTGTCACGGTGGATAACGCCTTGTATTATGTTTGCGCTGCTCATTTTTAGCGGCCAGCAAGGGTATCTCACCTTAAAAGATTATAAAAAAGTTACGAATAAGTTGGCTAAAGCTGATCTACAGCCGCTGAAAAAAACGCGCGAAGATAAACCCTTCACGCTTTTTACGGCTGCCGTCCGTCAGGAGAACTTAGCGGATGCGGCAAAAGCCCCGCTGGCAGCGGAGATAGAGGGCATTGTGCGCAGTGATGACGCCTGGCTCTCCTTTGCTGTTATCAAAACCCCAGGCGGTCAGCGAAGCTACCGTGAGGGTGAACCTCTCGCCGGATTTAACGACGCATTTATTCAGGAAATAAACAAAGATAATGTGGTGGTTAATTATGAAGGTGCTACGCAGGTACTGGCGTTAAATAAACCGGACTATTTTAAGGGGGGCGTGGATAGCGGCCCGGTTACAAAATCGACGAAAGATGCTGGCGCAGAAAGTTTGCATCTTGATGATTATCTGGTGTTAAAACCCATCATTGAAAAAGGCCGACTGGAAGGCTACAGGATAAATCCAAGGAATGCCTCCGCCTTTTACAGTCAGTCAGGTCTGGAAAAAGGCGATGTGGCGGTTCAGGTTAACTCTGTCGATATGACCGATGAAGCAAAAGCGAAAAGCATTATTGCCAACTGGTCGAAAATGAAAGAAGCGGATGTCGTCGTGCGGCGTCACGCTCACCTTGTAAATATTCGGGTTAATGTTCTAAACAATTAACAAGTGTGCAGACATGAAAAAATTTCCCTGGGCGTGCGTGGCGCTGACCGCATTGTCGTTATATTCCAGTTCGCTGCTTGCAGCTAACTTTAGCGCGAGTTTTAAAAATACTGATATTCGCGAGTTTATCGATACGGTAGGCCGCAATCTCAACAAAACCATTCTGGTCGACCCGTCCGTCCAGGGCACCGTCTCGGTCCGAACCTACAACGTGCTGACGGAAGATGAGTACTACCAATTCTTTCTGAGCGTGCTGGATCTCTACGGCCTGTCGGTGATCCCGTTGGACAACGGCATGGTCAAAGTGGTGCGCTCAAGCGTGGCGCGTACCGCCGGTGCGCCGCTGGCAGACAGCAAGAACCCGGGCAAAGGTGATGAGATCATCACCCGCGTGGTGCGCATGGAAAACGTACCCGTTCGCGAGCTGGCCCCGCTGCTGCGTCAGCTCAACGATGCCACTGGCATCGGGAACGTGGTGCACTTTGAGCCGTCCAACGTCCTGCTGTTAACCGGTAAAGCCTCGGTGGTGAACCGCCTGGTGGATCTGGTGCAGCGCGTCGATAAAGACGGTATTCAGCGCCGCGAAATCATCCCGCTGCGCTTTGCCTCTGCCAAAGAACTTTCGGATATGTTGAACAACCTCAACAACGAAGAGCAGAAAGGGCAGAACGCGCCGCAGCTGGCGACCAAGGTGGTGGCGGATGACGAAACCAACAGCCTGGTGATCAGCGGTTCGGAAGATGCGCGCGCGCGTACCCGTTCCCTTATCCATCAGCTGGATCGCGAGCAGAATAACGAGGGGAACACCCGCGTCTTCTACCTCAAATATGCCAGCGCCACCAAAGTGGTGCCGGTGCTGACCGGGATTGGCGAGCAGCTGAAAGACAAGCCGGGCGCGGCCAAAGCGAAAACCGCGAGCGCCTCAACCGATCTGAATATCACCGCCGACGAGTCAACCAACTCCCTGGTGATCACCGCGCAGCCTAATGTGATGAACTCCCTGGAGAAGGTGATCGACAAGCTGGATATTCGCCGTCCGCAGGTGCTGGTGGAAGCGATCATTGCCGAAGTGCAGGACGGTAACGGCCTGGATCTTGGGGTGCAGTGGACCAGCAAGCACGGCGGCGTGCAGTTTGGCGCTACCGGCCTGCCAATCAGCCAGATTAAAAATGGCACAATGAAAGGGGCGAGCTTCACGGGCCTTGCGACCGGCTTCTTTAACGGTGATTTCGGTGCGCTGATGACCGCGCTCTCCACCAACGGCAAAAACGACATCCTCTCCACGCCAAGCGTGGTCACGCTGGATAACAAAGAAGCGTCATTCAACGTCGGTCAGGATGTGCCGGTGCTTTCCGGTTCGCAAACCACCAGCGGCGACAACGTGTTTAACTCCGTTGAGCGTAAAACCGTCGGTACCAAGCTGAAGATTGTGCCGCAAATCAACGATGGCGACATGATCCACCTGAAGATTGAGCAGGAAGTGTCCAGCGTTGACAACAGCGCGACGGAAGATTCCAGCCTCGGCCCAACCTTCAACACGCGCACGATCAATAACGAAGTGATGGTTCACAGTGGCCAGACGGTGGTGCTCGGCGGCCTGATGGAAAATGTGACCAAACAGTCCGTCTCCAAAGTGCCGCTGCTCGGCGATATCCCGCTGGTCGGGCAGCTGTTCCGCTACACCTCGCAGGATACCTCTAAACGCAACCTGATGGTGTTTATTCATACCACCGTCCTGCGTGACGACGACAACTACAGCGCAGCCTCGAAAGAGAAATATGACCAGATCCGGGTGCGCCAGATGCAGCGCGTGGAAGAGAAAAAGCTCGGTATTGTTGAGCCGAGCGACAATGCCGTCCTGCCCGCGTTTCCTTCAGCAAGCCCTCACGTCGCACCGGTGAAAACCTCCGCGGCACGCAATCCGTTTAAAGAGTAAGGCGGAGGGATAACGTGGACGAACTGAGTAAATCCCTGTGTAGCAGCAACTACGCAAAAGATAACGGCGTTCTGCTTTACAACAATGACGTCTATATCCGTGAGGACACCCCGGCGTTAGCACTGCTGGAGGTGCGCCGGGTGCTTGGACGCGCGTTCGTCCCGATCACCCTGGCGCCGGAAGCGTTTGATGAGATGCTGGCCAAAATCTGGCAGCAGAGCAGCGGCGTGTCGCAGCAGCTGGTGGACGACATGGACGCGGATATCGATCTGATGGCGTTAACCGAGGAGATCCCGGATAACGAAGATCTGCTCGATAACGACGAAAACTCGCCGGTGATCCGCCTGATCAACGCCATTCTCGGCGAGGCGGTGAAGGACGGCGCGTCGGATATTCATATCGAAACCTTCGAGCGCACCCTGAGCATTCGCTTTCGCGTTGACGGCGTGCTGCGCCCGGTGCTGCAACCGGCGCGTAAGCTCGCCCCGCTGCTGGTATCGCGAATCAAGGTGATGTCGAAACTCGACATCGCCGAGAAACGTCTCCCCCAGGATGGCCGTATCTCCCTGCGCATCGGTCGCAAGGCGATCGACGTGCGTGTGTCGACCATTCCGTCCCAGTACGGCGAGCGCGTGGTGATGCGTCTGCTCGATAAAAGCAATCTCAAGCCCGACATCAACAAGCTGGGGCTGATTGATGAAGAACTGGAGAAGCTGAAAGGGCTGATCGAACGCCCGCACGGGATCATCCTCGTTACCGGCCCGACGGGTTCCGGTAAAAGCACCACGCTGTACGCCATTCTTTCAGCGCTGAACGGCCACGAACGCAACATTCTGACCGTGGAAGATCCGATTGAGTACGAGCTGGAAGGGGTGGGGCAGACGCAGGTTAACCCGCGCGTGGACATGACCTTTGCCCGCGGGCTGCGCGCCATTCTGCGTCAGGACCCGGACGTGGTAATGATCGGGGAAATTCGTGACGGTGAGACCGCCCAGATTGCGGTGCAGGCGTCGCTGACCGGTCACCTGGTGATGTCGACGCTGCACACCAACAGTGCCGCAGGGGCGATAACCCGTCTGCGGGATATGGGGCTGGAGTCCTTCTTAATCGGTTCATCGTTGCTCGGTGTCATTGCCCAGCGTCTGGTGCGTCGGCTGTGTACGCACTGCCGGACCACCAGTCCGCTGGACGCCAATGAAAAAGCGCTGTTCAGCTTTATGGACGCGCCGCCAGAAGCGATTTACCGCGCGGTGGGGTGCGAACACTGCCGTCAGAGCGGCTATCAGGGCCGCGCCGGTATTCATGAATTTCTGGTGGTGGACAGCGCCATGCGCCGCGCCATCCATGAAGATAAGGACGAAATGTCCCTCGAAACGCAGCTCTTTAAGCAGGCCTACAGCCTGCGTGAAAACGGGCTGCTGAAGGTGATCGGCGGCGTGACGTCTCTGGAAGAGGTCATGCGCGTCACCGCCGAGCGTGGGGGGGATGCATAATGGCTTTCTACGCCTGGACAGCGACGGATGCCGCGGGGAAAACCCAGCGCGGGACGTTACAGGCCGAGGGGCAGAAGCAGGTTCGCCAGTGGCTTCGCGAGCAAAAACTGATGCCCGTCAGCATTACCGAAACCCGCGAAACGGCGGCTGGCGGGAAAGCGAAAACCGGGGTGAAGCTCTCCACTCCGGTGCTGTCGATGTTTACCCGTCAGCTTTCGACGCTGGTCAACGCCGCGCTGCCGCTGGAGAGCGCGCTGAAGGCGATCTCGAAGCAGACGGAAGACAAAAAGCTGGCGGCGATGGTGGTGGAGATCCGCGAGAAGGTGGTGGAAGGCCACACCCTGTTCGATGCCTTCAGCCAGTTCCCGCGCACCTTCGACAAGCTTTACTGCACGCTGGTGATGGCCGGGGAGAAAACCGGTCACCTGGGCGACGTGCTGGAGAAGCTGGCGGAGTACAACGAGCAGCGCCAGAAGATGAAAAGTAAGCTGACGCAGGCGATGGTCTACCCGATAACCCTCACCGTGGTCGCCATCGCGGTCATCAGCATCCTGCTGGTGGCGGTTGTGCCGCAGGTGATCGAGCAGTTCACTCACATGAAGCAGCAGCTGCCGATCACCACCCGGACGCTGATTGCGGTAAGTGATTTCCTGCAAGCCTGGGGCATTTATATTGTGGGCATTCTGGGGGGCGGCTTTATCGGCTTCAAAACCTGGCTGAGGAATGCCAAAAACCGTTTTCGCTGGCACAGCTGGCTGGTGAACGGCTCGCCGATTAAAAAGCTGGTCTGCGCCATCAACAGCGCCCGCTATATCCGTACCCTGAGTATTCTGCAGGCCAGTAGCGTGCCGCTGCTGGAGGGGATGTATATCGCGATGGACGGTATCGAAAACCGCTATGCCCGGCAGGTGCTGGAGCAGGCCGCCGACACCGTGCGCCAGGGGGCGTCGCTGTATGCGGCGCTGGAACAGGCGAAATTATTCCCGCCCACTATGCTGTATATGATTGCCTCCGGTGAAGAGAGCGGGGAATTAGGTAATTTAATGGATCGCGCGGCGGAAAATCAGGAATCGGCCTTACAACATCGAATTACATTAACGCTGTCGGTCTTTGAACCGGCGCTGGTGGTATCCATGGCGACGATTGTTTTATTCATCGTGCTTTCAATATTACAACCGCTTCTGCAACTTAATAATATGGTAGGTTAAATCATGGCTTTAAAACGTAAAAACCTGGCTCGCCAGGCGGGCTTCACATTGCTCGAATTAATGGTGGTCATTGTTATTCTCGGCGTACTGGCGAGTATGGTAGTGCCAAATTTAATGGGCAATAAGGAAAAAGCCGATACGCAAAAAGCAACCAGCGATATTGTCGCGCTCGAAGGCTCGCTGGATATGTACAAGCTGGATAACCACCGCTACCCGACCACAGAGCAGGGTTTGCAGGCGCTGGTGACCAAAC
The DNA here is from genome assembly GCF_049238125.1 of Enterobacter cloacae complex sp. IR5402. NCBI lineage: Bacteria > Pseudomonadati > Pseudomonadota > Gammaproteobacteria > Enterobacterales > Enterobacteriaceae > Enterobacter > Enterobacter cloacae complex sp. IR5402. Next base: position 37,337 of record NZ_JBMKHO010000012.1, read on the forward strand.
CTGAAATCGCGCCAATCCCGAACGGCTACCGCACGGACGGCTATATCCGTCGCCTGCCGCAGGACCCCTGGGGCAATGATTATCTGCTGGTGAGCCCGGGTGAACACGGCGCGGTGGACGTCTTCTCAGCCGGTCCCGACGGCGAAGCCAATACCGCCGATGACATTACCAACTGGTCTCTGGATAAGAAAGAGAAATAATGAAAAATCAACGCGGCTTTACGTTGCTGGAAATTATTCTGGCGCTGGTGATATTTGCCAGTTGCGCCATGATGGTGGTGTCCACCATTCCTTCGCGCAGCGGCGCGGATATATTTGGCCAGCAATTAAAAGCGCTTGTTGATTATGGTTCAGACCGTGCGGTGATGGACGGAAATATTGTCGGGATGGTGATCGCCACCGATAAATATCAGCTGGTGACGATCGCCGATGAAAATGGCGAGCGTCACTGGGTGCCATTATCTGCCGGACGCATTTCCACCAAAGGTGATTTTCCGGAAGAGATGCATGTGTCGCTCTCGCCGCAGCGCCTGGCCGCGACGGTGACGTCCGAGCCGCAGGTAATCTTTTTACCGGACGGTGAAATCAGCCGCTTTACGCTGACGCTGCAAAGTTATGACAAACAGCACCATTTCCGCGTGGTGTCGCAAGGTGCGGCGCCGGTATCGGTAGAAAACGATGGCTAACGGCAACAAAAAGCAAAAGGGGATGACGCTGCTGGAGGTGATGGTCGCTCTGGTGATTTTCTCCACCGCCGCGCTGGCGCTGATGAACTCGGTCTCCCTGAACGTGCGTTTTACCCATGGCCTGGCCGATACCTTGCAGGCCAGTTGGGTGGCGGAAAATCAGCTGGCGGAAGCACAGCTCACGAAAACCGACTTCCCGGATGCTGAACAGCAGGGGACGGAAATCATGGGCGGGCGCAGCTGGAACTGGCGTAAGCAGCGGGTGAAAACGGCCGACAACGTCTGGGCGAATACAATACGCGTGTATGCGGAAGGCGATGAGAGCCAGCCGGTTATTTCCCTGCATATCATTCCGCCGGGAGAGAGCAAGTGAAGAAAACGCGACGCCAGCGCGGATTTACCCTGCTGGAGATCATGATTGCGCTGACTATCTTCGCGGTGATCAGCACCCTGGCCTGGCAAATTCTGGACGGCGCGATGCGTACCAGTTCGGCGACGGATGCCAGCGCCGCAAAGCTCAACCAGCTTCAGCGCGCCTGGAGTCTGATGGAGCGTGATTTTTTCCAGCTTCAGGCGCGCGCCCCGCGTAATGAGCCGGAGCTGTTTCGTCAGGCGGGCGATGCCCTTGAACTGACCACCCTGAATGGCGTGAGCGGAACGGTCCAACTGGAGCGCGTGCGCTGGCGGCTGGAAGAGGGGCGTTTGTATCGCGACGTCTGGCCGGTCATTGACGGCCCGGCGGACGTTAAGCCTGACGAAGTGCCGATTGTCAGCGGCGTTAAATCATTGCAGTGGCGGTTTTATCGTCAGGGCTGGCTGAAAAGCTGGAGCGACGCCGCCCATCTGCCGGACGGCGTGGAGGTTACGTTGACGATGGAAAACGGGGATACCTGGCGCTGGGTGTTTACCACGCCGGGTGATATGCCGGAGGTGGCCGCTGCCGCGGCGCCAGAGAAAGCCGCCGACGCGCCTGGGACGCCCCCGGATGCAGCCCCTGCGCCTGCGCCTTCGCCGGAGACCAGACCATGAAGCGGATCCGTCAACAACAGGGCGTCGCCCTGCTGGTGGTGCTGATTTTGCTGGTGATGATGTCGGCGCTGGCCGCCAAAATCAGCCAGCAGTTCTGCCGTAATTTGCAGAAAACGCATTATCAGGTAAGCCAGCAGCAGCTGCGCTGGGCGATGCAGGCCCAGGAAAAAGTGGTGAAGGACCGGTTACAGACCGACGCCAGCGGCGAGAGCAAGCCGCTGGCGCTGGACGGCGACTGGCATCAGCCGCTGGAGACGCAGGGTGAAGATTACACGGTCGTGAGCCAGGTGGAAGATGCGCAGGACTGCTTTAACGTCAATAACCTGTTGACCGCCGACATCGCACCCCAGGGGCAAAGCGCTCCCGCGGTGGCGGAAACACCGCGTAAAGCGCGGATTGTAGAACAACTTCTGACGGAAAGTGGGCTCAGTCCGGGCACGGCGGAGGCGGTCTATTTCCAGCTGGTGGATTATCTCGATGGTGACAGCACCACGGCGAAGGAGGGGGCCGAAAGCGATGCGTGGGCTGGCGTCGTGCCCGCGCGGCAACCGGCAAATCAGATGATGCGCAGCATCGCGGAAATCAAACTGCTGCCGGCGTTCCCTGTTACGGCATATCCAAAGGTGAGCAAGCTGTTATGCGCGCTGCCGGACGCCGCCAGCAAGGTGGACGTGAACACCCTGCAACCGGAACAGGCCGCCGTGCTGGCGGCCATGTTCCCGGGAAAACTCACGCGGGATGACGCCGTTCGCCTGCTGGATTCGCGTCCGGAATCGGGCTGGGAAAATATGGAAGCGTTCAGCAAAGCGCTGGAGCAGGCCTTCCCGCAGTTAAAAGACGATCTCCCGCAGGTGGTGGATCAATTTTCTATAAACAGCCGGTACTTCCGCGTGAATTACACCGGCAATACCGATGAATTAACGCTTCGCGTGGTCAGCCAGCTTCAGGTGAATAACGAAGCCGGTGAGAGCGTGACGTGGCAGCGTCGTTACCGAATGATTGAATAAGAAAAGTAGAACGTTATGAAACAGGTACTTTTTGTTCGTCCCGACAGCCGCGAGGGCGGGAAAATAATGTGGTGTGAGTCCGGCAGCGAGCGCGTCGAGGTGGTCGACAGCCTGGAGATGCTGTCCGAACACCCCCTGGCTACGCGCGTTTGTCTCCTGTTACCCGCCAGCGACATGATTTTCCGCCATTTTAGGCTACCGAAAAAGGTGGCTTCTCAGGGAATGGCCTTCTCGTGGATGGCAGAAGAGACGCTGATTGGCGACGTGGACAACCTCCACTGGACGGTACTCCACAAAAAAGGCGCCGACGTCGACGCCGTGGCCATTGACGCCGACCGCCTGCGCGCAACATTAACCCGCTGCCAGGAGGCCGGATTAAACGTGATTCAGGCCCTGCCTGATGCCTGGCTCCTGCCCGTGACGGCAGGGGGCAGCACACTGGTCGCGCAGGATGATGGCTACTGGCTGCGTTTATCGCCCCATGTGGCGGGTGAAATGGAGGCAACCCTGCTGCCGCTGTTAATGCAGAAAGCCGGGGTCGGGGAAGTGTGGTGTTACGGCGATGCGCCTGCGAAGGTGCACATTGACGTGCAGCATGCCTGGCAGCATCCGCTGGCGCTGATCCAGCCGCAGTGGCAAACCTGTCGCGTTAACCTGCTTCACGGTGAATTCAGCCTTAAGGCCGGTCATGGGCGGGCAGCGAAAAGGATGAAAGCCGCGATGGTGGCGGCGGGCGTGCTGTCTGTTGGTCTGCTGCTGGGGCCACGCATTGCGATGGCCTGGATGCTGGTGCAGCAGGAAAATCGGGTGCAGCAGGAGATCGTCCAGGTTTATCAGCACCATTTCCCCAGCATGCGCCAGCAGACCAATATCAAATATCACTTTGGCCAAAGCCTGAAAAAACAGAGCAAGGGGTTCTTTCTTCAGCTTGAGGAGCTGGAGAAAGCCCGGCAGTCAGTCCCTGCGATGGAGATCGATCTGCTGGAATACGATGCGCAGCAAAACACCCTGACGCTGAGCGTCAGCGCGCAAAACCAGCCCGCGTTGCAGGCGTTTGTTAACCAGACCAGTGAGAATTTTGATTTTACCTTACAGCCTGTTTCAACAACCGAACCGTATACCGCCATGATCGCAGGGAAACATAAATGAAAGAGCGAATCGCACAGCTGAAAGCGCGCTATCAGAATTACAGCGCCCGGGAAAAAATCATTTTAAAAATATGTGCCGTTGCCATTGTGGGGGCAGCGGTGTATTACACAGGAGTGATCCCCTTGGATAATATGATTAAAAATAGTAAATCGACACTTAAAAGACAAAAAGAGACGCTTAACTGGATGCGCAGTGAAATTGATAAAAATCATCTTCAGATCCAGTTAGTCAAAACGGATAATCCGCGTACGGTGGTCGAGAATAGCGCCCATGAAATTAACCTTTCGCTGACGGATGTGCGCCAGGAGGGGCAAACTTTATCGTTCGTGGTGAATCGGGTTAATGTGTATGAATTAAAAAGCTGGCTGCGTGAAATTAATCAGACCACCGGTGTGAGATTGCAAAAAATAAACCTCACGCCGGTTGACCACCTCAGCGATGTGAAAGCGCAGGTGCAACTCACCTGGGCAAAAAACGCATGAATACCTTCGCGCTGATGCGGGATGCCTTTCCGGTAGGGTTCCCGATAATGAGTGCGATCCTGGGCGGCATTGTGGGCAGTTTTCTTGGCGTTGTCGCCGAACGCGTACCGGGGATGGTGATGGATGAGGAGGGGAGCGGTAATCTGCTCATTCCGGCCTCGCACTGTCCGGTGTGCCAGCATGCGCTCGCCGCGTGGGAAAACATCCCGCTGCTCAGCTGGCTTTTATTACGGGGGCGCTGCCACCAGTGCGGCAGCGCGATCCCGCTGCGACTCTTTCTGGTCGAACTGATCTCCGCCTTGTTTTTTGGCATCACGGCCTGGTGCATGCCGGACGTTCAGGCACTGTTCTCTTTGTGGTTACTGGCGGCTTTTTTACTGCCGCTGGCCATGATCGACTGGCAGCACCAGTTGCTTCCGGACTGCCTGACCCAGCCGCTGCTGTGGGCAGGTCTCTTGCTTCATGTGTTTGACCACACGTTGCCGCTACGCGATGCGCTGTTCGGCGCGGTGGCGGGCTATCTGTCGCTCTGGCTGCTCTACTGGGCTTTTCGTCTGATCACGGGACGAGAAGGTCTGGGTTACGGGGATTTTAAGCTACTGGCGGCGCTGGGCGCCTGGTGCGGCTGGCAGGCGTTGCCCTCTATTGAACTGGCGGCAGCGTTAAGCGGTGTTGTCGGTTATTTCGCCGTAAATAATTTAAATAAAAATAACCTCACTATTTCTTTTGGTCCTTATCTCGCCTTTGCTGGAATAGGGGTTTTTATTAGTCAGCAAATTGCTTTCACATTTTAAATATACAGGTCAAGATTTTTTATAAATCTTTTTGATGGAGGAAGGAAAGGACGATCCTTTACGCTCAGTGTATCGTAAGAGATATAAGCTACACGGGATTTGGCTTGTATCTTTTAATGGAGGAATACAACGCAGCAACAATTTTTTGTTCACGGCACTCACGTTGGTTAAATACGCATTACGCGAAACGCATCCATGATCTCACGGAAGACATGGGTTACTACGTTATAAATAAATTTATCAGGAAATAAAAATGAAATTTATGAAGCCAAAATATCTGGCGCTCTTTATTGCGGCGGCAACCAGCTCCGCATTTGCAGCAGCGCCAGGTGCACCGACGATCGGCTATGGCAATGACAAATTTGCCCTGGTGGAAGTGGATCAGGCTGCACAGGATTATAACAATCTTGTCAAAGTGCATAACGATGGCGTGGATGTAAAAGTTGAGTGGAACGTCTGGAGTGGTGATGCGCCAACTTCTGCGAAATTTCTGCTGGACGGACAGACCGTATGGGCCGGCGCAGCCGGTGCGACGGGCTCTGCAACGTTTAAAGTGAAAAAAGGCGGGCGTTATCAGGAACAGGTTGAAGTCTGTAATGCCAGCGGCTGTGCGAAAAGCGCCAGTAAGCTGATTATTGTGGCTGACACCGACGGTAGCCACCTGCTGCCGCTGAATACGTCTCTCCAGGAGAACAACAAAGCGTTCGCGAAGCATACCGATAAAGTGGTTGCGGCCTACTTCCCGGAATGGGGCGTTTACGACCGTAACTTCCCGGTTGATAAGATCCCTGCGGCAAACCTCAACCACATTCTGTACGGCTTCATTCCAATCTGTGGCGGTGACGGCATCAACGACGGCCTGAAAACCATTGAAGGTGGTAACAGCTTCCGCGTGCTTCAGAACGACTGTAAGGGCCGTCCTGACTTTACCGTGGCGATCCACGACCCATGGGCTGCGCTGCAAAAACCACAGGCTGGCGTCTCCAACTGGGATGATCCGTACAAAGGTAACTTTGGCCAGCTGATGGCGCTGAAAAAAGCGCATCCAGGCCTGAAAGTGCTGCCATCTATCGGCGGCTGGACGCTTTCCGATCCGTTCTTCCACATGGGCGACCCGGCTATCCGAGCACGCTTTGTCTCTTCTGTGAAAGATTTCCTCCAGACGTGGAAATTCTTTGACGGCGTGGATATCGACTGGGAATTCCCGGGCGGTGGCGGTGTAACCGAAAACCTGGGTAACCCGCAGCAGGATAAAGCGACCTATACCGCACTGATGCACGACCTGCGCACCATGCTGAACGAGCTGTCTGCACAGACGGGCCGTACCTATGAACTGACCAGCGCCATCGGTGCAGGCCGCGATAAGATCGAAGACGTGGATTACACCACGGCTCAGCAGTATCTCGACCACATCTTCCTGATGAGCTACGACTTCTACGGCGGCTGGAGCAACACCGTTCTCGGCCACCAGGCTGCGCTGCGTGCGCCAGCATGGCGTCCGGACACTGATTACACCACTGAAAATGGCGTTAACGCGCTGCTTGCGCAGGGTGTACAGCCAGGCAAGATCGTGGTGGGTGCGGGCATGTATGGCCGCGGCTGGACCGGCGTGCATGGCTACACCGGTGACAATCCATTCACCGGTACGGCAACCGGCATGGTGAAAGGCACCTGGGAACCGGGCGTGGTTGACTATCGTCAGATCGTGAACGAATACAAAGGCAAACCGGGCTGGGAATACGGCTACGACACGACCGCTGAAGCCCCTTACGTCTTCAACAAATCCACCGGCGACCTGATCTCGTATGAAGATGCGCGTTCAACCACGGCGAAAGGCAAGTATGTTCTGGCCAATAAACTGGGCGGTCTGTTCGCGTGGTCTATCGACTCTGATACCGGCGACATTCTGAATGCGATGAACGAAAGCCTGCTGGGCGGCGACTCGACTCCGGTTGATCCGGTGGTCACCAACCACGCGCCAATCGCGTCCTCTGCCGATCAGAACGTGTCTGGCCCGGCAACCGTCACGCTCGATGGCTCTGCTTCCAGCGATCCTGATGGCGATGCGATTACCTACAAATGGACTCAGGTCTCTGGTCCGTCTGTCACCATCAACAACAGCACCAAAGCGAAAGCGACCTTCAATGTTGCGGCAGCGACCACCGACCAGACCATGACGTTCCGCCTGACGGTGACCGATGCAAAAGGCCTGAGCAACGCGATTGATGTCCAGGTGGTGAACAAGGCGCCGAAAGCTAACCAGGCACCGGTTTTAAACCCAATGGAAGCGATCACGCTTGAATCTGGTGAAACCTATGCGCTGCATGCCCAGGCTGCGGACCCAGACGGTGATGCGCTGACCTACGCCTGGAGCGTACCAGCAGATATGCACGCCACCGGAACTGACTCCGCGAACGTGAATATCACGGCGCCGGAAGTGAGCTCGACGTCTACCTACACCCTGAGCGTGGTAGTGAGCGACGGTAAGACCAGCGTGCAGTCTAACGTCCAGGTTACCGTGAATCCGAAAGCGGCGCCTGCACCGGTACCTGCTGACGAAGACACTAACCCGGCGGATGACGTTACCCCTCCGGCTGATGATGTGACTCCTCCGTCTGACAAAGGAAGCTGCGATGCACCTGTGGATGCTAACGCCAGCAAATACGCGGCGTGGGAATCCAGCAAAATCTACAACGGTGGCGATACCGTAAGCTTCGACCATCTGGTGTGGAAAGCGAAGTACTGGACTCAGGGCAATCAGCCTGGCTTCGGTGTGGATGCATGGGAGCTGGTGAGCAACGTGAAGATGAACTGGCGTTCTGACCTGGTCTACAACGGCGGCGACACTACCACCTATGAAGGTAACGTTTACCGTGCGAAATGGTGGACCCGTGGTGATAACCCAGCCAACAGCGACGTATGGGTAAAAGAAGGCGCATCAACAGATTGCAAATAATCTAACCCATTAATCACTCCCCCTTTAGAGGGGGAGTGATTCAAAATTCATTTTACAGGATGTTGGTAAGGAGAAATAACCGAAACTGTCAGCAGGTAAAAATGAAAAAGTTAATTTTGTTGTTATTGATAATAAGCCAAAGCGCACTGGCAAATTGTTGGGATAAAGCGGCGCATTATTATCATGTCGATCCTTATTTACTGTACGCGATAGCGAATGTGGAATCCGGAATGAATCCGTATGCGGTTGGGCAAAACCGCGATGGCACGCGGGATGTCGGGCTGATGCAAATCAACAGTTCGCATTTTACCGCGCTGGAAAGCAGAGGCATCGACGAATATCGATTAATCACGGAGCCGTGTACTTCGATCATGGTCGGGGCTTCTATCCTTTCCGGGATGATCAGGGTGTATGGCTACAACTGGGAAGCCGTTGGCGCGTATAACGCCGGACTGAAAAAAGAAAATTATCCGCAGAGGATGAAATATGCCCATAAGGTCTGGGCCAAATATCAGCAACTGAAATTAGCAGCACGTTATTAACGTTTTTTATTTTTGAAGAATTCCTGAAGGTGTTCTTCGAAAAGTGAAAACAGCTGAATGTGGTTTATGTATTAACGGAGTAATACCTAAGCCGGGATATTAACATTTAATTTGAAACGAACAGGAAAACTGAAATGAACAAAAGGACGTTACTGAGTGTACTCATTGCGGGAGCCTGCGTGGCGCCATTCATGGCCCAGGCTGCGAATCTGAAGGAGACCAGCAGTGAGCCGTACACCATCAAAGCCAGCGATCTGGCGAAGAAAGAGAAGGAACTGACGGACTTCCCGCTGATGGCTTCGGTTAAAGAGACCATCCAGACGCTGGATAACGCGCAGGTCGAACTGATTGAGCCAGGCCGGGCGGCGAACCCGGACAACGTTAAACGCGTTGAAGGGATTGTGAAAGCCAGCGACTGGGAATATCTCTTCCCGCTGCGCGCCCAGGCCTATACCTACAGCAACTTCCTGAAAGCCGTGGGTAAATTCCCGGCGCTGTGTAAAACCTATAATGACGGTCGTGACAGCGACGCCATCTGTCGCAAAGAGCTGGCCACCATGTTTGCCCACTTTGCCCAGGAAACTGGCGGCCACGAAAGCTGGCGTCCGGAAGCCGAATGGCGTCAGGCGCTGGTCCACGTACGTGAAATGGGCTGGAGCGAAGGGCAGAAGGGCGGTTATAACGGCGAATGTAACCCGGACGTCTGGCAAGGACAGACCTGGCCTTGCGGTAAAGATAAAGACGGCGATTTCCTGAGCTATTTCGGACGCGGTGCGAAACAGTTGTCTTATAACTACAACTACGGTCCATTCTCTGAAGCGATGTACGGCGACGTGCGTACGCTGCTCGACAAACCTGAGCTGGTGGCGGACACCTGGCTGAACCTGGCGAGTGCGATCTTCTTCTTCGCCTATCCGCAGCCGCCAAAACCAAGCATGTTGCAGGTGATCGACGGTACATGGCAGCCGAACGACCACGATAAAGCCAACGGTCTGGTTCCGGGCTTTGGTGTGACCACCCAGATCATCAACGGCGGCGTTGAGTGCGGCGGCCCGACTGAAATTGCGCAGTCTCAGAACCGTATCAAATACTACAAAGAGTTTGCAAACTACCTGAAAGTGCCTGTTCCGGCGAACGAAGTGTTGGGTTGCGCCAACATGAAGCAGTTCGACGAAGGTGGCGCAGGCGCCCTGAAGATTTACTGGGAACAGGACTGGGGATGGAGCGCGGATACCCCGGACGGCAAGACCTACTCTTGCCAGCTGGTGGGCTACCAGACTCCGTTCAGCGCCTTTAAAGAAGGTGACTACAGCAAGTGCGTGCAGAAGTTCTTTAACGTGAAAATCGTTAACGATGATGGTTCTTCCGTTACCCCGGACGAAACCCCGGTCACGCCAACACCGACGCCATCTGGCGATGAAACGCCAGCGCCAACACCAACGCCGGATGAAACCCCGGTCGAACCTGTTGTGGTGAACCACGCGCCGGTTGCGCAGATTGCCGGTCCGATCGGTGCAGTGGAAGCAGGTGCGCAGGTTTCTCTGAGTGCGGAAGGCTCCACCGATCCTGATGGCAACAAACTGACGTATACCTGGCGTTCCCAGGATGGTCAGACTGTTACCGGTCAGGACAAAGCGGTTGTGACCTTCACAGCGCCAGAGTCTGCGACGGCGCAGCAGTATGAAGTGAGCCTGACCGTCAGCGATGGCGAGCTGAGCAGCACCACGTCTTACCTGCTGAACGTGAAAGCGAAAGCGGCAACGCCATCCGGAGAAGATACGTCTTACCCGGCATGGAGCGCGAACAGCAAGTACAACGCCGGTGATATCGTGAACAACCACGGTAAACTGTTCCAGTGCAAACCGTTCCCGTACAGCGGCTGGTGTAACAACTCTCCAACGTACTATGAACCAGGCGCAGGTCTGGCATGGGCTGAAGCCTGGACGGCTCTGTAAAAGCAAACGGCAACCCCCAGGGTTGCCGTTTTAGTGTCTGCACCCTCTCCCTGTGGGAGAGGGCCGGGGTGAGGGCATCAGTCCGCACTCTCTGTTTTTTGCCGGGTGGCGCTGCGCTTACCCGGCCTACATGAGGCAGGAACGCTTACCGGTGCAACTTCCCGTGATCCCGTAACCACGCCGCCGTACGCACTATCCCTTCATCCAGCGAGACAATCGGTTTATATCCCAGCTCGTTCTCCGCCCGAGAAATATCCAGCGTAAAATCAAAGTTGAGCTTCGACACACCGTAATGCGTCAGCGCAGGCTCTTTCGCCGATTTGCTGCCAAAACGCTCCATGCTGCGGGCAATCATGTCCAGCATTGGGTAGGGAACGGAACGGATCCGGCAGTCGATTTTTAATTCGTCAATTAGCCTTTGCACAATGCTGCGCAGGGTACAGGGTTCGCCGTTGGTGATGTTATACGCGCGCCCCGACACCAGCTTATCGCATTCCGGCTGGCTCGCCAGCCACATGGCGTGAACGGCATTTTCGTAATAGGTCATGTCCACCAGCGCATCGCCGCCGCGCGGTAACAGCACGCTGCCGTAGTGATGCATCATCTGGGCCAGTCGCGGGATGAAGACTTTGTCGTGCGGCCCAAACAGGCTCTGCGGACGCAGCACGGTAAAGCGGGTGTGCGGGTTTGACTGGGCCAGCAGGTCGATCACCTCTTCGCCCGCCGCTTTACTGCGGGCAAACTCACAGGCAAAGCGCGCCGGGCGGAAATCTTCCTGAATATCACGATGGTGGTGATAGTCGAAATAGAGCGACGGAGAGGAAATATGAATAAAGTTACGCACGCCCCAGGCGACGGCCCATTCACCCAGACGGCGCGTGGCGCGCACGTTGGCGAGATCAAAGGCTTCCTGGGTACCCCACGGGGAGGTAAAACTGGAGCAGTGCCACAGCGTATCGATACCGGCGAGCATCACCTTGGCCTGAGAGGAGACCAGCTCCGTCAGATCGGCATGGACAAATTCAGCGCCCATTTTTTGCAGGAGCTTACCCATCGCCTCATTGCGACCGGTGGCCCTCACGCTGATGCCTTTGTTGCGCAGAAACTCGACCGCATTTCGGCCTAAGCCGCTGGTCGCCCCGGTAACCAGTACCTTCATAACAATCCACTGTGTTGAAAAGAATTTCGTGCGCATTCTTTCGTGAATTACGATGTGTTGCAATGGGAAAGGTGAAAGATTAAGAGTTTTATTTAGTTATTTTCCCGCTTTTCTTCTGCCAGTAGCGCAATCCGTTTCGCCATTCCGCGGAAGATAAACAGGTGTGCCGGGATCATCAGCAACCAGTAAAACAGACCCGGCATTCCGTGCGGATGCCACCATGCCCGAACGTCCAGTTCACGATGGTCGCCCTTGTCCTTCAGGGTGAAGCAGAGCCGCCCCAGCCCTGGCGCCTTCATGCCAAACAGCAGCGCCAGCTGTTTTTCCGGCTCAACGATAATCACCTTCCAGCTGTCGACGGTATCGCCCACCTTCAGCCAGGGATGGGCAGGGCGGCCTTTTGCCAGCCGGTGACCGACCAGCAGATCCAGCGCGCCGCGCGTTTGCCACAGAATATTGCCGAAGAAATAGCGCTCTTTGCCGCCAATCTGGTTCACAACTTCCCACAGCGCTGCAAGGCTGGCCGTGGTTTTGACCGTACAGCCCGCCTGTTTCGGATAATAGCCGTACTCGGGCCGCCAGCGGGCAAACGCCTGCGCGTCGTAGCCCCAGTCGCTGGAGTTCACCAGCTTCTCTTCTTCTTTCAGCGTATTACGTACCGCGTCGTCAAAGCGGATCAATTCCTGAGGGATTAAGGCGCGCAGCGCGCGATCGTCCGCCAGCAGATCGTGCTTCAGCCCCTGGATCAGCGCTTTGGCGGTCGTCGGCGGCACGGAGGTGATCACATTCAAAAACCACACTGATATCCAGCGGGTCGGGAAGGGGATGGGGATCAGCCAGCGGCGGCGGCCGCTCACCCGCATAAAATGTTCGAACTGCGCCTGATAGCTCAGCACTTCCGGGCCTGCCGCCTCCAGCACGCGATGCTGCTCCGCCGGGTGATCCAGCAATGCCACCAGATAGTGGAGTAAATTCTCCAGCGCAATGGGCGTGGTGCGCGAGCGTACCCAGCGCGGCGGCGTCAGCACAGGCAGGTTGTAGACCATATCGCGCATCACTTCGAACGCGGCGGAACCCGCGCCGACGATGATCCCTGCCCGGAGTTCGGTGACGGGGATACGGGCGCTTCGCAGCGTTTCTGCCGTCAGCTGTCGGGCGCGCAGATGATCTGACTGCTCGTTCTCAGGCGCCTGGAGTGAGCTTAAAAAAATCACCTGCTTCACCGGCGTTTGCCGCAGCGCATCACGAACGTTCATCGCCACCTGACGCTCGTGGGCGATAAAATCGCCGCCTTCGCCCATGCTGTGGACAAGGTAGTAAAGCGTATCGACCCCTTCCAGCAGCGCAGGAAGCGCTTTCGGCCAGTTAAGGTCAACGTTGTGACACGTCACGCCAGGCAAATGTAGCTTTTGCAGGCGTTCCGTGTTGCGTGCCGCTGCCAGCACCTGGTGCCCCTGCTGGCTTAACGCAGTGGTCAGATGCTGACCGATATACCCGCTGGCGCCGAGCACCAGAATACGTTGCGGCACGGTATGCTCCTTAACGCTGTAAAAACGCCTGCCAGTGTTTCACCACCTCGGTCAACTGCTCGCGGTTAACGTCAAGATGCATCACCAGTCGCACGACCGGGGAGGCGTTGATCAGCACGCCTCGGGCTTTCATAAAGTCGCCCAGCGCGGCAGCATGCTCATCGCCGACGCGGACAAACAGCATGTTGGTGTCGTGTCGCATGACATCAGCGCCGATTTCACGCAGCTGCGCTGCCATCCACGCCGCATTATCGTGATCGTCTTTCAGGCGTGACACGTTATTTTTCAGGGCGTACAGTCCGGCAGCCGCCAGAATACCCGCCTGACGCATCCCGCCGCCGGTCATTTTGCGCCACCGGTTGGCGCGTCTGATGTAGTCTGCGCTGCCAACCAGCAGGGAACCTACCGGCGTGCCCAGCCCTTTAGAGAGGCAAATGGTGAACGAGTCGCAATATTGGGTGATCTCTTTCAGCTCGCAGCCGTACTCCACCACGGCGTTGAAGATACGTGCGCCGTCAACGTGGAGGCCGAGCTTGCGCTCGCGGGTAAAATCCCATGCCGCTTTCAGGTATTCGCGCGGCAGGACTTTACCGTTATGGGTGTTTTCGAGGCTCAGCAGTTTAGTGCGGGCGAAGTGAATATCGTCGGCTTTGATTTTCGCCGCGACTTTGTCCAGCGGCAGCGTACCGTCCGGCGCAGCATCGATCGGCTGCGGCTGGATGCTGCCGAGCACCGCCGCGCCGCCGGCTTCGTACAGGTAGTTATGCGCCCCCTGGCCGACGATATACTCCTCGCCGCGCTCGCAGTGGCTGAGCAGCGCCACCAGGTTAGCCTGTGTGCCGGTGGGCAGGAACAGAGCAGCCTCTTTACCGCTCAGCTCGGCCGCATAGCGCTGGAGTTCGTTGACCGTCGGGTCATCGCCGTAGACGTCGTCCCCGACCGGGGCGGCCATCATCTCTTCGAGCATGGCGCGGCCCGGACGGGTAACGGTATCACTACGTAAATCAATCATGGCATGTCCTTATATTTAAAAAGGCGATGCCAGATGTTTTACCTGAGCCAGTTGGTTTTTGCCAGTTCGATCACCTCGTCACCGCGCCCGCTGATGATGGCGCGCAGCATGTAGAGGCTAAATCCTTTGGCCTGTTCCAGCTTGATTTGAGGCGGGATCGCCAGCTCTTCTTTGGCGACCACCACATCCACCAGCACCGGGCCGTCGATGGCGAAGGCGCGTTGCAGGGCGTCGTCCACCTCTGAGGCTTTCTCCACCCGAATACCGGTGATACCGCAGGCTTCGGCGATGCGGGCGAAGTTGGTGTCGTGCAGCTCGGTGCCGTCCGTGAGGTAGCCTCCGGCCTTCATCTCCATCGCCACGAAGCCCAGCACGCTGTTGTTAAAGACCACGATTTTCAGCGGAAGCTTCATCTGCGCCACCGACAGGAAATCCCCCATCAGCATACTGAACCCGCCGTCGCCACACATCGCCACCACCTGACGTTCCGGTGCCGTCACTTTTGCGCCCAGCGCCTGCGGCATGGCGTTGGCCATTGAGCCATGGTTGAACGACCCAAGCAGGCGTCGTTTGCCGTTCATTTTCAGGTAGCGTGCTGCCCAGACGGTGGGCGTACCCACGTCGCAGGTGAAGATGGCATCGTCGTCGGCGAAGTGGCTGATCTGCTGCGCCAGATACTGCGGGTGGATCGCTTTTTCGCTCGGTTTGGCGAGATCGTCCAGCCCCTTACGCGCATCGCGATAGTCGCTCAGGGCTTTATCGAGGAATTTGCGGTCCGTTTTTTCTTCCAGTAGCGGCAGCAGGGCGGCGAGGGTGGATTTGATATCGCCGATAAGCGCCATATCCACCTTGCTGTGCGCGCCGATGCTGCCGGGATTAATGTCGATCTGGATAATTTTGGCATCCGTCGGGTAGAACGCGCGGTACGGGAACTGAGTGCCGAGCAGGATCAGCGTGTCGGCGTTCATCATGGTGTGGAAGCCGCTGGAAAAACCGATCAGCCCGGTCATGCCGACATCGTACGGATTATCGTATTCAACGTGCTCTTTCCCGCGCAGGGCATGCACCACTGGCGCCTTGAGCTTGCCGGCAAATTCCACCAGCGCTTTATGCGCACCGGCGCAGCCGCTGCCGCACATCAGGGCGATATTGCTGGAGTATCGCAGCAGTTGCGCCAGCTTTTTCAGCTCTTCTTCGGCAGGGGTAATGGTTGGCTGTGGCGCAGAGTACCAGTGGGTGGTTGCGGTTTCAGGTGCGGCCTTCAGCGCCACGTCCCCCGGCAGCACAACCACCGAAACCCCGCGATTCAGGATCGCCTTACGCATGGCTATTGCCAGCACCTGTGGGATCTGCTCCGGTGATGAGACCAGCTCGCAATAGTGGCTGCATTCACGGAACAGCTCCTGCGGATGCGTCTCCTGAAAATAGCCGCTACCGATTTCAGATGACGGAATGTGAGCCGCAATCGCCAGCACCGGAACATGGTTGCGGTGACAGTCGAACAGACCGTTGATGAGGTGCAGGTTTCCTGGTCCGCAGGAACCTGCACAGACGGCGAGTTCACCCGTAAGCTGCGCTTCGGCACCGGCGGCAAAGGCGGCGACCTCTTCATGGCGGGTGGGCATCCACTCAATGGTCTTCATCTTGTTAAGGCTATCGCTGAGTCCGTTCAGAGAGTCGCCGGTGACGCCCCAGATACGCTCTACGCCAGCCTGCTCAAGGGTTTTTGCTATGTATGCAGCCACGGTTTGTTTCATGGTGGTCCTTCTCCTTTATGTGATATCGCTTACAAGCTTAGAAGAAAGTCACTGTATTGCCTGCTCAGTCCTCTTTAAGTACAGGTGGTTTTTCTGCGCGACGCGCCTGGCAAAGTCAAACAAATAACGGGCTGCCGTACAGGCAGTAGGCACAAAATAGGCCGGGTAAACGTAGTGCCACCCGGCAAAAAGCCCGGTGGCGCTGACGCTTACCGGGCCTACAGGTGAACCACGACAGATTATGCGAGCACAAGATCGCCCTGCGGATGGCACGAACATGCCAGCACATAGCCCTCGGCAATTTCCGCGTCGGTCAGCGTCATGGTGCTGGTGACCGTGTACTCACCGGAAACCACTTTGGTCTTGCAGCAACCGCACACCCCGGCGCGACAGGCCGCCACTACCGGCACGTTGTTGCTTTCCAGCGCTTCAAGCAGCGTGGTGCCCACGCGGCCAAAGAAAGTCTGCGCCGGTTGCAGCTTCGTGAACTTCATCCCGCTGGTCGCCGCTGCCGCTACAGGCGTGAAGAACTGCTCTTTGAAGAAGCGGGTCACGCCGAGCGCTTTCACTTCTTTCTCCACGATCTCCATATAAGGCGCCGGGCCGCAGGTCATCACGATGCGGTTCGCAATATCCGGCACGCTTTGCAGCAGCTCGCGGCTCAGGCGCCCCGCGACAAAACCGTGCGTCGCGTTGTGCTCAGCCACCAGCGTCACCGGATAGTTGCGCCATTCTTCGGCAAAAATCACATCTTCCGGGGAACGCACGCTGAAAATCACCTGCACGTCGGCCTGAGGACGGTATTTCGCCAGCCAGCGACGCATCGACATAATCGGCGTCACGCCACAGCCTGCCGCCAGCAGCAGGAATTTATCTTCCGTCTTGTCGTCACAGGTAAACTCGCCCTGCGCGTCAGACAGCCAGATGTAATCCCCGCGCTTCACGTCCCGGGTCAGCCACTCGGATCCTGCGCCGTCATCAATACGACGGACGGTGAGCGTAATGTATTCGCTCACGCCCGGCGTGGAGGAGAGGGTGTAGGCGCGCAGGGTATCCGCCGAATTACGCACGCTAACCAGCGCATACTGACCTGGGCGGTACGGGTAGTAGTCATGGCACAGCAGCGACAGCGTCCACACATCCGGCGTCTCCTGATGGATGTGATGAACCTGCATCCGCCACGGACATTGTGAGGTTGGCATGGTCATGAGTTACTCCTTACGCGCTCAGCAGTTGCTTCATATCATCTTCAACGTTGGTCACGGAACGCAGACCAAATTTCTCGTTCAGGATGGCCAGCAGGTCCGGCGTCAGGAAGCCTGGCGCAGTCGGCCCGGTGACGATGTTGGTCACGCCGAGAGAGAGCAGGGTCAACAGAATAACGATCGCTTTCTGCTCGAACCAGGAGAGCACCAGCGACAGCGGCAGGTCGTTCACGCCGCAGCCCAGTTTCTCTGCCAGCGTGACCGCCAGAATGATGGCTGAATACGCATCGTTACACTGACCCGCATCCACCAGGCGCGGCAGACCTTCGATGTTGCCGAAGTCCAGCTTGTTGAAACGGTACTTACCGCAGGCCAGGGTCAGGATCAGGCAGTCTTCCGGTACGCGGGTGGCGAAATCGGTGAAGTAGTTACGTTCCCCGCGCGCGCCGTCACAGCCGCCGATAAGGAAGATGTGACGCAGTTTTTCACGGCTGACGAGGTCAATCAGGGAATCCGCCGCACCCAGCAGGGTTTCACGGCCAAAACCGACGGTGATGAGGTGCGGGATTTCGCTGTACGGGAAGCCTGCCATCTGCTGCGCCTGAGCGATAACCGGACCGAAATCGTCGCCTTCAAGGTGGCTCACGCCCGGCCAGCCGACGATGCTGCGGGTCCAGATACGGTCGTCATACGCGCCGACGGTCGGGTCGATGATGCAGTTAGAGGTCATAACAATTGGGCCAGGGAAGCGGGCGAACTCCACCTGCTGGTTCTGCCAGCCGCTGCCGTAGTTACCGATCAGATGCTTAAATTTACGCAGCTCCGGGTAGCCGTGCGCGGGCAGCATTTCGCCGTGGGTATAGACGTTAACGCCAGTGCCTTCGGTCTGCTTCAGCAGGTTGTAGAGATCTTTCAGGTCATGACCGGAGATCAGGATGCATTTGCCTTTGGTCGCTTTGACGTTGACCTGCGTTGGCGTTGGGTGGCCGTAGGTGCTGGTTTCACCGGCATCCAGAATACTCATCACTTTGAAGTTCATCTGGCCGATTTCCATCGAGCATTCCAGCAGGGCGTTCATGTCGGAAGGCCAGGTGCCCAGCCATGCCATGATTTTGTGGTACTGGGCGTAAATAGCGTTATCGTACTGGCCGAGTACGTGCGCGTGCTCCATATAGGCCGCAGCACCTTTCAGACCGTACAGGCACAGCAGGCGCAGGCCGAGGATGTTCTCGCCAATTGCCGCTTTGTCCTTATTTGGGGTGAATTCTGCGGCCTGACGCTGTAGCTCGCCCAGGTCGTCGCTCACCAGCTGTAGCTCCGCCATCGGGTTGTCCACGCGGGCGCTGGCGTCGGCATTCAGGCACTGCGCTTTCAGGGCTTCACGCAGGGCAATCGCTTCGCGGGCATAGCCCACAATGCGTGGAGAATCGAAGTTAACGTTGGTCAGCGTGGAGAAAAATGCGCGCGGCGCAAAGCTGTCGACATAGTGATCGACAATGCCATATTCACGGGCTTTGAAGGCCCAGGCGGACAAGCCTTGCAGCGCCGCAATCAGCAGATCCTGGAGATCGGACGTTTCTGCGGTTTTGCCGCACATACCCTGCGCGTAAGAGCAGCCGTTGCCTGCTGGGGTACGGATGGTTTGTTCACATTGCACACAAAACATAATCACACCTGTTAAAGTTATATTTGAGATACATGTTTAAGGTTATGCCTGTGCTACAGCAGAGAAAAGTGCTTTCTTATACTAAGTGGAGGGTTATTGATTTAGCGCAATTTTGGCGGCAGGTTCACTACCGCCAAAGCAGTATCAGGCTGAGAAGAACGCCATCAGAATGGGTACCAGCAGGCTCAGAATAAAGCCGTGTACAATGGCGGCAGGAACCATCTCCAGCCCTCCCGAGCGCTGTAACACCGGCAGGGTAAAGTCCATTGAGGTGGCCCCGCACAGGCCCAGCGCAGTAGAGCGGCTGCGGCGTACCAGGCCGGGGATCAGCATGATGGCTATCAGCTCGCGCGCCAGATCGTTAAAGAAGGCGGCGCTGCCGATCACCGGACCAAACGATTCGGTCAGCAGAATACCTGAGAGCGAATACCAGCCGAAACCGGACGCCATCGCCAGGCTGGTTTTCAGCGGCAGATCGAGAATAAAGGCGTTAATCACTCCCCCCGCCAGTGAGCTGGCCACAACGATAACGGCAACCATCATGCCCCGGCGGTTAAGGACAATCTGTTTCAGCGTCATGCCATTATTTCGCAGCTGAATACCAATCAGGAAGAGCAGGAAAATAAGCGTATATTCGCTGGCTTCCGTTGCGTGCTGTAAAAATGCCCAGCCGGTCAGACCCAGTAAAAAACCGAGTACCACCACGCCGCACAGCTTTAATGATTCCAGCGCCATCGCAATACGGGAGGGAAGCTTTTCCTGATGATGGTGATTTTTCCAGGGAATAGTGCGTTCCAGCCAGAACAGCGCGGCAATATTGCACAGCAGAATAACCACTACCGTAACCGCAGAATAATGCAGGATGGAAAGCAAGTTCGTCGCCAGATTATCCAGGAAGGCCAGGCTGATCCCCATAAAGAACAGAATGACGTAAACAATCCAGCTGAGAAAACGATTAATAAGCTTTAAGGCCGATTCATGACGCAGCGGAATAAGGTAGCCCGCAATCAGGGGCAGAAGAATGATGAGGAGTCCTGAGAACATGAACAGCCGGTCCTTTTGAGTATCAGTTAAGCGCCAGAGACACTACCCAATAAAGGCTGTGAGGTAAAGCTACAAAAAAAGCCGGGTGGCGGCTACGCCTTACCCGGCTTGTCTATTTGGGGTGGTGCGGCCTGATGCCCTCACCCCGGCCCTCTCCCACAGGGAGAGGGGGGAAAACCATTAATCGCGTTTTTCCAGCAGGGTGCGATACAGCACGCCGCCCAGAATACCGCCGATAATTGGCATCACCCAGAATAGCCACAGCTGTTCAAGCGCCCAGCCGCCCTGGAAAATAGCCACCGCGGTGCTGCGCGCCGGGTTAACGGAGGTGTTGGTCACCGGGATGGAGATGAGGTGGATCAGCGTCAGCGCCAGACCAATAGCGATGGGGGCAAAGCCCGCAGGCGCGTATTTGTCCGTTGCGCCGTGGATCACCAACAGGAAACCTGCGGTGAGCACAATTTCAATCACGATAGCAGACAGCATTGAGTAGCCGCCTGGCGAGTGTTCGCCGAAGCCGTTCGACGCAAATCCGCTGGCCGCGGCGTCAAACCCGGCTTTTCCGCTGGCAATTACGTACAGCACCGCCGCGGCAATAATACCGCCAATAACCTGGGCAATAATATAGCCAATAATATCTTTCGCCGGGAAACGTCCGCCCGCCCATAAACCTAATGTGACGGCCGGGTTGAAATGACCGCCGGAAATATGCCCCACGGCGAATGCCATGGTTAATACGGTTAAACCGAATGCCAGCGCGACGCCGACAAATCCAATACCTAATTCCGGAAATGCGGCTGCCAGTACTGCGCTACCGCAGCCACCAAACACCAGCCAGAATGTGCCAAAGCATTCTGCCGCTAATTTTCTGAACATAACCACCTCAATAATAAACGTCCGCGCCCATTCCTGCGCGCGGGTTATATCGCCATAAAGGGATGACGACTCAAAGAGCCAGTATTTTGAAACCATCAACATCCCTTCGCCACTCAAATAAATTCACTAAATTTGATTTAAGGCAATGTGATGTTAATCCTTGTTCAGAACGGAGGTAATTAGAGCATAGCCCAATAATTAAGGGGGCGTATATTCTGCTGTCGTGACCCACAGCCTGCCGCTATACTGCTGATAACTTGAAGGAAAAAGTGGCCGAATTGCGGGGGATGTATGCTACTCGAACGTGTGGAGATTGTCGGGTTTCGCGGGATTAACCGCCTGTCGCTGCAACTGGAACAGAACAACGTCCTGATAGGCGAAAACGCCTGGGGTAAATCCAGCCTGCTGGATGCCCTGACGCTGCTGCTTTCGCCCGAAGAGAACTTGTACCACTTCGTTCATGATGACTTCTGGTTTCCGCCGGGGGATGTCAACGGGCGCGAGAAACACCTGCATATCATTCTGACCTTCCGCGAATCCGAGCCCGGCCGCCATCGCGTGCGTCGTTTTCGCCCTATGTCGGCCTGCTGGGTTCCCTGTGAAGATGGGTTCCAGCGTATTTTCTATCGCCTTGAGGGCGAAATGGCGCAAAACGACGGGGTATTAACCCTGCGTGAATTTCTTGATGAGAAGGGGAATCCGATCCCGCTCGATAATATTGACGAGCTTGCCCGACATCTTATCCGCCTCTCCCCCGTATTGCGCTTACGCGACGCGCGTTTTATGCGGCGGATCCGTAACGGCACCGTGCCGAATATGCCCGAGGTGGAAGTAACCGCCCGCGAACTGGATTTCCTCGCCCGTGAACTGGTCTCACGGCCGCAGAACCTCACCGACGGCCAGATCCGTCAGGGACTGTCTGCCATGGTACAACTGCTGGAGCACTACTTCTCCGAGCAGGGAACGGGGCAGGCGCGCCACCGTCTGATGCGTCGCCGCTCGCACGATGAACAACGAAGCTGGCGCTATCTCGATATTATCAACCGCATGATCGACCGCCCCGGCGGGCGTACGCATCGGGTGATCCTGCTGGGTTTATTCTCCACGCTTTTACAGGCGAAAGGGACGGTGCGCCTGGATCGGGACGCGCGCCCGCTGCTGCTGGTGGAAGATCCGGAAACGCGGCTCCACCCGATTATGCTTTCCGTGGCGTGGCATCTTCTTAATCTGCTGCCGTTGCAGCGAGTCACCACCACGAATTCCGGAGAGCTGCTCTCTCTGACGCCGGTAGAGTATGTCTGCCGCCTGGTGCGTGAATCGTCGCGGGTCACCGCCTACCGGCTCGGGCCCGGCGGGTTAAATGCCGAAGATGGCCGACGGATTGCGTTTCATATCCGTTTTAACCGTGCCTCTTCCCTGTTTGCCCGCTGCTGGTTGCTGGTGGAAGGGGAAACGGAAACCTGGGTGATAAACGAGCTGGCTCGCCAGTGCGGGCACCACTTTGATGCCGAAGGGATCAAAGTGATCGAATTTGCTCAGTCTGGCTTAAAACCGCTGATCAAATTTGCGCGCCGGATGGGGATAGAGTGGCACGTGCTGGTGGATGGCGATGAGGCGGGTAAAAAATATGCGGCGACCGTGCGCAGCCTGCTCAATAACGATCGTGAAGAGGAGCGGGAACATCTGACCGCGCTGCCTGCGATGGACATGGAGCACTTTATGTACCGTCAGGGATTTGACGACGTCTTTCACCGCGTGGCGATGATCCCGGTGGATGTACCCATGAACATGCGTCGGGTGATTGCCAAAGCTATCCATCGGTCGTCAAAACCGGATTTGGCCATTGAAGTCGCGACGGAAGCCGGCAGGCGAGGCGTGGAGTCGGTGCCCACGCTGCTGCGTAAAATGTTCTCCCGCGTCCTCTGGCTGGCTCGCGGGAGGGCCGATTAGCGGTCAGTCGCCTGCGAAACCTGTTGGATCAGGCTATCAAGCAGGGTATAGCGGCGGCGGTATTCGGACCGTTTTTTACTCGCAATCTCTTCCATCGGTTTGCGTGGCATGGTCAGTGGCAGGGCAAAGTTGCCGTTATCCTGCTGCTGTCCGCCAAGGGAGCGCCAGAAGCTGTCATAGTCAGCCAGCAATTTTCCCTCTTTTTTCTTGCGATAGCGCCAGCTGCGGTAGATGTGGGTGGCGTTACTCACCGCGAGGATCTGCTCGACCGGGAAGGCGCCTGCCAGCGTCATGACCGCTTCAACCAGCAGACGTTTTGGGAACAGTCCGTGACAGGCTTTGGTCGCCAGCTGAATGTGCTCGTGCGGGACATGCGCTTTCGCCCCCTGCATTCCGCCGATGAAGAGCGTTGTCTTGCCCTGGTATTTGCACAGCGTAAAGGTCAGCTCGGCCAGCACCGTGTTCTGGTGGTCGCAAAAAGTGAGGGTCGCTTCCCCTTCTTTGTCCAGAAACGCATCCGCGCTCAGGCGAACGCTAAACTGCTGTTCCTCTTTACCCGTTAACGTCACCAGCGTGATGCCCTGGCTGGAGAGGTAGCCGTTCAGCAGCGACGCCGGAAGATGGCGGCTCATCATCTGATAGTGATCGTTCAATGCGTCCAGCGTATTCTGACGACCCATATTTACGGTCAGCCACGGCCGGTGCAGGCGGCACGGCAGGCCGGGCTGCACGCGCAGGATCTGCATCAGACGGGGCTGTTTTGCAAGGTTTCCGAGCAGGCGCGCAGTGGTGAACGGCGTTGCCAGCGAGCGCAACATAAACTTACGTCGATATGCCGGATTTTGCCACGCCAGCCCCGGCGTGAGGGAACCCGATGTCAGGCTTTTAAACAGTTGCCAGCCCGATTTAGGCTGGGGCAGCGTTGAATAAGGTGTATCGACGATGGAAGACATGTTAGATCCTGCTTCTGGTGGAATATCGCTATTTCAGCAGGCGCTTTATCAACATCGGGTAAACAATTCCCGACGATTACGGGGATCGGGGGTTTCGTTGAGGAGTGGTTTAGATAAAATCAACGGTGATGATAGCCAGAACAACTATTTGGAATATTTATGAACCTGAAGGGAAAACGCAGAAAGCTGTTTCTGCTGCTGGCGGTAGTGGTGTTAGCGGGCGGATTCTGGTTATGGAAGGTACTGAACGCGCCGGTACCACAGTATCAAACGCTGATTGTTCGTCCGGGCGAGCTGCAACAAAACGTGCTGGCGACGGGGAAACTGGATGCCCTGCGTAAGGTTGACGTGGGCGCGCAGGTCAGCGGTCAGCTTAAAACCCTGTCAGTTGAGATTGGCGATAAGGTTAAAAAAGGCCAGCTGCTGGGCGTGATCGATCCTGAGCAGGCGCAAAACCAGATCCGCGAAGTGGAAGCGACGCTGATGGAGCTGCGCGCGCAGCGCGCGCAGGCTCAGGCCGAGCGTAATCTCGCTCAGGTCACCCTGACGCGCCAGCAGGCGTTGGCGAAAACGCAGGCCATCTCGAAACAGGATCTGGACACAGCCGCCACGGAACTGGCGGTGAAGCAGGCGCAGATTGGCACCATCGATGCGCAAATCAAACGGAATCAGGCCTCGCTGGATACGGCGAAAACCAACCTCGATTACACGCAAATCGTTGCGCCAATGGCCGGGGAAGTGACGCAGATAACCACCCTGCAAGGCCAGACGGTCATCGCCGCGCAGCAGGCGCCAAACATCCTGACCCTGGCGGATATGAGCACCATGCTGGTGAAAGCCCAGGTATCCGAAGCGGACGTCATTCACCTTAAGCCGGGGCAGAAAGCCTGGTTTACGGTGCTGGGCGATCCGCAAACCCGCTATGAAGGGGTGCTGAAAGATATCCTGCCGACGCCGGAGAAAGTTAACGACGCCATCTTCTACTATGCGCGTTTTGAGGTGCCAAACCCGCAGGGCGTGCTGCGTCTGGACATGACCGCCCAGGTGCATATCCAGCTGACCGGCGTGAAAAACGTGCTGACGGTTCCGCTCTCCGCGCTGGGCGAATCCGCCGGGGACAATCGCTACAAGGTGAAAGTGCTGCGCAACGGCGAAACCCGCGAGCGGGAAGTAGTGATTGGCGCGCGTAACGACACCGACGTGGTGGTGGTAAAAGGGCTGGAAGAGGGTGAAGAAGTGGTCACCAGCGAAACCCTGCCTGGAGCCGCGCAATGACGGCGCTGCTTGAGCTGAATGACATTCGTCGCAGCTATCCGTCCGGCGACGGGCCGGTGGAGGTGCTGAAGGGCATCTCCCTGCGCGTTGAAGCCGGTGAAATGGTGGCGATTGTCGGGGCGTCGGGCTCGGGTAAATCAACGCTGATGAACATTCTTGGCTGTCTGGATAAGCCCAGCAGCGGCACCTATCGCGTGGCCGGGACGGATGTTTCCACCCTGGACGGCGACGCGCTGGCGAAGCTGCGTCGCGAGCATTTTGGCTTTATCTTTCAGCGTTACCATCTGCTTTCACACCTGAGCGCGGCGCAGAATGTGGAAGTGCCGGCGGTGTATGCGGGCGTCGAGCGCAAAAAACGCCTTGAACGCGCGAAGGCGCTGTTAACGCGTCTTGGGCTGGCGGAGCGTGTTGATTATCAGCCTTCGCAGCTTTCCGGCGGTCAGCAGCAGCGCGTGAGTATTGCCCGCGCGCTGATGAACGGCGGACAGGTGATCCTCGCCGATGAGCCAACCGGTGCGCTCGACAGCCATTCCGGTGAAGAGGTGATGGCGATCCTGCATCAGCTTCGCGATCAGGGGCATACGGTGATTATCGTCACCCACGATCCACAGGTCGCGGCGCAGGCGGAACGCATCATCGAGATCCACGACGGCGAGCTGGTCAGCAACCCGCCGCCGCGTCAGTCCAGAGCGGCGGCGGCGAAAGAAGCTTTGCCTGCGTCCACCGGCTGGGGCCAGTTTTCCAGCGGTTTCCGCGAGGCGCTGAACATGGCCTGGCTGGCGATGGCGGCCAACAAAATGCGCACTCTGCTGACCATGCTCGGCATCATTATCGGTATTGCCTCGGTGGTGTCGATTGTGGTGGTGGGCGATGCGGCGAAACAGCTGGTGCTGGCGGATATTCGGGCCATCGGGACTAACACCATCGACGTTTACCCCGGCAAAGATTTTGGCGACGACGAGCCGCAGTATCAGCAGGCGCTGAAATACGACGATCTGGCGGCTATTCAGAAGCAGCCGTGGGTGAACTCCGCCACGCCTGCCGTGTCGCAAAACCTGCGTCTGCGCTACGGCAACATCGACGTGGCGGCCAGTGCTAACGGCGTCAGCGGAGATTACTTCAACGTCTACGGCATGACCTTTAGCGAAGGGGCGACCTTCAACGCGGAGCAGCTGGCGGGCAGGGCGCAGGTGGTGGTGCTGGACGCGAACTCGCGCAGACAGCTTTTCCCCAATAAAACCCGTGTAGTGGGGGAAGTGATCCTGGTGGGTAACATGCCCGCCACGGTGATTGGTGTGGCGGAAGAGAAACAGTCCATGTTTGGCAGCAGCAAGATCCTGCGCGTCTGGCTGCCATACAGCACCATTTCCGGGCGCATTATGGGGCAGTCCTGGCTTAACTCCATTACCGTGCGAGTGAAGGAGGGCTACGACAGCGCGCTGGCGGAACAGCAGCTTGAGCGGCTGTTAACCCTGCGCCACGGGAAGAAAGATTTCTTCACCTGGAACATGGACGGCCTCTTGAAAACGGCGGAAAAGACCACACGTACTCTTCAGCTGTTCCTGACGCTGGTGGCGGTGATTTCGCTGGTCGTCGGCGGGATTGGGGTGATGAACATTATGCTGGTGTCGGTGACCGAACGTACGCGGGAGATAGGCATCCGCATGGCGGTCGGGGCCAGAGCCAGCGACGTGCTCCAGCAGTTTTTGATTGAAGCGGTGCTGGTGTGTCTGGTGGGAGGCGCGATGGGGATTGCGCTTTCGATGATGATCGCCTTCGCGCTCCAGCTCTTCTTACCGGGCTGGGAAATTGGCTTCTCGCCGATGGCGATCCTGACGGCGTTTTTATGTTCCACCTTCACCGGTATTCTTTTCGGCTGGCTGCCGGCGCGAAACGCGGCGCGGCTCGATCCGGTGGATGCGCTGGCGCGGGAATAGCCCGAAAATAAAAATGCCAGCCGATCGGGCTGGCATTTTGCCTGCGGGGTGTACACAATGAATCAGAGAGCTATGCAACCGTTTCTGCTTCAACGGGCACGATAAGACTGGCGTGATTGCCTTTTGGCCCCTGGTGTGCATCGAACCGGACGGACTGCCCGGCTTTGAGCGTCCTGTAACCATCCATCTGAATGGTGGAATAGTGAGCGAAGATATCCTCGCCGCCGCCTTCGGGGCAAATGAAGCCAAACCCCTTGGCGTTGTTGAACCACTTAACAGTACCCATTTCCATGCTTCGACATCCTTCGTAAATCTTATAAATTAAGATGGAATGAACCGGTGGTGGAGTGGGGGCTGTTCAAAACCTCGCCAACTCACGCTTGTACAATTTAGAGAAACGGAAGAAGCCGTCAAGCGTTTGGCGCTGGAGTTGGGACAATAATCAACCAAATTTTGAGGCAGTTAACGCTATTGCAACAGTTTGTGACAGACATCGCGGATGACAGTAATAGATGATTGTTATCTAACATCTGAGGTAGATTCAAAGTGGTTATGCATAATGGGTAAGACCAACGATTGGCTGGATTTCGACCAGCTGGCGGAAGATAAAGTGCGCGACGCGCTAAAACCGCCATCTATGTATAAAGTTATGTTAATGAACGATGATTACACGCCGATGGAATTTGTTATTGACGTGCTACAAAAGTTCTTTTCTTATGATGTTGAACGTGCAACGCAACTGATGCTTACCGTTCATTATCGTGGCAAAGCGATCTGCGGCATCTTTACTGCCGAAGTTGCGGAAACCAAAGTAGCGATGGTGAACGACTATGCAAGGGAGAACGAGCATCCGTTGCTGTGTACGCTGGAAAAGGCCTGATAAGGCATAAAATTGGGGGAGGTGCCTATGCTCAATCAAGAACTGGAACTCAGTTTAAACATGGCTTTCGCCAGAGCGCGTGAGCACCGACATGAGTTTATGACCGTCGAGCACCTGCTGCTCGCACTGCTTAGCAACCCATCTGCCCGCGAAGCGCTGGAAGCCTGCTCCGTGGATCTGGTGGCGCTACGTCAGGAACTCGAAGCCTTCATCGAACAAACCACACCGGTGCTGCCAGCCAGTGAAGAAGAGCGCGACACGCAGCCGACGCTCAGCTTCCAGCGCGTGTTGCAGCGCGCGGTTTTCCACGTCCAGTCTTCCGGACGTAGCGAAGTGACTGGCGCCAATGTCCTGGTCGCCATCTTCAGCGAGCAGGAGTCCCAGGCGGCCTACCTGCTGCGCAAACACGAAGTCAGCCGGCTCGACGTGGTCAACTTCATCTCTCACGGAACGCGAAAAGACGAGCCTAACCAGGCATCGGATCCCAGCGGACAGATCAACAGCAATGAAGAGCAAGCAGGCGGGGAGGATCGTATGGAAAACTTCACCACCAACCTTAACCAGCTTGCTCGCGTTGGCGGTATCGACCCGCTGATTGGTCGCGACAAAGAGCTGGAGCGTGCCATCCAGGTGCTGTGCCGTCGACGCAAGAACAACCCGCTGCTGGTGGGGGAATCTGGCGTGGGTAAAACCGCGATTGCCGAGGGCCTTGCCTGGCGCATTGTGCAGGGCGACGTGCCGGAAGTGATTGCCGACTGCACCATCTACTCGCTCGACATCGGATCGCTGCTGGCGGGCACCAAATACCGTGGTGATTTTGAAAAACGCTTCAAGGCGCTGTTAAAACAGCTGGAGCAGGACACCAACAGCATCCTGTTTATCGATGAGATCCACACCATTATCGGCGCAGGTGCGGCCTCCGGTGGCCAGGTGGATGCGGCTAACCTGATCAAACCGCTACTCTCCAGCGGCAAGATCCGCGTGATGGGCTCCACGACATACCAGGAGTTCAGCAACATCTTTGAGAAGGATCGTGCGCTGGCGCGTCGTTTCCAGAAAATCGACGTTACCGAGCCGTCGGTTGACGAAACGGTGCAGATCATCAACGGCCTGAAAACCAAGTATGAAGCGCACCACGACGTGCGTTACACCGCGAAAGCGGTCCGTGCGGCGGTGGAGCTGGCGGTGAAATACATTAACGACCGTCATCTGCCGGATAAGGCGATTGACGTGATTGATGAGGCGGGTGCGCGTGCGCGCCTGATGCCAGCCAGCAAGCGTAAGAAAACCGTGAACGTGGCGGATATCGAGTCCGTGGTGGCCCGCATCGCGCGTATTCCTGAGAAGAGCGTTTCTCAGAGCGACCGTGATACGCTGCGCACGCTCGGCAATCGCCTGAAAATGCTGGTCTTTGGTCAGGATAAAGCCATTGAGGCTTTAACCGAAGCGATCAAGATGGCTCGTGCTGGCCTGGGGCATGACCACAAGCCGGTTGGTTCCTTCCTGTTCGCCGGTCCGACCGGTGTGGGTAAAACCGAGGTAACGGTTCAGCTCTCCAAAGCGCTGGGCATTGAGCTGCTGCGCTTTGATATGTCCGAGTATATGGAGCGTCATACCGTCAGCCGTTTGATTGGTGCGCCTCCGGGATACGTGGGCTTTGACCAGGGCGGCCTGCTCACTGACGCGGTGATCAAGCATCCGCACGCGGTCCTGCTGCTCGATGAAATCGAGAAAGCGCACCCGGACGTGTTCAACATCCTGTTGCAGGTGATGGACAACGGGACGCTGACCGATAACAACGGGCGCAAGGCCGATTTCCGCAACGTGGTGTTGGTGATGACCACCAACGCGGGCGTGCGGGAAACCGAGCGTAAATCCATCGGCCTGATCCACCAGGATAACAGCACCGATGCGATGGAAGAGATCAAGAAGATCTTCACGCCGGAGTTCCGTAACCGTCTGGACAACATTATCTGGTTCGATCACCTGTCTACCGAGGTGATCCATCAGGTGGTGGACAAGTTCATCGTCGAGTTGCAGGTTCAGCTGGATCAGAAAGGCGTGTCGCTGGAAGTGAGCCAGGAGGCCCGCAACTGGCTGGCTGAGAAAGGCTACGACCGTGCGATGGGTGCCCGTCCGATGGCGCGCGTGATTCAGGACAACCTGAAGAAGCCGCTGGCGAACGAGCTGCTGTTTGGCTCGCTGGTGGACGGCGGCCAGGTCACGGTAGGGCTGGATCAGGCGAAGAACGAACTGACGTACGATTTCCAGAGTGCGGCGAAGCACAAGCCGGAAGCGGCTCACTGATTTCTTACGTAGGTCTAAAAACCGGGCAAAAGCCCGGTTTTTTTATGCGTGCCAGGGTAAAAGCAAAACGACAACAGTGTTGTCGTTTTTAGTGTTTTCTCCCTTTCCCCGTGGGAGAGGGTTGGGGTGAGGGCAACAGACCGCAGAGGAATTTTGCGAGGCGCTTTCCAGATTCTTTCGAAGTCAGTTGCTGGATAAATTCACAGTAATAAAATGGCGGCGCACCTGCAAAATCAGGTGTCGGGATTGGCGTCCTGATTACACACATATGGAAAGATGTTGCTAACGCAACATCATTGGTTTCGTTCACTCTTTTTTTAGCTGCGGTATAATCCGTATCTTCTATTATGGTGGACTGAACCGGGGCTTCTTTTGAAGCGCCGATTTTCCATATGGTCGGTACGCCAAACCGGTTCAGTCTGCCACCCGAAGTTGGCGTTTCTGGTGGTAGTTTTCAGCTTTTAATATGGAAATTATGAATATGGAAAACCAGTCTATCTCCCAGCTCTATAGCGAACTCTCCCTCAACCCCGATCTCCCAACCCTTGCCGAGCGCTGCAAACTGCTCACCGAAATCCTCCTCGACTGCAAATCACTTCCGCAAACGCAGCCCGTTTGCCGTTGCCTCGGAGCCTACCTGGAAGAGGTGAAATCCGGCCTCACAGAGTCAATGCGTGATTTTCAGGTGGTTGAATTTGAGGACGACGCGGAGCAACCGCGACAAAAAGAGTGGTTGCTGGAAGATACCGAAACGAAATGCGACTACTGCCGGGCGTTAAACCATGTGCTGCTGGTATCGCATGTTGACCGCGATATGCTGCCGCACCTGACGGGACTGCTGCATGACATCACCCACGCGATGGCTGAAGATTTAATCGTACCCATGAACCCGTGCATGACTATACATCTGCCGACACAGCCACACTAAGACCATAAATAAAAAAGGCCGGGAATATCCCGACCTTTTAAATATTCATCTGCCATTACAGGCGAAAACAATTAGCGACTACGGAAGACAATGCGGCCTTTGCTCAGGTCGTACGGGGTCAGTTCAACAGTCACTTTGTCGCCCGTCAAAATGCGGATATAGTTTTTGCGCATTTTACCGGAGATGTGCGCAGTTACCACGTGACCGTTTTCCAGTTCTACGCGAAACATGGTATTAGGCAACGTATCAAGTACGGTACCCTGCATTTCAATATTGTCTTCTTTGGCCATCTAATCCTCTGGGGTATCACTACCAAGTTTTGAACCGGCAAGATAATGCCGAAATTCCTCAATTAAGTAAAGAATTGCGCGTTTAAAACGCAGCAAAACAGTCTCAGCGTATTGCCCAAGCGTCACGGTACAACCGAACGGAAAGCGCATTCGTAAAGGGGAGACGACAGGATAAACGTCAGGACGTTATCTGAAGCGAGGGTCCCAAACGGCGGCGGGGCAACAGGCAGAAGCTACTCTGCGGCATAATTATAACACCCTCATAAAAAATATGCGGAAAACATTTAGGCATTGGGCATAAAGAGCGCTCTGGGAACCCAAAAATCGCGTGGAAGGGTCTCTTTTCGGCATTGTTCAAGGTGTTCGATATAGTGTCGGCGGGAGATTTCAACGGCGCCGAGCGAGGCGGTGTGCTCATTCAGCACCTGACAATCCATCAGCCGTCCGCCACGTCGGGCAAATTCCTCGCTAAACACCAGCAGCGCGGTTTTTGACGCATTCGTGGCACGGGAGAACATCGACTCGCCGCAGAACAGCGTGCCCTGCGCCACGCCGTACATTCCGCCGACGAGGTTATCCTCTTTCCATACTTCAATAGAGTGCGCGTAGCCCAGCTCATGAAGCTGGTGGTAGGCGATAATGATATCGCGGGTTATCCAGGTGCCTTCATGACGATCTTCAGCGCAGCCTTCGATAACCTGGCCGAAGGCGTGATTGAGCGTGACGCGAAAGGGTGATTTTGCATGAAACCGCTTCATGCTGCGGCTCAGGTGAAACTGCCCAGGCCACAGCACGGCTCGCGGGTCGGGAGACCACCATAAGATCGGGTCGCCAGGCGAAAACCAAGGGAAGATGCCGCGCTGGTAAGCCATTAAGAGCCGTGCCGGGCTGAGATCGCCGCCCAGAGCCAGCAAGCCGTTAGGTTCACGCAGCGCCCCCTCCGGTGAAGGGAACGCAATATTATGGCGAGAAAGCTGCACCAGGCGCATGACAACAGAACTCCAGTACGCGAGAGAGGACGCTACAAATATAGTCTACAGGCGCTGTTTAAACTGGTAGTAGCGACCTTGTTTTGCCAGCAGCTCTGCGTGACTACCTTGCTCAATTATGTGTCCGTTGTCCATCACAATTATCTGATCGAAATTCACCAGCCCGCGCAGACGGTGCGTGACCATCAGTACGGTTTTACCTTTCATCACATTCGCCAGTAAATCAAGGATTTGACTCTCAGTCGTGGCATCCAGTCCTTCTGTCGGTTCATCCAGCAACATCAGCGGCGCATCGTGCAGCAGCGCACGCGCAATGGCCAGACGACGCAGTTCGCCGCCGGAAAGCTGTCGACCCCCTTCACCCAGCCAGCTGTTCAAGCCATCGTCTTCAAGCAGTTTGTGCAGCCCAACCTGCTCCAGCATTGCCCGCAGCGTATCGTCGGAGGCGTCTGGTGCCGCCAGAAGAAGATTATCGCGCAGCGTAGCGCTGAACAGATGCACCCGCTGGGGCACGACGCTGACCGTTTTACGCAAGGCCGCTTCGCTAAAACCAGACAGCGGAACGTCGTTAAACCGAATCTCGCCCTGCTGTGGGTCCCACGCGCGCGTGAGAAGTTGCAGAAGTGTCGATTTTCCACATCCCGTACGGCCAAGGATCGCAATGCGCTGCCCGGCATCAACAGAAAGGGTGATGTCTTCCAGCGCGTTTTGCGCCGGCTTGTCGTAGGCGAAAGTGACATTGCTGAGCGTCAGCGCGACCTGCTCCGGCACAGCGGTTTGACCCGCGCTGAACTTCACTTCCGGCTCCTGCTCGGCAATATCCGTAATGCGCAGCGCAGAGGCAATCACCTGGCCGAGATGCTGAAAGGCGCCCGTAACCGGGGCTAAGGCTTCAAAGGCTGCCAGGGCACAGAAAACAAACAGCGCAATTAGCGGGCCAGGCTGCGCGTTATCGCCCACGCCACCGGAGGCCATCCAGAGCATGGCGATTACGGCAATCCCACCAATTAACATCATCAGCGCCTGGGAGAAAGCGGTCAGTTCAGACTGGCGACGCTGGGCTTCATGCCAGTTCAGCTCCGTATTTTCCATGCGGGCGCGGTAGCGCTTGCTGGCGCCAAAAAGGGTGAGCTCGGCCTGTCCCTGCAACCAGGCGGTGAGCTGCTGGCGGTATTCCCCGCGCAGGCGCGTCAGGTTTTCCCCGGTGGTTTTACCTGCACGATAAAACAGGGGTGGCAGAATAATCAGCGTCATCAGCATGATGCCGCCGAGCGTCAGTGCGATGGGAACATCCAGGAAACTCAACCCCAGCGTGACCACGACAATCACCACAAACGCGCCCACCATGGGTGAAATGACGCGCAAATAGAGGTGATCCAGCGTATCCACATCCGCGACCACGCGGTTGAGTAATTCGCCCTGTCGAAAACGTGCCAGCCCGGCAGGGGAGAGGGGCAGCAGTTTGCTGAACGTATAAATACGCAGGTGTTGCAGCACGCGGAAGGTCGCGTCGTGGCTGACCAGACGCTCGAAGTAGCGCCCGGCAGTTCGCGTAATCGCCGTGCCGCGCACCCCGGCGGCAGGCAGCATGTAGTTAAAGCTGTACAGTCCGGCAAAGCCTGCGGCCGCAGACGCGGAGAGGAACCAGCCGGAAAGCGTAAGCAGGCCGATGCTGGCGAGCAGCGTGACGATCGCCAGCACGATCCCGAGCGTCAGCATCCATTTGTGGCGTTTATACAGTGCAAGATACGGAAGCAGGGCGCGCATCAGATATCCTCCTGACGGTTCGCCAGCAGGGTCGCAAACGGCCCCTGCGCGGCAACAAGCGCGGCGTAGTCGCCTTGCTCAACAATGTGTCCGTTTTCCATCACCCAGATCTGATCCCAGTCGGCAATACCTTCCAGCTGGTGAGTCACCATCAGGGTGGTTTGCTGGCGTGAGGCTGCGTTAAGCGCATCCATCACGCGCTGCTCGCTATGAGCGTCCAGGCTGGCGGCGGGTTCGTCCAGCAGCATTAGCGAAGAGGGGTTCAGCAGCGCACGGGCAACCGCGACGCGCTGTGCCTGGCCTACTGACAGCCCGGCAGACTGATCGCCAATGACGGTATCGATACCCTGCGCAAGCAGCGGCAGAAACTCGCTGACCCAGGCGCGGTCGAGGACCGATTGCAGCTCATCGTCACGCGCATCCGGGCGTGCCAGCAGCACATTCTCGCGAAGCGTCGGAGCTGGCAGCTGCGGGTTTTGCCCCACCCAGCTTAGCTGTTTACGCCAGGCATCAGGATCGAGCTCGCGCAGCTCCGTTTTGTTGATACGCAGCGATCCGGTGTACGCCATAAAACCTGAAAGCGCATTCAACAATGAGCTTTTACCTGAGCCGCTGGTACCCACCAGCACCACACGTTGCCCGGCAGGCAGGGTAAAGTTCAGCGGACCGGCCAGTACTTTGCCTTCAGGCGACAGAACAGAAAAATTCTGTGCTTCAATGGTCACCGGATCGTTCGTATTCAGCGTTACCTCACCACGCTCCGGATGCGCCAGCGGCGTTTCCATGAAGGTTTTCAGGCTGTCGGCAGCACCCACCGCCTGCGCTTTGGCATGGTAAAAGGTGCCGAGATCGCGAAGCGGCTGGAAAAATTCCGGGGCCAGGATCAGCGCCAGGAACCCAGCGGAAAGCGTAACCGCCGTACCGTAGTGACCAAAGTCCAGCGCGCCGAGGTAGGAGAAACCAAAGTAAACCGCCACCAGCGCAATCGACAGGGAGGTGAAAAATTCAAGTACGCCAGAAGAGAGAAAGGCCATGCGCAACACTTCCATGGTGCGCTGACGAAAATCCTGCGACGCCAGGCGAATGTTTTCGGTTTCCGCTTCACCACGACCAAAGATCCGCAGGGTTTCCATACCGCGCAGACGGTCCAGGAAATGACCGCTCAACCGACCCAGCGCCAGGAAGTTGCGGCGGTTAGCATCAGCCGCGCCCATGCCGACCATCGCCATAAACAGCGGGATCAGCGGGGCGGTCCCCAGCAGGATCAGCGCCGCCACCCAGTTAACCGGGAAGATGGCGATAACAATCATCAGAGGCACAAACACCGCCAGCGCCATCTGCGGAAGATAACGCGCGTAGTAATCGTGCATATCGTCGATTTGCTCAAGGATCAGCGTCGCCCAGCTACCGGCCGGCTTGCCCTGGATCCACGCAGGCCCGGCTTCTGAAAGCCGATCGAGCACCTTGCGGCGGATCTCATAGCGGATGTGCTGCCCGGCATGGAACCCAACCCGCTCGCGCAGCCAGACCACCCACGCACGCAGAACGAAAACCAGCGCCAGAACGATAAACGGCAACAGCAGCGCTTCGCGCGGGATGTTCTCCATGATCATATGGTTGAGAATGCGGGCCAGAAGCCATGCCTGGGCAACAATCAACAGACCGCTGATAAATCCCAGAACGCGGGAAATCATAAGCCAGCGGCGGGACAGAACGCTTTGCTGTTTCAGCCAGCGGGTTAACTCTTGTTGACGGGTTTTTTCCATTGCGTACTTTGCAGGTGACGTTATAAGAAATTAGACATCTGCATGTTACACGTGAGCAAAAATAAAGGCGACCAGTGGCCGCCTTTATTTACGTTTGTTACTGACTTGTAAAGATTATTTACCTTGTTCAGCCAGCCCGTCCAGGTAGCGTTCTGCGTCCAGCGCGGCCATACAACCGGTGCCCGCAGAGGTGATCGCCTGACGATAAATATGGTCCATCACGTCACCAGCTGCGAAGACACCCGGAACGCTGGTCTGGGTGGCGTTGCCGTGAATGCCAGACTGCACTTTAATGTAGCCGTTCTCCAGCTCCAGCTGGCCTTCAAAGATAGCCGTGTTCGGGCTGTGACCGATTGCCACAAACAGGCCTGCCACTTCCAGCGTTTCGACGTTATCGGTGTTCTGGGTATCACGGATACGCAGTCCCGCGACGCCCATCTGATCGCCAGTTACTTCTTCCAGCGTACGGTTGGTATGCAGCACAATGTTACCGCTCGCCACTTTGTCCATCAGGCGTTTGATCAGGATCTTCTCCGCCCGGAAGGTGTCGCGACGGTGGATCAGGTGTACTTCTGAGGCAATATTTGCCAGATACAGCGCTTCTTCCACAGCGGTGTTGCCGCCGCCGATCACCGCAACTTTCTGGTTGCGATAGAAGAAACCGTCGCAGGTCGCGCAGGCTGACACGCCGCGGCCTTTGAACGCTTCTTCAGACGGCAGACCGAGATAGCGGGCAGAGGCGCCGGTGGCGATGATCAGCGCATCGCAGGTGTATTCGCCGCTGTCACCCGTCAGGCGGAACGGACGGTTCTGCAAATCCACTTTATTGATGTGGTCGAACAGGATTTCGGTTTCGAATTTGGCGGCATGCTCGTGCATGCGCTCCATCAGCAGCGGCCCGGTCAGGTCGTTCGGGTCGCCCGGCCAGTTTTCCACTTCCGTGGTGGTGGTCAACTGACCGCCTTTTTCCATCCCGGTGATCAGTACCGGTTGCAGGTTAGCGCGTGCAGCATAGACCGCTGCGGTATAACCCGCAGGTCCAGATCCAAGGATTAGCAGCTTACTGTGTTTGGTCGTGCCCATGAGATCCCCATTGTTGTTGGCAGGCAATGGGCTGGATTGTAGGGAATTTGTTGCCGTAAAAAAAGAGCAGGGCAGTTTTGCTTCCGATATATGCAATAGACGCGCCCTATGGGTCAGAGGCGGTCACATCACGTCTGCTACTGAAAACAGCGCGTTTATAAGGCAATAAAATGAGGATTAATACCCCTCCGTAATGAATATCCGGCATCTTGTACTAAAAATCGATGTTTTGCTTTGACAATCCCCTGCGCTTTTGCGAAAACATTCAAGGAAGAAAAAAAGACGCACGAACTGCATGCCGCATAGACATGCACGGAAATGCCATTTTTACCGGGTCAGTGAAATCTACGCATGGTGTGGACAGACGCCATACGTGATGTCTGTGACTGCTTTCGGGCAACGGTCTTCTTACCGCAGAACCCGAATCCACATCGCGTCTAATACATAACCAGGCGATGTGATGAATAACGGGTACAGGCTCTGAACAGTGATGTGCACAGGGTCCAGGCAGGAGTAGGGAAGGAATACAGAGAGACAATAATAATGGTAGATAGCAAGAAGCGCCCTGGCAAAGATCTCGACCGTATCGATCGTAACATTCTTAATGAATTGCAAAAGGATGGGCGTATTTCCAACGTCGAGCTTTCAAAACGTGTGGGACTTTCCCCGACGCCGTGCCTTGAGCGTGTGCGTCGACTGGAAAGACAGGGTTTTATCCAGGGCTATACGGCTCTGCTGAACCCGCATTATCTGGATGCCTCACTTCTGGTATTTGTTGAGATTACTCTGAATCGTGGTGCACCGGATGTGTTTGAGCAATTTAACGCCGCTGTACAAAAACTTGAAGAAATTCAAGAGTGTCATCTGGTCTCCGGTGATTTCGACTACCTGTTGAAAACCCGTGTGCCCGATATGTCCGCCTACCGTAAGCTGCTGGGTGAAACCCTGCTGCGTCTGCCAGGCGTGAACGACACCCGTACTTATGTGGTGATGGAAGAGGTCAAACAGAGCAATCGTCTGGTTATTAAGACGCGCTAACACGGAACAGGTGCAAAATCAGTGTAGTTTGATTACACTCCTGTTAATCCATACAGCAACAGTGCCGGGGAGTCCCGGCGCTGTTGTCCGTTTTAGCACACAGGCAGGACATGCCTGATACCTGGAGAGCCTTTCTTGAGCCAGGAATACACTGAAGACAAAGAAGTCACATTATCTAAGCTAAGCAGCGGACGTCGTCTCCTTGAGGCGTTACTGATTGTTATTGCCCTTTTTGCCGTCTGGCTGATGGCTGCCTTACTCAGTTTCAACCCCTCAGATCCCAGCTGGTCGCAAACCGCATGGCATGAGCCTATCCATAATTTGGGTGGCGTTCCCGGTGCCTGGCTTGCGGACACGCTCTTCTTCATTTTCGGTGTGATGGCCTATACCCTTCCTGTCATCATTATTGGCGGATGCTGGTTTGCCTGGCGTCATCGACAGAACGACGACTACATCGATTATTTTGCCGTTTCGCTGCGCCTGATTGGCGCCCTGGCGCTGATCCTCACCTCCTGCGGACTGGCGGCGATCAATGCCGATGACATCTGGTATTTCGCCTCCGGCGGTGTGATTGGCAGCCTGTTGAGCTCCGCGCTGCAACCGATGCTTCACAGCAGCGGCGGCACGCTGGCGCTGCTCTGCATCTGGGCGGCGGGCCTGACGCTGTTTACCGGCTGGTCCTGGGTGAGCATTGCCGAAAAAATCGGCAGCTTTATTCTGACTCTGCTGACGTTTGCCAGCAATCGTACCCGTCGTGATGATACGTGGGTCGATGAAGACGAATATGAAGATGAATACGAAGAGGAAGACGAGGCACCTGTGCAGCGTCGTGAATCCCGCCGTGCCCGTATTCTGCGCGGTGCTCTGGCACGCCGCCAGCGCGTTGCTGAAAAATTCGCTAACCCGTTAGGCCGTAAAACGGATGCCGCGCTTTTCTCCGGCAAACGTATGGATGAAGACGAGCAGATTGAGTATCGCGGTGCGGCCGTCGATCCTGATGATGTGTTGTTCTCTGGTCATCGAGCTACGCCGGGTGAGTATGACGAATACGATCCGCTGTTGCATGGTCATTCCGTGACTGAACCGGTAGCCGCTGCTGCCGCCGCAACGACGGCTGCGCAGGCCCATGTTGCGCCTGTTGAAGCCGTGATGCCGTCCTCGCCTGTTCCGGCACCGGAGTCCGCGATCCAGCAACCGCAGGTGGACTGGCAGACTGCGCCAGGCGTCCATACGCCTGAACCGACCATTGCGCCGGAGCCTGAAAGCTATATTCCTGTGCAGCAGGAACAGTGTCAGCAATCGTATCAGCCGTCTGAGCCTGCCAGCGAGCCGCAACAGCCGTATCAGGCTTATACGCCCGAACCCGCTGTGCCTGAACAGCCATATGTTGCGCCGGTGTCTGAACCCGAAGTGGTGGAGGAAGCGAAGCCATCACGTCCGCCATTGTACTATTTTGAAGAAGTGGAAGAGCGCCGTGCCCGTGAGCGCGAGCAGCTTGCCGCCTGGTATCAGCCCGTGCCTGAGCCGGTGCAGGAGCCTGTTGTAAAAGCGCCTTCTGCGAGCGTTGCACCTGTAGACCCAGCGCCAGCCGTTGCGTCAGGAGCAGAAACCGTGAAGCAGGCAACGGCAGCCGCTGCCGCGTCCGCTCCGCTATTCAGCCCGGCAACCGACGGTGCGCCGCGTCCTCAGGTGAAAGAGGGCATTGGTCCACAATTGCCGCGCCCTAATCGCGTGCGCGTACCTACGCGCCGGGAGCTGGCCTCTTATGGCATTAAACTGCCTTCTCAGCGTATGGCCGAAGAGAAAGCCCGTGAATCCGACTACGAAGATGATGCCGACGAACTGCATCAGGATGAGCTGGCGCGTCAGTTTGCTGCCCAACAGACTCAACGCTACGGGAATGAGTACCAACACGATGTTCATTCTCAGCAGGATGAAGATGATGCTGCCGAAGCGGAATTAGCGCGTCAGTTTGCCGCCACGCAACAGCAACGTTATTCCGGTGAGCAGCCTTCGGGGGCAAATCCGTTCTCGCTCTCGGACTTTGAATTTTCACCGATGAAAGATCTGGTGGATGACGGTCCGAGCGAACCGCTGTTCACGCCGAGCGTGATGCCGGAAGCGGAACCGGTGCGTCAGGCGCCAGCGCCGCAGGTTAATGCGCAGCCACCACAGCCAGCGTCGCAGGCTTATGCGCAGCCGCATACACCACCGGCCCAACCGCCGCAGCCGCAGTTCCAGCAGCCAGCACCACAGCCGCAGGAAAGCCTGATTCACCCGCTGCTGATGCGTAACGGAGACAGCCGTCCGCTGCAACGACCAAGTACGCCGCTGCCGTCGCTGGATCTGTTAA
This sequence comes from Enterobacter cloacae complex sp. IR5402, assembly GCF_049238125.1. Lineage (NCBI taxonomy): Bacteria > Pseudomonadati > Pseudomonadota > Gammaproteobacteria > Enterobacterales > Enterobacteriaceae > Enterobacter > Enterobacter cloacae complex sp. IR5402. The sequence goes on from NZ_JBMKHO010000012.1 coordinate 77,700, forward strand.
CGCCGCCGCCAGCGGAAGTCGAGCCGGTGGATACCTTTGCCCTTGAACAGATGGCCCGTCTGGTGGAAGCGCGTCTGGCTGACTTCCGTATTAAAGCGGACGTGGTGAACTACTCACCTGGCCCGGTGATCACCCGTTTCGAACTGAATCTGGCGCCAGGCGTAAAAGCGGCACGTATTTCTAACCTGTCCCGTGACCTGGCGCGTTCTCTGTCGACCGTGGCGGTACGCGTGGTGGAGGTGATCCCAGGTAAGCCTTACGTTGGCCTTGAGCTGCCAAACAAGAAACGCCAGACCGTTTATCTGCGTGAAGTTCTGGATAACACCAAATTCCGCGACAACCCGTCCCCGCTGACCGTGGTGCTGGGTAAAGATATCGCCGGCGATCCGGTGGTTGCCGATCTCGCGAAGATGCCGCATCTGCTGGTTGCGGGTACCACCGGCTCCGGTAAATCAGTCGGGGTGAACGCCATGATCCTCAGTATGCTCTACAAAGCGCAGCCTGAAGATGTGCGTTTCATCATGATCGACCCGAAAATGCTTGAACTGTCCGTCTACGAAGGCATTCCGCACCTGTTAACGGAAGTGGTGACCGACATGAAGGACGCCGCCAACGCATTGCGCTGGAGCGTCAATGAAATGGAGCGTCGCTACAAGCTGATGTCGGCGCTGGGCGTGCGTAACCTGGCCGGTTATAACGAGAAAATCGCCGAGGCGGCGCGTATGGGCCGTCCGATTCCGGACCCATACTGGAAGCCGGGTGACAGCATGGATGCCCAGCATCCGGTGCTGGAAAAACTGCCTTACATCGTGGTGCTGGTGGATGAATTTGCCGACCTGATGATGACCGTTGGTAAGAAAGTGGAAGAGCTGATTGCGCGTCTGGCACAGAAAGCGCGTGCGGCGGGCATCCACCTGGTACTGGCAACGCAGCGTCCGTCCGTAGACGTTATCACCGGGCTTATTAAGGCAAACATCCCGACCCGTATCGCGTTTACCGTGTCGAGTAAAATTGACTCGCGTACTATCCTTGACCAGGGCGGTGCAGAGTCGCTGCTGGGAATGGGTGATATGCTCTATTCCGGCCCGAACTCCACCTCGCCGGTGCGTGTCCACGGTGCGTTTGTTCGCGACCAGGAAGTGCATGCGGTGGTACAGGACTGGAAAGCGCGCGGGCGGCCGCAATACGTTGACGGCATCACCTCCGACAGTGAAAGCGAAGGTGGCGGCGGTGGTTTTGACGGCGGCGAAGAACTGGATCCGTTATTTGACCAGGCGGTTAATTTCGTCACCGAAAAACGTAAGGCGTCCATCTCCGGCGTCCAGCGCCAGTTCCGTATCGGCTACAACCGCGCGGCGCGTATTATCGAGCAGATGGAAGCCCAGGGTATTGTGAGCGAACAGGGGCATAACGGTAACCGAGAGGTGCTGGCACCACCGCCTTTTGATTAACCTTCAGCGATTGCAAAGAAGGGTAAATCAGCAAAAATTAAGCATATTCTTCTGTCGCCTGCCTTCAGGCAGGTCCAGAATAGAAACGGAACCCCCATATCGGGAAGACGTATTTTAAGGAATAACAATGAAAAAAATCGCCATCGCCTGTGCATTACTCTCCAGTTTTGTTGCCAGCAGCGTCTGGGCTGATGCAGCAAGCGACCTTAAAAGCCGACTGGATAAAGTGAGCAGCTTCCACGCCAGCTTCACGCAAAAAGTGACTGACGGCAGCGGCAACGCGGTGCAGGAAGGTCAGGGGGATTTGTGGGTGAAACGCCCGAATCTCTTCAACTGGCACATGACCCAGCCTGATGAAAGCGTGCTGGTGTCCGACGGGAAAACCTTGTGGTTCTACAACCCGTTTGTTGAGCAGGCGACCGCCACCTGGCTGAAAGACGCGACCAGCAATACGCCGTTTATGCTCATTGCCCGTAACCAGTCCAGCGACTGGCAGCAGTACAACATCAAACAAAACGGTGATGAGTTCGTCCTGACGCCAAAAGGCAGCAACGGTAATCTGAAGCAGTTCACGATTAACGTGAGCAGCAACGGTACCATCAATCAGTTCGGCGCGGTTGAGCAGGACGATCAGCGCAGTAGCTATCAGCTTAAGTCTCAGCAAAACGGCGCTGTAGATGCTTCGAAATTCACCTTTACCCCGCCGCAGGGCGTAACGGTGGATGACCAACGTAATAAGTAAGAGGCATGAGTGAGCAACCTGTCGCTCGATTTTTCAGATAATGCGTTTCAACCTCTGGCCGCCCGTATGCGGCCAGAAAATTTAGCGCAGTACATCGGCCAGCAACACCTGCTGGCTGCGGGGAAACCCTTGCCGCGCGCTATTGAGGCGGGGCATCTGCACTCCATGATCCTCTGGGGGCCACCCGGCACCGGCAAAACCACCCTCGCTGAAGTGATCGCCCGCTATGCTAACGCGGACGTTGAGCGCATCTCGGCGGTTACCTCCGGCGTGAAGGAGATCCGCGAGGCGATCGAGCGCGCACGGCAAAACCGTAATGCCGGGCGCCGCACCATTCTGTTTGTTGATGAAGTCCACCGTTTCAACAAGAGCCAGCAAGATGCGTTTCTGCCGCACATTGAAGACGGCACGATTTTCTTCATCGGCGCAACCACGGAAAACCCGTCGTTTGAACTCAACTCCGCGCTGCTTTCCCGCGCCCGCGTTTACCTGCTTAAATCCCTGACCACAGAGGATATCGAAAAGGTTCTGACCCAGGCGATGGAGGACAAAGCGCGGGGTTACGGCGGACAGGATATCGTTCTGCCGGACGAGACGCGTCGTGCGATCGCTGAACTGGTCAACGGCGATGCGCGTCGGGCACTGAATACGCTGGAAATGATGGCCGATATGGCCGAAGTGGACGATGCGGGCAAGCGCGTATTGAAGCCTGAACTGCTCACCGAAATTGCCGGTGAACGCAGTGCGCGCTTCGATAATAAAGGCGACCGTTTCTACGACCTTATCTCTGCGTTACATAAATCCGTGCGCGGCAGCGCGCCGGATGCGGCACTCTACTGGTATGCGCGTATCATTACCGCCGGTGGCGATCCGTTATATGTCGCGCGTCGCTGCCTGGCCATTGCGTCAGAAGATGTCGGTAATGCCGATCCACGCGCCATGCAGGTCGCTATTTCCGCCTGGGACTGCTTTACCCGCGTCGGACCCGCGGAAGGTGAGCGTGCCATTGCGCAGGCAATTGTCTATCTGGCCTGCGCGCCGAAAAGCAATGCAGTGTATACCGCCTTTAAAGCGGCGATGTCGGATGCACGTGAACGTCCGGATTACGACGTTCCGGTACACCTTCGCAATGCCCCTACAAAGCTGATGAAAGAAATGGGTTACGGGCAGGAGTATCGCTACGCCCATGATGAACCCAATGCCTACGCCGCCGGGGAGGAGTATTTCCCGCTGGAGATGGCACAAACCCGCTATTATCACCCTACAAACAGAGGTCTTGAGGGTAAGATTGGCGAAAAGCTCGCCTGGCTTGCCGGACAGGATCAAAATAGCCCTATAAAACGCTACCGTTAGTTCAATCGTTGCGGTAATGTTGGCAATATATCTCTGTGGCCGCAGGCTGTGGTCACTTTTTCCTTTTTTAATTCGATAAGCACAGGATAAGCATGCTCGATCCCAATCTGCTGCGTAATGAGCCAGACGCAGTCGCTGAAAAACTGGCACGCCGGGGCTTTAAGCTGGATGTAGATAAGCTGCGCGCTCTTGAAGAGCGTCGTAAAGTTTTGCAGGTACAAACTGAAAATCTGCAAGCAGAGCGTAATTCTCGATCGAAATCCATTGGCCAGGCGAAAGCGCGCGGGGAAGATATTGAGCCATTACGCCTGGAAGTGAACAAACTGGGTGAAGAGCTGGATCAGGCGAAAGCTGAACTGGACGTTCTTCAGGCTGAAATTCGCGATATTGCTCTGGCGATCCCGAACATTCCTGACGACAGCGTGCCTGTCGGCAAAGACGAAAACGACAACGTTGAAGTGAAACGCTGGGGTACGCCTCGCGAGTTTGACTTCGAAGTGCGCGATCACGTGACGCTGGGCGAAATGCACGCGGGCCTGGACTTTGCGGCAGCGGTTAAGCTGACCGGTTCTCGCTTCGTGGTAATGAAAGGGCAAATTGCTCACCTGCACCGCGCGCTGGCGCAGTTCATGCTGGATCTGCACACCGAGCAGCACGGCTACAGCGAAACCTACGTTCCGTATCTGGTTAACCACGATACGCTGTACGGTACAGGCCAGCTGCCGAAATTTGCCGGCGATCTGTTCCATACCCGTCCGCTGGACGAGGAAGCTGACAGCAGCAACTACGCGCTGATCCCAACTGCGGAAGTGCCGCTGACCAACCTCGTGCGTGATGAGATCATCGACGAAGACGATCTGCCAATCAAACTGACTGCGCACTCTCCATGTTTCCGTTCTGAAGCCGGTTCTTACGGTCGCGATACGCGCGGTCTGATCCGTATGCACCAGTTCGATAAAGTTGAGATGGTGCAGATCGTTCGTCCGGAAGAGTCTATGGACGCGCTGGAAGAGATGACCGGCCACGCGGAAAAAGTGCTGGAGCTGCTGGGTCTACCATACCGTCGTATGGCGCTGTGCACCGGCGACATGGGCTTCGGTGCCTGCAAAACCTTCGACCTTGAAGTCTGGGTGCCTGCGCAGAACACCTACCGTGAAATCTCCTCCTGCTCTAACGTCTGGGATTTCCAGGCGCGTCGTATGCAGGCGCGTTGCCGCAGCAAATCTGACAAGAAAACCCGTCTGGTTCATACCCTGAACGGTTCTGGTCTGGCAGTAGGCCGTACGCTGGTTGCTGTGCTGGAAAACTACCAGCAGGCTGACGGGCGCATTGAGATCCCTGAAGTGCTGCGCCCTTACATGAAAGGCCAGCAGTTCATCGGATAATTATTTGCTCTAAGACAAAAAAGCGCCTCAGGGCGCTTTTTTTATGCCTCTGATTTGATACGAAGCAATAACCCCTCCCTCTAAAGTAGTAATACTCCTCCGAACGAAAGTCAGCATAAAACACCAATAACGTTGTAATTCGTTATAAATAAAACTACATAGCGGTTTGCGCCGCCTCTCTTTTCTTTGTGAGCAACCAAAGTGAGTCTTTATGAAAATCAAAGCGCCTGAAGCGTTAATGGCTGCCGAGGTCACTCGCCGTGGGTTGATGAAAACCACGGCAATAGGTGGTCTGGCGGTTGCCAGCAGCGCCTTTACGCTCCCCTTTACCCGACTGGCGTCGGCGGCGGAGGCTCTGTCTCCCGCTTCAGCCCCGGAAAAAGTGGTGTGGAGTGCCTGTACCGTTAACTGCGGTAGCCGCTGCCCACTGCGTATGCACGTGGTGGACGGTGAAATCAAATATGTCGAAACCGACAATACCGGCGATGATAACTACGAAGGGTTACATCAGGTTCGTGCCTGTCTGCGTGGTCGCTCAATGCGCCGTCGCGTATATAACCCGGATCGTCTGAAATACCCAATGAAGCGCGTCGGTAAGCGTGGGGAAGGGAAGTTCGAGCGCATTAGCTGGGACGAAGCCTACGATATTATCGCGACCAACATGCAGCGCCTGATCAAAGAGTACGGCAACGAATCTATCTACCTCAACTACGGCACCGGGACGCTTGGCGGCACCATGACCCGTTCCTGGCCGCCGGGTAAAACGCTGGTAGCGCGCCTGATGAACTGCTGCGGCGGCTATCTCAACCATTACGGCGACTACTCTTCCGCACAGATTGCCGCGGGCCTGAACTACACCTACGGCGGCTGGGCAGACGGCAACAGCCCGTCGGATATCGAGAACAGTAAACTGGTGGTGTTGTTCGGCAACAACCCGGGCGAAACGCGCATGAGCGGCGGTGGGGTAACCTATTACCTTGAGCAGGCGCGCGCCAAATCCAACGCACGAATGATCATCGTCGATCCGCGCTACACCGATACCGGCGCAGGGCGTGAAGACGAGTGGATCCCCATCCGCCCTGGTACCGACGCGGCGCTGGTCAATGCGCTGGCGTATGTAATGATTACTGAAAACCTCGTCGACCAGCCGTTCCTGGATAAATACTGCGTCGGTTACGACGAGAAGACGCTGCCAGCCAGCGCACCGGCTAACGGGCACTATAAAGCCTATATTCTTGGCCAGGGCAGCGACGGCGTGGCGAAAACCCCGGAGTGGGCATCCACTATCACCGGCATTCCTGTCGAACGTATTGTTCAGCTGGCACGTGAAATTGGTTCAACCAAACCGGCTTATATCAGCCAGGGCTGGGGACCTCAGCGCCACGCGAATGGCGAAATTGCCACCCGCGCTATTTCTATGCTCTCGATTCTGACTGGCAACGTCGGTATTCACGGCGGTAATAGCGGGGCGCGTGAAGGCTCGTATGAAGTACCGTTTGAACGTATGCCAACGCTGGATAACCCGGTTCAGACCAGCATCTCCATGTTTATGTGGACAGACGCGATCGAGCGCGGCCCGGAAATGACTGCGCTGCGCGACGGTGTTCGGGGCAAAGATAAGCTGGACGTGCCGATCAAAATGATCTGGAACTATGCCGGTAACTGCCTGATCAACCAGCACTCTGAGATCAACCGCACCCATGAAATTTTGCAGGACGACAAGAAGTGCGAAATGATTGTGGTGATCGACTGCCACATGACCTCATCGGCAAAGTATGCCGATATTCTGCTCCCAGACTGCACCGCGTCTGAGCAGATGGATTTCGCGCTGGATGCCTCCTGCGGCAACATGTCCTATGTGATCTTCACTGACCAGGCCATCAAACCGCGCTTCGAGTGCAAAACCATCTATGAGATGACTTCCGAGCTGGCGAAACGTCTTGGCGTTGAGCAGCAGTTCACTGAAGGACGTACTCAGGAAGGGTGGATGCGCCATCTGCACGAGCTTTCCCGCAAAGCCATTCCTGACCTGCCGGACTTCGATACCTTCCGCAAGCAGGGCATGTACAAGCAGCGCGATCCGGAAGGGCATCACGTGGCGTATAAAGCCTTCCGCGACGATCCGCAGGCCAATCCGCTGACCACGCCGTCGGGCAAAATCGAGATCTACTCCGAAGAGCTGGCAAAAATTGCCGCAACGTGGGAATTGCCGGAAGGGGACGTTATCGATCCGCTGCCGATTTATACGCCAGGCTTCGAAAACTACAACGATCCGCTGACGGAGAAATTCCCGCTTCAGTTGACCGGTTTCCACTACAAAGCGCGTGTTCACTCCACCTACGGCAACGTTGACGTACTGAAAGCGGCCTGCCGACAGGAGATGTGGATCAACCCGATGGATGCGAAAGCCCGCGGCATCAGTAATGGCGATCGCGTACGTATCTTCAACGGACGTGGCGAAGTGCATATCGAAGCTAAAGTGACTCCGCGTATGATGCCTGGCGTTGTCGCGCTGGGGGAAGGGGCCTGGTATAACCCGGATGCGAACCGTATCGATCAGGCGGGCTGCATCAACGTTCTCACTACGCAGCGTCCATCGCCGCTGGCGAAGGGCAACCCATCCCACACAAACCTCGTTCAGGTTGAAAAGGCGTAAGGAGTAACCGATGACAACCCAGTATGGATTTTTTATTGATTCCAGCCGCTGCACCGGGTGCAAAACCTGCGAGCTGGCCTGCAAGGATTACAAAGACCTGACCCCGGAGGTCAGCTTCCGGCGTATTTATGAATACGCGGGCGGCGACTGGCAGGAGGATAACGGCGTCTGGCATCAGAATGTCTTCGCCTATTACCTGTCGATTGCCTGCAACCACTGCGAAGATCCGGCCTGCACCAAGGTCTGCCCGAGCGGGGCAATGCACAAGCGCGACGACGGTTTTGTGGTGGTGGACGAGGATGTCTGCATCGGCTGTCGCTACTGCCACATGGCCTGCCCGTACGGCGCGCCGCAGTACAATGCCGCCAAAGGCCACATGACCAAGTGCGACGGCTGCCACAGCCGGGTGGCGGATGGCAAAAAGCCCATCTGCGTCGAATCCTGCCCGCTGCGCGCGCTGGACTTTGGCCCGATTGAGGAGCTGCGCAAAAAACACGGCCAGCTTGCTGCCGTCGCGCCGCTGCCGTCTGCGCATTTCACAAAGCCGAGTATTGTGATTAAACCTAACGCCAACAGCCGTCCGACGGGGGACACCACCGGCTACCTGGCAAACCCGAAGGAGGTGTGAGATGGGAAGTGGATGGCATGAATGGCCGCTGATGATCTTCACGGTCTTTGGGCAGTGCGTGGCGGGCGGGTTTATCGTTCTTGCGCTGGCGCTGTTAAAAGGGAACCTCAATACTGAACAGCAGCAGCGTTTAGTGTTAAGCATGTTTGGCCTGTGGGTGTTGATGGGCATTGGGTTTATCGCCTCTACGCTGCACCTGGGCTCACCGATGCGCGCGTTTAACTCCCTGAACCGCGTAGGTGCCTCTTCGCTGAGTAACGAGATTGCCAGCGGTGCAATCTTCTTTGCCGTTGGCGGGCTGGGGTGGTTACTGGCAGCGGTGAAAAAGCTGCCGTCAGGGTTACGCGCGTTGTGGCTCATCGTCACCATGGTACTGGGCGTTGTCTTCGTCTGGATGATGGTCAGGGTGTACAACACCATTGATACGGTTCCAACCTGGTACAGCGTCTGGACGCCGATGAGCTTCTTCCTGACCATGTTTATTGGCGGGCCGCTGCTGGGTTATCTGCTGCTGCGCGTGGCTGGCATTAATGGTTGGGCGATGCGCCTGCTGCCCGCGGTCTCGCTGTTGGCGCTGGTCATCAGTACCGTTGTCGCGCTCATGCAGGGAGCGGAGCTGGCGACCATTCACAGCTCTATCCAGCAGGCTTCGGCGCTGGTGCCGGATTACGGTTCGCTGATGGCCTGGCGTGTGGTGCTGCTGACGGCTGCGCTGGTGTGCTGGATTGCCCCTCAGCTTAAAGGTTACTCGCCTGCGCTGCCGTTACTGTCCCTGGCCTTTGTGCTGGTGCTGGCAGGGGAGTTAATTGGTCGCGGCGTATTTTACGGTCTGCATATGACGGTCGGTCTGGCTATCGCCAGCTAATTTTAGATTTTGTTATAAAAAGCCGGGACATAGCGCCCGGCTTTTCTTTTTTCATTCATGAAATTTTTCGACTGATGTTTCGTTGTAAAAATTCCCGGAAATAAATAAAAACAAATAGATAATTAATATCAGTAGCAGGCTTTGCATTAGCAGGATGAGTTTTTTAAATCGACAAGGCGCATAACGTGCGTGACGCCTGAATCGGTGGATTGACTTTGTTTTTGCCAGTGGCATGATGCGCACGAAATCTGAACTTCCTCACGGTTTTTAATCCATGACCACCTATACCCGCCCGGTGCTTTTGTTGCTCTGTGGCCTGCTTTTGCTGACCCTGGCGATCGCGGTGTTAAACACACTCGTCCCGCTATGGCTCGCCCATGAAAACTTACCGACCTGGCAGGTGGGTATGGTTAGCTCGTCCTTTTTTACGGGCAATCTGCTGGGCACCTTATTAACGGGCAGCCTTATTAAGCGCTTTGGTTTTAACCGCAGTTATTATCTGGCGTCGCTGATCTTTGCCGTCGGCTGCGCCGGTTTAGGCCTTATGGTCGGCTTCTGGAGCTGGATGGTCTGGCGCTTTATTGCGGGCGTCGGCTGCGCCATGATCTGGGTGGTGGTTGAAAGCGCGCTGATGTGCAGCGGCACGTCCCGTAATCGCGGGCGTCTGCTGGCGGCCTATATGATGGTTTACTATGTCGGTACCGTTCTGGGACAGCTGATGGTCAGCAAACTGCCAACTGACCTGATGAGCGTGCTGCCGTGGGTGACGGGCATGGTGCTGGCGGCGATCCTGCCGCTGCTCTTTACCCGTATTGTGAATCAAAACAGCGAACATCAGGAAGCCACCCACGTCTGGCCGATGCTGAGACTGCGCCAGGCGCGTCTGGGGGTTAACGGCTGCATTATTTCCGGCATTGTGCTGGGCTCGCTCTATGGCCTGATGCCGCTCTATCTTAACCATCAGGGCGTCAGTGATTCCGGGATCGGTTTCTGGATGGCGGTGATGGTCAGCGCGGGGATTGTCGGCCAGTGGCCGATTGGCCGCCTGGCGGACCGCTTTGGTCGTCTGCTGGTGCTGCGCGTTCAGGTCTTCGTGGTCATCATGGGCTGTCTCGCCATGCTCAGCAACGCCGCGATGGCGCCCGCGCTGTTCATTCTGGGGGCTGCGGGCTTTACGCTCTATCCAGTCGCGATGGCGTGGGCCTGTGAGAAAGTTGAGCATCACCAGTTGGTGGCGATGAACCAGGCTTTGTTGCTGAGTTACACCATCGGCAGTTTACTGGGGCCGACTTTTACCGCTATGCTCATGCAAAATTATTCTGATAATCTGCTGTTTATCATGATCGCCAGCGTGTCGTTTATTTATCTGCTAATGCTGCTGCGCAAAGTGGGCGAACATCCAACGCCAGTGGCCCATGCCTGATTTATTAAAAGCCTGTCGATGACAGGCTTTTTTGTCCCTGTCACATATAAGACTTTTACTGATTGTGAGTTTTTACTGCCTGGCGATAATTCCAATGAGTTCTCCCACTAAAAGGCAGCCATCATGTCTACTCGTCGTTTTTCCACTACCGCACTTGCCGTAGTGTTGGCTTTAACGTTTGCAACGGCTCCGGCCATGGCTAATCCTGGTAACGGGAATGGCGGTGGTCACGGAAACGGTGGCGGACAAGGTAATAGCGGCAATCATGGTAACGGGAACTCTGGTAACCATGGTAATAAGCACAATAACGGTCAGGATAACCCTGGGAAATCGGATAAGAGCTTTAAAAACAGCAAAGATGTCGGTAATGATGTGGATGCTCGCGTAAGCTTCGATCATGCCCGCCATCTGGCCCTGAATTACGGCTTAACGGGCTACGACTCTCTGCCTCCGGGTATTGCGAAAAACCTGGCGCGCGGTAAGCCACTGCCTCCGGGCATTGCGAAGAAAACCGTGCCAGCCGATATGCTGGGTCAGCTTCCTTCCTATCCGGGCTATGAATGGCGCGTGGTAGGTGACGACCTGGTCTTAATTGCGCTGAGTACAGCGATTGTGACTTCCGTTATTAACGGCGTCTTTAAATAGAATATAAAAAGGCCCGGTTTTCACCGGGCCTTTTCGTTAATACATGACCTTGTGGCCATACTGCTCAAGAATACCTTTGACGCGCTCCATCGTCTCTTTTTTCGGCGGCTTCACGCCATCGAGCTTGTACTCTTCACCCATCGCCACCCATTTATGTTTACCCAGCTCGTGATAGGGCAGGAGTTCGATTTTCTCCACGTTACCCATATCCCGGGTAAATTCACCCAGACGATGTGCAGAGTCATCATCATCTGACCAGCCCGGCACCACCACGTAGCGGATCCAGGTCTTGACGCCTTTGTTGGCAATGTATTTGGCAAATTCCAGGGTACGGTGGTTCGAGACGCCAACCAGATTCTGGTGGATCTCATCGTTCATCTGCTTGAGATCGAGCATGACCAGATCGGTCACTTCAAGCAGTTCATCAATAACTGGATCGTAACGGCGCACAAAGCCGTTGGTGTCGAGGCAGGTATGAATGCCTTCTTTGTGGCAGGCGCGGAACCAGTCGCGCACAAATTCAGCCTGAAGAATGGCTTCACCGCCGGATGCCGTCACGCCACCGCCGGACGCGTTCATAAAGTGGCGATAGGTCACCACCTCTTTCATCAGATCTTCTACGGTGACTTCTTTACCGCCATGGGTGTCCCAGGTGTCACGGTTATGGCAGTACAGGCAGCGCATCAGGCAGCCCTGGAAGAAAGTGATAAAGCGGATCCCCGGGCCATCGACGGTGCCACAGGATTCAAAGGAGTGAATGCGACCAATAATTGACATTGCGGTGATATCTCCGAATTTGGCCCATCCGGGGGCCTATGTAGATGCACAGCTCAAAGGCTATGTCGAGTCTGTTTTGGCTGTTATCCATTAAGTATAGATAGCGGACAAAAGAGACTGATGAAGCGAGGGTGTTAAAAAGGCCCCACTTGCGTGGAGCCTTTATTGTACGCTTTTTAACGCGTGATTTCAGTCAATTCCACTTACATGGACTGAGTGAAAGTACGGGTAATAACGTCCTGCTGCTGTTCTTTCGTCAGGGAGTTAAAACGTACTGCGTAGCCAGATACGCGGATGGTCAGCTGAGGATATTTCTCAGGGTGTTCCATCGCATCGAGCAGCATTTCACGGTTCATCACGTTCACGTTCAGGTGCTGACCACCTTCGATGGACGCTTCGTGGTGGAAGTAACCATCCATCAGACCCGCGAGGTTAGTTTTACGCACTTCGTCGTCTTTACCCAGCGCGTTTGGCACGATAGAGAAGGTGTAAGAGATACCATCTTTCGCGTAAGCAAACGGCAGTTTAGCAACGGAGGTCAGAGAGGCAACCGCACCTTTCTGGTCACGACCGTGCATTGGGTTAGCACCTGGGCCGAATGGCGCGCCAGCACGACGACCGTCTGGGGTGTTACCGGTTTTCTTACCATACACAACGTTAGAGGTGATGGTCAGAACAGACTGAGTCGGGATAGCGTTACGATAGGTAGTGAGTTTCTGAATTTTCTTCATGAAACGTTCTACCAGGTCAACCGCCATGTCATCAACGCGAGCGTCGTTGTTACCAAACTGCGGATATTCGCCTTCGATTTCGAAGTCGATAGCCAGACCATCTTCGTCACGAATTGGTTTAACTTTCGCATATTTGATTGCAGACAGGGAGTCAGCCGCAACGGACAGACCTGCGATACCACATGCCATGGTGCGAATGACGTCACGGTCATGCAGCGCCATCAGAGAGGCTTCGTAGCTGTACTTGTCGTGCATGTAGTGGATAACATTCAGCGCGGTCACGTACTGTTTAGCCAGCCAGTCCATGAAGTGATCCATGCGATCCATGACTTCGTCATAGTTCAGCACGTCGCCTTTGATCGGTTCAGACTTAGGACCAACCTGCATTTTCAGTTTTTCATCAACGCCGCCGTTGATTGCGTACAGCATGGTTTTCGCCAGGTTTGCACGCGCACCGAAGAACTGCATTTGCTTACCAACAACCATTGGACTTACGCAGCAAGCGATAGCGTAGTCATCGTTGTTGAAGTCAGGACGCATCAGGTCATCGTTCTCATATTGCAGAGAAGAGGTGTCGATGGACACTTTAGCGGCGAATTTCTTGAAGTTCAGAGGCAGTTTTTCAGACCACAGAACGGTGATGTTCGGCTCCGGAGAAGGACCCATGGTGTACAGGGTGTTCAGGAAACGGAAGCTGTTTTTGGTTACCAGAGTACGGCCATCTACGCCCATACCGCCGATAGATTCGGTTGCCCAGATTGGGTCACCAGAGAACAGCTCATCATATTCTGGGGTACGCAGGAAGCGAACCATACGCAGTTTCATGACCAGGTGGTCAATCATTTCCTGAGCGTCTTGTTCGGTGATTTTGCCTGCTTTCAGGTCACGTTCGATGTACGCATCCAGGAAGGTGGATACGCGGCCGAAGGACATTGCTGCACCGTTCTGAGACTTAACTGCGGCCAGGTAGCCGAAGTAGGTCCACTGGATAGCTTCCTGAGCGTTGGTAGCAGGACCAGAGATATCGCAGCCGTATTTAGCCGCCATCTCTTTGATCTGACCCAGCGCACGGTGCTGTTCAGCGATCTCTTCACGCAGACGGATAGTCGCTTCCAGGTTTACGCCGTTTTCCAGGTCAGACTGGAGAGAGACGAACTGCGCGTATTTGTCTTTCATCAGGAAGTCGATACCGTACAGCGCAACGCGACGGTAGTCACCGATGATACGGCCACGGCCATAGGCATCTGGCAGACCGGTCAGAACGCCAGATTTACGGCAGTTCAGAATGTCTTTGGTGTAAACATCGAATACGCCCTGGTTATGGGTTTTGCGGTATTCGGTGAAGATTTTTTTCAGCATTGGGTCCAGCTCGCGATTATACGCTTTGCAGGAACCTTCAACCATTTTGATACCACCGAACGGGATGATTGCGCGTTTCAGTGGTGCTTCAGTTTGCAGACCAACAATTTTCTCAAGGGCTTTATTGATGTAGCCAGCATCGTGAGAAGTGATGGTAGAAGCAACGGAGGTGTCAAAATCAACTGGCGCGTGAGTGCGGTTTTCCAGTTTAACGCCTTCCATTACGCTGTCCCACAGCTTGGTGGTTGCGTCAGTCGCACCAGCCAGGAAGGATTCGTCACCTTCATACGGGGTATAGTTTTTCTGAATAAAGTCACGGACGTTGACTTCATTCTGCCAGTCACCTTTCGTAAAACCTTCCCAGGCTGTGGCTAACTTTTCATTAAGCTCGGACATGTAACACCTACCTTCTTAAGTGGATTTTTTATTTACTGCCTGAGACAACCATTAATGATGATCGCCGCCACGCAGGTAAATGACCCAGTATGTCAACCCAACTAACAGACCCCCACCGATAATGTTCCCGATAGTGACGGGGATCAGGTTATCAGTAATGAAGTTCATAATCGTCAGGTGTGAAAAACTTTCCGGGGTTGAACCTACAGCAGTCCAGAACTCCGGGCTTGCAAAGTTGCGGATAACAATCCCCATCGGGATCATGAACATATTCGCAATACTGTGCTCAAAGCCGCTGGCAACAAACATCGCAACCGGCAGAACCATAATCATGGCTTTATCCATCAGGCTACGACCAGAGTAGCTCATCCAGACCGCCAGGCAGACCATCAGGTTTGCAAGGATGCCGAGAGCAACGGCTTCGATAAATGTATGGTGCATTTTGTGGTCAGCGGTTTGCAGGACGTTAAGCCCCCAGCCGCCGTTGGCGGTCATATACTCGCCAGAGAGCCACATCAACAGAACAAAGAGCAGACAGCCAATCAGGTTGCCAACGTAAACGTTGAGCCAGTTGCGCCCCAGTTGACCCCAGGTAATTCTTCCGCTGGCTTTTGCCACAACAATCAGCACCGTTGAGGTGAAGAGGTCGGCGCCGCAGATGACGCAGAGAATCAGGCCCAGTGAGAAGCAAATACCACCAATCAGTTTCGCTATGCCGAAAGGCATCCCGGCCGTGCCGGTGGTGGCTGTGATATAGAAGACGAAAGCGATGGAGATGAACACCCCAGCCGTAATGGCCAGAAAGAACGTCGTCATCGGATGTTTCGTGGCTTTGTAGACACCCGCTTCTTCGGCAACTTTCGCCATCGCAGCGGGGAGTAATAGATCAAAAGGGTTGTCAGCTTTCACACTAACTCTCTCTTTATTAAGTCGGCGACGAGATACTAACAAAGCATTATAGAAGAGAAATTGATATAGATCATATCTCGCCTGGCTTATAGGCCCGCAGTGTGTATGGTTTTACAGCAAAAGCGGAGTAAGTATTTGATTATCCGTATAAAAATAAATTTTAAAAGTTATGAAAAGAGTTGAATTTTTTCCTTCAGCCTCCCATGGAACAGTTAATTAAAATGGAGTATTTATTATAATTAGTAACAGTAAAGCTCAGGTAAGCGTTTTTATATTTACCCGTGGTTAACTTAATTATTACAATTAAAAGTCATTGCGGAAAAATAAAAAAAAGGGGCAATGAAATTGCCCCGTAATATAGCTCAGGCGATTGAATACGCCTACAGCCATTAATGTTATATGCGCTTATTTTGACCAGTAAGCGGCTTTTGCCTTCTGCAATTTTTCATACGCATTCAGCAGTGACTGATGCGCCGGGAAGGCTTGCAGATCGCTGTCAACCGCTTGCAGGCCGTAGAATGGTTCTTCACCGCTCAGCGCCGCGCTGGCAGCTTCAACGGCATCCGCACCGTACATACGCACAAAGGCGTTCAGATACTGCAATGGCTCGCGGTCGTCTTCCTGAGAAAGCAGGAGCAGCGTTTGCAGGCAACGGTAATAATTAGTGCGCTCGGCGGAGAAGACGGACTGGTTAAACTCCATCGTCCACTCGGTCCAGGCCAAAGCCTGATCCAGATCGCCGCCCGCCAGCGCCAGCATCGCTTTCAGCTCGCCGATGCGCAGGGTGTACCAGCCGTTATCTTTTCCGGTCGCCAGACCCAGCAGTTCGCGTACGCGGGTGAAATCATCGTGTCCTTCTTCGTCCAGCTGGGCGATCAGGTTCAGATAATCTTCTTTATCCCACTCGCTGCCTGGCAGGGCCAGCAGGGTTTCACGCAGATGCGCGCCCATGCTGTTGTTTGCCAGCCACAGATCTTCTGCCGGATAAATGTCCGACATACCTGGCACAATAATACGGCACGCGTAAACGCCGAGATGTTCATAGTCGGCAATGTAGACTTCCTGATCTTCCGCGTGGAAGATCGCCATCAGGGTGGCGAACTCTTCTTCCGTCGTACCGGCAAAGCTCCAGTCCACGAACGGATAGTCCGCGTCCTGTTTGAACATATCCCAGGAGATCAAACCGCTGGAGTCGATGAAGTGCGTTTCGAGGTTGGTGTGCTCGGCGACCTCTTCGTCATCAAAGGTCGGCGGCGTAAACACGTCGAGATCTTTCAGGCTACGACCTTGCAGCAGTTCGGTCACGGTACGCTCCAGCGCCACGCCGAAGTCAGGGTGCGCGCCGAAGGAGGCGAAGCAGGTGCCGTTGGCCGGGTTGAACAGCACGACGCAGATCACTGGATACTTGCCGCCCAGCGAGCCGTCATACGCAAAGATTGGGAAACCTTCTGCTTCCAGCTTGGCGATGGATTCCACCACGCCCGGGTAGCGCGCCAGCACCTCTGCCGGAATTTCAGGCAGGCTGATGGATTCGGCAATAATGCGGTTTTTGATATGACGCTCGAAGACTTCAGACAGCCCCTGTACGCGCGCTTCATTGCGGGTGTTACCGGCGGACATGCCGTTAGACACATACAGGTTGCCGACGATGTTCATCGGGATATAGACGGTCTGCTCGTCAGACTGACGGGTAAACGGCAGGGCGCAAATACCGCGATCGTCGTTACCGGACTGCAGATCGATCAGCATGCTGGCGGTCAGTTCGTTTTCCGGATCGTAGAAGGCACGCAGGCGCGCGTCGAGAATTCCTTCCGGCAGTTCATCGTCTTCGGTCAGCGGGAACCATTTTTCGTTCGGATAGTGAACGAACGGGCCGTTGGCGATGGTTTCGCCCAGCCAGAAGTCAGCAAAGAAATAGTTGGTGGACAGACGCTCAAAATACTCACCCAGCGCGGAGGCCAGTGCCGCTTTTTTTGTCGCGCCTTTACCGTTGGTAAAGCACAGGGCACAGTCTTTATCGCGAATATGCACAGACCAGACATGCGGCACCGGATTGAGCCAGGAGGCTTCTTCGATGTTAAAACCCAGGTCGGTCAGTTTCTGCTGGAAGCGAGCGATGGAATCTTCCAGAGCGGCGTCTTTGCCGGGGATAAACGTTTGAGTCATGGCGTTCACTTTTATCGTACGTAAAGCGCGCAATGATACGGGTTTTGCGTGACGGGTGCTATCTCCGGCGAAAATAAAAGACTGGGCTATGCTTATTGTCAGTAACTCACTGTTAAGGCATAGAAAAATGAAAGCATTCGATCTCCAGCGGATGGCGTTTGATAAAGTCCCCCCTGAATTTTTAGGCGAAGTGGCGCTGCGTAGTCTGTATACCTTCGTTCTGGTCTTCCTGTTTCTTAAAATCACCGGTCGTCGCGGCGTGCGGCAGATGTCGCTTTTTGAAGTATTGATCATCCTGACGCTGGGTTCCGCGGCGGGGGATGTCGCCTTCTATGATGATATGCCGATGGTGCCGGTATTTATCGTTTTTGTCACACTGGCGCTGCTTTACCGCCTTGTCATGTGGCTGATGTCGAAAAGTGAAAAGCTGGAAGATCTGCTTGAAGGGAAGCCGGTCGTTATCGTCGAGGACGGTCAGCTGGCCTGGGAAAATGTGCAAAGCGCCAATATGACGGAGTTTGAGTTCTTTATGGAACTCCGTCTGAGCAGTGTTGAGCAACTGGGGCAGGTGCGTCTGGCGATTATGGAAACGAATGGTCAAATCAGCGTTTATTACTATCCCGACGATGAGGTGAAGCCCGGTCTGTGCATCCTGCCGGATATGCTTATCGAACGATACAAAACTGTACCTGAAGCGGGGGAGTATGCCTGCATAAAATGTAGTCATGTGGTGGTCATGCAGGCGGGCGATCATCAATTATGCCCCCGCTGTACGAATCCAGAATGGACGAAGGTTAGCCGGGCTAAACGCATCACCTGACAGCGATTTTGTCGGTTTTGTGACAACGGTACGGCAGATTGTATTGTGTGACGAGTAACACATTTCTTCGGCCATCAGTTTTAGACATTGCGGCGCGTGTCACTGAATGATAAAACCGATATCCACAGTTATAACTTATGGCTTTTAGCGTGGTGAGGGGAAATGGCTCAAGTCTTTAATTTCAGTTCAGGTCCGGCAATGTTACCGACAGATGTGCTCAAACAGGCTCAACAGGAGCTGTGTGACTGGAACGGTCTGGGTACGTCGGTGATGGAAATCAGCCACCGGGGTAAAGCCTTTATTCAGGTGGCGGAAGAGGCAGAAAAGGATTTTCGCGATCTGCTGAACATTCCCTCGAACTACAAAGTTTTGTTCTGTCACGGCGGTGGACGCGGCCAGTTTGCGGGTATCCCGCTCAATCTGCTGGGCGACAAAACCACCGCTGATTACGTTGATGCGGGCTACTGGGCGGCCAGTGCGGTAAAAGAAGCGCATAAATATTGCACGCCGAATGTCATCGATGCCAAAGTGACCGTTGACGGTCTGCGCGCCGTGAAGCCGATGAGTGAGTGGCAGCTTTCTGACAACGCCGCGTATCTTCACTACTGCCCGAACGAAACCATCGACGGTATTGCCATTCACGAAGAGCCAGACTTTGGCGAAAATGTCATTGTGACGGCGGACCTCTCTTCAACCATTCTGTCCACCCCGCTGGATGTCAGCCGCTACGGCGTCATCTACGCGGGTGCCCAGAAAAACATCGGTCCTGCGGGCCTGACAATCGTTATCGTGCGTGAAGACCTGCTGGGGAAAGCCCATAAGTCTTGCCCGTCAATTCTGGATTACACCGTCCTGAACGACAACGATTCCATGTTCAACACCCCACCAACGTTTGCCTGGTATCTCTCCGGCCTGGTCTTCAAATGGCTGAAGCAAAAAGGCGGTGTGGCGCAGATGGATAAGATCAATCAGCAAAAGGCTGAACTGCTGTACGGCGTGATCGACAAGAGCGATTTCTACCGTAACGATGTCGCCAAAACCAACCGTTCGCGCATGAACGTGCCGTTCCAGCTGGCGGACAGCAACCTGGATAACGTGTTCCTGGAAGAGTCCTTCGCGGCGGGTCTGCATGCGCTGAAAGGCCACCGTGTGGTAGGCGGGATGCGCGCCTCTATCTATAACGCCATGCCGCTGGAAGGCGTTAAAGCCCTGACTGATTTCATGATCGACTTCGAACGTCGTCACGGTTAATTGGCTGTTTTTCACCCCCGCAGCGTTCCTGCGGGGTTTTTATTATGTTGAGTTGAGAGTTGAGTTTCATGGAATCCCTGACGTTACAACCTATCGCGCGGGTAG
Organism: Enterobacter cloacae complex sp. IR5402; assembly: GCF_049238125.1. NCBI lineage: Bacteria > Pseudomonadati > Pseudomonadota > Gammaproteobacteria > Enterobacterales > Enterobacteriaceae > Enterobacter > Enterobacter cloacae complex sp. IR5402. Next base: position 97,362 of record NZ_JBMKHO010000012.1, read on the forward strand.
ATGGCACCATTAATCTGCCTGGTTCAAAAAGTGTCTCGAACCGCGCTCTGCTGCTGGCAGCTCTGGCAAACGGCACCACCGTCCTCACTAATCTGCTGGACAGCGATGACGTGCGCCATATGCTCAATGCACTGAAAGCGTTGGGCGTTCAGTACGCGCTGTCTGACGATCGTACCCGTTGTGAAGTCACCGGTAACGGCGGCGCGTTACATTCTGCTGAAGCGCTGGAGCTTTTCCTGGGTAACGCCGGTACCGCGATGCGTCCTCTGGCCGCTGCGCTGTGTCTGGGGAGTAACGATATTGTGCTGACCGGTGAGCCGCGAATGAAAGAGCGTCCGATCGGCCATCTGGTGGATGCCCTGCGCCAGGGCGGCGCGCAGATTGATTATCTTGAGCAGGAAAATTACCCGCCCCTGCGTCTGCGCGGGGGATTCACTGGCGGCAATGTAGAGGTTGACGGTAGCGTTTCCAGCCAGTTCCTGACCGCGCTGCTGATGACCGCACCGCTGGCACCACAGGACACCGTCATCAGCATTAAAGGCGACCTGGTTTCTAAGCCGTACATTGATATTACCTTGCACCTGATGAACACCTTTGGTGTTGAGGTGGAAAACCAGTCTTATCAGCGCTTCGTGGTGCGCGGAGCGCAGCAGTATCAGTCCCCGGGCCACTACCTGGTTGAAGGCGATGCTTCCTCCGCCTCCTATTTCCTTGCCGCAGGTGCGATTAAAGGCGGTACGGTAAAAGTGACGGGCATTGGCCGCAACAGCGTGCAGGGCGATATCCGTTTTGCTGACGTGCTGGAAAAAATGGGCGCGGTGGTGACCTGGGGCGATGACTTCATCTCCTGTACCCACGGTGAGCTGAACGCCATTGATATGGATATGAACCATATTCCGGATGCGGCGATGACCATTGCTACCGCTGCGCTGTTTGCAAAAGGCACCACCACGCTGCGAAACATTTACAACTGGCGTGTGAAAGAGACGGACCGCCTGTTCGCGATGGCAACCGAGCTGCGTAAAGTGGGGGCCGAGGTAGAAGAGGGCGAAGACTACATTCGCGTCACGCCGCCGGCAAAACTGCAATTTGCAGAAATTGGCACCTACAACGATCACCGCATGGCGATGTGTTTCTCGCTGGTGGCGTTGTCAGATACGCCAGTCACTATCCTTGATCCGAAGTGTACGGCAAAAACGTTCCCGGACTACTTCGAACAGCTGACGCGCATTAGCACCCTGGCCTGATGATCGTATGCCGCATCACCTGATGCGGCATTTCCTTACGCTTTCTGACACTCATCCTCTTTCATTTCTTCTACACTCTGCTTCAATCATTCCGTAATTTGCACGCAAAGGTAACAGTTGCGCACGTTGGCGCGTATAATGCGCGGCGTTCATGTAAACGGTATGCCTTAATTAAGGAGAAAAAGATGACGGCAATTGCCCCGGTAATCACCATTGATGGGCCAAGTGGCGCAGGGAAAGGTACTCTGTGCAAAGCGATGGCGGAAGCATTGCAATGGCATCTTTTAGATTCGGGAGCAATCTATCGCGTGCTGGCGCTGGCTGCGCTGCATCATCATGTGGATGTTGCGTCTGAAGAAGCGCTGGTACCGCTGGCTGCGCATCTGGATGTGCGCTTTGTCTCGACCGATGGCAACCTTGAAGTGATCCTGGAAGGGGAAGATGTCAGCGGTGAAATCCGTACCCAGGAAGTGGCCAATGCGGCCTCTCAGGTGGCGGCTTTCCCACGCGTTCGTGAAGCGCTGTTACGTCGCCAGCGCGGTTTCCGTGAAGCGCCGGGGCTGATCGCCGACGGCCGCGACATGGGAACCGTGGTATTCCCTGATGCGCCAGTGAAAATTTTCCTTGACGCCTCTTCAGAAGAACGTGCCCATCGCCGCATGCTTCAGTTGCAGGAAAAGGGGTTTAGTGTTAACTTTGATCGCCTTTTATCCGAGATAAAAGAGCGCGATGACCGCGATCGTAACCGCGCCGTCGCACCACTTGTTCCCGCGCAAGACGCATTAGTGCTGGATTCAACCAGTTTAACTATTGAGCAAGTGATTGAAAAAGCGCTACAATATGCGCGCCAAAAACTGGCACTCGCGTAATCGCGACCGATTTAGCAGTACCCCCGCTGCAATGGATTGACGGCGGGTATGTGAAACAACCCCATCCGGCACGGAGCCAGGTGGACGTTAATATTAACCTGAAGATTAAACATGACTGAATCTTTTGCTCAACTGTTTGAAGAATCCTTAAAAGAAATCGAAACCCGTCCGGGTTCCATCGTTCGTGGCGTTGTTGTTGCTATCGACAAAGACGTTGTACTGGTTGACGCCGGTCTGAAATCTGAGTCTGCCATCCCGGCTGAGCAGTTCAAAAACGCCCAGGGCGAGCTGGAAATCCAGGTAGGTGACGAAGTTGACGTTGCTCTGGACGCAGTAGAAGACGGCTTCGGCGAAACCCTGCTGTCTCGTGAGAAAGCTAAACGTCACGAAGCATGGATCACGCTGGAAAAAGCTTACGAAGAAGCTGAAACTGTGGTCGGTGTTATCAACGGCAAAGTTAAAGGTGGCTTCACTGTTGAGCTGAATGGTATTCGTGCGTTCCTGCCAGGTTCTCTGGTAGACGTTCGTCCAGTCCGTGACACCCTGCACCTCGAAGGCAAAGAGCTTGAGTTCAAAGTAATCAAGCTGGACCAGAAGCGTAACAACGTTGTTGTTTCCCGTCGTGCCGTTATCGAATCCGAAAACAGCGCAGAACGCGATCAGCTGCTGGAAAACCTGCAGGAAGGCATGGAAGTCAAAGGTATCGTTAAGAACCTCACTGACTACGGCGCATTCGTTGACCTGGGCGGCGTTGATGGCCTGCTGCATATCACCGACATGGCGTGGAAACGCGTTAAGCACCCAAGCGAAATCGTGAACGTGGGCGACGAAATCACTGTTAAAGTGCTGAAGTTCGACCGCGAGCGTACTCGTGTATCCCTCGGCCTGAAACAGCTGGGCGAAGATCCATGGGTAGCTATCGCTAAGCGTTACCCAGAAGGTACTAAACTGACTGGTCGCGTAACCAACCTGACTGACTACGGCTGCTTCGTTGAAATCGAAGAAGGCGTTGAAGGTCTGGTGCACGTTTCCGAAATGGACTGGACCAACAAAAACATCCACCCATCCAAAGTTGTTAACGTTGGTGATGTAGTGGAAGTGATGGTTCTGGATATCGACGAAGAACGTCGTCGTATCTCCCTGGGCCTGAAGCAGTGCAAAAACAACCCATGGCAGCAGTTCGCGGAAACCCACAACAAGGGTGACCGTGTTGAAGGTAAAATCAAGTCTATCACTGACTTCGGTATCTTCATCGGCCTGGACGGCGGCATCGATGGCCTGGTTCACCTGTCTGACATCTCCTGGAACGTTGCAGGCGAAGAAGCAGTTCGTGAATACAAAAAAGGCGACGAAATCGCAGCAGTTGTTCTGCAAGTTGACGCAGAGCGTGAGCGTATCTCCCTGGGCGTTAAACAGCTTGCAGAAGATCCGTTCAACAACTGGGTTGCACTGAACAAGAAAGGCGCAATCGTAAACGGTAAAGTGACTGCTGTTGACGCTAAAGGCGCAACCGTAGAACTGGCTGACGGCGTTGAAGGTTACCTGCGCGCTTCCGAAGCTTCACGTGACCGCGTTGAAGATGCAACTCTGGTTCTGAGCGTTGGTGACGACGTTGAAGCTAAGTTCACCGGTGTTGACCGTAAGAACCGTGCAATCAGCCTGTCTGTTCGTGCTAAAGATGAAGCTGATGAGAAAGATGCAATCGCAACTGTGAACAAACAGGAAGATGCAAACTTCTCTAACAACGCAATGGCTGAAGCTTTCAAAGCAGCTAAAGGCGAGTAAGTTCAGGTTCGCACCATCATTTGAGCTGTAACGCATTTACAGCGCGAAGGATGGAGAGCAGACTTGACAGATTGCAGGATTCGTCCTGTAATCAATAACAAAGGGCGGCTACGGCCGCCCTTGTTTAATAAGCTGTTCAGCTAATGGGTTTGAAAGGAACCGGAGGAATCATGACCAAGTCAGAATTGATTGAAAGACTTGCCAGTCAGCAACCGCATATCCCTGCCAAGGCTGTGGAAGATGCCGTTAAAGAGATGCTGGAGCATATGGCTACCACTCTTGCCCAGGGCGAGCGCATTGAAATCCGCGGTTTCGGTAGTTTTTCCCTGCACTATCGTGCACCACGTACCGGGCGTAACCCGAAGACTGGCGATAAAGTGGAGCTGGAAGGAAAGTATGTTCCGCACTTTAAGCCGGGTAAAGAACTGCGCGATCGCGCCAATATTTACGGTAACTGAGTTTAATCATCAGGGTTAAACTGAGTTTAAAGAAAGCACCTTAGGGTGCTTTTTTTGTATCCCGCCCCTGCATTTCTGAATACGCGCCGCATTTAAATTTTCTCTTTACTGTAAACGCTAAAAAACGTTGCAGCGTCCGCTGTAAATCACGCCTTTTCTGTCTGACGACGCATCAGTCCCGCCGCATAATCGCCTGAAACATGGAGGTGAAGATGGGGATCCACGTTATCAGTATGTGCGCCATTCTGGCCATAATCCCGCTCTATTGGTTACCCGTTTTGCCAGATTTGCATATTGTCTGGTTGCTGATTGCCGCAGGAATTGCGTTATCAGTACAGCAGAGAAAATGGCTCAGGTTTTCAGGCCTCGCATTGCTTTTTATGTGCTGGGGGATCCTGGCCGCTCAGGAAAGCGTGTGGCCGATGAACCATTTAACGAAAGTTCCGCAGCAGGCCGAGGTGGTCATTACCGCAACGGACGGCGCAACGATGCATCAGGGAAGGATTGTCAGCCTCAATGGAGAACGTGTGTGGGCTGCCATGGGCGTGGCGCTGTATGGCAACTATCTGCCGCAAAACGTCTGCGTGGGTCAACGCTGGGCAATGACCCTGCGGCTCAGGGCGGTACACGGAGAACTCAACGATGGCGGCTATGATTCACAGAAAAATGCCTTTGCCCGACATCAGACGCTGAGTGGACGGTTTACCCATGCGGCGCTCGTTGACGAAGGCTGTAGCCTGCGTGCGCAGTACCTGACATCACTACAGAGTACGCTTTCAGCATATCAGTGGGGACCCGTGATACTGGGGCTGGGAATGGGGGAGCGGCTGTCGGTCTCGCGGGAGATAAAAAACCTGATGCGTGAGACCGGAACGATGCATCTGATGGCAATCTCGGGATTGCATATTGCGCTGGCCGCTTCTGTCATCTGGTTTCTGGCGCGAGGCATCCAGTTCTTCCTGCCGGGCCGCTGGATTATCTGGCAAATCCCCTTGCTGGCAGGGCTGATTTTTGCCGCGTTTTACGCATGGCTAACAGGCTTACAGCCGCCTGCGCTGCGCACGGCTATCGCGCTTGTGGTACTGGCGGCATTAAAAATGAGTAGTCGCCAGTGGTCGCCCTGGCAGGTATGGCTTACCTGCGTGGCGGCGATCTTGGTTTTCGATCCACTGGCGGTCCTGTCACAAAGCCTGGCGCTATCAGCGTTTGCGGTCGCCGCGCTTATTTTTTGGTATCAGTGGTTGCCTCTCCCGCTCTGGCAACGTGGCCGGTGCCTGCGGCCGCTGGTTACGCTGTTGTATTTGCAGGTCGGTATGCTGCTGCTTCTGTTGCCGCTTCAGGTGCTGATTTTCCATGGTTTCAGTCTCTCCTCGCTGGCGGCGAATCTGTTTGCCGTTCCTCTGGTCACGTTTATCTCAGTTCCGCTGATCCTGCTCGGCATGTTTCTGCATCTGTTTCCGGTGGCGACGCTGGAAAGTATCGTCTGGCTGGCTGCCGATAAATCTCTGGCAGGGCTTTTCTGGCTATTGATGCGTTTACCGAATGGCTGGCAGGACGTTGATGAACGCTGGCAATACCTGACGTTACTGCCATGGCTGCTGATCATTGGCTGGCGATTCAGGGCCTTCAGCGCAGTACCCGCAGTCTGTCTGGCAGGCAGCGTGGTGCTGGCATTTCCCCTCTGGCACAGGGCCAAAACAGACAGCTGGTCCCTGCATATGCTGGATGTAGGGCAGGGGCTGGCGATGGTCATTGAGCGTCACGGGAAGGCCATTCTGTATGACACTGGGTTGGCATGGCCCGGTGGGGACAGCGGGCAGCAGCTGATTATCCCCTGGCTACGCTGGCATCATCTGAGGCCGGAAGGGGTGATCCTGAGCCATGAACATCTCGACCACGCGGGGGGACTGGCATCGCTAAAAGCTGCCTGGCCCGCAATGTGGATCAGAAGCCCCTTATCCTGGGCCGGGCATCTTCCTTGCTTTCGTGGAGAGCGATGGCAGTGGCAGGGTTTAACGTTCTCCGTGCACTGGCCACCCGAAAATACCTCGGCAAAAGGTAACAACCGCTCCTGCGTGGTAAAAATCGATGACGGCGAACAAAGCGTTTTACTGACCGGAGATATTGAAGGGCAGGCAGAACTGGCAATGCTGAGCCACCGCTGGCGTCAACTAGCGTCTACACTGATTCAGGTGCCGCATCATGGAAGTAACACGTCATCTTCAACACCGCTGCTACAGCGCGTGGAGGGACAGGTTTCGCTGGCCTCGATGGCCCGCTATAACGCGTGGCGTTTCCCTTCCATCAAAGTAGTCAGGCGCTATCGAACTGAGGGATATCTCTGGCTTGATACTCCGCAGTCCGGACAGATATCTGTGACGTTTTCGCACCAAAGTCGGCAAATTCGCCGCTTACGTGAACACTATTTACCGCGTTGGTATCATCAGTGGTTTGGCGCGCCCGTAGATAACGGGTAGAATATGCGGCTATTTCAACAAATGCTGGTTTTTTGAATGCATAACGACAAAGATCTCTCCACGTGGCAAACGTTCCGCCGGCTCTGGCCGATGATTGCTCCTTTCAAAGCAGGCTTGATCGTGGCGGGCGTAGCGTTAATCCTCAACGCAGCCAGCGATACGTTTATGTTATCGCTTCTCAAACCGTTACTGGATGACGGTTTCGGTAAAACGGATCGTTCAGTGCTGCTATGGATGCCGCTGGTGGTTATTGGGCTGATGATCTTACGCGGAATCTCCAGCTATGTATCCAGCTACTGCATCTCCTGGGTATCCGGTAAAGTGGTGATGACCATGCGCCGTCGGTTATTCAGCCATATGATGGGGATGCCGGTCTCATTCTTTGACAAGCAGTCAACCGGTACCCTGCTGTCGCGTATTACCTACGATTCAGAGCAGGTTGCGTCGTCCTCTTCCAGCGCACTGATTACCGTTGTGCGTGAAGGCGCATCCATCATCGGCCTGTTCGCGATGATGTTCTATTACAGCTGGCAACTGTCGCTGATCCTTATTGTGCTGGCGCCGATTGTCTCCATCGCGATCCGCGTGGTATCAAAGCGTTTTCGCAACATCAGTAAAAATATGCAGAATACGATGGGGCAGGTGACTACCAGCGCCGAGCAGATGCTGAAAGGCCATAAGGAAGTGTTGATCTTCGGCGGTCAGGAAGTCGAAACCAAACGCTTTGACAAGGTCAGCAACAGAATGCGTCTGCAAGGGATGAAAATGGTATCGGCCTCGTCGATTTCCGATCCGATCATTCAGCTGATTGCCTCTCTGGCCCTGGCCTTCGTCCTGTATGCCGCAAGCTTCCCGAGCGTCATGGAAACCCTGACTGCGGGTACCATTACCGTGGTGTTCTCATCCATGATCGCGCTGATGCGTCCGCTGAAATCGCTGACTAACGTCAACGCCCAGTTCCAGCGCGGGATGGCAGCCTGTCAGACGCTGTTCAGCATCCTCGATTCCGAACAGGAAAAAGATGAAGGTACACGCGTGATCGAGCGCGCTAAAGGCGACCTGGAATTCCGTAACGTGACCTTTACCTATCCAGGCCGTGAAGTGCCGGCGCTGCGTGATATCAGCCTGTCCATCCCGGCGGGTAAAACCGTCGCGCTGGTCGGTCGTTCCGGTTCGGGCAAGTCGACCATTGCCAGCCTGATTACCCGTTTCTACGATATCGACCAGGGCGAGATCCTGCTTGATGGTCACGACCTGCGGGAATATACCCTCCAGTCGCTGCGTAACCAGGTCGCGCTGGTCTCGCAGAACGTGCATCTGTTCAACGATACGGTGGCGAACAACATTGCGTATGCCCGTACCGAAGAGTACAGCCGTGAAGAGATCGAGAATGCGGCGCGTATGGCCTATGCGATGGACTTCATTAACAAAATGGATAACGGTCTGGATACGATCATTGGCGAAAACGGGGTGCTGCTCTCCGGTGGTCAGCGTCAGCGTATCGCGATTGCCCGTGCGCTGCTGCGCAACAGTCCGATTCTGATCCTCGATGAAGCAACGTCCGCACTGGATACGGAATCTGAACGCGCTATCCAGTCTGCTCTGGATGAATTACAGAAAAACCGTACCTCGCTGGTTATCGCGCACCGTCTGTCGACCATCGAACAGGCTGACGAAATCGTGGTGGTGGAAGATGGCGTGATCGTTGAACGCGGCAGCCATGCGGACCTGCTGGAACAGCGTGGTGTTTACGCGCAGCTTCATAAAATGCAGTTCGGTCAATGATTGCACGCATCTGGTCGGGTGAATCCCCTCTGTGGGTGCTGCTTCTCCCGCTCTCCTGGCTGTATGGCCTGGTGAGCGGTGCTATTCGTCTGCTTTACCGCCTTGGGATCAAGCGCGCCTGGCGCGCACCGGTACCGGTAGTGGTGGTCGGCAACCTGACGGCGGGTGGAAACGGCAAAACCCCGGTGGTGATCTGGCTGGTAGAGCAGCTCCAGAGGCGCGGTATCCGCCCGGGAGTTGTCTCACGCGGTTACGGTGGTAAAGCGGCGCAGTATCCACTGGTGCTGAGCCCAGCTACGACAACCGCTGAAGCCGGTGATGAGCCGGTACTGATTTACCAGCGTACCGGCGCGCCGGTTGCGGTATCGCCGGTGCGCAGTGATGCCGTGAAGGCACTGCTTGCGGAGCATGATGTACAAATCATCATTACCGATGATGGTTTGCAGCATTACGCGCTGGCGCGTGACAAAGAGATCGTGGTCATTGACGGTGTGCGGCGTTTTGGCAACGGCTGGTGGCTTCCAGCCGGTCCAATGCGCGAGCGTGCGTCGCGCCTGAAAACCGTCGATGCCGTGATTGTGAACGGTGGTGAAGCCAGAGCGGGCGAAATCCCGATGCTTCTTCGTCCCGGACAGGCCGTAAATATGCTGACTGGCGAGCGTAAAGACGTCGCGCAGCTGGATCGTCTGGTTGCGATGGCCGGTATAGGTCATCCGCCGCGTTTCTTCGCAACGCTGGAGCAGTGCGGCGCGCGGCTGGAAAAACGGGTGCCGCTGGCCGATCACCAGGCGTTAGTTGCCGAAGAGGTTGAAAGGCTGGCAGCGCCGGGCCAGACGCTGATCATGACGGAAAAAGACGCGGTAAAATGCCGGGCCTTTGCGAAAGAAAACTGGTGGTATCTGCCGGTTGACGCTGAACTCAGCGGCGAACAGCCGGAACATTTGCTCAAGGAACTGCTCGCGTTAGTGCAGTAACTTCTACGCGGTTCCGGTGGCGCTTTGACTGACAGGAAAACGCATGTCTCTACCGCAACTCTCACTTGCAGCCGCACGAAACCTGCATCTTGCCGCCCAAGGGCTTCTGAAAAAGCCCCGCCGCCGCGCGCAGCCAGCTGATATCCTCTCTACCGTGCAACGCATGTCGTTGCTGCAAATCGACACCATTAACATCGTGGCGCGTAGCCCGTATCTGGTCCTGTTTAGCCGCCTGGGAAACTATCCTCCGCAGTGGCTGGATAATGCGCTGAGTCAGGGCGAACTGATGGAATACTGGGCGCATGAAGCCTGTTTTCTCCCGCGCAGCGATTTTGCACTGGTGCGTCACCGCATGCTCGCCCCGGACAAAATGGGCTGGAAATACCGCCAGGAGTGGATGGTGGAACACGCGGATGAAATAGAACAACTGATTGCCCATATTCAGAAAAACGGTCCGGTACGCTCCGCGGATTTTGAACACCCGCGAAAAGGCGCCAGCGGATGGTGGGAGTGGAAACCGCACAAACGCCATCTTGAAGGGCTGTTTACGTCGGGCAAAGTGATGGTGGTCGAGCGCCGCAACTTTCAGCGCGTCTATGACCTCACGCACCGCGTTATGCCTCACTGGGACGATACGCGTGACCTGCTGTCTCAGGAGGTAGCCGAAGCCATCATGCTCGGGAACAGCGCCCGCAGCCTTGGCATCTTCCTCCCGCAGTGGCTGGCGGATTATTATCGTCTGCGTCAGCCGCAGCTAAAACCACTGCTCGAAACGTGGCAGCGCGAACAGCGCGTCATGCCGGTCTCGGTAGAGTCGTTAGGTGAAATGTGGCTGCATGCGGATTTGTTCCCTCTGCTGGCGCAGGCGCAGGAGGGCAAACTCCAGGCGAACCACAGTGCCGTGCTGTCGCCGTTCGACCCCGTTGTCTGGGACAGAAAGCGGGCCGAACAGCTGTTTGATTTCAGCTACCGTCTGGAATGCTACACCCCGGCGCCCAGGCGTCAGTATGGTTATTTTGTTTTGCCGCTGCTGCACAAAGGACAGCTTGTCGGGCGCATGGACGCTAAAATGCACCGTAAAACCGGCATGCTTGAAATTATCGCGCTCTGGCTGGAAGAGGGCATAAAGGTGACGGCTGGCCTGGAAAAAGGGTTAACGACTGCGCTCAGTGAATTTGCGCGCTGGCAGGGGGCGCATGAAATTGTACTCGGTCGCGTGCCTGCGGGGCTGTTTACGACCTGTCGAGATGGCTGGGAAACAGACACTCCCTGAAAAGGGAATGTGATAAGCTTTAGCGATTACCCATACGGAGGAACTATGGATCACCGTTTACTTGAAATTATTGCCTGCCCGGTGTGCAACGGCAAACTGTATTACAGCCAGGATAAACAAGAGCTGATTTGCAAACTGGACAGCCTGGCGTTCCCGCTGCGTGACGGTATTCCGGTCCTGCTGGAAAATGAAGCCCGTTCACTGGTGGCAGAAGAGATCAAACCATGAGTTTTGTTGTCATTATCCCTGCGCGTTATGCTTCAACGCGCCTGCCAGGTAAACCGCTGGTGGATATCAATGGCAAACCGATGATTGTGCATGTCCTTGAACGGGCACGCGAATCGGGCGCCGGACGCGTCATCGTCGCCACCGATCACCCGGATGTCGCGCGCGCGGTTGAGGCCGCGGGTGGGGAAGTGTGCATGACCCGTGCCGATCATCAGTCAGGCACCGAGCGCCTGGCGGAAGTCGTCGAAAAATGCGGTTTCAGCGACGAGACGGTGATTGTGAACGTGCAGGGCGATGAGCCGATGATCCCGGCGGCGATTATCCGTCAGGTGGCCGACAACCTGGCTCGGCGTCAGGTCGGGATGGCAACCCTCGCGGTGCCGATTCACCACGCTGAAGAGGCGTTCAATCCGAATGCGGTGAAAGTGGTCATGGACGCAGAGGGCTACGCGCTCTATTTCTCCCGCGCCACCATTCCGTGGGATCGCGATCGTTTCGCGCAATCGAAAGAGACAATCGGCGAAACCTTCCTGCGCCACATCGGTATTTACGGCTACCGCGCCGGCTTTATTCGTCGCTACGTCGCCTGGGCACCAAGCCCGCTGGAGCATATTGAAATGCTCGAACAGCTTCGCGTGCTGTGGTACGGCGAGAAAATTCACGTTGCGGTTGCCCAGGAAATCCCAGGCACCGGCGTGGATACCCCTGAAGATCTCGAGCGCGTACGCGTCGAAATGCGTTAATTCGCTGGCATCCTCTCGTCTGGGGGGATGCTCTCCCGCCAGGCGATTTTCCTTTTCTTTTTCATTATTGATCTCTACCGGGTGACATCCGGGTTTCGCGCGCTCATTATAAAAGCAGTAGTCTTAATGGGGGTAATCTCATATGGAACAGCTGCGTGCTGAACTCAGCCATCTCCTTGGCGAAAAGCTAAGCCGGGTGGAATGCGTGAATGAAAAGGCCGATACCGCACTCTGGTCGTTGTATGACAGTCAGGGAAACCCCATGCCGCTGATGGCCAGAAGTTTTACCTCGCCGGGCGTCGCCAGACAGCTGGCCTGGAAAATGTCGATGCTGGCGCGGGAAGGGACTGTCCGTATGCCGACGGTCTACGGCGTGATGACCCATGAGGAGCATCCCGGCCCGGATGTTCTGCTTATCGAGCGTTTACGCGGGGTTTCTGTTGAAGCCCCGACGCGTACACCGGAGCGCTGGGAACAGCTGAAAGATCAGATTGTCGAGGCTCTGCTTGCCTGGCATCGGCAGGACAGCCGGGGTCTTGTTGGCGCGGTAGACAGCACCCAGGAAAACCTGTGGCCGCTGTGGTATCGCCAGCGTGTCGAAGTGCTGTGGGGCACGCTGAACCAGTTCAACAACACCGGCTTAACGATGCAGGACAAACGTATTCTGTTCCGCACCCGGGAATGTCTGCCGACGCTGTTTGAGGGTTTTAACGACAACTGCGTGCTGGTTCACGGCAACTTCACGCTACGCAGTATGCTTAAAGACTCGCGCAGCGACCAACTGCTGGCGATGGTCGGGCCGGGGATCATGCTCTGGGCGCCGCGCGAGTACGAACTGTTCAGGCTGAGCGAGGGCGGGGCGGCGGAAGATTTGCTCTGGCACTATCTTCAGCGCGCCCCCGTTGCGGAGGCCTTTCTCTGGCGACGCTGGCTCTATCTTCTCTGGGATGAGGTGGCGCAACTGGTCAACACCGGGCGCTTTAATCGCGCCAATTTCGATCTGGCCGCAAAATCACTCCTGCCCTGGCTTGCCTGACGAACCCTTAAGCCACTGCCACAAGCGGCCAAGCGTCTCGTAGCCGACGCGGTCGCTGTGCATCAGCCATACCGGGGACGGGATTATCCGTTCCCACGGATTGAGCGGGGCGTCAATGGCCAGCTGGTTTGCCGGAGCAGGAAGCGGATGCAGGCCCTGCTTCTCAAAGAAAATCATTGCGCGCGGCAGGTGTGAAGCAGAAGTCACCAGCAGGAACGGCACATCACCGATGGCCTGTTTCACCGCCGCCGCCTCTTCTTCGGTATCTTTTGGGCTATCCAGCGTGATGATGGCGGAACGCGGTACGCCAAGTGATTCAGCCACTCTTGCTCCTGCTTCAGCGGTACTGACCGGGTTGGTTTTTGCCGCTGCGCCCGTGAAGATCATCTTCGATCCAGGATTGGCCAGCCACAGGCGGATCCCCTCGTTCAGGCGCGGCAGGCTGTTGTTGATCAGGTTCGAGCTGGGCGCCCAGTTCGGATCCCAGGTATACCCGCCGCCCAGCACCACGATATAGCCCACCTTCTGATTTCCCTGCCACGTCGGGTAGGTGTTTTCAATCGGACGTAATAAACCGTCAGCGATCGGTTGCAGGCTGAGTAACAGCAGCGCCAGCCAGCCCACGGTAACAAGGGATTTACCGCTTTTCTGAAAGCGGCTAAACCATATCATTGCTAGCCCCAGCGCGATGAGAAGCAACAGCAGGGGAAGGGGAAGCATCATGCCTCCGATATATTTTTTTAGGGTAAAAAGCATCCTTTTTGGTTCCTTTTTTAACCATACAGCAGGCGATTGTCGGTGATATTACACCAGAGTGGTTCATTCTCCGCGCGGGTGTGACAAAATAGCGGTTTTGCAGTGAGTGGAACCCTCCCAATGCGGGATCGCAATTTTGATGACATCGCGGAAAAGTTTTCGCGCAACATTTATGGCACCACCAAAGGTCAGCTTCGTCAGACGATCCTCTGGCAGGATCTGGACAAGCTGCTGGCTGAATTCGGTGACCGACCGTTGCGCGTGCTGGATGCCGGCGGTGGGGAAGGTCAGACTGCAATTCTGATGGCGCAGCGGGGACATCACGTCACGCTTTGCGATCTTTCTGCCGAGATGGTTGCGCGCGCCGGGCGAGCGGCAGAAGAGAAAGGTGTGAGCGACAACATGCATTTTATACATTGCGCCGCTCAGGACATTCCGCAGCATTTGGAAACGCAGGTTGATCTGATATTGTTTCATGCTGTGCTCGAATGGATCGCCGAACCCCAGGCGATGTTAAAAACGCTGTGGTCGATGTTGCGCCCGGGCGGTGCGTTATCGCTGATGTTTTACAATGCCAACGGCCTGCTAATGCGAAACGTGCTGGTCGGCAATTTTGGCTACGTACAGCAGGGCATGTATAAAAAGAAACGACGCACGCTTTCACCGGATTTCCCCCGTGAACCGCAGCAGGTCTATGGCTGGCTGGAGGAGATCGGTTGGGAAATTACCGGCAAAACCGGCGTGAGGGTGTTTCATGATTATCTGCGTGATAAACAAAAACAGGATGACTGTTTAGACGCCTTAACAGAAATAGAGACGCGGTACTGCCGCCAGGAGCCTTATCTGAGCCTTGGCCGCTATATACACGTCACCGCGCGCAAGCCGCAGATGCAAGGATAATCTATGAGTGAATTTTCCCAGACAGTCCCCGAACTGGTTGCCTGGGCCAGGAAAAACGATTTCTCCATCTCGCTGCCGGTAGACAGACTCTCATTCCTGCTGGCGGTTGCGACGCTAAACGGCGAACGCCTGGATGGCGAAATGAGTGAAGGCGAACTGGTGGATGCGTTCCGCCACGTCAGTGATGCGTTTGAGCAAACCAGCGAAACCATTAGCGTGCGTGCCAACAACGCAATCAATGATATGGTGCGTCAACGTCTGCTGAACCGCTTTACCAGCGAGCAGGCGGAAGGAAACGCCATCTATCGTCTTACGCCACTGGGCATTGGCATTACCGACTATTACATCCGCCAGCGCGAATTTTCCACGCTGCGTCTCTCCATGCAGCTCTCTATTGTTGCAGGTGAGCTGAAGCGTGCCGCCGACGCGGCTGATGAAAACGGTGACGAATTCCACTGGCATCGCAACGTTTACGCGCCGCTGAAATACTCGGTCGCCGAGATTTTCGACAGTATCGATCTGACTCAACGTCTGATGGACGAACAGCAGCAGCAGGTGAAAGACGATATCGCTCAACTGCTTAATAAAGACTGGCGTGCGGCTATCTCCAGCTGTGAACTCTTGCTGTCAGAAACGTCCGGTACGCTGCGTGAGTTGCAGGATACGCTGGAGGCGGCGGGGGATAAGCTACAGGCCAATCTGCTGCGCATCCAGGACGCGACAATGGCGCACGACGATCTGCATTTTATCGACCGTCTGGTGTTTGATTTGCAGAGCAAGCTTGACCGCATTATCAGCTGGGGCCAGCAGTCAATCGACCTGTGGATCGGTTACGACCGCCACGTGCATAAATTTATCCGTACCGCCATCGATATGGATAAGAATCGCGTCTTTGCTCAGCGTCTGCGCCAGTCGGTACAGACCTATTTCGATGCGCCGTGGGCGCTGACCTACGCCAACGCCGATCGTCTGCTGGATATGCGCGACGAAGAGATGGCGCTGCGCGATGAAGAGGTCACCGGTGAACTGCCGCCGGATCTGGAATACGAAGAATTTAACGAAATTCGCGAGCAGCTTGCGGCGATGATCGAAGAACAGCTCGCTGTCTACAAAACCAGACAAGCACCGCTGGATCTTGGCCTCGTGGTACGCGACTATCTGGCGCAGTATCCGCGCGCGCGCCACTTCGATGTTGCCCGCATTGTTGTAGACCAGGCGGTGCGCCTGGGCATCGCACAAGCCGATTTCACCGGACTGCCGCCGAAGTGGCAGCCGATTAACGATTACGGAGCCAAGGTACAGGCGCATGTCATTGACAAATATTGAACAAGTGATGCCAGTTAAGCTGGCACAGGCGCTGGCGAATCCGTTGTTTCCGGCGCTGGACAGCCAGCTGCGTGCCGGTCGTCACATTGGCCTTGACGAGCTGGATAATCACGCCTTTTTGATGGACTTTCAGGAGTACCTGGAAGAGTTTTACGCTCGCTATAACGTTGAGCTGATCCGCGCGCCGGAAGGGTTTTTCTACCTGCGTCCGCGCTCTACCACGCTTATTCCGCGCTCGGTGCTTTCCGAACTGGATATGATGGTCGGCAAAATTCTCTGCTACCTCTATCTCAGCCCGGAACGTCTGGCGAATGAAGGGATCTTCACCCAACAGGAGCTTTACGATGAGCTGCTGTCGCTGGCGGATGAAAGCAAGCTGCTCAAGCTGGTGAATAACCGCTCAACGGGGTCCGATCTGGACCGTCAGAAATTACAGGAAAAAGTTCGCTCATCCCTTAACCGTCTACGCCGTCTGGGAATGGTCTGGTTCATGGGTCACGACAGCAGCAAGTTCCGCATCACCGAATCGGTCTTCCGTTTTGGCGCCGACGTGCGTGCGGGTGATGATGCGCGTGAAGCGCAGCTGCGCATGATACGTGACGGTGAAGCGATGCCGGTGGAAAACCATTTGCAGCTCAATGACGAGCACGAAGAGAATCAGCCGGATAGCGGGGAGGAAGAGTAATGATTGAACGCGGTAAATTTCGCTCACTGACGCTGATTAACTGGAACGGCTTCTTTGCCCGAACCTTCGATCTGGATGAGCTGGTGACAACGCTCTCCGGCGGTAACGGGGCGGGTAAATCCACCACCATGGCGGCCTTCGTGACGGCGCTGATACCTGACCTGACCCTGCTGCACTTCCGTAACACCACTGAAGCGGGCGCCACGAGCGGCTCTCGTGATAAAGGTCTGCACGGTAAGCTGAAAGCGGGCGTTTGTTATTCAGTGCTGGACGTGATCAACTCCCGCCATCAGCGCGTGGTTGTAGGCGTGCGTCTGCAACAGGTTGCCGGCCGCGATCGTAAAGTAGATATCAAACCGTTTGCGATCCAGGGGCTGCCTACCTCCGTACAGCCAACCGCGCTGCTGACGGAAACCCTGAATGAACGTCAGGCACGCGTCCTGACGCTCCAGGAGCTGAAAGACAAGCTGGAAGCTATCGAAGGCGTGCAGTTTAAGCAGTTTAATTCCATTACCGACTACCACTCTCTGATGTTCGATCTCGGCGTGGTAGCCCGTCGTCTGCGCAGCGCGTCAGATCGTAGTAAATACTACCGTCTGATTGAAGCCTCCCTGTACGGCGGTATCTCCAGCGCCATTACCCGCTCCCTGCGCGACTACCTGTTGCCGGAAAACAGCGGCGTGCGTAAGGCCTTCCAGGATATGGAAGCCGCGCTGCGTGAAAACCGCATGACGCTGGAAGCGATTCGCGTTACGCAGTCTGACCGGGACCTGTTTAAGCACCTGATCAGCGAAGCCACCAACTACGTGGCGGCGGACTATATGCGCCACGCCAACGAGCGCCGTATTCATCTCGATCAGGCGCTGGAGTATCGCCGCGAGCTGTTTACCTCCCGCAAACAGCTGGTGGCCGAGCAGTATAAGCATGTCGAAATGGCGCGCGAACTGGGCGAGCACAATGGTGCGGAAGGGGATCTGGAAGCCGATTACCAGGCGGCCAGCGATCATCTGAATCTGGTGCAGACCGCGCTGCGTCAGCAGGAAAAAATCGAGCGCTACGAAGCCGATCTTGATGAGCTGCAAATTCGTCTTGAAGAGCAAAATGAAGTGGTGGCCGAAGCTGCCGAATTGCAGGAAGAGAACGAAGCCCGCGCGGAAGCCGCCGAGCTGGAAGTGGATGAGCTGAAAAGCCAGCTCGCTGACTACCAGCAGGCGCTGGACGTGCAGCAGACGCGTGCGATTCAGTACAACCAGGCGTTGCAGGCGTTGCAGCGTGCCAAAGAGCTGTGCCATCTGCCGGACCTGACCCCGGAAAGCGCTGACGAATGGCTGGATACCTTCCAGGCCAAAGAGCAGGAAGCCACTGAGAAACTGCTTTCTCTCGATCAGAAAATGAGCGTGGCGCAAACGGCGCATAGCCAGTTTGAGCAGGCGTACCAGCTGGTGGTGGCGATTAACGGTCCGCTGGCGCGTAACGAAGCGTGGGACGTTGCCCGTGAGCTGCTGCGCGACGGCGTCAATCAACGCCATCTGGCCGAACAGGTGCAGCCGCTGCGCATGCGCCTGAACGAGCTGGAACAGCGTCTGCGTGAACAGCAGGAAGCCGAGCGTCTGCTGGCGGAATTCTGCAAGCGTCAGGGTAAAAATTACGATTTCGACGAGCTTGAGGCCCTGCATCAGGAACTGGAAGCGCGTATTGCGGCCCTGTCCGATACCGTATCGAATGCCAGCGAACAGCGCATGACGCTGCGTCAGGAGCTGGAACAGCTTCAGTCCCGTTCGACGACGCTCTTACAGCGTGCGCCGATCTGGCTGGCTGCACAAAGCAGCCTGAACCAGCTCAGCGAACAGTGTGGCCAGGAGTTTGCCTCCAGCCAGGACGTCACCGAATACATGCAACAGCTGCTGGAGCGTGAGCGTGAAGCGATTGTTGAGCGTGACGAAGTGGGCGCGCGCAAGCGTGACGTCGATGAGGAGATCGAGCGTTTAAGCCAGCCAGGCGGCTCAGAAGATCCGCGTCTGAATGCCTTAGCCGAGCGTTTCGGCGGCGTGCTGTTGTCTGAAATTTACGACGATGTTGGTCTGGACGATGCGCCGTACTTCTCCGCGCTGTACGGTCCATCCCGTAACGCGATTGTGGTGCCGGATCTGTCGCTGATTTCTGACCAGCTTGCAGGGCTGGAAGACTGCCCGGAAGATCTCTACCTCATCGAAGGAGATCCGCAGTCGTTTGATGACAGCGTATTCAGCGTTGACGAGCTGGAAAAAGCGGTGGTGGTGAAAATCGCCGATCGCCAGTGGCGCTATTCGCGCTTCCCGGAACTGCCGCTGTTTGGCCGCGCCGCGCGTGAAAGCCGCATTGAAAGCCTGCATGCCGAGCGCGAAACGCTTTCTGAACGTTTTGCGACCCTGTCGTTTGATGTACAAAAAACGCAGCGTCTGCATCAGGCGTTCAGCCGCTTTATCGGCAGCCATCTGGGCGTGGCCTTTGAGCCCGATCCGGAAGCCGAAATTCGCAAGCTCAACACCCGCCGCGGTGAGCTGGAGCGTGCGCTGGCTAGCCATGAAAATGACAACCAGCAGAGCCGCGTCCAGTTCGAGCAGGCGAAAGAGGGCGTTGCGGCGCTTAACCGCATTCTGCCACGCCTGAACCTGCTGGCGGACGATACGCTCGCCGACCGCGTGGATGAAATTCAGGAACGACTGGACGAGGCGCAGGAAGCCGCGCGCTTTGTGCAGCAGCACGGCAATCAGCTGGCGAAGCTGGAGCCGATGGTTTCCGTTCTCCAGAGCGACCCGGAACAGTTTGAACAGTTAAAAGAGGATTACGCCTGGTCACAGCAGGTGCAGCGCGAAGCGCGTCAGCAGGCGTTTGCCCTGACGGAAGTGGTGCAACGTCGCGCGCACTTCGGCTACTCCGATTCAGCAGAAATGCTGAGCGGGAACAGCGATCTTAATGAAAAGCTGCGCCAGCGCCTTGAGCAGGCGGAAGCGGAACGTACGCGCGCGCGCGAAGCGATGCGTACTCACGCCGCACAGCTGAGCCAGTACAGTCAGGTGATGGCGTCGTTGAAAAGCTCCTTCGACACCAAGAAAGAGCTGTTAAACGACCTGCATAAAGAGTTGCAGGACATTGGCGTGCGCGCCGACAGCGGTGCAGAAGAGCGGGCACGTATTCGCCGCGATGAGCTGCATGCTCAGCTCAGCAACAACCGTGCGCGTCGTAATCAGCTGGAAAAAGCGCTGACCTTCTGTGAAGCGGAGATGGACAACCTGACGCGTCGCCTGCGCAAGCTGGAACGTGACTATCACGAGATGCGCGAGCAGGTTGTGACCGCGAAGGCGGGCTGGTGCGCGGTGATGCGCATGGTGAAAGACAACAACGTGGAGCGTCGTCTGCACCGCCGCGAGCTGGCGTATCTGTCGGCCGATGAACTGCGTTCTATGTCGGATAAGGCGCTGGGCGCGCTGCGTCTGGCGGTGGCGGATAACGAACACCTGCGCGACGTGCTGCGCATGTCCGAAGATCCGAAGCGTCCTGAGCGCAAAATCCAGTTCTTCGTGGCGGTGTATCAGCACTTGCGCGAGCGTATCCGTCAGGACATCATCCGTACCGACGATCCGGTTGAAGCGATCGAACAGATGGAGATCGAGCTGGGCCGTCTGACGGAAGAGCTGACCTCCCGCGAGCAAAAGCTGGCAATCAGCTCCCGCAGCGTGGCGAATATTATTCGTAAAACCATTCAGCGCGAGCAGAACCGTATCCGTCAGCTGAACCAGGGCCTGCAAAGCGTGTCGTTTGGCCAGGTCAACAGCGTGAGGCTGAACGTGAACGTGCGTGAGGCGCACTCCACGCTGCTGGACGTGTTGTCTGAACAGCATGAGCAGCACCAGGATCTGTTCAACAGTAACCGCCTGACCTTCTCCGAAGCGCTGGCGAAGCTGTATCAGCGTCTGAATCCGCAGATTGACATGGGCCAGCGTACGCCGCAAACCATCGGCGAGGAGCTGCTGGACTACCGCAACTATCTGGAAATGGAAGTTGAGGTTAACCGTGGCTCAGACGGCTGGCTGCGCGCGGAATCCGGTGCGCTCTCTACCGGTGAAGCCATCGGTACCGGTATGTCGATTCTGGTGATGGTGGTGCAGAGCTGGGAAGATGAAGCGCGTCGTCTGCGCGGCAAAGACATCTCTCCATGTCGTCTGCTGTTCCTCGATGAAGCCGCGCGTCTCGACGCCCGCTCCATCGCCACGCTGTTTGAGCTTTGCGAGCGACTCGATATGCAGCTCATCATCGCGGCGCCGGAAAACATCAGTCCGGAAAAAGGGACAACCTATAAGCTGGTGCGTAAGGTGTTCCAGAACAGTGAACACGTGCACGTCGTGGGCCTGCGTGGTTTCGCCCCGCAGCCACCGGAGTCATTACCGGGCACGGCTGACGCCTCTTAACCTGGGGTGCGACAAATAGCGGCGCTCATGCGCCGCTTTTTTTATTCACTTAACTTGTGTTCAGGGCTGCGTTATCTTTAAACTTCTTTACATAAGGCAAGGCAGCAGCGTGTATGCCTTTCTATACTGAAGGAAAGCTCCAGAATACTGGGCATGTCGTGAAAAACAGGGGGCAAGGGATGTTGCTTAAGAAGAATCGTGGTCGTCAGCTGTCTGCGCTGAGTTTGTGCCTGACAGTGATGTTTGCTCCACTGTTTACCGCTCAGGCCGATGAGCCTGAAATTGTACCGACTGACAGCTCCGCGACGATGGGCGCGCAGCCGACGTCACTGTCACAACCGCTGGATCAGTCTCCGGCAACGGCCATCATGGCCGGCATTAAACCGCTGCCGGAAGGCATCGATACTGGATCATTACGTCAGCAGCTTATGACCGGGCTGCCCTCGGGCTATACTCCCGCTTATATTAACCAGCTCACGCTGCTTTACGCTGCGCGCGATATGAAACCGATGTGGGAAAATCGCGAGGCGGTACGTGCCTTCCAGCAGCAGCTGGCTGAAGTGGCGATTGCAGGTTTTCAGCCGCAGTTCACGACCTGGGTTGAACTCCTGACCGATCCTGCCGTGACCGGACAAGCGCGTGACGTGGTGCTGTCTGATGCCATGATGGGCTACTTACAATTTGTTGCGGGGATTTCGGTGAACGGCAACCGCTGGTTATACAGCAGTAAGCCGTACAAGCTGGCGACGCCTGCGCTGTCCGTCATTAACCAGTGGCAGCTGTCGCTGGATAACGGCGAACTGCCGCGCTTTATCGCAAGCCTTGCGCCTGCCCATCCGCAGTATGCCACGATGCATCAGTCGCTTCTTGAGCTGGTTGCGGATTCCCGCCCGTGGCCTCAGCTGCGCGGCACCACAACGCTGCGTCCGGGGCAGTGGAGCAGCGATGTGCCTGCGATCCGCGAAATTATGAAACGCTCCGGCATTCTCGACAGCGGCCCTAAAATTGCACTGCCCGGTGACGAGACGCAAAATGCGGTCGTCAGCCCGTCGGCGCCGGTAAAAGAGAAAACCGCCGTTGCGTTGAGCAATAAGCCCGCCGCTTACGATCGCGAGCTGGTCGCCGCAGTGAAGCAGTTCCAGGCCGCGCAGGGGCTGGGCGCTGACGGCGTGATTGGTCCATCTACTCGCGACTGGCTGAACGTCTCTCCGGCCCAGCGGGCTGGAGTGCTGGCGTTGAATATCCAGCGCTTGCGCTTGCTGCCGGGCACGTTATCCACCGGCATTATGGTCAACATTCCGGCGTACTCCCTGGTCTACTATCAGGACGGTAGTGAAGTGCTGGCGTCCCGCGTGATTGTCGGCCGACCTGACCGTAAAACGCCAATGATGAGCAGCGCGCTGAATAACGTGGTGGTTAACCCGCCGTGGAACGTGCCGCCGACGCTGGCGCGCAAAGATATTCTGCCTAAGGTCTGGAATGACCCGGGTTATCTGGAGCGACATAACTATACGGTGATGCGTGGCTGGAACAGCAAAGAAGCGATTGACCCCTGGATGGTGGACTGGTCAACGATTACGCCTTCGAACCTGCCGTTCCGTTTCCAGCAGGCACCGGGCGCACATAACTCGCTGGGACGTTACAAATTCAATATGCCAAGTTCGGACGCAATCTATCTGCATGATACCCCGAACCATAATTTGTTCCAGAAAGACGCACGCGCGCTCAGCTCGGGCTGTGTCCGCGTGAACAAGGCCTCTGAGCTGGCGAATATGCTGTTGCAGGATGCAGGCTGGAACGATACGCGGATATCAGATGCGCTGAAGCAGGGAGATACGCGTTACGTCAATATCCGCCACAATATTCCGGTCAATCTTTACTATCTGACGGCGTTTGTAGGGGCAGACGGACGTACCCAGTATCGTACAGATATTTACAATTATGATCTGACAGCGCGATCCGGCGCACAAATTTTGCCAAAAGCGGAACAATTAATCAGGTAAATGAAGTAGTTCGGTAAAAATGATTGTCGTAAGTTATGGTGAATATGAGGCGATCTGGCTGCAAGCCGCGTATTTACTGGGGTTGGGCGCCTTGACGTAACAGGTTTTGCCAGTTATGGTGCCCTTCGTGCGCTAAGCATATTGACAATTTCTTTTACCTGTAGACCTGATTATCATGGACAAATTTGACGCTAATCGCCGCAAATTGCTGGCGTTAGGTGGCGTTGCGCTGGGCGCAGCAGCCATCCTTCCGACGCCAGCATTTGCCACCCTCTCGACACCTCGTCCGCGTATTTTAACGCTCAACAATCTGCATACTGGTGAGACGCTTAAAGCGGAATTTTTCGATGGCAGAGGCTATATTCAGGATGAATTAGCAAGACTCAACCATTTTTTCCGTGATTTCCGCGCGAATAAAATCAAAGCCATCGACCCTGGATTATTCGATCAGCTTTACCGCTTGCAGGGACTGCTGGGGACCAAAAGGCCGGTGCAGCTCATCTCTGGCTATCGCTCTCTGGATACCAACAATGAACTGCGTGCCCACAGCCGTGGGGTAGCGAAAAAAAGCTATCACACCAAAGGGCAGGCGATGGATTTCCATATTGAGGGCGTTTCGTTAGCCAATATTCGCAAAGCGGCGTTATCTATGCGCGCAGGTGGTGTAGGATACTACCCACGTAGCAACTTTGTGCATATTGATACCGGGCCGGTTCGGCACTGGTAATAACGAAACACAGGAGCAGTATGAACTATCGTATTATTCCGGTTACCGCGTTCTCACAGAACTGTTCATTGATCTGGTGTGAACAAACTAAACTGGCCGCGCTTGTTGATCCCGGTGGCGACGCTGAGACAATCAAGCAGGAAGTCGCTGCCAGCGGTGTAACGCTGATGCAGATTTTACTCACCCATGGCCATCTCGACCATGTGGGTGCAGCGGCTGAACTGGCTGAATACTACGGTGTGCCGATTATCGGCCCGGAAAAAGAAGATGAGTTCTGGCTACAGGGATTACCTGCTCAAAGCCGTATGTTTGGCCTGGAAGACTGTCAGCCACTGACACCGGACCGCTGGCTGAACGAAGGCGATCGCGTTAACGTAGGGAATGTAACTTTACAGGTGTTGCATTGCCCCGGACATACGCCCGGCCATATTGTCTTCTTTGATGACGTGTCGCGTCTGCTGATTTCCGGTGACGTGATTTTCAAAGGGGGCGTAGGACGCAGTGATTTCCCACGCGGCGATCACGGTCAGCTGATTCAGTCGATTAAGCAGAAGTTATTACCGTTAGGTGATGATGTGACGTTTATCCCTGGACACGGACCAATGTCAACGCTGGGGGATGAGCGGTTGCATAACCCGTTCCTTCAGGATGAAATGCCTGTCTGGTAAACCCGGTAAAATAAAAAAGCCTGCGCGATGCAGGCTTTTTTTTAGGGATGCAGGTTACAGCACCGCGACAATGGCTTCGCACAGCGGCGCCATGTTGTCAGGCGTCATACCTGCAACGTTCACGCGGCCAGATGCAACGGCATACACGCCAAACTCTTCACGCAGGCGCAGCACCTGCTCTTTGGTCAGGCCGCTGAAGGAGAACATGCCGTTCTGCTTGATGATGAAGCTGAAGTCACGGTCAGCGCCTTTCTCAGCCAGCGTGTTCACAAACAGCAGACGCATGCGCTGAATGCGCTGACGCATATCGTTCAGCTCTTGCTCCCAGATGGCGCGCAGCGCATCGTTGCTCAGGATCGTCGCGACCACAGACGCACCGTGTGCCGGTGGGTTGGAGTAGTTAGCGCGGATCACGGACTTCATCTGGCTGAATGCGCGATCGACGGTTGCTTCGTCAGCAGCCACCAGCGTACAGGCGCCGACACGCTCGTTATACAGACCAAAGTTCTTGGAATAGGAGCTTGCGACTATCAACTCTTGATGCACGGCGGCGAATGCGCGCAGACCTTCTGCATCTTCTTCCAGACCACGGGCAAAGCCCTGGTAAGCGAAGTCAAACAGCGGCAGCCAGCCTTTTTCAACGGACAGCTTAGCCAGCTGTTCCCACTGCTCAAGCGTAGGATCGATACCGGTTGGGTTATGGCAGCAGCCGTGGAACAGCACCACATCGCCCGCCTGGGCTTCGCTCAGGCTGGCCAGCAGGCCGTCGAAATCCAGCGCGTGGCTGGCTGCGTCGTAGTAGGCGTATTCACGCACTTCCAGACCCGCAGAATTAAACACGCTCTTATGGTTCGGCCAGCTTGGATTGCTTACCCACACACGCTTCACAGAAGTGTTTTTCGCCAGGAAATCTGCCGCCACGCGCAGTGCGCCGGTACCGCCTGGGGTCTGCGCCGTGCGGGCGCGTTTTTCGCTCACAATGGTGCTGCCTTTGCCGAACAGCAGCTCCTGGGTGCAGCGACCAAATTCAGGGATACCATCAATACCGAGGTAGTTTTTGGTGGTTTCGTTTTCCAGCAGATACTGCTCAGCTTTTTTGACGCTGGTCAGTACCGGAGTTTTGCCGGTTTCATCTTTATATACACCAATACCCAGGTTGATTTTTCCAGGGCGGTCGTCGGCGCGAAACAGATCGGCCAGGCCCAGAATTGGGTCGGCAGGAGCGGCAGTAATGTTCTCAAACATGACGAAGTTCCATTGTGATTACAGAAGTGAAATCCGCTATCAGGTTAACGGTAGATTTACAAAATGCCAACCGTTTGCGACGAAAAGCGTGCGGCTTTTCAAAAGTCGCTATTATTTTCTCTCAGGAATAAAAAAACAGGGCCGAAGCCCTGTTCATTAAGCATATAACAACGAGGTGTGCTGATTAGAACTGGTAAACCAGACCCAGAGCCACGATATCGTCGTTGTTGATGCCCAGCTTGTTGTCGTCTTTCAGCTGGTTGATCTGATAGTCAACATAGGTAGACATGTTTTTGTTGAAGTAGTATGTCGCACCAACGTCGATGTAGTTGATGTAGTCTTCGTCACCGATACCTTCTACGTCTTTCGCTTTAGATTTGTAGTAAGCGATGGATGGACGCAGACCGAAGTCGAACTGGTACTGAGCGACGACAGAGAAGTCCTGAGACTTGTTAGCGAAACCACGGCTGCCCAGACGCGCTGCGTTACGCATTTCGCCATAAATAGCTGCCAGGTAGATGTTGTTCGCGTCATATTTCAGGCCGGTTGCCCACTGTTCAGCTTTGTCACCTTTACCCCATTCCAGCGTCTGCTGGTTGTTGGTACGGTCAGCTGCACCATAAGCACCCACAATGCCGAAGCCTTCGAAATCATAGCTCAGTGAGGTTGCCCAGCCGTCGCCGTTGGAACGTACTGCATCAGTACGCTCGTTTTTGCCCAGGTACTGAACACCAAAGTTCAGACCGTCAACCAGGCCGAAGAAGTTGCTGTTACGGTAAGTCGCCAGACCACCCGTACGGCCTGCGAAGAAGTTATCGCTCGCGCCGGTGTCGCCGCCGAACTCAGGCAGCATATCGGTGATGCCGATTGCGTCATAGACCAGACCGTAGTTACGACCGTAGTCGAAGGAGCCTGCGTCACCAAATTTCAGACCTGCGAATGCCAGACGGGTTTTGTTGCCGTTCTGTGCATCGCCACCTTCAGAGTTGTTACCCTGGAAGTTGTATTCCCACTGACCGTAGCCAGTCAGCTGATCGTTGATCTGAGTTTCACCTTTGAAGCCCAGACGCGCGTAAGTGTTGTCGCCATCGTTGCTGTCATTATCGGAGAAGTAATGCAGGCCGACTGCTTTCCCG
Source organism: Enterobacter cloacae complex sp. IR5402 (assembly GCF_049238125.1). Classification (NCBI taxonomy): domain Bacteria; kingdom Pseudomonadati; phylum Pseudomonadota; class Gammaproteobacteria; order Enterobacterales; family Enterobacteriaceae; genus Enterobacter; species Enterobacter cloacae complex sp. IR5402. Next base: position 124,131 of record NZ_JBMKHO010000012.1, read on the forward strand.
TAAAGATCTAATTTGTTGCCGTCTTTGTTATAGATTTCAGCAGCGTTTGCTGCACCGGCTACCAGCAGGGCAGGGACTACCACTGCCAGGATATTGCGCTTCATCATTATTTATGGCACTGTTGCAAAGTTAGCGATGAGGCAGCCTTTTGTCTTATTCAAAGGCCTTACATTTCAAAAACTCTGCTTACCAGGCGCATTTCGCCCAGG
>NZ_JBMKHO010000013.1:0-119293 GCF_049238125.1 Enterobacter cloacae complex sp. IR5402
CGATGGTAGTGTGGGGTCTCCCCATGTGAGAGTAGGGAACTGCCAGGCATCAAACAAGTGAAGAGGCCATCCGCAAGGATGGCCTTTTTGCGTTTGTTTGCTGAAAAACGGCAGGCCGTAAGGCGAAGCCGTCACCCGGCAGATTTCAGACTGCACACCACGCCGAAATAAACGCTGCAATCCCCTCCACATTATTTAAATCCAGAACCGGTACTTTCAGCGTCAACGCAACGTCACTGGCCACGGCAATCACATGTTCATCCAGCGTTAACTCACTTACGTCATGTCCGGCATCGCTTCTGAATAGCAGGATCTTCGCAACAGCCTCATGCTTAAACCCCTCAACCAGCACCAGATCCAGCGTGGAGTGATCCATCCGGCTGACAAGATAAGCGAGATCCAGCGGTGCTTCATCCGGTGTTTCTGTCATTAACGCCCAGCGCTGGTTACTCGCCACCATCGTTTGTGCAGCGCCAGCCTTACGCAGCTCATAGCTATCTTTCCCCGGTTTATCGACATCCATGTTATGGTGCGTATGCTTAATCAATCCGGGACGAATGCCTTTGGCGCAAAGTGCAGGTATCAGTTTTTTTAGCAGCGAAGTTTTCCCGGTGCCACTCCAGGCTGAGATCGCTAATACGGGTATCATTTTCTCTCCTGCATCATCTGCAAATCTTCCGTCGTGTTTACATTCACAAACGCCGATTTCATGTCGCTGAAATCAACGGAATGCCCTCCGGACTGGCGCATAAATACCATGACGCGTCGCTCTCCTGCGGCCAGGTAATCTTCCAGCGCGGATATTAACGAGCGATTAATCAATGCGATCGTTGGATGGTCGCGTTCACCGTCGTGTACCCAGACGACGGGAGCACCACCGCGCCGCTGCACCAGACGTTCAACCAGACAGGACGGGATGAAGGGCGTATCACATGGACAAAAGAGAAACCACTCTCCGTACGACTGCTGCATAACAGAAAGCATTCCCGCCAGCGGACCGGGGTAGTCCACCAGGTTATCCTGATAAACCGGATACCCGCTGCGCTGATAAATATCAACATGTCGATTAGCGCTGATCGCCATCGATGACACCTGATCTGCAAGCGTATCAGCAACATGCTGCCATAATGGTGTGTTGTTCAGGAGCTGAAGTCCCTTATCCTTTCCACCCATTCGCGTTGCCCTGCCCCCGGTCAGAACAACCCCGATGATTTCCTGGCATTGATTCACGAATATCGCCTCTTTTATTGTGGGATTGACCCTGCTAACGTGTCTCTCTAAATGAAAGGAGCACTACCATGAAATGTAAACGTCTTAATGAAGTCATTGAGCTTCTCCAGCCGGCCTGGCAAAAAGAGCCAGAGCTGAATCTGATGCAATTTTTACAGAAACTGGCGAAAGAGTCAGGTTTTGATGGCGAACTGGCGGACCTTTCTGACGACATCCTGATCTACCACCTGAAAATGCGTGACTCGGCTAAAGATGCTGTTATTCCTGGCATTCAGAAAGATTATGAAGAGGATTTTAAAACCGCATTACTGCGCGCCCGAGGCGTAATTAAAGAGTAAAAGCTTGTAAGCGGAGCCACCGAAATCGCCACAAGATGATATCCTGAATCATTCGTATAATTTCCGGATGATCGGATGAACGACCAGGCTTTTACTTTCCAGACACTACACCCGGATACCATTATGGATGCGCTGTTCGAGCAGGGTATTCGGGTGGATTCCGGGTTAACCGCTTTAAACAGCTACGAAAACCGTGTCTACCAATTTCAGGACGAAGAGCGCCAGCGCTTTGTCGTAAAGTTTTACCGTCCACAGCGCTGGTCCGCAGAACAAATTCAGGAAGAACATCAGTTTGCCCACGATCTACTGGATGACGATGTTCCCGTTGCGGCACCGATTAAATTCAATAACCAAACGCTGCTGACCCATCAGGGCTTTTACTACGCGGTATTTCCGAGCCTGGGCGGAAGACAGTTTGAGGCAGATAATATCGATCAGATGGAATGGGTTGCCCGCTATCTGGGGCGCATTCATCAGACGGGACGTAAAAAACCGTTTGTTGCCCGTCCGACGATTGGTGTTCAGGAATATCTTATTGAGCCGCGACAGGTATTCGAAACATCGGCGCTGATCCCGAATGCACTAAAGGATAATTTCCTCACGGCGACCGATAAGCTTATTGATGCTGTAAAAGCCTGCTGGCGGGATGATATTACTACTCTGCGCCTGCACGGTGACTGCCACGCCGGGAATATTCTCTGGCGCGATGGGCCGCTATTTGTCGATCTTGATGACGCACGTATGGGACCCGCGGTGCAGGATCTATGGATGCTACTCAACGGTGATAAAGCCGAGCAGCGCATGCAGCTTGAGACCATAATTGAAGCTTATGAAGAATTTATCCCCTTTAATTCAGACGAAATTGCCTTGATAGAGCCTTTACGTGCGATGCGATTTGTTTATTATCTCGCGTGGTTAATCAGGCGTTGGGAAGACCCGGCTTTTCCCCGAAATTTCCCCTGGCTTACCGGGGAGGATTACTGGCGCAACCAGATATCCACATTTACCGAGCAGGTTAAGGTTCTACAGGAACCCCCTTTGCAATTAACGCCGATGTATTAATTGGACACACCCAGGAGAGAGTTGATCATGAAAAAAATTTGGCTGGCGCTGGCTGGTATGATTCTGGCATTTAGCGCAACTGCTGCGCAGTTTACCGACGGCAAGCAGTACATTACGCTAGACAAGCCTGTTGCTGGCGAGCCTCAGGTGCTGGAGTTCTTCTCCTTCTACTGCCCGCACTGCTACGAGTTTGAGCAGGTACTTCATGTTTCTGACAACGTGAAGAAAAAGCTGCCGGAAGGCACCAAAATGACGAAATACCACGTTGAGTTCCTTGGCCCACTGGGCAAAGATCTGACTCAGGCATGGGCGGTCGCGATTGCGCTGGGTGTGGAAGATAAGATCACCGCGCCTATGTTTGAAGCCGTACAGAAAACCCAGACCGTACAAACTACGGCAGATATCCGTAAAGTGTTCGTAGATGCCGGTGTGAAAGGTGAAGACTACGACGCTGCCTGGAACAGTTTTGTGGTGAAATCTCTCGTGGCACAGCAGGAAAAAGCTGCCGCTGACTTTCAGTTGCAGGGCGTGCCGGCGATGTATGTTAACGGCAAATACCAGGTGAATATGCGTGGTATGGACACGACCAGCATGGATATCTTCGTACAACAGTACGCTGATACCGTGAAATACCTGGTTGAGAAAAAGTAACAACCATAAAGAAAAACGCCGGTCACTGACCGGCGTTTTTGTATGAAGATTTAATCTTCGCTATCTGCTCGTCTTTCTCTTTCCAGAGTGTATTAAGCCAAAGCTGGAAACGACGTTTGAAGTTTTTATCGTTGACGTAATCCCCGTGCAGTTCAGTATTGACGGGCACCAGATCAACGCGGACAACGATACGCGTCAGCCTGCCGCTGAGCATGTCGTAGAATGGCGTCCTGTCGTTTTCCGGATAGCAGAGCGTTACGTTCAACAATTTATCGAACTGCTCACCCAGCACGTTGAGCGCCATTGCGATGCCCGCAGCCTTTGGCGGCAACAGGTTCTGATAAGGAGAGCGAGTTTGCTGGCGCTTCTCTTCGGTAAAGCGCGATCCTTCGACGAAGTTAACAATGGTGGTGGGATGCGCGCGAAACTTCTCGCAAGAACGGCGCGTGGTTTCCACGTCCTTACCGCGGCGTTCCGGATGACGAATCAAATAGCTGCGTGAATAGCGTTTCATAAACGGCATATCCAGCGCCCAGCAGGCCAGACCAATGAAAGGCACCCAGGCCAGCTGCTGTTTCAGAAAGTATTTATTCATCGGAATGTGTTTGCGAAACAGTACGCACAATACAACAATGTCGGCCCAGCTGTGGTGATTGCAGATCAGCAGATACCAGTTCTTTTTGTTCAGCTTCTCCAGACCCTGAACGTCCCACTTCAGCCAGGGGTTCAGATGCAGCAGGATCGCCAGGCCTTCACACCAGCAGTACATCATAAAATTACAAAAAGCAGACACCGCGCGCCATACCGGAGGGACAGGCAACAGGAGCTTAATTATTCCGGCAACGATGATTGGCACAGAACAGGCGATAGTAACCAGAATAGTTAAAATGACGCTTAATAATAATGTTATCGCAGCGAGTATTCTCGACATGATGAATTTTTTCAGATAGTTAGCTGTAATTGAGCAGCCGGCTATCCGGTGCTGGGCGCCGATCTTATCAGAAATTCGCTCAGACCAGGGCGCTTTCACACCAGGAGGCCGCGGCTTTTCCTGGCAGGCCGCGAATTTTTCCCTATAGACAAGGTGCTTAAGCCTTATATCCACATAGACTAAATAACCATCAGTGAGGTGCGATCTTAATTGATCTTGTATTAATTGTTTGATTTAAATGGATAAATAAGTTTTCAATATTACTTTTATCAAGCTGTTATTCACCTGTATTAAAAATATGCACAAACTTATCCACAGTTTTGTTTTGCGAGCGATCTTCCCGATCGCAAAATCTTTTTCTGTATAAAGCGCTAAAACCTGATGTTTTCATCCTTCTGTGGCATCCTTTACCCATAAATTCATAACAGGCACGGACATTATGGTTCAGATCCCAGAAAACCCACTTATACTCGTCGATGGCTCTTCTTACCTGTATCGGGCGTATCATGCGTTTCCTCCTCTGACCAACAGCGCAGGGGAACCTACCGGCGCAATGTACGGCGTGCTGAATATGCTTCGCAGCCTGATTCTGCAATACCACCCAACCCATGCGGCCGTGGTGTTTGATGCGAAGGGTAAAACCTTCCGCGATGAATTATTTGAGCACTACAAATCACACCGTCCCCCTATGCCTGACGATCTGCGTGCGCAGATTGAACCGCTGCACGCTATGGTGAAAGCGATGGGGCTGCCACTGCTGGCGGTCTCTGGCGTTGAAGCTGACGACGTAATTGGTACCCTGGCGCGCGAAGCGGAAAAAGCAGGCCGCCCGGTTCTGATCAGTACCGGTGATAAAGACATGGCGCAGCTGGTAACGCCAGGGATTACGCTGATCAACACCATGACAAACACCATTCTTGGCCCGGAAGAAGTGGTCGCCAAATATGGTGTGCCGCCAGAGCTCATTATTGATTTCCTCGCCCTGATGGGCGATTCCTCGGATAACATTCCTGGCGTGCCGGGCGTGGGTGAAAAAACAGCTCAGGCGCTGCTGCAAGGGCTGGGCGGGCTGGATACGCTGTATGCAGAGTCCGACAAAATTGCCGGTCTTACCTTCCGTGGCGCAAAAACCATGGCCGGAAAGCTCGCCGATAACAAAGAGGTGGCTTATCTCTCCTATCGGTTGGCCACTATCAAAACTGACGTAGAGCTGGAGCTTACCTGCGAGCAGCTGGAAGTGCAGGAACCCGCCGCCGACGAACTGCTTGGTCTGTTCAGAAAATACGAATTTAAACGCTGGACCGCGGATGTTGAAGCCGGGAAATGGCTTCAGGCGAAAGGGGCTAAACCTGCGGCGAAGCCGAAAGAGACCATCGTTGTCGATGCCGAAGAGCAGGCAGAAGAAGAGGCGATAGCGCTCTCCTTCGACAACTATGAAACCATCCTGGAAGAGTCACGGCTCGTCGCCTGGATTGAAAAGCTGAAAAAAGCGCCAGTCTTTGCTTTCGATACCGAAACGGATAGCCTTGATAACATTACGGCTAATATGGTGGGTCTGTCATTCGCGACGGAGCCGGGTGTTGCCGCCTATGTTCCGGTTGCTCACGACTATCTGGATGCGCCGGAGCAAATCTCCCGCGAGCGCGCCTTAGAACTGCTGAAGCCGATTCTGGAAGACGAGAAAGCGCTGAAGGTCGGGCAAAACCTGAAGTATGACCGCGGTATTCTGCAAAACTACGGCATTGAGCTGCGTGGTATCGCTTTTGACACCATGCTTGAATCTTACATTCTGGACAGCGTGGCGGGCCGCCATGATATGGATTCCTTATCCGATCGTTGGCTGAAACACAAAACCATCACCTTTGAAGAAATTGCCGGTAAGGGTAAAAATCAGCTGACCTTTAACCAGATCGCGCTGGAAGAGGCAGGCCGCTACGCCGCGGAAGACGCTGACGTCACGCTACAGCTGCATCTCAAAATGTGGCCGAAATTGCAGAAGCACGAAGGGCCGCTGAATGTGTTCGAGAACATTGAGATGCCGCTGGTGCCTGTGCTGTCCCGCATTGAGCGCAATGGCGTTAAAATCGACCCAACGGTGCTGCATAACCACTCTGGTGAGCTGGCGCAGCGCCTGACCGAGCTTGAACAGAAAGCGCATGAGCTTGCTGGCGAGGCATTTAACCTGTCTTCACCGAAACAGCTGCAAACCATCCTGTTTGAAAAACAGGGTATCAAGCCGCTGAAGAAAACCCCGGGCGGCGCTCCTTCAACGTCTGAAGAGGTGCTGGAAGAGCTGGCGCTGGACTATCCGCTGCCAAAAGTTATTCTGCAATACCGCGGTCTGGCTAAGCTGAAATCGACCTATACCGACAAACTGCCGTTGATGATCAACCCGAAAACGGGCCGCGTGCACACCTCCTATCACCAGGCTGTGGCGGCGACCGGGCGACTTTCGTCAACCGATCCTAACCTTCAGAACATTCCGGTGCGTAATGAAGAGGGCCGCCGTATTCGCCAGGCTTTCATTGCGCCAGAGGATTATCTGATTGTCTCCGCGGACTACTCGCAAATCGAACTGCGTATTATGGCGCACCTGTCACGCGACAAAGGCCTGCTGACGGCCTTTGCCGAAGGGAAGGACATTCACCGGGCAACCGCTGCCGAAGTGTTTGGGCTGCCGCTGGAGAGCGTGACAAATGAGCAGCGTCGTAGCGCAAAAGCGATCAACTTCGGTCTGATTTACGGCATGAGTGCCTTTGGTCTTTCACGCCAGCTCAATATTCCGCGTAAAGAGTCGCAGAAGTATATGGATCTCTACTTCGAGCGGTATCCGGGCGTGCTGGAATATATGGAACGTACCCGCGCGCAGGCGAAAGAGAAAGGCTACGTTGAAACGCTGGATGGCCGTCGTCTCTACCTTCCGGACATCAAATCCAGCAACGCCGCGCGCCGCGCGGGTGCTGAACGTGCTGCGATTAACGCCCCTATGCAGGGCACTGCGGCGGACATCATTAAACGCGCAATGATCGCCGTCGATGCCTGGTTGGAAAAAGAGAAGCCGCGCGTGAAAATGATCATGCAGGTACACGATGAACTGGTCTTTGAAGTTCATAAAGACGATCTGGAGACGGTCTCTCAGAAGATCCATGAACTGATGGAAAACAGCATGAAGCTGGACGTTCCGTTGCTGGTGGAAGTGGGTAGCGGCGAAAACTGGGATCAGGCTCACTAAGGGCTAACGGAATAACGCGCGTTTTATGTAAGTAAGCAACATAAGTACGCGCGTTTTGTGACGATCATTAGAATTCCCTATGTAAAGAATGAAAAAAAACTACAAAAAGTGCTTTGTCCAGCGATAAAAAAAGAGTAGAGTTAACGACGTAGGGTACAGAGGTAAGATGTTCTATCTTTCAGACCTTTTACTTCACGTAATCGGATTTGGCTGAATATTTTAGCCGCCCCAGTCAGTAATGACTGGGGCGTTTTTTATTGCGGCAAAGAAAGTTTCAGGCGAAAAAAGCGCGGTCATCGCCGCGCCTGTTATTACTCTGCTTCCGCTTCTGTCGCCGGTTCCAGATCGTTAAACCAGCTGTCGAGCTTCTGACGCAGTTTATCCACGCCCTGCTTTTTCAGCGAGGAGAACGGTTCAACCTGTACATCACCGTTGAATGCCAGCACCGCTTCACGAACCTTATTCACCTGTGCCTTGCGCGCGCCGCTCGCCAGCTTATCCGCTTTTGTCAGCAGTACCAGCACCGCAATATCGCTTGCCACCGCCCAGTCAATCATCTGCTGGTCGAGATCTTTCAGCGGATGACGAATATCCATCAGCACCACCAGGCCTTTCAGACACATGCGTTTTTCCAGGTATTCACCCAGCGCACGCTGCCATTTGATCTTCATCTCTTCCGGTACCTGCGCGTAACCGTAGCCCGGTAAATCGACCAGGCGTTTGCCTTCAGCCACTTCAAACAGGTTAATCAGTTGTGTACGGCCAGGTGTTTTTGAGGTACGCGCCAGGTTTTTCTGATTGGTCAGCGTATTCAGGGCACTGGATTTTCCCGCATTGGAGCGGCCAGCAAATGCCACTTCAATCCCTGTGTCTGAGGGCAGGTGGCGAATATCGGGCGCACTAGTGACAAAATGCGTCTGTTGGTAGTTCCAGGTAGTCACGTGGTCGTCTCCAAAAATCGTAATCTGCGGGGATTATACCTGAATGCGGGCAAAAGGCTTTTCCCTTCGTCATTGACATGTAAGTGAAAGCCCTGCGAAATGTAAGAGATTTGCCCTTAAGCGTATGAGAAATTTAAGAGAAATCGCAGGGGCTAAAAAACTCAAGATATTAAAATTCAAAGAGTTATTAATGAGTAATTATCTGAAAATCCGGTTTTGTACCTTTTCGTTGCTTGTTAGTTTAAAGGAACAAGGTAAAGTGTGTGCTACGGCGAGGATGCCAACAGGATAACGACTTAAGGATAAGGGTCAGGAGCGCCAGGAGGCGAAGACTCAGGATTGTCAGGACGACCGGCGCCTGGAGGCGTTTTTAACAGGAAACGGAACCGTATCACGGACGGTAGTAGCCAAGGGATAAACAGGGTTTGTTGCAGGCAAACAGGGAATGTCTGACCCGTTAAGGGTTGTGAGTCAGGAAAAAAGGCGACAGATTGCTCTGTCGCCTTTTTTCTTTGCTTGCTTTCTGCTAGATTTCGCCGCAATTCTATACTGAAGAAAACGACTTAAAGATAAAACATCATGAAAAAACCGACCTCCGCTGCGGGCGCGAAACGCCCTGCAAAAGCACGCCGCAAAACGCGCGAAGAACTGAATCAGGAAGCGCGCGATCGCAAACGCGATAAAAAACATCGTGGCCATGCTGCGGGTAGCCGTGCTAACGGTGGCGGTGCCGCAGGCGCTTCTGCAAAAGGCAAACAGCAGAAAGATCCTCGTATCGGCAGTAAAACTCCCATTCCACTGGGCGTGACAGACACCCCGGTCACTAAGCAGCACAAACCAAAGAGCGAGAAACCTATGCTTTCACCGCAGGCTGAGCTGGATTTGCTGGAGAACGATGAGCGCCTGGACGCGCTGCTGGAACGTCTTGAAGAGGGTGAAACCTTGACCGCCGAAGAGCAGTCATGGGTGGATGCCAAACTGGATCGCATCGACGAGCTGATGCAGAAGCTGGGTCTGTCTTACGATGACGAAGACGACGAAGAAGAAGACGAAAAGCAGGAAGATATGATGCGTCTTCTGAAGGGTGGAAACTAACATTTGCACCCGGCAGGTACACTCGTCCTGCTTATAACCCTTCCGGTTATATGTTATCTGGTGTGGTTATTCGTTAAACTACGGCGGTTGTCGCGGCGACAGAAGTGGCTGCGCACCCGAATGATGGCCCGCAACGGGACCAGAACGGGCCGCCGTATACGAACGCGACACCAACGGAAGGAGTGAGCATGTCTGTACCATCTATCGACTGGGATTTGGCCCTGATCCAGAAATATAACTATTCCGGGCCGCGTTATACCTCATACCCCACCGCGCTGGAGTTTTCTGACGCTTTCGGCGAGGCGGATTTTCAGCATGCTGTGGTGCGCTATCCCGAGCGCCCGCTGTCGCTCTACGTCCATATTCCATTCTGCCATAAGCTCTGCTACTTCTGCGGCTGCAATAAAATCGTTACCCGCCAGCAGCACAAAGCCGATCAATACCTCGATGCGCTCGAACAGGAAATTCTGCACCGCGCACCGCTGTTTAAAGGGCGTCACGTTAGCCAGCTTCACTGGGGCGGTGGTACGCCAACCTATCTGAATAAAGCGCAGATCAGCCGCCTGATGGCGCTGCTGCGCGACAATTTCAGTTTTAACGACGACGCCGAAATTTCGATCGAGGTCGATCCACGTGAAATCGAGCTGGATGTGCTGGATCATTTACGCGCTGAAGGCTTCAACCGCCTGAGTATGGGCGTACAGGACTTCAATAAAGAAGTACAGCGCCTGGTAAACCGCGAGCAGGACGAAGCGTTTATCTTTGCCTTACTCAACCATGCGCGTGAAATCGGCTTTACCTCAACGAATATAGACCTGATTTACGGCCTGCCGAAGCAGACGCCGGAGAGCTTCGCCTACACGCTTAAACGCGTGGCTGAGCTTAACCCGGACCGTCTGAGCGTCTTTAATTACGCGCACCTGCCGACGCTGTTCGCCGCTCAGCGCAAAATCAAAGATGCGGATCTGCCTTCCGCCCAGCAGAAGCTAGACATTTTGCAGGAGACCATCGCCTCGCTGACCGAAACCGGCTATCAGTTTATCGGGATGGATCACTTTGCCCGCCCTGACGACGAACTGGCAATTGCCCAGCGCGAAGGTGTACTCCACCGTAACTTCCAGGGTTACACCACCCAGGGCGATACCGATCTGCTCGGAATGGGCGTCTCCGCCATCAGCATGATTGGCGACTGCTACGCTCAGAACCAGAAAGAGCTGAAGCTGTACTACCAGCAGGTTGATGAAACGGGTAACGCATTGTGGCGCGGCATTGCGTTAACGCGTGACGACTGCATCCGTCGTGATGTGATTAAGGCGCTTATCTGCAACTTCCGTCTCGAATTCCGCGAGGTGGAGTCGCAATGGGATCTGCAATTCAGCGATTACTTTGCCGAAGACCTGAAACTCCTTGCGCCGCTGGCGAAGGACGGGCTGGTGGATGTGTCGGAAAGCGCGGTGGTCGTCACGCCGAAAGGACGTCTGTTGATTCGTAATATCTGCATGTGCTTCGATGCCTATCTGCGTCAGAAGGCGCGTTTACAGCAGTTCTCGCGGGTGATTTAAGTTGAAAAGCCGGGTAAGCGAAGCGCCACCCGGCTTTTCATCAACAGCTCGTTAGCTAAACAGCCCAACCAGCGCCGCACACAGCACCGCCGCAACGGCAGTTTGTGGCGTGTGGCTTTCTGCTGCTCCGCTCGAAAGCAAAGTCACTAATGATTCCAGCATGATGCTCCCCCCTGTTTCCGGGCACGATCATACAAAACTCATCGGAACAGTAAAGCGCAAAATAACGGCACTTTGCGCTCAATTAGTAACCTTTACACAGCGGAGTAAGATCACTCCATTCCCAGCTCTTTCAGCTTGCGCGTCAGGGTGTTTCGACCCCATCCCAACAGGCGAGCCGCTTCCTGTTTGTGGCCCTGGGTATGACGAAGCGCGGTAGTTAACAGCGTGCGCTCCATCTCAGGCTGCGCTTCGGAGAGCAGATTTTGATGACCGGAACGCAGCGCGCGATCTGCCCACTGCGCCAGCAGCGTCGCCCAGCTGTCCGGCAGCGCATGTCCGGCGGTGCTTTCGGGCACGGTGGCTTCAAACAGCTCGGCGGGGAGATCCTGAATCAACACTTCCTGTCCGGCGGCCATCACGGTCAGCCAGCGACAGGTGTTTTCCAGCTGACGCACGTTGCCAGGCCACGCCAGACGGGTGAGGGCGGCATCCGTTTCCGGATGAAGCTGCTTGGCTTCCACGCCCAGCTCGCGGGCCGCCACTTGCAGGAAATGGCGCGCCAGACGCGGGATATCTTCCCGACGCTCGCGCAGCGGCGGCAGGTGGACACGGATCACGTTCAGACGATGGAATAAATCCTCACGGAATTTCCCCTCCTGCACGCGCAGCTCCAGGTTCTGGTGCGTCGCGGCAATAATACGCACGTCCACCTTCACCGGCGCATACCCGCCCACGCGGTAAAACTGGCCATCTGCCAGCACGCGCAGCAGTCGGGTCTGAACATCCAGCGGCATATCGCCGATTTCATCCAGGAAAAGCGTGCCGCCGTCAGCCTGTTCAAAGCGTCCCTGACGAATGGTATTGGCTCCGGTAAACGCCCCTTTTTCGTGGCCGAACAGCTCAGATTCAATTAAATCCTTAGGGATCGCTGCCATGTTCAGGGCGATAAAGGGGGCTTTCGCCCGCGGGCTGTGGCGATGCAGGGCGTGTGCAACCAGCTCTTTACCGGTCCCTGATTCACCGTTAATCAAGACGCTGATAGACGAGCGCGACAGACGCCCGATGATGCGAAACACGTCCTGCATGGCCGGCGCTTCACCGATGATGTCCGTCGTAGGCCCGAAATCCGGCGCGTGGCGGGGCTGCTGTTGCTCCTGATAGTGGCTGATGGCGCGTTCGACCAGGGCAACGGCTTCGTCGATATCAAACGGTTTTGGCAGATAATCAAACGCCCCCTGCTGGTAGGCGCTAACGGCGGCATCCAGGTCGGAGTGGGCGGTCATTATGATGACCGGAAGCATGGGGTGGCGCTGTTTGATCTGCTTTAAGAGCGCCAGTCCGTCCATGCCCGGCATGCGAATATCCGAGAGCAGAACGTCCGGCGTTTTGGTGGTGAGTGCGTCGAGCACCTCGCTGCCGCTCTCAAACGTCGTGCAGCTTAATCCCGCTCCTGTGAGTGCGCGTTCAAGCACCCAACGGATGGAGCTATCGTCATCGACTACCCAGACTATCCCTCGTTGCATAAACGTCACCTTTATTTTTTAATCGGCAGGAAAATCGAAAACTCGGTATGTCCCGGCCAACTGGTAAATTCAATTTTGCCGGAGTGTTGGTCAATCAAATTTCGGGCTATGGATAACCCCAGCCCGGTGCCGCCTTCGCGACCGCTGACCATCGGGTAGAACAGAGTGTCCTGGAGATGCGGCGGGATCCCCGGCCCGTTATCTTCCACATCAATACGTGCCGCCAGACGATAACGCACTCCGTGCAGCGTCAGCTGGAACGCGGTGCGGGTACGCAGAATAATTTCGCCACCCTCCGGGCCCAGCGCCTGCAACGCGTTACGCACAATGTTCAACAGCACCTGTTCAATCTGGTCCGGATCGTGCGCCAGCTCCGGCAGGCTTGGGTCGTAATCACGCACCAGCGTGACGTTATCCGGCAGCTCCATAGAGACGAGTTTCACCACCCGCTCCGCGACCTTGTGAATGCTTTCTGAAACATGCATCCCCGGCTGCTGTGGCCCGAGCAGGCGATCGACCAGATTACGCAGACGGTCCGCCTGCTCAATAATGACGTTGGTATACTCCGCCAGGGCAGGGTCAGGCAGCGCTTTGGTCAAAAGCTGTGCCGCACCGCGTAAGCCGCCCAGCGGGTTTTTGATCTCATGGGCCAGCCCGCGCACCAGGTCGCGCGCCGCAATCTGCTGCGCATGCTGAAGCTGCTCCTGGCTGAGACGACGTTGGTTATCCATCGGCGCCATTTCCAGCAGAATCATGCCATCTGGCAGGCGCTGTGCGGTGAGGGACAAAATATGCGAGCGTCCGTCAATCACCAGCGTCACTTCGTTATCGGTGAAGCCCTGACCCGCCTGCAAACTCTCCTGCATCAGACCAATATTCAGCGAGAAATAGCTCAGCAGTTCCGGCAGCGGCGTGCCAAACAGTTTTCTGGCGCTTTGGGCGAGCAGCTGTTGCGCCGCCGGGTTGGCGTAATGCACCGCCAGCTCGTCGTCGACCAGCAAAATACTGTTAATCAAAGAATTGAGGATCTGCCCAGCATCGGGCAGCGTGCCAGTTGCCATTCAGCAGTCTCCTGGAGTCGTTGCACTATTTTAGTGCAGTATAGCGTTTTAGAGGTAAAAAGCGCGTGAGATCAGGTTGTTGGTGGAGAAAAAAGCCCATCCGAAGATGGGCTAAAGTTTCCACGGCAATTACTCCCGACGCGTATGCGCCGGGTAAAACAAAACAATTAAACGCTGTAGTACAGTTCAAACTCAACCGGGTGCGGCGTCATGCGAACGCGGTCGTTTTCTTCGGTACGCAGCGCGATGTAAGCGTCGATAGCTTCATCGGTGAACACGCCGCCAGCGGTCAGGAACTCGCGGTCTGCGTCCAGCGCTTGCAGGGCTTCTTCCAGAGAGCCGGCAACCTGTGGGATCTCTTTCGCTTCTTCTGGCGGCAGGTCGTACAGGTTTTTGTCCATGGCTTCGCCCGGGTGTATCTTGTTCTTGATACCGTCCAGACCGGCCATCAGCAGTGCTGCGAAGCACAGGTATGGGTTAGCCGCCGGGTCCGGGAAGCGCACTTCGATACGACGCGCTTTCGGAGACGCAACCACCGGGATACGGATAGAAGCAGAACGGTTACGGGCAGAGTACGCCAGCATCACGGGTGCTTCGTAGCCTGGAACCAGACGCTTGTAGGAGTTCGTGGTCGGGTTCGCCAGGGCGTTGATCGCTTTAGCGTGTTTGATAACACCGCCGATGTAGTGCAGCGCCTGCTCAGACAGACCCGCATACTTGTCACCAGAGAACAGGTTGGTGCCGTTCTTGGACAGGGACATGTGGCAGTGCATGCCGGAACCGTTGTCGCCAAACATTGGTTTTGGCATGAAGGTCGCGGTTTTACCGAAACGGTGCGCAACGTTGTGTACAACGTATTTGTAGATCTGAATCTCATCCGCTTTTTTGGTCATGGTGTTGAAGCGGGTAGCGATCTCGTTCTGGCCAGCCGTTGCCACTTCGTGGTGGTGCGCTTCAACAACCAGGCCCATCTCTTCCATGATCAGACACATGGTAGAACGGATGTCCTGTGAAGAATCGACCGGAGGAACCGGGAAGTAACCGCCTTTCACGCCCGGACGGTGACCTTTGTTACCACCTTCGTACTTGGTGGAAGAGTTCCATGCGCCTTCGATGTCATCGATAGCGACGTGGGAGCCAGAAATGGAAGCACCAAAACGGATGTCGTCGAACAGGAAGAACTCTGGCTCTGGCCCGAACAGAACGGTGTCTGCGATGCCGGTAGAGCGCAGGTACTCTTCAGCGCGTTTTGCGATGGAGCGTGGGTCACGGTCATAGCCTTGCAGCGTGCCAGGTTCCAGAATATCGCAGCGGATGATCAGCGTAGGTTCTTCGTAGAACGGGTCAATGAGCGCAGTGGTTGCATCTGGCATCAGAACCATGTCGGATTCGTTAATGCCTTTCCAGCCGCCAATGGAGGAGCCGTCAAACATTTTGCCTTCTTCAAAGAATTCGGCGTTCACCTGATGAGCAGGGATCGTGACGTGCTGTTCTTTACCTTTGGTATCGGTGAAGCGCAGATCAACAAACTTCACTTCATGTTCGTTCAGCATCGTCAAAACGTGTTCAGCGGACATACTTAACTCTCCAGATTGGTCATTGTCGTCGTGGTAACGAGGTCTTCAAATCGGCTGGGCTGCCATATTTTTACTGTATTTCTGTAAAGCGAAATCTGTGCCAACTTTTAAAACACCCCAAAAAGGCGTTATCATGCGCACCATAGTGCAGAAGGGCTGCACCACATTGGATTTGTTGCACCATTATAGTGCTTCTGTGTGAACATCGAGCACCATATTGGTGCAATTTACGTTAAAGTGCCCTTTTACCGCTCCGTGAAAGCGATCACAAAGCATCTCTGCAATACTTGTTTGCGGGGGATGTTTGTGATCCTGTTTTGTAGTGCGATTAATCCGTGTACAATAACGCGCTATTTCTAAATGCCTGAGGCAAAGTTGTGATCGAAAAATTGCGTAATATCGCCATCATCGCGCACGTCGACCATGGTAAAACTACCCTGGTTGATAAGCTGCTACAGCAGTCCGGTACGTTTGATGCTCGTGCCGAAACTCAAGAGCGTGTGATGGACTCCAACGATTTGGAGAAAGAGCGTGGGATTACCATCCTCGCCAAAAACACCGCTATCAAATGGAATGACTACCGTATCAACATCGTTGATACCCCAGGGCACGCCGACTTCGGTGGTGAAGTTGAGCGCGTGATGTCCATGGTGGATTCCGTGCTGCTGGTGGTTGACGCATTTGATGGCCCTATGCCGCAAACGCGCTTCGTGACCAAAAAAGCATTTGCCCACGGCCTGAAACCTATCGTTGTGATCAACAAGGTTGACCGTCCTGGCGCGCGTCCTGACTGGGTTGTTGACCAGGTCTTCGACCTGTTCGTTAACCTCGACGCGACCGACGAACAGCTGGACTTCCCTATCGTTTATGCGTCTGCGCTGAACGGTATCGCCGGTCTGGATCACGAAGACATGGCGGAAGACATGACTCCGCTGTACCAGACGATTGTTGACCGCGTTCCTGCGCCAAACGTTGACCTGGAAGGCACCCTGCAAATGCAGATCTCTCAGCTCGACTACAACAACTATGTTGGCGTAATCGGCATTGGTCGTATCAAGCGCGGTAAAGTGAAGCCTAACCAGCAGGTCACTATCATCGATAGCGAAGGGAAAACCCGTAACGGTAAAGTCGGTAAAGTGCTGACTCACCTGGGTCTTGAGCGTATCGAGAGCGACATCGCTGAAGCGGGCGACATCATCGCCATCACCGGTCTGGGTGAACTGAACATCTCCGACACCATCTGCGATCCGCAGAACGTCGAAGCGCTGCCAGCCCTGTCCGTTGATGAACCAACCGTATCCATGTTCTTCAACGTCAACACCTCTCCGTTCTGTGGTAAAGAAGGTAAGTTCGTTACCTCTCGTCAGATCCTTGACCGCCTGAACAAAGAGCTGGTGCACAACGTTGCGCTGCGCGTTGAAGAAACCGAAGACGCTGATGCATTCCGCGTTTCGGGTCGTGGTGAGCTGCACCTGTCTGTTCTGATTGAGAACATGCGTCGTGAAGGTTTCGAGATGGCGGTTTCCCGTCCGAAAGTTATCTTCCGCGAAATCGATGGCCGTAAACAAGAGCCGTTCGAAAACGTAACGCTGGACGTTGAAGAGCAGCACCAGGGTTCTGTGATGCGGGCACTGGGTGAGCGTAAAGGCGACCTGAAAAACATGAATCCAGATGGCAAAGGCCGCGTACGTCTCGACTACGTGATCCCAAGCCGTGGCCTGATCGGCTTCCGTTCTGAGTTCATGACCATGACTTCCGGTACCGGTCTGCTGTACTCCACCTTCAGCCACTACGACGACGTTCGTCCGGGCGAAGTGGGCCAGCGTAACAACGGCGTGCTGATCTCCAACGGTCAGGGTAAAGCGGTTGCGTTTGCGCTGTTCGGTTTGCAGGATCGCGGTAAGCTGTTCCTGGGTCACGGTGCTGAAGTTTACGAAGGCCAGATCATCGGTATTCACAGCCGTTCTAACGACCTGACGGTAAACTGCCTGACCGGTAAGAAACTGACCAACATGCGTGCGTCCGGTACTGACGAAGCCACGGTTCTGGTTCCACCGATCAAGATGACGCTGGAGCAGGCTCTGGAATTCATCGATGATGACGAACTGGTCGAAGTGACGCCTCAGTCAATTCGTATCCGTAAACGTCACCTGACTGAGAACGATCGTAAACGTGCAATGCGCGGTGCGAAAGAAGACTAATTCGGTTATGCCGTAGGCCGGGTAAGCGCATGCGCCACCCGGCAACGAAAAAGCCGCTGAGCGATCAGCGGCTTTTTTATTAGAACGAATACCGTAACCCTAAACGGATCCGGTACTGCTCCCGGTTGTAATCATTCCATCGGTCCAGCCACTGTAGCTCAAGATACGGCAGCCAGTTTCTGTCGATTTTATAGCTGAACTTGTTAGTAATTTCCCAGTGATGATCTTTGCCATTTTTGCTGTGGTAATCATTCACCCGCTGGAAAAAGTGCGGCTCAAAGGTGTAGAAAAACGCATCCGTCACTTTGAAATTCCAGTAGTTGGCGAATTCATGCGTGTCGTTCTTATCCATCTGCCCGTTATAGTCCGGCGTATCGTAATTGTTATGGTTATAGCGATAGCGGAACGTCAGATTAAACCAGTCCGTAAATTTGTAATTGGTATCTAAATAAACCGCGCCACCTGATCCTGCGCTGCTGTCATTAATTAAGCCGCCGGGCTGGAAGGTCAGTTTGTCGGTCGGTTTGAAGAGCGGATACCACCCCTCGATTTCGTTATAGCTGTGTTTCAGTTCGTCCCATTTCCCCACGTTATAAGCGTTGGTGAACATCAGCCCCGCGCCCATATCGAAGTTATAGCCCGCACGCAGGATCACTTCGTGCAGCTCTGAGGCGGTGTTGTAGGCTTCGCGCGTTTCGACATAGGCCCCGGCAAATACCGGGCAGGACACAGACGACACGATCAGTACGGTGATGATTCTTTTCATAATTTGTCCATGTATCAGGTACAGAAAGGCCTCCCTCCTGCTAAACAGGAAGGACATAGTGGCCGGATTTATTGTTATAAAGTGACTGCTGACGCTTTATTGTTGGTGGTTATCTCAGGGGTATTCGCTGACTGTTTTTTTCGTTTTCCAATCTCCTCGATAATAAAGGCGAAGCGCGCTTCGTTGAGTTTATAAAACAGACCCATGGTCACGGCGGCGACGATTGCCAGGCCGCACGGCCAGAGGAAAATAAGCTGACGCAAACCCAGCAGCGTGCCCGCGCTCTGCACGGCATGGGGAACGTAGCCAATCTGGGTCAGCATGATGCCGGTTTTCCACTCGCCGTAATCGACGGTATCCGGCACCAGCGCCCAGTTCAGGCTATTAACAAACGCCGTGCCGAAGAAGGCCATGCAGGAAAACAGCACGAACAGCAGGGAGCTGGTCCCCCAGAAAAAATTCAGCACGTCGCCCACCGCCCACAGCGTCAGCCCGCCCAGATAGACCGGCTTCTTGCCAAAGCGCTTCACCGCGCCAGGCACCAGAAACACGCCAATCAGAATGCAGCCCATGCTGAAAAAGCCCATCCACGACAGGAGATGCAGATCGTTCAGCACGTACTGGGTGTAATAGACCTGAATCGCCAGCTTGATGTTAAACGCGGCGAGGGTACAGAGGTTGGCGATGCACAGCACCAGCAGCGGCGGATTGCGGAAAATCGCGCAGAATGATTTCAGAATGCCGGGCTTATGGTGATCGGGCGTAAGCTCGACGTAGCGTTCTTTCACCCCGCTGTAGCACCACCACATGCAGAACAGCCCCCCGGTGACGAACACCAGCGTGGCCACCAGATAGCCGAGTGAGTGCTGGCTGATGAACAGCGCCTGAATCGGCATAAAGCCGACGGTGCAGAGCAACAGTCCTACCGTTGCGCCGCCTTGACGCCACGCCGCAAGCTGCGCGCGCTCGTTCGGGTTTTTGGTGATGGCCGGAACCATTGCACCGTAGGCGCAGTTCATCAGGCTGTAGCAGAGGCCAAACATCATGAAGAGCACGGTGGCGAGGGCCGTTTTCACCGTCAGGCTAAAGTCGTTGGCCATAAACTGCGCCGTCGCGACCAGCGCCACCGGAACGGAGGCGTAAAGTATGAATGGCCTGAACTTCCCCCTCGGGCCAATGTTACGCCGGGAATCCAGCAGCACCCCGGTCAGCATGTCGGTGAACGCGGTAAAGAACTTGGCGACCAGAAAAATGATGCCGCCGAAGAACGCGGGCATGCCCAGCTCGTCCGTGTAAAACTTCAGCAGGTACAGCGTGCCAATACACAGCATCAGGTTCGAGCCAAAATCACCCATCCCGTAGGCGCACTTCTCTCGCAGGCTCAATTTCAGGGTTAACGGATCAGTATTATGTGTCATGGTCGATCCTCAAAGCGCCCCGCAGGGCGCTCAATCACGTCATTTATGCCGTACGTTTGCGCAGTTCGATCTCTTCCACTATGCGCACATACATCTTCTCGTTGAGGTTGTAGAAGCAGCCCATCGCCACGATGGTGATGACCGCCAGCAGGCTCGGGTAGATAAATATCAGCTGCCGCAGCCCTTCAACCGTCCCGGCGGACTGCACCACGTTCGGCACATAGCCGATCTGGGTGAGCATGATCCCCGGGAAGAAGCCCGCCAGCGCCTGCGAGACCTTCCTGAAGAAGGTAAAGCCGGTGTAGACCGTTCCCTCGGAGCGCACGCCGGTGCGCCACTCGCCGTATTCCACGGTATCGGACACCAGCGCCCAGTTCAGGCTGTTCACGAACGCGGAACCGAAGAACGCCAGGCAGGAGAACGCCACAAAGCTCACCGAGCCGCCGCCGAAGAAGTAGTTAAGCAGATCGCCCGCCACCCAAATCATCAGCCCGCTGATGTAGACCTTTTTCTTGCCGAAGCGCCGCACCGCGCCGGGCATCATAAAGACGCCGATAAAAATACAGCCCATGCTGAAGAAGCCCATATACGACAGCAGGATCGGGTCGTTCAGCACGTACT
Organism: Enterobacter cloacae complex sp. IR5402; assembly: GCF_049238125.1. Lineage (NCBI taxonomy): Bacteria > Pseudomonadati > Pseudomonadota > Gammaproteobacteria > Enterobacterales > Enterobacteriaceae > Enterobacter > Enterobacter cloacae complex sp. IR5402. The sequence goes on from NZ_JBMKHO010000013.1 coordinate 20,372, forward strand.
GCGTGTAGTAGACCTGAATGGCGAGTTTGACGTTAAAGGCGCCCAGCGTGCACAGGTTAGCGATGCACAGGATAAACAGCGGACGGTTCCCGGCGATGGCGCGAAACGACTGCAACAGCCCCGGTTTCTGCGCCGGGTTAGCAGGCTGCGTCTCGACGTAACGCTCGGTAACGCCCTTATAGCACCACCACATAAAGAACAGCCCGAACAGCGAGAAGAGGGTGGCGGCAAAGATGTAGCCAAGCTGGTCGTTACCCTCAATCAGGTTCATCACCGGGACAAAGCCCACCGTACAGAGCAGCAGGCCGAGCGTGGCGCCGCCCTGACGCCAGGCGGCCAGCGAGGCGCGCTCGTCCGGGTTTTTGGTGATGGCGGGCACCATCGCGCCGTAAGAGCAGTTCATCATGCTGAAGAACAGGCCGTACAGCATGAACAGCACCGTCGCCATCACCGTTTTACCGGTGATTTCAAACGGTGTGCCGACGAAGTTGGCAATCGCCAGCAACGTTACCGGGAAGGCTGCATACAGCACGAACGGGCGGAATTTCCCTTTCGGGCCGATCTTGCGCCGGGAATCGAGCATGATCCCGGTGCCCATATCGGTGAAGGCGGTAAAAAACTTCGCAATCAGGAAGATAATCCCGCCGTAGGTGCCCGGCAGCCCCAGCACGTCGGTGTAGAACTTCAGCAGATACAGCGTGCCGATATCAAGCAGGATGTTAGAGCCGAGATCGCCCATCCCGTAGGCGAGTTTTTCTTTAAACGGCAGGCGCAGGGTTGCCGGATCAGAAGTATGTTGACTCATTATTGTTCTCCGTCTGCCCGCAGGTTTCCCCGCGGGCGAGCCTTATCAGATATGACGTAAGGTGCTAAACAGATCGGCCCATTCGCTTTGCTGGCGATAGAAGACCGGCGGTTTGCCGAGCGGGGCATCAACGGTGATGTCACCGCCCTGGCAGGTTTCTCCGGTCCACGCATTGACCCAGGTGTCCTGCGGCAGATAGAGCGACCAGTCGCGGCGTCCCTTTTCATGAACCGGCGCCACCAGCAGATCGCGGCCAAACAGATACTGGTATTTCAGCGTGTAGGCGCGCGCGTCGTCCTCGTAGTGCAGGAAAAGCGGACGCATCACCGGCAGGCCGCTTTTCGCGTTCTGCGCGACCGCGGCTTTGATGTACGGCTTCAGAGTGGTGAAGACAGTGGTCATGCGCGCGAAGTGCGCGATGGTTTCCGCGTCGCCGTCGAACTGCCAGTTATCGCCTGGACGGTTGCCCTCATGGGTACGCATCATCGGCGTAAAGGCGCTGAAGTCGCACCAGCGCAGCAGCAGCTCTTTGCTGCGCTTCATCTCGAAGAGCGTCGTATAGCCGCCAATGTCGCTGTGGTGCAGGCCGTGCCCGGTCATCGCCAGCGACAGCGCCGCAGGGATGACGGACGCCAGACCGTCGTCCAGGCTCCAGTCGACGTTCTGATCCCCCGCCCACATCATCACCGAGTGCTTCTGGCTACCGGTGTAGCCTGCGCGCATGAAGAACAGGATCTCGCCGAGCTTGCCGGTCTCTTCCAGCGCCTCGTAGTTACATTTCGCCCACAGGGCAGGCCAGGCGTTATGCATGATCTCCGCGCTCACGCCGTTGTGCAGGAAGGTATCGGTCGGCAGATATTCCCCGAAATCGGCCATCCAGCCGCCGCAGCCCAGTTCGATCAGGTTCTTTTTAATGACCTCTTTGTACCAGTCGTAGGCTGCCGGGTTGGTCAGGTCGATAACGCCCGCGTAGAACTCGCCGAACTCGACGTGGTAGTCCTTGCCGTCGGCGTTTTTGGTCAGATAGCCGCGTTTCGCGGCCTCTTCGCAGAGATCTTTATCGCTGGCGACGTACGGGTTGATATAGGAGAGGAACTGCACGCCTTCTTCTTTCCACTGCGCAATCCGCGTATCAAGCTGCGGATAGAGCGCGCTGTTCCACTTCCAGTTCCACATTACGCGTTTGCCGAAGGAGGTCATGCGGATGCCGGACCAGTCCTGCGCCCAGATGCCGTTCACCTTTACGCCGCCGTTACGCATGGTGTCGAGCTTCTGCTGGCACACCTCGGTGCCGCCCTGGATGCCCAGCGTCACGCCGTCGTACACCCAGTCCGGCAGCTCCGGCTGGCGTCCCAGCAGGCCGGTCAGTTTTTCCAGCAGATCGACGTACGTTTCCGCACATTCGAAGCGCAGCGTGGCGTTATCTTCCCAGAACGCCAGCTCGTGGAAGTCAGGGGCGCTGAAGTCGAAGTTCATATAGCAGCTGTTATCCACGTGGCAGTAGTACTTCTGGGTGCTCACGAAGGTGGGCTGCGGGAAGAAGGTCCAGTAGTAGTCACCGCCTGCGTTCTCTTTGCAGTCGGCCTGCCAGGTGACGTAGGTCTGCTTATTGCGGCCCACGCCCTGCTCGCTGGTCCACAGCGGGAACGGCTTGCCGCGCAAATCGAAATACGAGAACTGCTCGCCGCAGCCGTAAATATGATCGTCAGGCTGAGCTGCCAGCCGCAACCAGATGCGGTTATGGCTGGCGGCATCATTTTTCAGCTTCAGCTCCAGACGGCCTTCCGCATCCACGCCCACCAGCAGCGTGGCGCTCACCGCGTCGCCGCGGGTAAAGCGGATTGCCCAGCCCGCGCTTTGCTGCGTAACGGTCGCGTTCGTCAGGGCAATCTTTTCGTTGAGCTTGTCTTTAATGCTGAAGTTGCCGCGAAACATCTCGATATCCGCCTCACCTGCGCCAATCCACAGGCAAGGGGCATCCGCGGTGTGGGATAAAATCAGACGGTCCTGCCAGCGCAGGGTGAAGCCACTTTCGTTATTTTTCAGGTCAATATTGTGTAGGGTACGCATAAAAACTCCGTCTTAATTATTTGGCCTGGCTATCCAGTAATCCGGCGGCGACGGCAGGCGCTAAGCCCGGTGCCAGCGGCAGGCGGGGGATCACCAGGCAGTGCAGCAGATGGTAAATATCCTGCTTGCCGTCCCAGACTTTGGTGGTCACTTCGTTGTTGGTGTCCAGCTCCTGCCACCAGGATCCGTTTTCGTAATCCATCAGATACTTGATGCAGTAATCCCACCATTTCTGATACCAGGCTTCGTACTGCGCCTCGCCGGTCACGGTATAGAGGGCATAGGCCGTGCCCATCGCCTCGACGATTGGCCAGCGCACGCGTTCGCGCACGATTGGCTTGCCGTCCCAGCCCACGGAGTAGACAAAGCCGTCCGCCCCGTCGGGTGCCCAGGCGTCGCGGATGGTGGCGTGGAACAGTCCTTTCGCATCTTCCAGCAGCCACTCCGGCGGGGTTTCAAAGCGCGCTTCCAGCGCGGCGCGCAGGTGCAGCATCAGGCGGCCCCACTCAATCCAGTGCCCAGGCGTGCCGCCATAGGCGCGGAAGCGGTGGGCGGGGTTATCGATGTTATAGTCGCGGATCGGGTTCCAGTTGGTGTCAAAATGCTCGTTAACGCGGTACTCCCCTTTGCGCGCCACGTCGTGAATAATCACCGAGGCGATGCGCAGGGCGCGGTCGAGCCATTTGCGGTCGTGGGTCACGTCATAAACGATGAGGAAAGCTTCCACGGCGTGCATGTTGGCATTACCGCCGCGATAGTCTTCCGTTTTGCTGAAGGCTTCGTCCCAGGACTCCAGGCACATCTGCTCCTGTTCGCTCCAGAAATAGCGCTCAATCACCTCGATGGCGTCGTCCAGCAACTTGCGTGCCTGCGGATGGCCGGTGGTGACGGCGCTCGCCGCGCCCAGCAGGACGAAGAAATGCTGATAGCCCTGCTTGGACGCATCAATCACGCCTTCATCGTTTACGCAGGCGTACCAGCCGCCGTGCTGCTTGTCGCGCAGCGGACCGTTCAGGGCATTAATGCCGTGCTCAACCAGGGCGTACGCGCCGGGGCGCCCCATGTTCGCCGCCACCGCGTATACATGCAGCATGCGGGCGGTGATCCACAGATGTGTGCCCATATCGCTACGCACCTGCCCGTTATTGCCCAGCCAGCCAAAGCCGGTCGGTACGGCGGCGTTTTTACCGAAATCGAGAATGCGGTCGGTCTCTTGTTCGAGCCAGCGGTTATGGCTCAGGGTGTTAAACCATTTCATGTTCGGATCCTTTCTTAACGGCGAGCCATCATTTCGTCGACGATCTCACCCAGACGCTGAAGTTTTGGTACGGAAATATCACGCAGCATCAGCTCGGTGTCCGGCAGGCCAATCACAGAGGACCAGACGGCGCGACCGGCTAAAAAGCCCGATGCCCCCGCCTGCATCGCCACGCTCACCGCGCGCGGGAATAACTTATCGTCAACGCCGGACGAGAGGATCACCCACGGCATGGCGATGTTCTCGTTAAGCTTTTGCGAGGCCGCCAGCAGCTCTTGCTGCGTGCCCTTGCCAAACAGTGGCATCTCCACTTTGTAGAGGTCGGCACCGCTGTCGCCCAGCTCTTTGGCCGCGTCGATAATCGCCTGTTCGCGGTTAAACGCGGCACCGCGACGCGGTGGACGCACCACCGGCTCGATAATGCTCAGCAGACCGTTATCGTGGCACAGCGTATTGAACGCTTTCACCATCTCCAGGCGCTGCTGCGGATCTTCATCGCTGCGCCACAGCACCAGCAGCTTCAGTGCTTTGCCGCCATCGCGCTTGACCGCCTGCGCGTCGACGTTCTTGTCGATCGCCACGCTGTCGACCGGAATACCGTTCCCCGGGATAAATTCGTCGGCGGCCACAATCATCGCGCAGCTTTTGGCCACGGCCTGCTGCTCGACAATCTGGCGATAGCAGAACTGCTGGTCGACAAGGATCGCAGAGGCGTACGGCGACAGAATTTTTGCCGCGTTGACTTTAAAATCCGTCAGGTGCTGGTCGGTTACCGGTACCGGCGCGCCTGCCGCCGCAAACATCAGGCGCATCGCTTCGCGCTGATCCACGGCCAGCATCGCAAAACCGCCGGAAGGTCGGGTGATATCTTTCAGGGTGTACATCGTCATTCCTCAGTCCTTTCGTATCAGTGTGATTTTTTCAGCCCGGCAGATGCGCGAACCTGTTCAAGAATGGCCGTCCAGTCCTCGCGCCCGCGCCCGGCGGCGCGAGCCTGGTTGTAAACTTCGCGGGAGGCCGCGCCCAGCGGCATCGGAACGTGGAGCTGGTTGGCCACGTCGAGGGCGATCCCCAGGTCTTTATGCGCAAGGTCGATCATGAAGGCGGGAGAAAGATCCCCTTTCAGCACCTTGTTCGGCCAGGATGTCGTGAAGTGGCCTTTACCCGCAGGTGTGCCGCTCATGACCTTGAGCGCCACGTCAAAGGAGAGGCCAAGCGCTTCGCACAGTACGGCGGCCTCGGCGGAAAGGGCGTTCAGGGCGATGCTCATGTAGTTATTGATAAGCTTCACGCGGATGCCCATGCCTGGCCCGCCGGCGTTAATCAGTTCATTGCCCATCGCCATTAATACCGGGGTGGCGCGCTCAACCTGCTGCGCCGTACCGCCCGCCAGCAGGAGCAGCGTACCGGCGATGGCATGGTCAGAGGTGCGTCCGACGGGCACGTCCATCAGGCTGAAGCCTTGCTCAGCCATGTCGCGTATCAGCGCGTCGGTTTGCAGCGGGTGGATGGTGGACATATCAATCACCAGCGCGTCGCGGGATAACCCTTCGCACACGCCGTGCTCGCCGAACAGCACGCTGCGCACCAGGTCGCCGTTTGGCAGCATGGTAATGACGAATTCCGCGTCCGTTGCTGCCTGTGCGGGCGTAGCCGCCGCCCGAGCGCCGCTCTCTACCAGCGCCTGAACCGCCTGCGGGTTCACATCAAAAACGTTAAGCTGGTGGCCCTGTTTCAACAGATTCTTCGCCATGGGCGCGCCCATCTGTCCTAAGCCGATAAATGCGATTGCTGACATGCCTCTCTCCTGTCACATCGTGTCAATTTTTGCGCGTTTGTGGTGTCTGTTTTTGATCGTATTTGTAATTTATAGTCAAAAAATTGACACGGGTCACTTTTTAAACATTTGGTGAAATTAAAATGAAGGCATCAGAAATCGCAGAAGGAATCACCATGACTCGCATCGTTTGTGTCGGCATTACCGTGCTGGATCGCATCTGGTATCTCGATGATTTACCGAAAGAAGGTGGGAAATATGTCGCAAAAGACTATACGGAAGTGGGCGGCGGCCCGGCGGCAACGGCGGCAGTGGCAGCCGCGAAACTGGGCGCGGAAGTGGATTTTATTGGCCGGGTGGGGGACGACGATACCGGCAGACGGCTGCTCGCGGAGCTGGAATCCCTGGGGGTGAATACCCGCTACACGCGCGTAGTTAAGGGAGCCCGATCGTCGCAATCGGCGGTGCTGGTGGACGGCAGCGGGGAGCGTGTTATAGCGAACTATTCCAGCCCCGATCTCCCTGCGGTGGCAGACTGGCTGCAAGAAATCGACTTCTCGCAGTGGGATATTGTCTTAGCCGATGTGCGCTGGCATGACGGGGCAAAACAGGCATTTACCCTGGCCCGTCAGCAGGGCGTACCGACGTTGCTTGATGCGGATGTCACCCCGCAGGACATCGCGGAGCTGATCGCCCTAAGCGACCACGCGGCCTTCTCCGCGCCGGGATTGCGGCGTTTAACGCAGCGGGATGACACCGAAGACGCGCTGAAAAAAGCACAAACGCTCACAAATGGACATGTGTATGTTACGCAGGGGCGAGACGGCTGCTTCTGGCTGGAAAACGGCGCATTGTGTCATCAGCCCGGCTTTGAGGTGAACGTGGTGGATACCACCGGGGCGGGCGACGTGTTCCACGGTGCGCTGGCGGTCAGCCTGGGGCAGAAATTACCCGCCGCAGACGCCGTGCGTTTTGCCAGCGCCGTCGCAGCACTGAAATGCACAAAGCCCGGCGGGCGCGCGGGTATACCCGACTGTGATCAAACCCGCTCTTTTTTGTCACTTTTTGTATAAAATGCGGGGCGTGATGGTTTTCAGAGGACAGCCCATGAGCCTTACCGAACTGACCGGCAACCCGCGTCACGATCAGCTGCTGACGCTGATTGCCGATCGCGGCTATATGAACATTGATGAACTGGCGCAGCTGCTGGATGTCTCCACGCAAACCGTGCGCCGGGATATCCGTAAGCTCAGCGAGCAGGGGCTGATCACCCGTCATCACGGCGGCGCGGGCAGGGCATCCAGCGTGGTCAACACGGCGTTCGAACAGCGTGAAGTCTCGCTTACCGAAGAGAAACGGGCGATTGCCGAAGCGATTGCGGACTATATTCCCGACGGTTCGACCATTTTTATCACCATCGGGACGACCGTGGAGCACGTTGCCCGGGCGCTGCTTAACCATAATCATCTGCGCATCATCACTAACAGCCTGCGGGTGGCGCACATTCTTTATAAGAATCCGCGCTTTGAGGTGATGGTGCCCGGCGGTACGCTGCGCCCGCATAACGGCGGCATTATCGGTCCTGCGGCAACGGCGTTCGTGTCAGGATTTCGCGCAGATTACCTGGTCACCAGCGTCGGGGCGATAGAGCACGACGGCGCGATGATGGAATTTGACGTTAACGAAGCCAGCGTGGTGAAAACCATGATCGCTCACTCCCGTCACATTTTACTGGCGGCCGATCATACGAAATACCACGCCTCCGCGGCGGTTGAAATTGGCAACGTGGCGCAGGCGACGGCGCTGTTCACCGATGAGCTGCCCGGCCCGGCGCTGCAAAATCACCTCAAATCCAGCAAGGTTGAGGTTGTCGAAGTCAATTCCGGAGAAGAGCAGCAGGCTGGCTGATCATCCTATGGCCCGATATTGCGATTCGGGCCTTTCCTTTCTCTAAGCTGAATCTGGCGCATAGCTAAAGTTTCTCTTTCCCGCTACAGTTACTTCTCCACGGCGAAAGGAGATAAACATGCTTTATATCTTTGACTTAGGAAATGTAATCGTCGATATCGATTTTAACCGGGTGTTGGGCGCATGGAGCGATTTTAGCCGTGTTCCGCTGGCGACGTTAAAGCAGAATTTCGCGATGGGTGAGACTTTCCATCTGCACGAGCGCGGTGAGATCAGCGATGAAGCGTTCGCAGAGCGTTTCTGTCAGGAAATGGGTCTTTCGTTAAGCTACGAGCAGTTTTCCCACGGCTGGCAGGCCATATTTGTCGCGATCCGCCCGGAAGTGATCGACATCATGCACAAGCTGCGCGAGCAGGGGCATCGTGTTGTCGTGCTGTCTAATACTAACCGCCTGCATACCACCTTCTGGCCGGATGAATACCCGGAAATTCACGCGGCGGCAGATAAAGTGTATCTCTCCCAGGAGATGGGGATGCGTAAACCTGAGGCGCGCATCTATCAGGCAGTATTGCAGGAAGAAGGATTCACGGCAGCGGATGCGGTCTTTTTTGACGACAACGCCGATAATATAGAAGGGGCTAATCAGTTAGGTATCACCTCCATTCTGGTGACCGGAAAAGAGACGATACCGAACTACTTTGCGAAGCAGTTATGCTAAAAACCGTTCATCAAAAAGCCAATCACCACACGCGCCCGCTGAGGGCGTGGTTGAAACTCCTCTGGCATCGCATTGATGAGGACAACATGACCACGCTGGCGGGCAATCTCGCTTACGTGTCGTTGCTCTCGCTGGTGCCGCTGGTGGCGGTGATTTTTGCGCTTTTTTCGGCATTTCCAATGTTTGCCGATGTGAGCATGCAGCTTCGCCATTTTGTTTTCGCAAACTTTATTCCTGCCACCGGCGATGTGATCCAGAACTACATTGAGCAGTTTGTCGCAAACTCCAGCAAGATGACGGCGGTGGGGGCGTGTGGGCTTATTGTTACCGCGCTGCTGCTGATGTACTCCATCGACAGTGCGCTCAACACCATCTGGCGGAGCAAAAAAGTCCGCCCGAAGGTTTACTCCTTTGCCGTCTACTGGATGATTTTAACCCTTGGCCCATTGCTGGCGGGGGCAAGCCTGGCGATCAGCTCCTACCTTCTTTCGCTGCGCTGGGCGACCGACTTAAACAGCGTGATCGATAACGTGCTGCGTATCTTCCCGCTGATTTTATCGTGGCTTTCGTTCTGGCTGCTCTACAGCGTGGTACCAACCACGCGCGTACCCAACCGGGATGCCGTGGTGGGTGCTCTGGTCGCGGCGTTGCTCTTTGAGCTGGGCAAGAAAGGATTCGCGCTTTATATCACCATGTTCCCCTCTTATCAGCTGATTTACGGTGTGCTGGCGGTGATCCCCATTTTGTTTGTCTGGGTCTACTGGACGTGGTGTATCGTCTTGCTTGGCGCCGAAATAACTGTCACTCTCGGGGTCTACCGCGAACTCAAAAAAGCAGCAGAAGCTGAAAAACAACAAGAAGCAGACCAACCATGATTGCATTGATTCAGCGCGTAACCCGTGCCAGCGTCACCGTGGCGGATGAGGTGACGGGTGAAATTGGCCCAGGACTTTTGGTGCTCCTGGGTGTCGAAAAAGATGACGACGAACAAAAAGCTAACCGCTTATGTGAGCGCGTGCTGGGCTACCGCATTTTCAGCGATGCGGAAGGCAAGATGAACCTGAACGTTCAGCAGGCGGGCGGCAGCGTGCTGGTGGTTTCCCAGTTTACGTTGGCTGCGGATACCGAACGCGGCATGCGGCCGAGTTTTTCGAAGGGCGCGGCACCGGAGCGCGCAGAAGCTCTATACGAGTACTTTGTTGAGCGCTGTCGCCAACAGGACATGAATACACAAACCGGACGATTCGCTGCGGATATGCAGGTTTCGCTGGTGAACGATGGCCCCGTCACATTCTGGCTCCAGGTATGAGCCAACTGGCGGTATGGCCGCGGGTAACAAGAGAGAGTACAGCTATGTATCACCTTCGAGTACCGCAAACGGAAGAAGAATTAGACGCTTATTACCATTTCCGCTGGGAAATGCTGCGCAAACCACTGCATCAACCGAAAGGCTCTGAACGCGACGCCTGGGACGCGATGGCGCACCACCAGATGGTGGTTGATGAAGAGGGCAACCTCGTTGCCGTGGGACGTCTGTACATCAATGCCGACAACGAAGCTTCAATCCGCTTTATGGCCGTTCATCCCTCCGTGCAGGACAAAGGCCTTGGAACGCTGATGGCAATGACGCTGGAATCCGTTGCCCGTCAGGAAGGGGTCAAGCGCGTCACCTGTAGCGCCCGCGAAGATGCCGTTGAGTTCTTTGCCAAGCTTGGTTTCGTGAATCAGGGGGAAATCACCGCCCCGCAAACTACGCCGATTCGTCACTTTTTGATGATCAAACCCATCGCCACGCTGGACGATATTCTCCATCGCGCCGACTGGTGCGGGCAGCTCCAGCAGGCGTGGTATCAGCACATACCGCTCAGTGAAAAAATGGGCGTGCGTATTCAGCAGTATACCGGACAAAAATTTATCACCACCATGCCGGAAACCGGCAACCAGAACCCGCACCATACCCTGTTTGCCGGCAGCCTGTTTTCACTCGCCACGCTCACCGGATGGGGACTGATCTGGCTGATGCTGCGCGAACGTCATCTCGGCGGCACCATTATTCTGGCCGATGCCCATATCCGCTACAGCGCGCCGATCAGCGGCAAGCCGAGCGCGGTAGCTGACCTGGGCGCACTGGGCGGCGATCTCGACCGTCTGGCGCGTGGACGTAAAGCACGCGTACAGATGCAGGTTGAGCTGTTCGGCGATGAAACGCCAGGCGCGGTGTTTGAAGGCACCTATATCGTTCTGCCTGCGAAGCCGTATGGCGCGTATGAAGAGGGTGGGAACGAGGAGGAGTAGTCTCCTTCTCACTCTCGCCCGGCATGGTTAATGCGCCAGGCAATATCTCGCATAATGTCTCGCGCTGACTGGCTAATTCCACCCAACTGGAAGAAGCCGTGAATTACACCCCGCCATTGTTGAGCGGTACACTTCACGCCTTGCGCCGTGAGGCGCTGATAAAGCGCCTCGCCTTCGTCACGTAACGGATCATACTCAGCGGTAACAATATGGACCTTCGGCAGACCGCTAAAGTCGTTGCGCCACAGTGGACTGACTTCAGGATGCTGACGGTCGGCTCCAGCCAGATACATTTCATAGCCGCTCAAAAGGGTATCGCGAGTAATCACGTAATCCATGCCATTGAGGGTATAGCTTTCAAGACTGGCCGTAGCGTCGAGCATGGGATAGATAAGAATGAGCTGCGCGGGATCCCAGAGCCCTTTTGCCTTAAGCCGCAATGACGTTACCAGCGCCAAATGCCCTCCTGCGCTGTCTCCACAGAGGGTGAGTCGGTTCTTATCCACGCCTAATTCGTCTGCATACTGCCAGACCAGATTCGCACCTCTTTCAGCATCGTCATGTGCGGCGGGGAAGGTATGCTCCGGCGCCAGTCTGTACTGAATCGCAATCACCCGGCAATTGCCGTAGTAGGCTAACTGACGGAGCTGGTTGTCATGGGTATCAAAGCCGCCGCTGATAAAACATCCGCCGTGGTAGTAGATGGCAGCAGGCAATATTTCAGGCGCATTGAGAGGTGAAAATACCCGAATGGTAAGACCCTCAAGAACAAGCGTCTCCAGCTGAACGCGCGTTTCGGTCTTCCCGGCAAGCTCCGTGCTGGCAATATAGCCTGCTCGTCGTACCTCAATTGTCTGGCGACGCGATGAGGGGCGACCTGCAGCGATAAATCCTTGAACCAGCCGTTCAATACCCTTTTCCAGTGCCATGAAAACACCTTTTAACTGTATGAATGTACAGCTTTATAGCCTGGTTTGATTCAAAAGAAAACAAGAATATTATTGAGGGGAAAAGTCTTGAAAGCTGCTCGCAAAGGCGAGAGCTTTTTTATTATCTGCTTTCGTCACAGACATAAAGTGCGGATGTTGCCTGAGATTTGCCGTGGAAGCGATGCTAAAGCGATAACGCGTCTTTAGACGGATCCTGGACTACGGGCTGAAGAGCATCTGGCATATAAGACGGCAGGTATTGCTGTCGAGGTGTAGGCCGGGCAAGCTCGCGCCGCCCGGCACTGTCACAGGAGATTACTCCCCTTCACCCGGGAACAGGAACGGGTTGATAGAGCTGCGGGCAAAGCCCTCCTGCTCCATTTTGGCGTCCAGAATCAGCGAGGCGAGATCGTCGGCCACCGCTTCGACTTTCGGGTCTTTTTCCTGATACAGAATCTTCAGGTAAGTCCCGCAGTCGCCGCAGCTTTCGGCTTTCACCGCTGCGTCTTCGTTTTCCAGCGACCAGTAGTTCAGATCGCGGGTCTGCTCGCAGTTGCTGCACTTCACGCGCACCACGTGCCACTCGGTTTCACACAGGTTGCAGTGCAGGTAGCGCAGCCCCTGTGTCGTACCAATCTGTACCATGCTGGAGACCGGCATTGAACCACACACCGGACAGAACTGGCGCGCTTCGCCGTATTCGGCGCGGGCTTTGCCTGGGATCAGGCTCGCCATTTGCGCCCAGTAGAGCGACAGCGCAGCCCAGATGAACGGCGCTTTATCGCTGCTCACCAGCGAGAAGTCGGAAGCAAACAGCGCGCTCGCCATCTCTTCCAGCTCTTGCTCTGAGGCTTTTTCCAGGTTCTCAATGACCGCCAGCGCCGTGCCGCTCATCTCGGGCTTCAGCTCGGCAATCAGCGAATGCAGCAGCTTATGCCAGTGCTTGTCGCGCGGCAGGACGTGAATGTCCAGCGGCGGCTTGCCCTGTTCGTTGGCTTCTTTGATGCGTGCGGTCAGGTCCATTTGCAGCGGATGGTCGTACAGCACCACTTCCTGCGCATGGGCGACCAGCGCGGCAAAACGCAGAAAATCGCCCAGCGGGTTGTTCTCTGCCAGCTCGCGCAGACGCTCTGCGCGGCGGTTGTAGAGGTTCTTGAGTCTGGGGAATAACAACGGCGGAATATACTCCGCCGTACGTTTCTCGCTCGACCCCAGCTCATCTTGCGGGATTATGCGAATACTCATTCAGATGACTTTTCCTGTTTCTGGCGGACTTCTCGGTACCAGCGCGGGTGATGTTTCTTCGCCCACGTTTTGGTGACCCAGCCTTCCACCATCGCGGTAATGGTGCCTTTCACCCAAAGGGCGGCGTAAATATGCACCATGATAACCACAATTAACGCCACTGCGGCAAATGAATGCAGCATTAGCGCAAATCGGATCACCGGGATTGAGAAAGCAGGCGCAAAGTACGGACGCCAGATGATCACGCCGCTCACCAGCAACAGGACCAGGAAGATAATCGCCGCCCAGAATACGCATTTCTGGCCGAAGTTATAACGCCCGGTATCACCTACTTCCTCGTTGACGACGATCTTACGAATATTCTTCGCCCAAAAGATATCATCCCGATTGATTAGGTTATGGTGCCAGTAACGGAAAAACATGATGATGAACGACGCGAACATGATGACGCCCACAAACGGGTGCAGTATACGCGCCAGCTGTGGTGTCCCCATGATCTGCATCAGCCAGTTGAAGGACGGGAAGAAGAACCCCAGCCCGCTTATCGCCGCCAGCATGAAGCAGAAGGCGGTGACCCAGTGGTTGATACGTTCCGGCGCGGTGTAGCGCACGATGGTGTCACGTTTTCTCATTTGCGCACCTCGTCTTTCTCTTCATGCAGGTTGTCGTCTTCCTCTTCCGCGCGGTTCGGACCAACGCCGACGTAGTGGAAGATGCTCGCTGCGAAGGTGGCAGCAAAACCGACCGCTGCCAGCGGTTTCCAGATGCCTTTCCAGAACTTCACGGTGGCGCTGATTTCCGGGTTCTCCGGCAGGCCGTGATACAGGTTCGGCTTGTCGGCGTGGTGCAGCACGTACATGACGTGCGTACCGCCAACCCCGGCCGGATCGTACAGGCCCGCGTTATCGTAACCACGGGTTTTCAGCTCGCCCACGCGCTCTGCCGCCAGCGTTTTCATATCCTCTTTGGAGCCAAAGTGGATAGCGCCGGTTGGACAGGTCTTCACGCACGCTGGCTCCTGGCCGACATTTACGCGGTCAACGCACAGCGTACATTTGTAGACGCGGTTGTCTTCCGGGTTCATGCGCGGCACGTCGAACGGACAGCCCGCAATGCAGTAGCCGCAGCCAATGCACTGCTCGGACTGGAAGTCGACGATGCCGTTGGCATACTGAATGATAGCCCCTTCTGACGGACACGCCTTCAGGCAGCCCGGATCCGCACAGTGCATACAGCCGTCTTTGCGAATAAGCCATTCCAGCTTGTCGTTCTGCTCCACTTCCGAGAAACGCATTACCGTCCAGGACTTGGCGGTCAGGTCCGCCGGGTTGTCGTACACCCCGACGTTGTGACCCACTTCGTCACGGATGTCGTTCCACTCAGAGCAGGCCACCTGACAGGCTTTACAGCCGATACAGGTGGTCACGTCGATAAGCTTCGCCACTTCCTGCTGGTGGTCCCGCGCCTGAGGCGCGGGCGTGAAACCGTTAGTCGCGGAACGACGGATAATGTCTTGAGATTGATAAGCCATAAGTCGTCTCCGTTACACCTTTTCCACGTTCACGAGGAAGGCCTTAAACTCCGGCGTCTGCGTGTTCGCATCACCGACGAACGGCGTCAGGGTGTTCGCAATGAACCCTTTCTTCGCCACGCCCTCATAACCCCAGTGAATCGGGATGCCGATGGTATCCACCTGCTGACCGTGAACGTTCAGCGTGCGAATACGCTTGGTCACCACCGCCTTGGCTTTGATGTAGCCGCGGTTAGAGGAGACCTTCACGGTATCGCCATGGGCAATGCCGAGTTTGTTCGCCAGCTTCTCGCCGATCTCCACAAACTGTTCCGGCTGCGCGATGGCATTCAGCAGCGCGTGCTTGGTCCAGTAGTGGAAGTGCTCGGTCAGACGGTAAGTGGTGCCGACATACGGGAACTTGTCCTTTTTACCCAGCGCTTCAAAATCGCTCTTGAAGATACGGGCTGCCGGGTTAGAGACCACGTTCGGGTGCAGCGGGTTAGTACCCAGCGGCGTCTCAAACGGCTCGTAGTGTTCCGGGAATGGCCCTTCCGCCATCTTATCGATAGCAAACAGACGGCCCATCCCTTCAGGCTGCATGATAAACGGCCCGACATCGCTGCCTGGTGCGGCAGTGCTGTAGTCCGGAATATCCACGCCGCCCCATTTCGCGCCGTCCCACTTCAGAAGCTGACGCTTCGGATCCCACGGGTTGCCCTGCGGATCAGCGGAGGCACGGTTATAGAGGATGCGGCGGTTAAGCGGCCACGCCCATGCCCAGCCCAGCGTATTACCGAGGCCCGACGGGTCGGCGTTATCGCGGTTGGCCATCTGGTTGCCTTTCGGCGTCCAGCTCCCGGCAAAGATCCAGCAGCCGCTTGACGTCGTACCGTCATCGCGCAGGTGCGCGAAGGTGCTGAGCTGATCGCCTTTCTTCGCCAGCACCGCACCGGTCGCCGGGTCGATAACGTCCGCCAGCGCTTTACCGTTGCTCTCCATGGCCACTTCTTCCGGCGCTGGGTTTTCCGGCGTCGAGTAGTTCCAGGTCATGTTCAGTACCGGCTCAGGCGTTGCGCCGCCCTCAGAGGCGTACATCTTACGCAGGCGTAAGAAGATGCCGGCCAGGATCTCGCCGTCATTCAGGGCGATGCCCGGGGCGTCTGCGCCTTTCCAGTGCCACTGCAACCAGCGGCCGGAGTTGACGATAGACCCGTTCTCTTCCGCGAAGCAGGTGGACGGCAGACGGAACACTTCGGTCTGAATCTTCGACGGATCGACGTCGTTCGACTCACCGTGGTTCTGCCAGAACGTCGACGTTTCGGTATTGAGCGGGTCAATCGTCACCAGGAACTTCAGCTTCGACAGAGACTCGACAACCTTGTTCTTGTTCGGGAACGACGCCACCGGGTTAAAGCCCTGGCAGATATAGCCGTTGACCTGGCCCTGGTGCATCATTTCGAAGTACTGAAGTACGTCGTAACCTTTGTCCCACTTCGGCAGCCAGTCAAAGCCCCAGCTGTTTTCCGCCGTCGCCTTGTCGCCGTAGAAGGCTTTCATCAGCGAGACGAAGAACTTCGGATAGTTGCCCCAGTAGTTCACCTGGCCTTCGAGCAGCGGTTTTGGCGTGCTGGCCGTCAGGTAGGTTTGCAGGTCAGTCTGTTTCTCGCTCGGCAGGTTCATGTAACCCGTCAGGCTCTGAGACAGCAGGCCGAGGTCGGTCAGACCCTGAATGTTGGAGTGACCGCGCAGGGCGTTCACGCCGCCGCCTGCCATCCCCATGTTGCCGAGGAGCAGCTGAACCATCGCCATGGTGCGGATGTTCTGCGCGCCGATGGAGTGCTGCGTCCAGCCGAGCGCATACAGGAACGACGCGGTTTTATCTTTCGCGCTGGTTTCCGCAATCAACTCGCACACCTTCAGGAAATCCGCTTTCGGCGTCCCACAGATGTTTTCGACAACCTCCGGCGTGTAGCGGGAAACGTGCTCTTTCAGCAGGTTCCACACGCAGCGGGGGTGTTGCAGGGTGGTGTCGCGCTTCGCAAACCCGTTTTCGTCCAGCTCGTAGTTCCAGCTGGTTTTGTCGTACTTGCGTTTTTCGGCGTCGTAACCGCTGAACAGGCCATCTTCGAAGTGGTAATCCTCACGCACGATCAGGCTGGCGTTGGTATAGGCTTCGGTGTACTCGCGGTTATATTTTTCGTTGGTCATCAGGTACAGCAATACGCCTGACAGGAAAGTGATGTCAGTACCTGAACGAATAGGGGTGTAGAAATCCGCCACTGACGCTGTACGCGTAAAGCGGGGATCGATCACAATCAGCTTCGCGCCGTTGTGGATTTTGGCTTCCATCGCCCAGCGGAACCCGACAGGGTGCGCTTCAGCGGCGTTACCGCCCATCACCACAATAAGGTTGGCGTTCTTGATGTCGACCCAGTGGTTGGTCATCGCACCGCGACCAAATGTTGGAGCAAGACTTGCTACCGTTGGTCCGTGTCAGACACGCGCCTGGTTGTCGACCGCGAGCATACCGAGTGCGCGCGTAAATTTCTGGGTTAAATAGCCGGTTTCGTTACTGGACGCTGAAGCACACAGCATGCCGGTGGAGAGCCAACGGTTAACGGTGGTGCCTTCGGCATTCTTCGCGATAAAGTTGGCATCGCGGTCTTCTTTCATCAGCTTAGCGATGCGATCGAACGCTTCTTCCCAGCTGATTTGCTGCCATTTGTCAGAGCCGGGAGCGCGATACTCAGGAAACTTCAGGCGGCTTTCGGAGTGGATAAAATCTACCAGACCGGCCCCTTTCGGACAGAGTGCACCACGGTTTACCGGGTGATCCGGATCGCCTTCGATGTGGAAAATAGATGCTTTGGCGTTTTTCGCACCGTCGCCGAGGCTATACATTAACAGCCCACAGCCGACGGAGCAGTACGTACAGGTGTTACGGGTTTCGCGGGTGCGCAGCAGTTTATACTGCCGTGTTTCCGCCAGCGCTACACCGGGCGCAAAGCCCAGTGCCGCCGCCGTGGTGCCTGCCATACCGCCAGCGCAGATCTTAAAGAACTGCCTTCTGCTGACCTGCATGGGTCACTCCTTGGTTCATTACGACATTGCTATGTAGTTTTACTTTGCGGTTGAGAATTAACCGCAAAGGAGAAAAATTTGCGTTAATCCCTCATTTCTCCGAGGGATAAGCCCAGAATACCACAATGTCGGTACGCCTGTTCCAACGGGGTTAAAACAAAGTGAACGTATTATCACGGCATTGATTATAAAATGTGATATCAATCACATTTTACCCTGTGCATGTTAAAGAGGTGTAGCAGGTGATCGGTTGCACCCCTCCGTATTGAGTAGGAGAATGGTTGCTGAAAAGTTGATCCATACTATGCGTAAGGCCTGCCGTTTGTGTTGCAATAGCAGGCTCACTTCCGTGGTTGTTCAGGAATACCGTTGTGTCTAAACAAAACCGTGTTGCCCACGCGTCGCCACTGCCTGCGGGTATTGTGGAACTGTCGGTACACAGACCGCCTCACATTTCACATGCCACGCCGGATTTTCTGGCGGAAGAGGTCCCCGTTGCCCTGGTTTACAACGGTATTTCGCATGTGGTGATGATGGCCTCGCCGAAAGATCTGGAGCTGTTCGCCATAGGTTTTTCCCTCTCGGAAGGCATCATTGCGCATCCGCAGGAGATCTACGGCATGGATGTGGTTCATGCCTGTAATGGTCTTGAAGTGCAAATCGAACTCTCCAGCCGCCGCTTTATGGGGCTGAAAGAGCGCCGCCGGGCGCTGGCCGGACGTACCGGCTGCGGCGTGTGCGGCGTTGAACAGCTTAACGATATCGGCAAACCCATTATCCCGCTGCCGTTCACCCAGACGTTCAATCTGGCGCACCTTGATCGGGCGCTTGAGCACCTGAACGACGTGCAACCCATCGGTCAGCTCAGCGGCTGTACCCACGCGGCGGCATGGATATTGCCGTCAGGCAACATTGCCGGCGGTCATGAAGATGTGGGCCGCCACGTCGCGCTGGATAAGCTGTTAGGTCGCCGCGCTCGGGAAAGCAACGTCTGGCAGCAGGGCGCGGCGTTAGTCTCCAGCCGCGCCAGCTATGAGATGGTGCAAAAGTCCGCCATGTGCGGCGTGGAAATTCTGTTTGCGGTGTCAGCGGCAACCACGCTGGCGGTGGAAGTGGCGGAGCGCTGCAACCTGACGCTGGTGGGGTTCTGCAAGCCGGGTAGAGCAACTATTTACACCCATCCGCAGCGATTGATAGTTGATCAGTAATTTTGAATGAGTATAGCAAATCCTTCCGCTTTTAGTTGTTCATGATGAGGTCTAATATTTATCTCATCAAGGCACGGCGCCTTATCTAAACAACTTAACGAAAGGGTTTATCTCATGAAAAGCATCAAAACTTTTGTCGCAGTAATCGCTCTGGCTACCTCTTTTGGTTCTTTCGCTGCGCAGACAGTGACCGCATCCGCCTCTACCCTGGATGGTGCAGAAGCTAAAATCGCTGCACAGGCTCAGGAAGCGGGCGCGTCATCCTACAAAATTACCCAGGCATTCACCGGTAACCGCGTACACATGACCGCTGAACTGAACAAATAATTCCGCTATACCGTCGAAAGAGCGCCCCTGGGGCGCTTTTTAGTTTATGCCTGCCAGACGCAGCAGTGCGGTCACCACCGCCGCCGCGACGATCACCACAATTAACGGCATTTTGCGCCAGGCCAGAAACACCGCGAACCCCACGCCCAGCACACGTGCCATCCCGGCAAAATGGTCCCCTTCATAAAACGTTGTCGCCAGCGCGACGGAGAACAGCAAAACGGTAGCCGCGTCTGAAAGCAGCGCCTGCGACCGTTCTGAAAGCGCCAGCCGGTTGCCAAGCTTCGCTCCGCCAAGACGCATCAGATAGGTTCCGGCAGAAAGAATGGCGATGCCGAGAATAAAGACCGTCATGTTTTCCATTATTTTTTCCTCGCGGCAAGGCCGAGCAAAGAGAGCAGTACCGGCAGACCCACCGGCGCAAACGGTACGGCGGCCAGCGACAACACTGCGCCGCTACAGGCGCGGATCAGCGTGGTACGGTTTTTAAATGCCGGCACCACTAACGCCAGCAGGATCGCCGGGAACACCGCGTCCAGCCCGATGGTTTCCGGGTCTGGCAGCAGCTTGCCGACCATCGCCCCCAGCACCGCCCCCAGCGGCCAGATAATTGCCACGCTCAGGCCGCACAGCCAGTAGGCCGCTTTACGCTGCTCGGCGGTTTTTTGCGAAAGGCCGAACACCACGCTTTCATCGTTCATGATATGACAGCCCAGAAAGCTCAGGCCGCGCTTGCCCACCAGGTCACGCACCGTTACGCCGAACGGCACATGGCGCGCGTTTACCAGTAAACCGGCCGCGGCCGCTGCCAGCGGATTGCCGCCGCTTGCCACGATGCCAATAAACATAAACTCGGATGCGCCTGCCAGCACCGTGAGGGAGAGGACAAACGGCACCCACAGCGGGAAACCGTAGGCCATCGCCAGTGAGCCATAAGACATGCCGACTACGCCCACCGCGAGGCAGACCAGGACGATCGCTTTTATCGTGTCGCCTTTCAGACAGGAGAGGTGTTTCTTCATACCATTTTAGCCATATCGAACGTATTTCCATTATAATGAACGCATCAAAATCGTTTTACAAGGCGAACGATTCGTTCGTTATATAGAGAAAGAGGCCGTTTTATGACGCAGCCAATCAGCGTGATCGCCAAAAGCCTGGTACGAGAACGCCTGCGAACCGGGCTCTCACTGGCGGAAATTGCCCGCCGTGCCGGGATCGCCAAATCCACGCTTTCACAACTGGAGTCTGGCAACGGCAATCCTAGCCTGGAAACGCTGTGGTCGCTTTGCGTGGCGCTGGATATTCCGTTTGCCCGGTTACTGGAGCCGCAGCAACCCGTCACGCAGGTGATCCGCCGCGGCGAGGGCACAAAAGTCGTCGCCGGGCAGGCGAACTACGAGGCGATTTTGCTCGCGGCGTGTCCGCCGGGCGCGCGTCGTGATATCTATCTGCTGCTGACTCAGCCGGGGGCAGACCGTATTTCCCAGCCCCATCCGCCTGGTTCGGTTGAGCATATTATCGTGACCCAGGGGCGGGCGATGGTCGGTCTGATCGACGCGGCGGAAGAACTCGGCCCGGGAGATTACATTTGCTACCCTGCTGACCAGCCGCATATCTTTAAGGCGCTGGAGCCCGATACGCACGCGCTGCTGGTGGCGGAACAAAACTAAAGAAGATACGGAAAATCATGTCGCTTAAAGCCATTGCCAAAGAACTGGGGCTGTCTGTTACCACCGTCAGCCGCGCCCTCAACGGATATGACGACGTTTCTGCTGAGACGCGCGCCCGCGTGGAAGCGGAGGCCCAGCGCCGTGGCTACCGACCAAATACCTTTGCCCGTCGCCTGAAGATGGGCAAAATCGACGCCGTCGGGCTGGTATTTCCGGTGCATCCTGTTCCGCTCAATAACAGCGTTTTTATGGACATGGTCGGCGAAATTAGCCACGAACTGGCGCGACATGAGATTGACCTGCTGCTCATCGCTGACGACGATCTGGCGGACAAACACAGCTATATGCGCATGGTGCAGAGCCGACGCGTGGATGCGCTGATAGTGGCGCATACGCTGGATCACGATCCGCGTCTTGAGCAGCTTCAGGCCGCCGGGTTCCCGTTCCTGGCGCTCGGCCGCAGCCAGCTCCCGCAGCCGTACGCGTGGTTCGATTTCGACAACTATGCCGGTACGTATCAGGCCACCCGCTGGCTGATCGAGAAAGGCCATCAGCGCATTGCACTGCTGGGCGAAAGCAACAACCAGGCATTCATCACCCAGCGCCGCCAGGGCTACCTGGACGCGCTGCGGGAAGCCGGACTTTCCAGCGAATGGCTGCGCGCCATGCCTCCTTCGCGCCGCGTGGGTTATGCCACCACGCAAGAACTTCTCTCCCTGCCGCAGCCGCCCACGGCCATCATTACCGACTGCAACACCCACGGCGACGGCGCAGCGATGGCCCTGGCGCAGATGGGACGCTTAACCGGTGAAAATGCCGTCTCGCTGGTGGTCTATGACGGCTTACCGCAGGACAGCATTGTCGATATCGACGTCGCGGCGGTGATCCAGTCTACCCGTCAGGGCGTCGGGAAACAGATTGCCGATATGGTGCGCCAGCTGATTAACGGCGACGACATTGACACCCTTCAGGTGCTCTGGCAGCCAGAATTCTCCCCAGGCCAGACGGCCTAATCACACGAAAAATTCCAAACCCGATCACAGATCCGAAACGTTTTGGTTTGTATCCGAAACGTTTCGGATCAAAACTCAGGACATCCCGATGACAGGAGATGTCCGATGCAAGATGCCATTTTTCGACTTGAAAGCAATACGGTTGACGTGGTGCTAAAAACCCACCCGTTCGCCGAAATTCTCTACTGGGGGCCGCACCTTCAGCACTTCTCGCCGCAGGATGTCCTGAGTATTGCGCGCCCGGTTGCTAACGGCAGGCTGGACGTCGACTCCCCCGTCACGCTGATGGCAGAGCTGGGGCATGGGCTGTTTGGCTCGCCGGGCATCGAGGGGCATCGCCAGGGGCTGGACGGATCGCCGGTATTTAAAACCACGCAGGTGCAGCAGGCGTTAAACGCCCTGACAATCACTGCTGAAGACGAGCATGCAGGCTTGCGCCTGACCAGTGAAATAACGCTGGATGCCAGCGGCGTACTGGTGGTGCGCCATGGGTTAACCAACCTGAAAACGCTGGCGTGGCAGGTGGATCGCTTTGCCGTGACGCTGCCGGTGGCCGAACGCGCGCAGGAGGTGATGGCCTTCCACGGACGCTGGATCAGGGAGTTTCAGCCGCACCGCGTTACGCTTGAGCACGACAGCTTCGTGATTGAAAACCGCCGGGGTAAAACCTCCCACGAACATTTCCCGGCACTGATTTCAGGTACGCCGTCATTCAGTGAAATGCACGGCCACGTCTGGGGTGTGCATCTGGGCTGGAGCGGCAACCACCGCCTGCGCGCAGAGGCGAAAACCGATGGCCGCCGCTATATGCAGGCCGAAGCGCTCTACCTGCCGGGTGAAATGGCGATTGAAGAGGGGGAAACGCTCTGGACGCCGCGCCTGTATGCCAGCCACTCCCCGCACGGGCTGAACGGCATGAGCCAGCAGTTCCACCGCTACCTGCGCGATAACGTTATCCGCTTCCCGGAAGATAAACCGCGCCCGGTGCATCTCAACACCTGGGAGGGGATCTACTTCGACCACGATCCGGACTACATCATGCGCATGGCCGACGAGGCCGCAGCGCTGGGCGTGGAGCGCTTTATCATTGACGACGGCTGGTTCAAAGGCCGCAACGACGACCACGCCGCGCTGGGCGACTGGTATCTGGACGAGAAAAAATACCCGAACGGCCTTAAGCCGGTGATCGATCACGTTAAACAGCTCGGCATGGAGTTTGGTATCTGGGTTGAGCCGGAGATGATTAACCCGGCTTCCGATCTGTACCGCGCGCACCCTGACTGGGTGCTGGCGCTGCCGGGCTACGCCCAGGCGACCGGGCGACACCAGCTGGTGCTCAATCTTAATATTCCTCAGGCCTTTGATTATCTGGTCGAGCGCATGAGTTGGCTGCTGGGCGAACACGCGGTCGACTACGTGAAATGGGACATGAACCGCGAGCTGGTGCAGCCAGGGCACAAGGGCAAAGCCGCCGCCGACGCCCAGACGCGCCAGTTTTATCGCCTGCTGGACGTGCTGGGCGAGCGTTTCCCGCACATTGAGTTTGAATCCTGCTCCTCCGGCGGCGGGCGAATCGATTATGAAGTGCTGACCCGCTGCCACCGCTTCTGGGCGTCCGACAATAACGACGCGCTGGAGCGCAACACTATCCAGCGCGGCATAAGCTACTTCTTCCCGCCGGAGGTGATGGGGGCGCATATCGGTCATCATAAATGTCACGCTACCTTCCGCCAGCACAGCATTCAGTTCCGCGGGCTGACGGCGCTGTTTGGTCACATGGGGCTGGAGCTGGATCCGCTCACCGTCGACGCGCAGGAGCGTGAAGGCTATCGACATTACGCCGCGCTGTATAAGCGGTGGCGCGGGGTCATTCATCACGGCACCCAGTGGCGCGTGGATATGCCGGACGCCACCACCCTGGCGCAGGGTATAGTGAGCGAAGACAAGACGCAGGGGCTGTTTTTGGTCAGCCAGCTCGCGATGCCGGATTACACCCTGATGATGCCGCTGCGCATGCCGGGGTTAGACGCCAGCGCGCAGTACCGCATCACGCTGCTCGATCACCCGAACATTCAGATTACGGGCGAGGGCGGGCACACCATGCGCAAGCTGCCGGCGTGGATGGACGCGCCGCAAACGGTAAGCGGTGAATGGCTGATGCAGGCGGGTATTGCGCTGCCGATTCTGGATCCGGAAACCACCATTCTGATTGGTGTGGAACGCGTGTAAGGGTGACGGGCCGGGCAACCGGCCCTCCGTTGAGGATAAAAATAATGAACACAACAACCTGTACCCACAAAGACAACCCTAACTTCTGGATCTTCGGGCTGTTCTTCTTTCTCTACTTCTTCATCATGGCCACCTGTTTTCCGTTCCTGCCGATCTGGCTGTCGGACATCATCGGCCTGAACAAAACCCATACGGGGATTGTTTTCTCCTGCATCTCGCTGTCGGCCATTGCCTTCCAGCCGGTGCTGGGGGTCATTTCGGACAAGCTGGGGCTGAAAAAACATTTGCTTTGGATCATTTCGGTGCTGCTGTTCCTGTTCGCGCCGTTCTTCCTGTACGTCTTCGCCCCGCTGCTGAAAACCAATATCTGGCTGGGGGCGCTGAGCGGTGGGTTGTATATCGGCTTTGTCTTCTCAGCGGGTTCGGGGGCGATTGAGGCCTACATTGAACGCGTGAGCCGCAACAGCTTTTTTGAGTACGGCAAGGCGCGCATGTTCGGCTGTCTCGGCTGGGGGCTGTGCGCCTCAACGGGCGGCATCCTGTTCGGCATCGATCCGTCGTATGTTTTCTGGATGGGATCGGCGGCGGCGCTGTTGCTGATGCTGCTGCTGGTGGCCGCGAAACCGAAGCCCAACCAGACGGCGCAGGTCATGAACGCCCTGGGCGCGAACCAGCGGCAGATCACTGCTAAAACCGTGTTCAACCTGTTCCGCCAGCGCAGAATGTGGATGTTCATCCTGTACGTGATTGGCGTGGCCTGCGTATATGACGTCTTCGACCAGCAGTTTGCTACCTTCTTCAAAACCTTCTTCGCCACGCCGCAGGAGGGGACCCGCGCCTTTGGTTTCGCCACCACAGCGGGGGAAATCTGTAACGCGATCATCATGTTCTGCTCGCCGTGGATCATTAACCGCATCGGTGCGAAAAACACGCTGCTGATTGCCGGGGTGATCATGGCGACGCGCATTATCGGATCGTCGTTTGCCACCACCGCCGTGGAGGTGATTGCCCTGAAGATGCTGCACGCGCTGGAAGTCCCGTTCCTGCTGGTGGGGGCATTCAAGTACATCACCGGGGTGTTTGATACGCGCCTGTCGGCCACCATCTACCTGATTGGCTTCCAGTTTGCCAAACAGTCGGCGGCGATCTTCCTCTCCGCCTTTGCCGGAAATATGTATGACCGGGTCGGCTTCCAGGAGACGTATCTGATACTGGGCTGTTTCGTGCTGGCGATCACGGTGGTGTCGGCGTTTACGCTGAGTGGCAGGCGGGAGATTGCTGCTACCGCTGGGGCAGCAGCGTTAACACATCAGTCCAGGTAAAACACCTCGTTCAGCGCCGCACTCACCGGGCTGTTGTCAGGGTTAGACGGCATAACGTCAGCCATATGTTTCCACCAGCGCTGGCAGACGTCGGTATTCGCTACCGCGTTCCAGCGCTCCTCCGATTCAATCTCCACGGTTGCAAACAGCAGGTTGTGGGCTTTGTCGAGGTAAATGGCGTAGTGGTGCGCACCGTGGGCTTTCAGTACCGCCTCCAGCTCAGGCCAGATCGGGTTGTGGCGACGCGCGTACTCCTCGTGCGCGTCCGGGTTTACCTGCATCACAAACGCTTTGCGGATCATAAAGCCTCCAGGTACAGCTCGCGGACCTCATCGCGGCTGGCGGTGCGCGGGTTACACGGCGCGCACGGGTCGGCGAGAGCTTTATCCAGCCAGCCTTCAATATCGGCTTTGGTCACGCCGAGCTGGCTAAATCCGGACGGAATGCCGACCCGGGCGCTCAGGTCGCGAATCGCCTGAATGGCTGACATGCTGGCCGCTTCATCGCTCATGCCGCGCGTGTCAACGCCCATCGCCTGCGCCACGCGGGCAAATCGGGCAACCGCGTTCGGGCGGTTAAAGTTTTCGATGATCGGCAGCAGAATGGCGTTGCACACGCCGTGCGGCAGGTTGTGCGTCGCGCCCGGCTGGTGCGCCAGGGCATGCACCAGCCCCAGACCGGCGCTGTTAAACGCCATGCCCGCCAGATACTGACCAAAAGCCATCTGCTCGCGCGCTTCCAGGTTGTGACCGTCGTCGACCGCTTTCGGCAGCCAGAGGTTGATCAGGCGAATCGCCTCCAGCGCGTTGGCATCGGTCAGCGGGTGCGCGCCGACGGACACGTAAGCTTCAATGGCGTGAGTCAAGGCATCCATGCCGGTTGCGGCGGTCACGGAGGCCGGAATATCAAGCATCACGCTGGCATCGTCCACGGCGATATCCGGGATGATGTTCGGGTCGATAATCACCTCTTTCACCTGTCGTGCGGCGTCAATGATCACCGCGTTGCTGGTCATCTCCGCTGCCGTGCCTGCGGTGGTGTTGATCGCCACCAGCGGCACGCCCGCGTTTTTCACCTTGCCGACGCCAGAGTAATCGGTTGACGGACCGGGGTTGGCGGTGAGGATTTTGATTGCCTTGGCGGTATCAATCGGGCTGCCG
Source organism: Enterobacter cloacae complex sp. IR5402 (assembly GCF_049238125.1). Lineage (NCBI taxonomy): Bacteria > Pseudomonadati > Pseudomonadota > Gammaproteobacteria > Enterobacterales > Enterobacteriaceae > Enterobacter > Enterobacter cloacae complex sp. IR5402. Next base: position 46,903 of record NZ_JBMKHO010000013.1, read on the forward strand.
CCGCCAAAGGCAATCAGGTAATCACACTCCGCATCCTGATATGCCGCATAGCCTTTTTGCACCAGCGCTTCCGTCGGATTCGGGAATACCTCATCGAACAGGTGATACGACATCTGATGGGCGTCGAGCGCGGTAAACAGGCTGTCGAGCAGGCCCAGCTTCACCAGCTGACCGTCGGTGACAATCAGCGCTTTTCCCCACTGTTTGTTTGCCACCAGATTGACCATATCGCCGATCGCGCCCGCGCCGTGCAGGCTGATTTTGGGGAGTGCCAACATAAAGCTCATGATAATTCTCCTTAATTACTGTGAATTTTATGCCCGGCGGCGCTGCGCTTGCGCGGGCCTACGGTTAAGCAGGCCGGGTAAACGCAGTGCCACCCGGCTATGAGATCCGTCTTCGCTGCATAATCCGGCGGGTAATAATCGGCAGCGAAATCACCACGATCAGCATCGCGCCGATAATCACCGACATCACAATGCCGGGCACGTTGAGCAGGCTCAGGCCGAAGGTCACCAGCCCCATCAGGAAGGCGGCGATAATCACGCCCACCATGCTGCCGGACCCGCCGAGAATATTGACGCCGCCGAGCACCGCCATCGTCACCACCGCCAGCTCCCAGCCCATCGCGATGGTCGGACGGGTGCTGCCCAGACGCGAGGTGAGCAGCACCGACGCCAGGCCGGACATCAGCCCCACCAGCGCGAAGAGGATCAGGTTGTGGCGCTTCACGTTGATGCCGGAGTACCACGCGCCGGTCGGGTTGTTGCCGATGGCGTAGGTGCGGCGGCCAAAGTTGGTACGGTGCAGCACAAAGGCAAACAGAGCGGCCAGGACGATAAACAGCGCGAACTCAAACGACAACGCGCCCCAGACGTAGCCCTGGCCGAACCAGGCAAAGCTCTCCGGGTAGCTGTTCAGCGCCTGGTCCCCGAGCAGGATGTAGGTGATCCCGCGGTATAGGCTCATGGTGCCGATGGTGATGACGATGGACGACAGGTTAAAGCGCGTCACCAGAATGCCGTTGAACAACCCGCACAGTAGCCCGACGCCTAATCCCACGCACACCAGCAGTGGCGTATCGACGCCCGCCGCCGCGCAAAAGCCCATCACCGTGGAGCTGAGCGCGATGGTGGAGGCCACCGACAGGTCAATTTCCCGGGCGATAATCAGCATCGCCATCGGCAACACAATGATCGCTTTTTCCGTGAAGTTGAACGTCGCGTCGGAGAGGTTCCAGATATTGAGGAAGTAGGGCGAGGCGAGCGCGTTCACCACAAACACCGCCAGCGTCACCGCCAGCAGGAAGCCCTCCCAGCACAGCAGACGCTGGAAGATGCCCGGCGCAGAAGTGGGTTTGAACTCTTCAGATGTCATCATTTTACTCATGGTTTCACCGCCAGTTTCTGACGTGCCAGCGCCGCGTCGCGCAGGATCAGCCTGCCTTTGCGTTTGTTGCCGCGCTCGTTCAGCAGCACAGCGATGACAATGACCGAGCCGGAAATCGCCATCTGCCAGAACGGGGAGACGCCGATCACCGGCAGGGCGTTGTTGATGACGCCAAGGAACAGCGCCCCGAACAGACAGCCGAGCACGCGGCCGGTGCCGCCCATGGTGCTGATCCCGCCAATCACGCAGGCTGCCACCACCTGCAATTCAAAACCGTTAGCGACGTCAACATACGCAACGGCAAAGCGCGATATCCACAGGTAGCCGCAGAACCCGGCCAGCAGACCGGAAAGGCAGAAGCTGATGAACTGCATTTTCCCGGCGTTGATCCCGGTGTAGTACGCTGCCGTGGCGTTCCCGCCTGCGGTGTAGAGCGCCCGTCCGGTGCGGCTGTAGCGCAGGAAGTAGCCCACCAGCAGCAGTACGGCGATGGCGCACCAGTTCAGCACCGGCAGGCCCAGCACTGACGCACGCGGCAGGCCGAGGAAGTCTGCACCCATCTGGTTGGAGTTCACCCAGCCGCCGCCGGAGAGCAAAAAGATCATTCCGCGGTAGATGCTCATGGTGCCGAGTGTTACCACAATCGCCGGAATGCCCAGCTTCCACACAAGCAGGCCGTTTATCGCGCCCATCAGTAGCCCAAGCGCGCTGGCGAGGATCAGCAGCGCCCAGACGGGCACGTCCGGGTAATGGAAGTTAATCAGGGCGACAATCATCCCGGTCAGGGCCAGATTGGCCGCCATCGACAGGTCGATGCCTTTAGTGAGCAGCACCAGCATCTGCCCGAGCGCGAGGACGATCAGAATGGCGGTGTCGTTAAACATCTCCACCAGGTTGCCCGGCGCGATAAACGATGGCACGCGGCTGCCAATGGCGACGATCATCAGGATAATCACCGCGCCCAGCAGGGCTTCGCGGTGTTTTAAGAGTGAGCTAAGCATTTATGCCGCCTCCTGTTTTGCACCGCTGGCGGCGCTGACGATGGTTTCCGCCGTCGCGTCTCCCGCCTGGTATTCGGCCACCATCAGCCCCTCGTGCATGACGATAATGCGATCCGCCATGCCCATCACTTCCGGTAGTTCGGACGAGACCATAATCACCGCCAGCCCCTGACTGACCAGCTCGGACATAAACTGATGAACGGCTGCCTTTGAGCCGATATCGATGCCTTTTGTTGGCTCATCGAGGATGATCACGTCAGGGTGCGTCGCCAGCCATTTGCCGATCACCACCTTTTGCTGGTTGCCGCCAGAGAGGGTCTCCACCGCCTGCTTCCAGCTGAAGGCTTTCACTTGCAGGCGTTTGGCGTACTCGTTCGCCAGTTTCCATTCACGGTCGTCATGCAGCACGCCGTTCGGATTGAGCGTGCTAAGCTGAGGCAGGCTGATGTTCTGGGCAATCGGCAGGGCGATAATCGCCCCCTGTTTCTGCCTTTCTTCCGGCACGCAGACAATACCGGCTTTGATCGCATCCGCAGGCTGGCGGAAGCGCCGGGGCTGTCCGTTGAGGATAATTTCCCCGGACGATGGCCGCGTGACGCCGGAAAGCGCCTGCATCAATTCGGTACGCCCGGCACCCACCAGCCCGTAAAAGCCGAGGATTTCCCCTTTACGCAGGGAGAACGAGATATGCGCAAACTCGGTCGGATGGCAGAGGTTTTTCACCTCCAGCACCGTCTCGCCTTTTTCGCAGTCGATTTTCGGGAAGGTTTGGGTAATGGCGCGCCCGACCATCATCGACACCATCCGCTCCTCGGTGATCTCATTTATTGCCCCTGCACCGACGAACACGCCGTCGCGCAAAATGGTGTAGTGATCGGCCAGCTCAAAAATCTCGTCGAACTTGTGGGAGATAAACAGGATGGCTTTTCCCTCCTGCTTTAAGCGCTCCACAATCTGGTAAAACTCGAGGATTTCATGCTGCGACAACGCCGCCGTGGGTTCGTCGAGGATCACCACCTGCGCCTCAAACGACAGCGCGCGGGCAATCGCCACCATGTGACGCTGGGCGATGCTCAGGGTTTTCAGCGTTGCGCGCGGGTCGATTTGCACCTCAAGGCGGGCGAGAATAGCCTGCGCCCGGCGGTGCATTTCCGGCCAGTCGAGCTTTTTCAGGAAGCCTTTGTGAAGGTACTGACCAACAAAGATATTTTCGGTGACCGAGAGTTCATCAAACAGGACGGTTTCCTGGTGTATGGCGGTGATACCCATTTTATGCGCCGACTCCGGCGTTGGAAGGTGAACGGGGATCGCCTTGTAGAGAATTTCGCCCTCGTCGGGCTGGTATATGCCGGTCATCACTTTGACCAGCGTCGACTTGCCCGCGCCGTTTTCGCCGATAAGCGCCGTCACTTTGCCGGGCCACAGCGCAAGCTGCACGTTCTCAAGAGCACGTACGCCGGGGAACACCTTGGTGATGCCAGAAAGCTGTAGCAATGGGGTCATGATAGTTCTCCGTTTGGTTCACCCTCACCCCGACCCTCTCCCTTTGGGAGAGGGCTAGGGTGAGGGGGGAAAGGATCAAAAGATTTTCGAGAACTTATCAATATTGCTGGCATCGTAGACGAACGGCTCGGCCATCGCGCCGTTGCCGTCCGCATCCAGCTTCACTTTGCCCAGTTTGCCCATGCTGGCCTCACCTTTCGTGGCCGTGCCTTTCACCAGATCGTCCGCTAAGTAAGTCGCGGCATAGCCCAGGTCAATCGGGTTCCAGATGGCAAAGCTCTTGCTCGCGCCGGATTTCACCGCGCCCGCCATCTCAGACGGCAGGCCTAAACCGGTGACGTACACTTTGCCAATCTTGCCCTGGTCCTTCACCGCCTGCGCGGCAGCCACAATGCCCACGGACGACGGCGAGACGATGACTTTCAGCTCCGGGTAGGTTTTCAGCAGGCCGACCGCTTCGCGGTAGCTTTTGTCAGAGAGATCGTCTCCGTAGGCCACGGTCACCAGATTGACGGACGGGTACTTCGGCAGCACCTTTTTCATCTCCGCAATCCAGGTGTTCTGGTTGGTGGAGGTTGGCGTGGCGCTCAGCACCGCTACTTCGCCCTTCTCCACGTTCAGCGCTTTCAGGGCATCGGCGGCGAGCTTGACGTTGGTTTCGCCAATCAGGGCGTTATTGGACGGGTTGAGATGGATCTGACGCCCGGCTTTCGCCACCCCGGAATCCCACGACACAACCTTAATGCCGCGCTGCATCGCTTTTTTCAGCACCGGCACGACGGCGTCCGGATCGTTCGCGGAAATTGCGATCGCATCCACGCCCTGGGCGATCAGCCCGTTCAGCACCTCGATCTGCGCTTCCGCCGTGGTGGTGGTCGGGCCGGTATAAATCACTTTTACATCGCCTAACTCTTTGGCCGCCTCCTGCGCGCCGACGTTCGCTGCCTCGAAGAATCCATTCCCTAAGGACTTCGCCACCAGGGCGATTTTCACTTCTGCTAAAGCGGAACCGGACAACGCCAGAGCGGCAACGGTGAGGATCAAGCTTGCTTTTATTTTCATTGCTTTTACTCCACTGACTTGAGTTAGTTGTAGGGATTGCAGGTGGTTTTCGCCCCGTCTCGGTGAGCGGGGCGCGATGTTGTTATTGGTACAGATCTAACGCCGACTGCATCGGGGTGACGCCAAAGCGTTTGCCCAGGGCAATCAGCTCTTCCCGGGTGATGGTCTGCTTCATGCCGCCCATGGAATAGACCTTCACCAGCACCTCCGCGGATTTCTCGGCGGTGTCGATCAGGCCGAAGGTTTCATCCAGTGTCGGGCCGCTGCCGAAGACGCCGTGGAACGGCCACAGCACCAGTGAGTGCTTCTGCATGTCCGTCGCGGTCGCCTGGCCGATTTCGTCGGTACCCGGCACCATCCACGGCAGAATGCCGACGCCGTCCGGGAACACCACCAGACACTCGGTGCTGCCTTCCCACAGTTTGCGGGTGAAGAAATCAGAATTATTTTCCAGCACGTAGGTCAGGGCGATCAGGTTGGTGGCGTGGCAGTGCATGATTACGCGGTCCTTGCCATTGGTCGCCTTGATGCGCTCGCAGTGGGAGAGGAAGTGCGCCGGCAGTTCGGATGTGGGTACCGCGTCGTCCGTCAGTCCCCAGAGAATGTGGTAACCCGCGCCGTCGCTGTCCACCTTCACCACGCCGAGGTTGGCTTCCGGGTCCAGCTGTACGTTGCGGAAAAACTTCCCGGAACCGGTGACGATAAACGGCGTGTTGGCGAGCAGCGGCATCGGCTGGCTCAGGGCGATATAGCGCGGCTTCTGGTGGAAATCGGAGGCAAATGGCTCGATATCCGCGTCGTCCAGGCGTAGCGTCAGGTTGCCGCCGTTGCGCTCATCCCAGCCCTTCAGCCAGGCGTCGGAGGTGGCTTTGATCATGCCCTGGACGAACCAGGAGGTGGTGATGGTCTGCATACTGTAGTTCCTTTGAAAATGCCGGGTGGCGTTACGCTTACCCGGCCTGGTCTTATCTGTAGGCCCGGCAAGCAACGCGCCGCCGGGCGATGTTTTTTACTGACGAGCGGCAAGAACCTCTTTCTCATACGCCCGCACGTTATCCAGCCACTGGCTGCCCGCAGGTGCATCGTGACGCTGGCAGTACATCTCCCACACCGCCTGCCACGGCAGGGATTTCTGCTCTTCCAGCAGCGCCAGGCGCGCGGTGTAGTCGCCGTTTTCTTCCAGCTGTTTCAGGGCGGCGACAGGCTCCAGCAGCGCGCGCAGCAGGGCTTTCTTCATGTTACGGGTGCCGATAACCCACGCCGCGATGCGGTTGATGGAGGCGTCGAAGAAGTCGAGGCCGATATGTACGCGGTCAAAGAGGTTGTGGCGGATGATTTCGCTGGCAATGGCCTGGGTTTCGTCATCCAGCAGCACCACGTGGTCGCTGTCCCAGCGCACCGGGCGGCTGACGTGCAGCAGCAGGCGCGGCACGTAGAGCATGGCGGCGGAGATCTTGTCGGAGATGACTTCCGTTGGGTGGAAGTGGCCGGCATCCAGGCACAGCGCGGTCTGGCGGCTGGTGGCATAACCCATGTAGAACTCGTTTGAGCCCACGGTGTAGCTCTCTGCGCCAATGCCGAACAGCTTGCTCTCGACGGCGTCGATGTGGTGCGCCGGGTCCAGCTTCTCGCTGATGGCTTCATCCAGCGCGGCCAGCAGGCGCTGACGCGGGGCCAGTCGGTCTACGGTGATGTCCTTCATGCCGTCCGGGATCCAGATATTCATTACCGATGGCGTGCCAAGCTGCTCGCCAAAATAAGCCGAGACGCGGCGGCTGGCTTTGACATGGTCGATCCAGAACTGGCGGATTTCATCGTTGGCATGCGCAAGGGTAAACCCGTCCGCGCTCAGCGGGTGCGAGAAGCAGGACGGGTTAAAATCCAGACCCAGCCGGTTGGCTTTCGCCCACGCCACCCAGTTCGTAAAGTGTTCCGGTTTGATTTCGTTACGCGCGACCGGCTCATCGGATTCGAGATAAATGGCGTGCAGGTTCAGGCGCTTTGGCCCGGGGATCAGGCTCAGCGCCAGCTCCAGATCCGCACGCAGTTCGGTGGCGTTGCGCGCTTTGCCAGGATAGTTACCCGTGGCCTGAATACCCCCCGTCAGGGAACCGCCCGGGTTCTCGAAACCGGCGACATCATCACCCTGCCAGCAGTGCATGGAGACGGGCAGACGATCGAGCTGGCGCAGCGCCTCTTCGACATCCACGCCGACGGCGGCGAAACGCTGTTTAGCCAGGTCCCAGGCTTGTTCAAGTTGAGTGGTCATGCGCAAAGCTCCTTAGTCAGTCGTTTTTGCTGAAACTGCGCCCGGTAGCGGGCAATTTCATGGCAGGGATGGGGGGTGAAGGTGGTCAGGCTGTTATTCGCCGTCACCACCGAACGGAAATCGTCGACGTTGGACAGTTCGTCCAGGGTCATCAGCTGAATGCCGATATTGCCGAGCGTGGAGGCTTCAATCGGACCTGCCACCACGGTAATGCCGCATGCATCCGCGCAGAGCTGGTTCAGCAGTTGGTTCTGGCAGCCGCCGCCCACGATATGCAGTTGTGTGAACGGTTTGCCGCGAAGGTCAGCCAGCTCGCTCAGGATGTCGGCATAGAGCAGGGCGAGACTGTCAAAAATGCAGCGCGCCAGCTCGGCGGGGCGGGAAGGTACCGGCTGCCCCGCTTCAAAACAGGCGGCCTGGATTTCGGCGCTCATGTGCGCCGGGTTGATAAAGCGGTCATCGTTCGGGTTAATCAGGAAGGTACAGGCCTTCAGCGTTTCGGTTTCGGCGATAAGCTCGGGCAGGTCGGTGATGTTCTGCTCTTTCAGCACCCGCTGGAGCAGCCACAGGCCCATGATGTTCTTCAGCACCCGGTAGCGCCCTTCGGCACCGCCTTCGTTGGTGATGTTCGCGGCCAGCGCGGCATCGCTGGTGTAGGGCGTTTTGCTCTCAAAGCCCATCAGCGACCAGGTGCCGGATGAGAGGTAGGCCGCATCTTTGCCGGCGAGCGGCGAGGCAATGACCGCGCTCGCGGTGTCGTGGCTGGCGACGGCGACAACGGGGATTTTATTCCCCTGCGGGCAAAGCCAGTGGCCGATCACATTGCCCGGATGGGTTGGCGCGCCAAACCAGGACGGCGAGGCGCCCGTCCAGGCCAGCAGATGTTCATCCCAGTTATCGGTGTTGATGTTGACCAACTGCGTGGTGGTGGCGTTGGTGTATTCCCAGTTCATGTTGCCGGTCAGACGGTAGCTTAAGTAGTCCGGGATCAGCAGCGCATGCGCCACCTTTTCGACCAGCTCTGGCTGTTGCTCAACCAGCGCGCGCAGCTGATACAGCGTGTTAAACGGCAGAAACTGAATGCCGCTGCGACCATAGATGTTCTCCTTGCCAAGCTGGGCGATGGCGTGCGCCATTAGCCTATCGGTGCGGCTGTCGCGGTAGGAGACGGGCAGGCCGACGCGTTCGCCGTGACGGTCCAGCAGTACGTAATCCACACCCCAGGTATCAATGCCGATACTGTCGATGCGAATACCGTCTTCGCAGACGTTGTGAAGTCCGGTGCGGATCTCTGCTTCCAGGGCGTCGATATCCCAGGTAACAAAACCGTCCTGTTTTTGCAGACAATTGGCGAAACGGTGCATTTCGCGAAGCGTAAGGGTGTGCAGGTCGCAGTCCCAGGTGGCGAGCATTACACGGCCGCTGGATGCGCCTAAATCGACAGCCACACAATGGCGAAAAGTCATGGTCGGGTCCTTTCTTAAGTCATTAGCGAGGAGTGTAAGAAAGGGAAGAAATAGCCACCTTCTCGCCACTGACAGCCCAAATCTCGCGCTGGCAAGAAAGCAAAGATGAACGTGAGGGAGTTCACAGTTTCCAGTAATGGCGGGGTTTGCAGGCAGTGTGACGCTGACCGCATTTCCCGATCTTTCCGCCTGTTTCTTGAAAAACCGACAGCTTTTGCGCGGTTTGCTGTCAAAAATTTAAGGTGAGCGTGAAAGGCCTTAATTACTATTTTGAGAACTTTTCTCATTGGTGGGGGCCGTTATGACCGTACTGCACAGCGTCGATTTTTTTCCTACGGGGGCTTCGCCGGTCGCGATTGAGCCACGGCTGCCTCAGGCTGCGTTCCCGGAGCATCATCATGATTTTCATGAAATTGTGATTGTTGAGCACGGAACGGGCATCCACGTGTTTAACGGTCAGCCGTATACCATCAGCGGCGGTACGGTGTGCTTCGTGCGCGATCACGACAGGCACCTGTATGAACATACCGACAACCTGTGCCTGACCAATGTGCTCTATCGTTCTCCGGATGCGTTCCAGTTTCTTTCCGGGCTGAATCAGCTGTTGCCGCAGGAGAAGGACGGCCATTATCCGTCGCACTGGCGGGTGAATCAGTCCACGTTGCAGCAGGTGCGTCAGCTGGTGAGCCAGATGGAGCAGAGCGAGGATGGACAGGAGACGCACGCCATTGCTACCCGCGAGCTGCTGTTTATGCAGCTGCTGGTGCTGCTGCGGCGCAGCAGCCTGGTGGAAGGGCTGGAAAATAACGACGCGCGCCTGAATCAGCTGATGGCATGGCTGGAAGATCATTTCGCCGAAGATGTCTGCTGGGAAACGCTGGCGGATGACTTTTCGCTCTCGCTGCGCACGCTGCATCGTCAGCTCAAGCAGCATACCGGCCTGACGCCGCAGCGTTACCTTAACCGTCTGCGCCTGATCAAAGCGCGTCACCTTTTACGTCATACCGACGAAAGCGTCACCGATATCGCCTATCGCTGCGGTTTCGGCGACAGTAACCACTTTTCGACGCTGTTTCGCCGGGAGTTTAGCTGGTCGCCGCGCGATATTCGTCAGGGGAAAGACGCGTTGCTTCAGTAACGCGAGGGCAGTCACCGTTTTTTTGCTGCAAAAAGGCTAATAATGTCCGGTTATTCGCCGTAGAGGTTGTGGTGTGGCTGCTCAGCTCATTCTTCGCAAAGATGATTTTTTTGCCTCCGCGAGTCAGGCCGTCGCGGTGGCCGACCGCTACCCGCAAAACGTCTTTGCCGAGCACACCCACGAGTTTTGCGAGCTGGTGCTGGTGTGGCGGGGCAATGGCCTGCACGTCCTCAACGACCGTCCCTACCGCATCACGCGCGGAGACCTGTTCTACATCCGCGCTGAAGACAAACACTCCTACGCCTCGGTTAACGATCTGGTGTTGCAGAACGTCATCTATTGCCCCGACAGACTTAAACTGAATGTCGACTGGGCGGGCAATATCCCCGGTTTTCATGATGCCAGAGGCGAACCGCACTGGCGCTTAAGCAGCAACGGCATGGCTCAGGTGCGCCAGACGATTTCCCAGCTGGAGCAGGAGAGCCAGAAGAGCGATCCGGCGGCTAACCAGATGTCGGAGCTGCTTTTTGCCCAGCTGGTGATGACCCTGAAGCGCCATCGTTACGCTACGGATAATCCCTCTGCCACCATGCAGGAAGCGCTGCTGGATAAGCTCATCACCCGGCTTGCGGGCAGTCTGAACAAGAGTTTCGTGCTGGAAAAATTCTGCGAGCAGGAGCAGTGCAGCGAGCGCGCGCTGCGCCAGCAGTTCCGCACCCAGACGGGGATGACGGTAAACCACTATCTGCGCCAGCTGCGCATCTGCCACGCCCAGTACCTGTTACAGCATACGGAGCTGATGGTGAGTGAAGTGGCGATGCGCTGCGGCTTTGAGGACAGTAACTACTTTTCGGTGGTGTTTAACCGTGAGGTGGGGATGACGCCGGTTCAGTGGCGTCATCGCAGTCGAAAGGCAGCGTAATCAGTTCGCCATGCCGAGGCCGACGATATTGGCCGCAATGATAATCACCACGCAGCCCAGGCTCAGCACGCCAACCGGACGACGCCCGGCATTGTTCCACTCTTTCAGCACCAGCCCAACCAGCCCGCCGCACAGCACGTAGAAGCTCATGTGCAGCATCCAGCTCATGTAGTCATACTGCGCCGGAATACTGGCGTGACCCCAGGCGTAGAAGAAAAATTGCAGATACCACATCAGGCCGCCAAGGGCGGAGAGCAGGACGTTGGTGACGATCAGCGGTTTTGCCAGCGAGAAGTCGGCTTTTACCGACAGGTTGTTCACTTTTGCCAGACGAATAAAGCAGAAGCCGAGGTTTACCAGCGCGCCGCCGCCCATGATCACCACGTAGCTTGGCAGGGCAACGTACAGCGGATCGACGCCCAGCGCCGCAGCGGCGTCGTGCATCGGTTTGGCGGCATTCATGGCGAACGACATGCCCGCCGAGAAGATGCCGCACATCACCGCCAGCAGCAGCCCTTTCTTCAGGTTGAACTCTTCGGCTTTGATGCCCATCTTGCGTTCTTTCAGCTGGCCCGCGCGGGTGACGATGCCCACGCCGATCACCGCCACCAGCACGCCCAGCAGGGTCATTCGCCCTCCCTGGGTGTTGATCAGCACATCGAAGTTGCCGTTGAGGATTGGCGTCATCAGGGTGCCAACAATCAACGTTATGCCAATCGCGATGCCAATCCCCATCGACATGCCGAGGTAGCGCATGGTGAGGCCGTAGTTGATATTACCGATGCCCCACATCGCGCCGAACAGGAATACCGGCAGCAGGGTGGAGGCGTTGAAGGAGGAGAAGTAGCCCCAGAAATCGGGCAGCAGCATGGCGCTGATTGTCCACGGCAAAATCAGCCAGGACACGGTACCGCCAACGGACCACATGGTTTCCCATGACCAGCCTTTCACCTTTTTAAACGGGGCATAGAAACAGGCTGCACTGGCCGCGCCTATCAAATGCCAGAAGATACCCATCGTAATCGCATGATTCATTTTTACATCCTCATCGTTTTTATAGCCGGAGGCTTCCCGCCGACTTGATGAGTGTAAAAATGAGGCGGTTTGGGAACCTTCAGAAGGTTGCCGCACTTTTGTTCAGGATGGCAATCAGCACGTTAAACACGTGAGCAGACTCACAATTTTTTCATTTATCAAAAACCGAATAACCTTATAAAAACTACGGCATTGATAATCATTTTCAATATCATTTAATTAACTATAATGAACCAACTGCTTACGCGGCATTAACAGCTGTGCCGCCCGACAATAATGGAGAGGATTATGAGTTATACACTGCCATCCCTGCCGTATGCCTACGACGCACTGGAACCGCATTTCGACAAGCAGACGATGGAAATCCATCACACTAAACACCACCAGACCTACGTGAACAACGCGAATGCTGCGCTGGAAAGCCTGCCAGAGTTCGCTAATCTGCCTGTTGAAGAGCTGATCACCAAACTGGACCAGCTGCCGGCAGACAAGAAAACCGTGCTGCGCAACAACGCGGGCGGTCACGCTAACCACAGCCTGTTCTGGAAAGGCCTGAAAACCGGCACCACCCTTCAGGGCGACCTGAAAGCGGCTATCGAGCGTGACTTCGGTTCCGTTGACAACTTCAAAGCGGAATTCGAAAAAGCCGCTGCAACCCGTTTCGGCTCTGGCTGGGCGTGGCTGGTCCTGAAAGGTGACAAACTGGCGGTCGTTTCTACCGCTAACCAGGACTCCCCGCTGATGGGTGAAGCTATCTCTGGCGCATCCGGCTTCCCAATTCTGGGTCTGGACGTGTGGGAACACGCTTACTACCTGAAGTTCCAGAACCGTCGCCCTGACTACATCAAAGCCTTCTGGGATGTAGTGAACTGGGACGAAGCAGCAGCGCGTTTCGCCGCTAAAAAATAAGGTTGCATTGACGCCTGTGAGAAGCGAGTCTGATGGCTCGCTTTTTTTGTATCTGAAGGAGTGGAGATGCATTACCCGGTGAATGTGTTTACAGGCAAGGTAAGGGAGTACGAAGGCAGCCGCCCGAGTGCCATCGCCAAAGTGCAGGTCGACGGTGAGCTGACGTTGACCGATCTCGGGCTTGCGGGTGACCAGCAGGCTGAAAAGAAAATCCACGGCGGGCCCGATCGCGCGCTGTGCCATTATCCGCGCGAGCACTATCAGCACTGGAAAACCGAATTTCCTGAACAGGCTGACCTCTTCGCCGCCCCCGCGTTTGGCGAAAATCTCTCAACGGAGGGGTTGACGGAGAAGAACGTCTTTATCGGCGATATTTACCGCTGGGGCGATGCTTTGATTCAGGTCACCCAGCCGCGCTCACCGTGCTTTAAGCTTAATTACCATTTCGGCATTCAGGATATGTCGGCCCAGTTGCAAAACGCGGGTAAAACCGGCTGGCTGTATCGCGTTGTGCAGGCGGGACAGGTTTCGGCGGATGCGCCGCTTGAGCTGGCTTCGCGTTTGAGTGAGGTGTCGGTGTACGAGGCCTGCGCAATTGCCTGGCATATGCCGTTTGATGACGATCAGTATCACCGTCTGCTGTCAGCGGCGGGATTATCCACCAGCTGGACCAGAACGATGCAGAAGCGGCGGATAAGCGGCAAGATCGAGAGCAGTTCGCGGAGATTATGGGGGAAATAGTTCCCGCAGAAAGTAGGCCGGGTAAGGCGAAGCCGCCACCCGGCACATACTGTTACGAACGCTTATACAGCGGCAGCCACAGCGTTAACCTGAGCCCGCCCAGCGGGCTGTCATCGGCTTTCACCCAGCCACGGTGCTGTTGCATGGCGGTTTCAACAATCGCCAGACCCAGTCCCGTACCGCCAGATTCACGGTCGCGTGCCTCGTCGGTACGGTAGAACGGACGGAAAATCTGCTCGCGGTCTTCCGGGCTGACGCCAGGACCGTCGTCGTCGACAATGACGGTGATCCCGTCTTTATCCACCGAGAATGCCACCTCAATCTTCGTGTGCGAGTAGCGCAGGGCGTTACGCACGATATTTTCCAGCGCGCTTTCCAGCGCGTTGGGGTTACCGTACAGCGGCCATGGACCCGGCGGGAAGTTAACGGTGAAGGATTTGCCCATCTGCTCCGCTTCGAACGCCGCGTTATCCAGCACTTCATGCCACAGATGATTGGCTTTCACCGTTTCGCTCACCAGCGCGTTTTTCTGCTGATTGCGCGACATGACCAGCAGATCGTTGATCATGCTGTCCAGACGATGCGCTTCGGTTTCGATGCGCTCCAGCTCTTTGCTCTCACCGCTGCGGCGACGCAGCAGGGCGGTACCCAGCTGTAAGCGCGTGAGCGGGGTACGCAGTTCGTGCGAGATATCCGACAGCAGGCGCTGCTGGGCCGTCATCATGCGATCGAGCGCGCTCACCATCTGGTTAAAACTGGTCCCGGCGGCCAGGAACTCCTGCGGCCCGGATTCCAGCTCCGGATGCTGCCTCAGGTTGCCCTGCGCCACTTCGTCCGCCGCATTTTTCAGCTTACGCGCCGGTTTCGCCAGGCTCCACGCCAGCCATAACAGCAGCGGGGAACTGACCAGCATCGTGACAATCAACAGCAAAAGCGGACGGTCAAACAGCAGGTTGATGAAGTCGGACTGGGAACTGCTCGCAGGGCGAATCAGGTAGAGCTGATAATTGTCTTCCCCGTCCCGAACCGAGAAAGGACCAACCATCTCTACCCGACCATATTTCTTTTTCTGTGGGTGATCGGCGTTATCCGCCTGGCCAATAAAGTTGCGGATAATCTGCATTTCATTGCGATCGGCCCCAATCACGCGGCCTTCACTGGTGACCAGTAAAAGACGTTGTCCGGGGGGCGCCCACTTGTGGATAGCGCGAAACAACCTGCGCCACCACATTAAATCGTTCGGCGGATCGTTTGCCAGCTCCGCTTCCACGTGCTGCTCGATCATCACGCCCTGACGTTGCTCGCTGTCTAGTAGCTCCGTCATCTGGCGTGAGTCGAGTTTTGGCAACATCAAAACGAGCATTAAAACCAGTGCCAGCGTCAGCCAGAAGATGGCGAAGATGCGGGCGGTTAAGCTGCCTATCATGAAGCGGAAACCATCAGATAACCACGACCACGCAGGGTTTTGAACCAGGGATGACCGTCTTTACGCTCCGGCAGCTTACGGCGCAGGTTCGAGATATGCATGTCGATGGCGCGGTCAAACGGGGTGAGGCGTTTGCCCAGCACTTCCTGGCTTAAGTGTTCACGCGACACCACCTGGCCGAGATGCTGCGCCAGCAGATACAGCAGGGTGAACTCGGTGCCGGTTAGCTCCAGCGTTTCACCGTCGAAGCTCGCTTCCTGTCGGCCCGGGTTCAGGCTCAGGGAGTCCACTTCCAGCGTAGGTGAGCTGTTGTCGGTATTCTGCTGCTGCTCGCTCCAGTGAGAGCGGCGCAGGATCGCGCGAATACGGGCCACCAGTTCACGGTCGTTGAACGGCTTAGGTAAATAGTCATCCGCACCCAGCTCAAGGCCGAGTACGCGGTCAAGCTCGCTGCCGCGTGCGGTCAGCATAATGACGGGGGTCTGGTGTGTCTGGCGAAGCTCTTTCAACGTATCAATACCGTTTTTCTTCGGCATCATGACGTCGAGCAAAAGTAAATCGATGCTGTCGTCAAGGAGACTCAGCGCCTGCTCGCCATCATGGGCAACCAGGACGTTGAAACCTTCCATGTCGAGCAACTCCTTTAAAAGAGATGTGAGCTCTCGGTCATCATCAACTAACAGGATTTTATTCATTGTTTAAATACCTCCGAGGCAGAAATTACGACATCAAGGCTATCTAATCCATGACTTTACGTTGTTTTACACCCCCTGACGCATGTTTGCAGCCTGAATCGTAGACTGTCTCTCGTTGAATCGCGACACGAAAGATTTTGGGAGCAAGTGATGCGCAAAGTTACCGCTGCCGTCATGGCCTCAACGCTGGCCTTCAGTGCGTTTAGCCAGGCTGCTGTAGCTATCATCAGCGATAACGGTTCCTCAGCAGAGGGCGCAACGCAGCACAGCAGCCAAAGCCATATGTTTGACGGCATAAGTTTAACCGAACATCAGCGTCAACAGATGCGAGATCTGATGCAGAGGGCAAGACACGACCAGCCCCCTGTTAATGTTAGCGAAATGGAGACAATGCATCGCCTTGTCACCGCAGAAAATTTTGACGAAAGCGCTGTACGCGCTCAGGCCGAAAAAATGGCGCAGGAACAGGTTGCCCGCCAGGTAGAGATGGCGAAGGTTCGCAACCAGATGTTCCACCTGCTAACGCCCGAGCAGCAAGCGGTTTTGAATACCAAACATCAGCAACGTATGAACCAGTTGCGTGAGGTTGCACGGATGCAGCGAAGCTCAGATATGACGCTTTTCAGTAGCAATAGCAGTACCCGTAGTAACCAGTAAACCCTGTTTTCCTTGCCATAGACACCATCCCTGTCTTCCCCCACATGATGTGGGGGTTTTTTTTGCCCATCGTTCCGGTTTGTTAACGCTTTATTCATCCTTTCACTCCACCACCATCCGTTATACTAGCGCCATGGCATGACAGGAGTGTTTATGAATCAATCCTATGGACGGCTGGTAAGCCGGGCCGCAATAGCCGCGACGGTGATGGCGTCGTGTTTACTGATCATTAAAATTTTCGCGTGGTGGTACACCGGATCGGTCAGTATTCTGGCGGCGCTGGTGGACTCACTGGTGGATATTGCCGCCTCGCTGACCAACCTGCTGGTGGTGCGCTACTCGCTGCAACCGGCGGATGAAGAGCATACGTTTGGCCACGGCAAAGCGGAATCGCTGGCCGCGCTGGCACAAAGCATGTTTATTTCGGGCTCTGCGCTTTTCCTGTTTTTGACAGGCATTCAGCATCTTGTTTCGCCGTCACCAATGAACGATCCGGGCGTTGGCGTGGTCGTAACGGTAGTTGCACTTATAAGCACACTTGTTCTTGTAACGTTCCAGCGCTGGGTTGTACGCAAAACACAAAGCCAGGCTGTACGGGCCGATATGCTTCATTATCAGTCTGATGTTATGATGAATGGGGCTATTCTTATTGCGCTTGGTCTGGCCTGGTATGGCTGGCATCGGGCCGATGCGTTGTTTGCGTTAGGGATAGGGATCTATATTTTATACAGCGCCTTGCGGATGGGGTATGACGCGGTACAGTCGCTTCTTGACCGTGCGCTTCCGGATGCAGAACGTGATGAAATTTATGCCATCGTGACCAACTGGCCCGGCGTCAGTGGTGCTCACGATCTTCGTACGCGGCAGTCAGGGCCGACCCGCTTTATTCAGATTCATTTGGAAATGGAAGACAACCTGCCACTGGTTCAGGCGCATATGGTCGCTGAACAGGTGGAGCAGGCGATTTTGCAGCGTTTCCCTGGGTCAGACGTCATTATTCACCAGGACCCATGCTCTGTCGTACCCAGGGCGTTTTGAGCTTTCGTAATTCGTTGTAAAAAAGTGAGCCAGAGCAGCATTTTGTGGATAAATTACCACCATATGGCCTGACCTGAATCAATTCAGCTGGAAGGGATTGATATACTATTTGCAGTATTCGACGGTTGAACAGTTTCTTCCGGCAGCAGATTTCAATTTTGCATTCCTAAGTTCAGAGGTAGTCATGATTAAGAAAATCGGTGTGTTGACAAGCGGCGGTGATGCGCCGGGCATGAACGCGGCAATCCGTGGGGTTGTCCGTGCAGCGCTGACGGAAGGTCTGGAAGTTTTTGGTATCTATGACGGTTACCTGGGTCTGTATGAAGACCGCATGGTTCAGCTCGACCGCTACAGCGTGTCTGACATGATCAACCGTGGCGGTACTTTCCTCGGTTCTGCACGCTTCCCGGAATTCCGTGACGAACACATCCGTGAAGTGGCTATCGAAAACATGAAAAAACGGGGTCTGGATGCGCTGGTGGTTATCGGCGGCGACGGCTCCTACATGGGTGCAAAACGTCTGACTGAAATGGGCTTCCCGTGCATCGGCCTGCCTGGCACCATCGACAACGACATTAAAGGCACCGACTACACCATCGGTTACTTCACCGCGCTGGGTACCGTTGTGGAAGCGATTGACCGCCTGCGTGACACCTCTTCCTCTCACCAGCGTATTTCCATTGTTGAAGTGATGGGCCGTTACTGCGGTGACCTGACTCTGGCGGCGGCAATTGCCGGTGGCTGTGAGTTCGTGGTGGTGCCGGAAGTGGAATTCAGCCGTGAAGATCTGGTCGCTGAAATCAAAGCTGGTATCGCGAAAGGCAAAAAACATGCGATCGTTGCCATCACCGAGCACATCTGTGACGTTGACGAGCTGGCGAAGTACATCGAAACCGAAACCAAACGCGAAACCCGCGCGACCGTTCTGGGTCACATTCAGCGTGGCGGTTCCCCAGGCCCGTACGACCGTATCCTGGCGTCCCGCATGGGCGCGTACGCGATCGAGCTGCTGCTACAGGGCCACGGCGGCCGCTGCGTCGGTATCCAGAACGAGAAACTGGTTCACCATGACATCATCGACGCCATTGAAAACATGAAGCGTCCGTTCAAAGGTGACTGGCTGGACTGCGCGAAAAAACTGTACTGATTGGCTCTGTTGCCCGGTGGCGGCAAGGTAAATGCAAAACGGTAACCCTTGGGTTACCGTTTTTTATGGTTGCTCCCTCTCCTGTGGGAGAGGGTTGGGGTGAGGGCATCAGTCCGCTCATTCACTTTTTTTATTCCTCCACGTTATAGCCAATCTTTTTTTATTCTTTAATCATCGGTTAGCTTTCTGGCACGCTGCATTCATCAAAACACTACACAAGAGAGCTGGGCGATGAATAAATGGGGCGTGGGGTTAACATTATTGCTGGCATCAACCAGCGTTCTGGCAAAGGACATTCAGTTACTGAATGTGTCGTACGATCCGACGCGTGAACTGTACGACCAGTACAACAAAGCTTTCGCGGCGCACTGGAAACAGGAAACCGGCGATAACGTGGTGGTTCGCCAGTCTCACGGCGGTTCCGGTAAGCAGGCGACATCGGTGATCAACGGTATCGAAGCCGACGTGGTGACCCTGGCGCTGGCTTATGACGTGGATGCGATCGCGGAGCGTGGCCGTATCGACAAAAACTGGATCAAGCGCCTGCCGGACAACTCTGCGCCATACACCTCGACCATCGTCTTCCTGGTGCGCAAAGGCAACCCGAAACAGATTAAAGACTGGAACGACCTGATTAAGCCGGGCGTGTCTGTCATCACCCCGAACCCGAAAAGCTCCGGCGGCGCACGCTGGAACTACCTGGCGGCCTGGGGCTACGCGCTGCACCACAACAACGGCGATCAGGCCAAAGCACAGGACTTCGTCAAAGCACTGTTTAAAAACGTCGAAGTGCTGGACTCCGGCGCGCGCGGCGCAACCAACACCTTCGTCGAGCGCGGCATCGGCGACGTGCTGATCGCCTGGGAAAACGAAGCCCTGCTGGCGACCAACGAGCTGGGTAAAGACAAGTTCGAGATCGTCACCCCGAGCGAATCCATCCTCGCTGAGCCGACCGTCTCCGTCGTCGATAAGGTTGTTGATAAGAAGGGCACCAAAGCGGTGGCGGAAGCCTACCTGAAGTACCTCTACTCACCGGAAGGGCAGGAAATTGCGGCGAAAAACTTCTACCGCCCACGCGATGAGGCCGTCGCGAAGAAATACGAAAACGCCTTCCCGAAACTGAAGCTGTTTACTATCGATGATGTTTTTGGCGGCTGGACCAAAGCGCAGAAAGAGCACTTCTCTAACGGCGGCACCTTCGACCAGATCAGCAAGCGCTAAGCGTTTTACAAAGAACGACACGGTAACCCGGTGTGAGAAATCCGCCGGGTTTTTTATTTGGTCATCATTTTGCGTTACTCTTTTGCCTCTATTGAAAACAGGGAACGCGTTGTGAAAAAAATTATCTTACTGATTCTGATCGTTATCGCCCTTGCCGCAGGCGGCGTGTACTGGATGAAAGCGGGTAATCCGAATGCGTTGCGTCATATCGTTCTCGACCAGTGTGTGCCCAACCAGCTGCATAACCGTAACCCGGCACCGTGCGCGCAGGTGAAGCCAGATGCGGGCTACGTGGTGTTCAAAGACCGCAACGGACCGCTGCAATACCTGCTGATGCCCACGTACCGTATCAACGGCACCGAAAGCCCATTGCTGACAGAGCCGCAGACACCGAATTTCTTCTGGCTGGCATGGCAGTCTCGTCATTTTATGAGCATGAAACGAGGGGCCGACGTGCCTGACAGCGCCGTTTCGCTAACCATCAACTCCCCGACCGGGCGCACGCAAAACCATTTTCATATCCACATCTCCTGTCTGCGCCCAGACGTGCGCGAGAAGCTGAACGCGTCGCAGGGGCAAATCAGCACCCAGTGGTTACCGCTTCCGGGCGGGCTGGAAGGGCATGAATACCTTGCCCGTCGGGTGACGGAGAACGAACTGGTGCAGCGCAGCCCGTTTATGATGCTGGCGGAAGAGCTGCCAGAAGCGCGCGACCATATGGGACGCTTCGCGCTGGCGATGGCGCAGCAGTCAGACGGCTCGTTTGTATTGCTGGCGACAGAGCGTAATTTGCTTACCTTTAACCGCGCGTCAGCTGAGGAATTGCAGGATCATCAATGCGATATCCTGAAGTGACCCCACCATAAATAGCGTTTACTCGCCCTGCCTGTCGCCGTAGACTTGCTGAAAAATTCTACAGGAGACAGGTATGTCGCTCTGGTTAACGCATCCTCTGCTGCTTCCCTCGCTGATCGTCGGCGTCACCATCGTGCTGTGGGCGACGTCGCTGTTGCCCGAATTTATCACCGCGCTGTTGTTTTTCACGGCGGCGATGACCGCCAGAATCGCCCCGCCGGAAGTGATCTTCGGCGGCTTCGCCTCGTCTGCCTTCTGGCTGGTGTTCAGCGGCTTTGTGCTGGGTGTGGCGATTCGGAAAACCGGCCTGGCGGACAGGGCCGCCCGGGCGCTGTCGGCAAAGCTTACCGACTCCTGGGTGCTGATGGTGGCAAGCGTTGTGCTACTGAGCTATGCCCTGGCATTCGTGATGTCGTCGAACATGGGACGTATTGCGCTTCTGATGCCGATTGTCGCCGCGATGGCGAAGCGGGCCGGCATTCCTGATGGCTCGCGGGCCTGGTTTGGCCTGGCGCTGGCGGTCGGGTTTGGCACCTTCCAGCTCTCGGCCACTATTTTGCCCGCCAACGTGCCCAACCTGGTGATGAGCGGCGCGGCGGAAGGCTCATACGGCATCCACCTGAACTATGTTCCGTATCTGCTGCTGCACACCCCGGTGCTGGGTATTCTCAAAGGCCTGATTCTGATTGGCCTGATCTGCTGGCTGTTCCCCGGCAACCCGAAACCGGCGAAGGATCTCGCGCCATCGGAACCGATGGGGCGTGACGAAAAACGGCTCGCCTGGCTGCTGGCGGTGGTGTTGACGATGTGGGTGACGGAGAGCTGGCACGGCGTGGGCCCAGCGTGGACAGGGCTGGCGGCCTCAGTCGTCGTTATGCTGCCGCGTATAGGTTTTATCACCGGGGAGGAGTTCTCGGCGGGGGTGAATATGCGTACCTGTATTTACGTCGCGGGTATACTCGGGCTGGCCATTACGGTAACGCAGACCGGTATCGGTTCGACCGTAGGTGAAGCGTTGCTCCATATCATGCCGCTGGATGCAGATCGCCCGTTTACCAGCTTCCTGGCGCTGACGGGGATCACCACGGCGCTCAACTTCATTATGACCGCCAATGGCGTTCCGGCGCTGTACACCACGCTGGCGCAGAGCTTCTCCGACGCGACCGGCTTCCCGCTGCTGTCGGTGATCATGATTCAGGTGCTGGGGTATTCCACGCCGCTGCTGCCGTATCAGGCGTCGCCAATTGTGGTGGCGATGGGCTTAGGGAAAGTGCCTGCGAAGGCGGGGATGCTGCTCTGCCTGGCGCTGGCGATTGCGACGTATCTGGTGCTGCTGCCGCTGGATTATTTGTGGTTTAGCGTATTAGGACGTTTGTAGTGGTTTTGTAGGGCGGGTTAGCGAAGCGCCACCCGCCCCAAAGGCAATTACGCCTGCTTAGCCGCTTCTGCCGCTTTAACGATCACCGCGAAAGCGTCTGCTTTCAGGGATGCGCCGCCAACCAGCGCGCCATCGATGTCTGGCTGGGTGAACAGCTCAGCTGCGTTTGATGCGTTAACGGAACCGCCGTACTGGATGATGACCTGCTCCGCCACTTTCGCGTCTGCTTTTGCAATGTGGTCACGAATGAACTTGTGCACCGCCTGTGCCTGCGCTGGAGTTGCAGATTTGCCGGTACCGATCGCCCAGACTGGCTCGTAAGCGATAACCGCGCCTTCGAACGCTGCCGCGCCCTGGGTTTTCAGCACAGCGTCGATCTGACGTGCGCACACTTCTTCGGTTTTACCCGCTTCGTTTTCTGCTTCGGTTTCACCGATGCACAGAACCGGGATCAGACCCTGCTCTTTCAGCACAGCGAATTTCTTCGCGATGAACTCGTCAGATTCTTTGTGGTAGGTGCGACGCTCAGAGTGGCCGATGATGATGTATTTCGCGCCGATGTCTTTCAGCATTTCAGCGGAGGTTTCACCGGTAAACGCGCCAGACAGGTTAACGTCAACGTTCTGCGCGCCTAGAATGATGTGGCTGCCGTCAGCGGCACGTTTAGCCAGATCCAGGTACATATCCGGCGGAGCGATAGCAACCGCGCAGCCGGTCACGCCAGCCAGCTCTTTACGCAGGTTAGCAACCAGTTCGTTTACCATGTGGCGGCTGCCGTTCAGTTTCCAGTTACCCATCACTAAAGGATGTCGCATTTCAATTCTCCACGCTCAATAAGCGAATTAAGGAATATGGCCACCCTTAAGGGCAGCATGGTCTGTGAATCAGTATAGAGATTTTCCCTCGAAAGGCTTTGCTTTTTGTCATTAATTCGCCCCCTCGAGTGCGTCTGATAGGGCCAGCTTAATCGGTTCAACCGCGAAGGTCAGCCCCTTTTCGCCGTTATCTGCGACGACATAGCGAACGGCACCTTCCGTATCGGCGTAATAGCGTTTGTTTTTCCCCGCGGTAAGTAGTTTTTGCAGCTTTTGCTGGCTTTGTGCTTTCGTGAAGGTGGGGGTAAAGGCGCGCAGAATAGCGCTCATGTACTCCAGCGCTTTCGCTTTCGCCGCTTTCTGCTCTGGGCCCTGAATCGGCAGCCAGGTGATCTGCATGCTTTTGATTTTTAACGTTCCGCGCTCAAGGGCGGTAGAGGCATACAGATTCTCGTTAATTTTGCTGGCCGCGCGGGTCAGGGTCGGCGTATCGCGGGCGCTGTCAATCGCTCGGAACTCTCCCAACGGAAGTGAGGGGTTTTCTTTGTTGAAGGCTTCGCGGAACTGGCTGATAGATTGATCGAAAGAGGGAGCGCCCGCCAGAAGATAGGGGGCGGTGACCGGGGAAGCCGTTTCCGTGGCGTACAGGGAAAAACTGGCGCTCAGCATCGCTAAACACAAATAAAGAGAGTGTGCCGAACTTTTCATCAACATTGCCCCTGGCCGTCATTGCCCATGATTAAAACGATATCTGGTCGGCTTGTCAAAAGGTCACAACTCCAGGGTAAAATGCGGGCTAAACAATAATAAGGAACCTTACATGACCATACAGCAGTGGCTGTTTTCATTCAAAGGGCGTATTGGGCGCCGTGACTTCTGGATCTGGATTGCAACGTGGGTTGTCGCCATGCTGCTTCTGTTTTTTGTTGCCTACAACGCATGGCTGAGCACGCAAACCGCGGCATTTGCGCTGGTCTGTTTACTGTGGCCAACCGCCGCCGTGGTGGTGAAACGTCTGCACGATCGTGGCCGCTCCGGCGCATGGGCTTTCCTGATTATCCTGGCGTGGATGCTGGTGGCGGGGAACTGGTCATTGCTGCCCTCAATCCTCCCATGGGTGGTGGGCAGACTGCTGCCGACGGTTATCTTTGTAATGATGGTTGTCGAACTGGGCGCGTTTATCGGCACCCAGAGCGAGAACAAATATGGAAAAGATACCCTTGAGGTGAAGTACCGCTGATCACCAGTAGTGTTCGGCGGTTATGTGGCCCGGCCGACGGCGAAGGTGCTTCGTCATCTGCCGGGTATCCTTCAGCAACTGCTGCGTATCGCGCACCATCTGCGGGTTGCCGCACAGCATCACGTGGCTGGTTTCGGTATTCATCGGTAAACCCACCGCCTCTTCCAGCGCGCCGCTTTCAATCAACGCCGGAACGCGACCGGTTAACGAGCCAGCTGCGGTTTCGCGGCTGACCACCGTCTGAATTTTTAACTTTCCGCCATATCGCTGTTCCAGCGCCTGCATCTGCGGCAAATAGCTCAGGTCTGCGGCGTAGCGCGCGGCGTGAACCAGCACGATATTTTTAAAGCGCTCCAGATCTTTGCCGTATTGCAGAATGGAAAGATACGGGCCGATGGCCGTGCCGGTCGCCAGCATCCAGAGCGTGTCACAGTCGGGGATTTCATCCAGCACGAAGAACCCCGCCGCGTCGGAGACAATCTGCACTTCATCGCCTGGCTTCAGCGCGGCGAGGCGCGGGCTGAGCTTACCGTCCGGGACGGTGACCAGATAGAACTCAAGGTCCGGGTTATCAGGCGCATTAACGTAAGAGTAGGCGCGCTGTACGCGTTCACCGTCGATATCCAGCCCGAGTTTGGCAAACTGCCCGGCAGTAAACGGATGAACGGGAGCGTGCAGCGTGAGGCTAAATAGCGCATCGGTCCAGAACTGTACCTTTGTGACTTTACCTGTTACCCAGTCCGCCATGATCTTCTCCTGTGCTGTTTCTCTCTTCTATCTTCCGTACTTGTGGGAAACATTTCCAGCCCATTCGGGCCGGAAAGCTCTATCGATCAAACGGTTTTACAGAATGTGCGTCTGTACGTCCGGATCTTTACGATCGAGATAATGAATGGACTTAATGCGGCGAATAGTGCGGGATTTACCGCGGATCAGCAGGGTTTCAGTGGTGGCCATGTTGCCCTTGCGGGTGATGCCGTCCAGCAGATCGCCTTTGGTGATGCCGGTTGCGGAGAAGACCACGTTATCGCTGCGGGCCATCTCGTTTAGCGCGAGCACTTTATTGGCCTCGATGCCCATCGCCGCGCAGCGCGCCAGTTCGTCTGCACCAATGCGAAGGTTCTCGTCGCTGTCGCCTTTCACCTCATGGCGTGGCAGCAGACGCGCCTGCATATCGCCGTCCAGCGCGCGGATCACTGCCGCAGAGACCACACCCTCCGGCGCGCCGCCGATGCCGTAAAGCACGTCGACTTCGCTGTCAGGCATGCAGGTCAGAATAGAGGCGGCAACGTCGCCATCCGGAATAGCAAATACGCGCACGCCAAGCGTTTGCAGGTACGCGATGGTGGCGTCGTGGCGCGGTTTTGCCAGAATGGTCACGGTGAGTTCGCTGAGCGCTTTACCCAGCGCCGCAGCGATATTGCGCAGGTTGGCGTCCAGCGGCAGACTAAGGTCGATAGCGCCTTTAGCGCCAGGACCGACGATCAGCTTTTCCATGTACATATCGGGCGCGTTGAGGAAGCAGCCCTTATCGCCCACCGCCAGTACCGCCAGCGCGTTGGCCTGGCCCATCGCCGTCATGCGCGTGCCTTCGATCGGGTCGACCGCGATATCCACCGCATCGCCTTTGCCGGTCCCGACCTTTTCACCGATGTAGAGCATCGGCGCTTCGTCGATCTCGCCTTCACCGATGACGATAGTGCCGTCGATGTTAACCTGATTAAGCACAATGCGCATGGCGTGGACGGCTGCGCCGTCTGCGGTATTTTTGTCGCCACGGCCCAGCCACTTGTAGCCTGCGAGGGCGGCAGCTTCGGTGACGCGGGAAAACTCGATAGCAAGTTCACGTTTCATGAGGTACTCGTACAATCAAAAGGAATTGCACGAAGTTTATCACAGAGTGGGGAGGGTCGAGGGGACCGGTGCGGTTGGAGCCCCTCACCCTAACCCTCTCCCCAGGGGAGAGGGAATATAGGCTTACTCGTCGTGCTCTTCCCACGCCAGGGCACGTTTCACCGCTTTCTTCCAGCCGCTGTAGCGGTAGTTGCGCTCGGTGGTTTCGATGCCAGGACGGAATTCGCGTTCGATAACCGCTTTTTCCTGAAGCTCGTCGAGGTTTTGCCAGAAGCCAACCGCCAGACCTGCCAGATACGCCGCGCCCAGCGCCGTCACTTCTCGCACCTCAGGACGTTCAACGCGAGTGCCCAGAATGTCGGACTGGAACTGCATCAGAAAGTTGTTGGCTACTGCACCGCCGTCCACGCGCAGGGCGTGCAGACGAATGCCAGAGTCAGCCTGCATCGCTTCCAGCACGTCGCGCGTCTGGTAGGCGATGGATTCCAGCGTCGCGCGAATGATGTGGTTTGAGTTCACGCCGCGCGTCAGGCCGAAAATCGCGCCGCGGGCGTACGGATCCCAGTACGGTGCGCCCAGACCGGTGAACGCTGGCACCACGTACACGCCGTTGGTGTCTTTCACTTTGGTCGCGAAGTATTCGGAGTCAAACGCGTCGCTAATCAGCTTCATCTCGTCGCGCAGCCACTGAATGGAGGCACCCGCCATGAATACCGCGCCTTCCAGGGCATAGTTCACTTCGCCGCGCGGGCCGCAGGCGATGGTGGTCAGCAGACCGTTTTCTGATTTCACCGCTTTCTCGCCCGTGTTCATCAGCATAAAGCAGCCGGTGCCGTAGGTGTTCTTCGCCATCCCTTCTTTTACGCACAGCTGGCCGAACAGGGCTGCCTGCTGGTCACCGGCGATACCGGCGATAGGAATACGCGTGCCGCCTTTACCGCCAATGTTGGTCTGGCCGTACACTTCTGAAGATTTACGCACGTCTGGCAGCATCGCTCGCGGAATGTCCAGCGCGTCCAGCATCTTGTCATCCCACTCCAGAGTGTTGATGTTGAACAGCATGGTGCGCGAGGCGTTGGTGTAGTCGGTGACGTGAACGCGTCCCTGAGTCATCTTCCAGATAAGCCAGGTATCGACGGTACCGAAGAGCAGCTCGCCACGACGTGCGCGCTCGCGTGAACCTTCCACGTGGTCGAGGATCCACTTCACTTTGGTGCCGGAGAAATAGGGGTCAACCACCAGGCCGGTGGCGCTGCGCACGTACTCTTCCATCCCGTCGCGCTTCAGCTGTTCGCAGATCTCTGACGTACGGCGGCACTGCCAGACGATGGCGTTGTAGATGGGCTTACCGGTTTCGCGCTCCCAGACCACAGTCGTTTCACGCTGGTTGGTGATACCGATAGCGGCAATCTGGTCAGAACTGATGTCGGCTTTCGCCAGCACTTCCACCAGCGTGGAGCTTTGTGACGCCCAGATCTCCATCGGGTCGTGTTCAACCCAGCCTGGACGCGGATAAATTTGCTCAAATTCGCGTTGAGACACGCTGACAATGTTCGCGTCATGATCCATTACGACAGCGCGGGAGCTGGTAGTGCCCTGGTCGAGCGCAACGATATATTTTTTTTCGGTCATGGTATGTGTCCCGTAGTCAGATTACAGCGAAGCTTTTTGTTGTGTGGTGGAAGTTGTCTCTTTTTCCTCTTCCACACAGGTGTCGCACGGTAAGTGGCGACCAATTAATTTGCGATAGCCGAATGCGCCCAGTGCCGCCCCTACAATTGGCCCGAACAGCGGAACCAGGAAGTAAGGAATGTCTTTGCCGCCCGTGAAGGCGACATCGCCCCATCCCGCAAAGAAGGCGAAGGTTTTTGGACCCAGGTCACGCGCCGGATTCATCGCAAAACCGGTCAGCGGACCCATGGATGCGCCAATCACCGCAATCAGAAGGCCAATCAGAAGTGGTGCCAGCGGGCCGCGCGGAATGCCGTTTCCGTCGTCGCCCAGCGCCATAATGACGCCCATCAGAATAGCGGTAATCACCATTTCAACTGCGAACGCCTGCACAAAATTGATATGCGGATTCGGATACGTTGAGAAAATGCCTGCCAGATCCAGACTTTCGACACTGCCACGCACCATATGATGCGTCTGTTCGAAGTCGATGAAAAGATTGTAATAAAGCCCGTAAACTAACGCCGCTGCGCAAAAGGCGCCGGCAAATTGCGAAATGATGAAAGGAACAACTTTGCGTCCGTCAAAGCACGCGAATAGCCACAACGCGATGGTCACCGCCGGGTTAAGATGTGCGCCGGAAACCCCTGCGGTCAGGTAGATGGCCATCGCCACGCCCAGACCCCAGATAATACTGATTTCCCACTGACCAAAACTGGCACCCGCCACTTTCAGTGCAGCGACACAGCCTACTCCGAAGAATATCAACAACCCGGTACCCAGGAACTCGGCAATGCACTGGCCTTTTAAGGTTGATGTCTGACTCATAATCGGAATCCTGCAAAAGAGTAATGTTTATTGTTTGCGTGACCGCCCGTGACAGTCACGATGCCCTGTAGACATAGTGTTAATTTATCGTTAACGAGCACAAACGAGAAATATCGAAATCGAAATGTGTGGTCTGCGTCAATAAAATGAGCGTTTTCGCGCCATAAGGCGCGTTTTTGCATCAGGTAATGATTGTGGGTTGAATCATTTCTTTAACTTATGGGTTAACAACTTAGGGGTATATGCGGCGAACGCACCAGGACGAGGCCGAAAAG
The DNA here is from genome assembly GCF_049238125.1 of Enterobacter cloacae complex sp. IR5402. Taxonomy (NCBI): domain Bacteria; kingdom Pseudomonadati; phylum Pseudomonadota; class Gammaproteobacteria; order Enterobacterales; family Enterobacteriaceae; genus Enterobacter; species Enterobacter cloacae complex sp. IR5402. The sequence continues at coordinate 75,438 of NZ_JBMKHO010000013.1, forward strand.
TGTTGCAAACCGCGATCTGCGTGGCATGCCGCTGGACAGGGGCGACGGCGCTCCATACAATCGGAACATATGTTGTGCGCGTTTACGTTAAAGCGTCGCCTTGCAATTCAGGAGAGGTAGGATCATGTCTTTAGAAGTGTTTGAGAAACTGGAATCGAAAGTACAGCAGGCGATTGACACCATCACGCTGCTGCAAATGGAAATTGAAGAACTGAAAGAGAAGAACAACTCCCTGTCTCAGGAAGTTCAGAACGCTCAGCACAGCCGCGAAGAACTGGAGCGCGAAAACAACCAGCTGCGCGAACAGCAGAACGGCTGGCAGGAACGCTTGCAGGCGCTGCTGGGACGTATGGAAGAAGTCTGATTTCCTTGGGAATGAATTGAACAGGCCGGGTAAGGCGAAGCCGCCACCCGGCTTTTTTATGCATCTCGCTTACCGATTAACTACTCAATATCCAGCGCATCCTCAGAAAGGATAATGCCGGTATTGTCAGCATAAAGGTGGTCACCAGAGAAGAAGGTCACGCCGCCGAAGTTAACGCGCACGTCGCTTTCGCCGATGCCTTCACCCGCTGCGCCAACCGGAATGGCGGCAATGGCCTGAATACCGATATCCAGATCTTCCAGATCGTCCACCTGGCGCACGGAGCCGTAGACCACAATCCCTTCCCACTCGTTTTGCACCGCAAGGCGGGCGAGGTCCGCATCGATCAGTGCACGGCGCACTGAACCGCCACCATCCACCAGCAGAACGCGGCCACGACCGTTCTCTTCGAGCAGATCGTACAGCAACCCGTTGTCCTCGAAACATTTCACCGTGATGATTTGTCCGCCAAACGACGACCGTCCACCAAAGTTGGAGAACAGGGGTTCAACGACGTTGACATCTTCCTGGTAGATGTCACAAAGCTCGGAGGTATCGTATTTCATAGGTTTAACGCTCTGTTGCTGCGAATGTGTTCAGTATATCGTGCGAAATGCGTTGTTGGCAAAATCATCAATTGTTAATTGATATTTGTCAGCTAACTCAGCGTCTGGCTTAAGACAATCCCGATGACGAACAGCAGGTTAGTCAGTAACGCGCCTTTTACCGTACGTTCCAGCATCGGTGGCATGGCGGCCGGGCTGAGTTCACGCATGACATAGCGGGCCTGCTTAATCAGCAGCGGTGCGGCGAGCACAAACAGCCAGCCCCACAGGCTGTGCAGAGAGATCAGATTGAACAGTGCCAGGCAGACCAGCGCGCCGATGAGCAGGAAGGCGTGATAGCGGCGTGCATTCACCGGACCCAGACGCACGGCCAGCGTGTTTTTACCGTTCTCGCGGTCGCTGTCGATGTCGCGCAGGTTATTGATATTCAGCACCGCCGTCGCCAGCAGACCGCAGGCGGTCGCCGGCAGGAACAGGGCTGGTATCACCGTATGCGCCTGCAAGTACCAGCTTCCCATCACGCTCAGCCAGCCGAAGAACACCAGCACGGAGATGTCGCCCAGACCAATATACCCGTAAGGACGCGTCCCGACGGTATAGGTAATGGCTGCAATAATGGCAAGCAAGCCCAGCACCAGGAAGCCAATGAAATCACTGGTGGTTTTCGACGCGACCGTCACCAGCGCCAGCCCGGACAGGCAAATCAATACCACGGTGATAATCAGCGCCCGTTTCATCTGTGCCTGGGTAATCACCCCTTTTTGCATCCCGCGCAGCGGCCCGATACGGTCAGGCTTGTCGCTGCCCTTTACCGCATCGCCGTAATCATTGGCGAGATTAGAGAGGATTTGCAGCAGCCCGGCGGTGACAAGCGCCAGGCCTGCTACCAGCGGATCGAAATGACCCTGCCACCAGGCAAGCGTGGTACCGACAATAATGGCGGCAAAAGCCAGAGGAAGCGTTTTAGGGCGCAGACTTTCGAGCCACGCCTGCGTACGGCTGATATCAGTCATAGTTATTTAGCCAATAAAAATGGGGGCCATAGCCCCCATCAACAGTGATGAAAATGCATTGAACGCGATTATAGAATAAAACGGCTCAGATCTTCATCTGCCACTAACGCATCCAGGTGTTTGCCCACATAGTCTGCGTCAATGGTAATGCTTTGACCGTTAAGGTCGCTCGCATCATAAGAGATGTCTTCCATCAGGCGTTCCAGCACGGTGTGCAGACGACGCGCACCGATGTTCTCGGTGGTTTCGTTGACCTGCCACGCGGCCTGGGCGATGCGCTTGATACCGTCATCGGTAAATTCAATGTTCACGCCTTCGGTCGCCATCAGCGCTTTATACTGTACGGTCACAGAAGCGTTTGGCTCAGTCAGGATACGTTCGAAATCTTCGGTGGTCAGCGCCTGCAACTCAACGCGGATTGGCAGACGACCCTGGAGTTCCGGGATCAGGTCAGACGGGCTGGCAATCTGGAACGCACCGGAGGCGATAAACAGAATGTGGTCAGTTTTAACCATGCCGTGCTTGGTGGAGACGGTGCACCCTTCCACCAGCGGCAGCAGGTCGCGCTGAACGCCTTCGCGGGAGACATCCGGGCCGGACGCGTTGCCGCGCTTACAGATTTTGTCGATTTCGTCGATAAACACGATACCGTGCTGCTCAACCGCGTCGATAGCGTCCTGTTTCAGCTCCTCCGGGTTAACCAGCTTCGCGGCTTCTTCTTCAATCAGCAGCTTCATCGCGTCTTTGATTTTCAGCTTACGCGCTTTCTGCTTCTGCCCGCCCAGGTTCTGGAACATGGACTGCAACTGGCTGGTCATCTCTTCCATGCCCGGAGGCGCCATAATTTCCACGCCCATTGGCGCGGCAGCGAGATCGATCTCAATCTCTTTATCGTCCAGCTCGCCTTCGCGCAGTTTTTTGCGGAATGCCTGACGCGCAGCAGAAGGTTCAGACTGCTGTTCAGCCTGTCCCCAGTTGTTTTTTGCCGGTGGGATCAGCACGTCGAGAATACGCTCTTCGGCCATCTCTTCGGCGCGATAGCGGTTTTTCTCAATCGCCTGGACGCGCACCATCTTAATCGCCGAATCGGTCAGATCGCGGATGATGGAGTCCACTTCTTTACCCACATAGCCCACTTCGGTGAACTTAGTGGCTTCAACTTTGATGAACGGCGCGTTAGCCAGTTTGGCCAGACGACGGGCGATTTCGGTTTTACCCACACCGGTCGGGCCGATCATCAGAATATTTTTTGGCGTCACTTCGTGGCGAAGCTCTTCGTCGAGCTGCATGCGACGCCAGCGGTTACGCAGTGCGATAGCCACGGAGCGCTTGGCATTGTCCTGGCCGATAATGTGTTTGTTCAGTTCGCTGACAATTTCGCGTGGGGTCATTTCAGACATGGGCGATCCTTACGCTTTAGACGGTAATTCTTCGATGGTGTGATTGTGGTTGGTATAGATGCAGATATCACCTGCAATATCCAACGCTTTCACCGCGATATCGCGCGCGTTCATGTCGGTATTTTCCAACAGCGCACGGGCTGCGGCCTGGGCGTACGGGCCGCCAGAGCCGATGGCAATCAGGTCGTTTTCAGGCTGAACTACGTCGCCGTTACCGGTGATGATCAGCGAGGCGTTTTCGTCAGCCACGGCCAGCAGCGCTTCGAGCTTGCGTAGCATGCGGTCGGTACGCCAGTCTTTTGCCAGCTCAACGGCGGCTTTCACCAGATGACCCTGATGCATTTCCAGTTTGCGTTCAAACAGTTCAAACAGCGTGAAGGCATCAGCCGTGCCGCCTGCGAAACCGGCGATCACTTTGTCGTTATAAAGACGACGTACTTTCTTCACGTTGCCTTTCATGACGGTATTACCCAGCGTGGCCTGGCCATCACCGGCAATTACCACCTGGCCGTTACGGCGTACACTTACTATTGTTGTCACGAGCAGACCCCCTGGTTACAGATTCGGGAAACAGAAGCCCTGAGCCTGTGCTCAGGGCTGAATTAAATGATAGATGGGGGGGATTTTGGGGGTTTCAACCCCCGGAGGCGAGTCGAATGCAGTTTGTGTGGCCAGCCACTTTCAAACGGGAAATGGTGCCATCGGCATTTTCTTTGCCTTTGACCGGTCCAATCACTACGCGATTCCAGCCGTTATTGGTGGTAATGCGTGAGTCAAATCCTTCAAATGCCAGCTGAGCACGCACCGTTTCTGCCTGTTCGGCGCCTTTAAACGAACCGCACTGAACCATCCAGCGGCGTTCATCTTTTTTCTCAGCCGTCTGCTTCGGCACCTCGGTCTCTTTGGTGACCGGCGCAGCCTGCTGCGTTTTTGGCTGTTGCGCAGTGGTATGCGCAGGCGTCTGCAACAGATCCTGATACGGCTGTGCCGTTTGCTTCTGCGGCTGCGCCTTCGGTTGCTGCTGGACAGGCTGAGTTTGTACGGTACGCGTCTGCTGCTGCGGTTGTGAACGCGGCTGCTGTACCGGCTGCGTCTGCGTCCACTGCTGCTGTTGCGTTTGCTGCTGAGCCTGACGCTGGCGCTGCAATGTTTGCTGACGCTGCGCCGGGGTTTGTTCGTTCCACGGCACTTCGTTCAACTGCGTAGGCTGCTGGCGCATGTCCGCCTGCATCTGAGCGAGCAATTGACGCTGTTCGTCCGTCAGCTGATCGGCATTCTTCACTTCACCCCCGGCAGAAGGTTCGGTAGGCGCACGTACGCCAGGCTGGCGGCTTTCCAGCTCTTTAATGTAGCGCCAGCGCTCTTCAGGCTTAGGAGGAAGGCCGTTGCCGACGACCTTGTTACCCTGAAGGGCTTCAGACTCTTCTTTTTTATGATGCGTAATGAAGTAGAGGCCGCCAATAAAGGCCACCAGCACGGCCGCAGCAATGGCGACCATGGCTGGGGAGACAGCAGACAGGCTACGTTGCTTGCTTTTTGAACTACTCTTTTTGCGTCGCGAAGGTGCCGGCTGGCCGCGACGTACATAATCTCGTTGTGCCACTATCGTTTCGCTGTATTTATTCGTTCGTCAGCCCGCCATGTTACTTAAGCGACGGGGCTTTGACCAGATAAGGGTGTCGAAAGGTATTTACTTTAAGTTAATGCCTGGGTAGAGCCGCGCACAATTAGCTCACAATCCAGTAGCCGTGACCCACTGCTAACTGTTTGACCGTGCAGCTGATCCAGCAAAAGCAGCATCGCTTCCCGGCCAATGTCATACCGCGGCTGTGCAACGGTCGAAAGCGGCGGATCGCAAAACTCCGAAAGCGAAATATTATCAAAACCGATTATCGACAGGTCCTGCGGCACACGCAGGCCGTGACGTTTGGCGTAGGATAACGCCCCTAGCGCCATCACGTCGCTGTGGCAGAAGACCGCGGTAGGCGGTTCTGGCAAGGCCAGCAATTTTTCCAGCGCCTGCCCGCCCGCTTCAAAGGTGAAATCACCGCGCGCAATGTAGTGCGGATCGACGATAGCCCCGGTACGGCGCAGCGCCTGAACGTAGCCCTGCAAGCGGTAATGACACAGCGGCATCTCTTCTGGTCCGGCGATACAACCGATGCGCTTATGCCCCAGTTCCTGAAGATAGTTCACGGCGTTGAACGCGGCGGTGAGGTTATCGATATGAACGGTTGGCAGCTCCAGCTCCGGCGCGAATTCGTTCGCCATGACCATCGGCGGTAAATTGCGCTGTTCTTCAATGCTGGCATCAAACGGCAGGCGTGAGCCAAGCAGCAGCATGCCATCAATCTGCTTGGTGATGATCAGGTCGATGAACGTTTTTTCCTGCTGGTTCTGGTGGGCACAATCGCCAATCAGCACCAGATAGCCCTGGGCGGCGGCCGTGACTTCAATGCCGCGGATGATTTCGCTGAAGAAGGGATCGCAGATGTCGGGCACGATCACCAGGATGGTGCGGGATTCGTTGCGTTTTACGTTACGCCCCATGGCTTGCGGAAAATAACCGACCTCAAGCGCCGCCTTTTCAACCCGGTTTCGGGTCGCCTGGGAGACTTTGTCAGGGTTCATCAATGCGCGGGACACGGTTGCTGTTGAGACTTGTGCTTTCTCGGCAACGTCTTTCATGGTCGCCGAGGCAACCTCTTTCCTGGACTTCAACGTCTTCTCCTCGCCTGAACACCGAACTGCGGACCGCACCATTTTTACAGATAGTTAATGGAATCGGTTACAGAATTTTCATAAAAAGTGTGAGGCGCATTAAATTTTTCGATCCGTCTTCAGCCTTCAATCGGATCGACGTCCAGAACCCACTTCACTTTTCGCGCTTCCGGCAGGGTATTGATCAGCGCCAGCGTGCCGCTGACGATCTGCTGTAAACGGATACGCGAGGGGTGCTGAAGTAAGAGTTGCCAGCGGAAACGGCCGCCGCGTTTCGGGGCGAGCGCGGGTACCGGGCCTAAAATCCACAGCTGATTATCCACCAGCGGGCTGGCTTGCAGGAGGTTTCTCAGCTGTTGCAGGAACAGCGGCGCCTGCTGGTTATTATGGTCTTCCGCACGGATGATAACGTGGCTGGTCCACGGGGGAAGCTGCATCGTCTGACGTTCGGCCAGCGCCTGGTCCGCGAAGGCGTCATAGCCTTTGTGCAGCAGGGTTTGCAGCAGCGGATGTTCAGGGTGGTGCGTTTGCAGCACCACCTCGCCCTGCTTACCCGCTCGACCAGCGCGACCGGCAACCTGGGTATAAAGCTGGGCGAAACGCTCGGCGGAGCGAAAATCCGCGGAGAACAGCGCGCCGTCGACGTCCAGCAGGGCGACCAGCGTCACGTCCGGGAAGTGGTGCCCTTTCGCCAGCATCTGAGTACCAATCAGGATACGCGCGCCGCCACGATGTACTTCCGCCAGTTGCTGCTCAAGCGCCCCTTTACGGCTGGTGGTATCCCTGTCGATACGGGAGATGGGCACATCCGGGAAGAAGGGCGCGAGCGCCTGTTCAAGCTGTTCCGTTCCCAGACCGACCGGCACGATGTGCGTTGAGCCGCAGGACGGGCACTGACGGGGGACCGGACGCTGGCTGTCGCAGTGGTGGCAGCGCAAATGGCGCTGAGCCTGGTGGAAGGTGTAGTAGTGATCGCAGCGCGGGCACTCCGCGATCCAGCCGCAGTCGTGGCACAGCAGCGCAGGCGCAAAGCCGCGGCGGTTCAGGAACAGGATCACCTGGTTGCCCGCCTGCAAATGCTGACGCATGCGGCTAATCAGCGCAGGCGCTAACCCGGCCTGCACCTGCTGACCTTTCAGATCCAGCACATGCTGAATGGCCGGGCGGGCATTTCCCGCGCGGCGCGTCAGGCGCAGCATGTGGTATTTACGCTGGCGAACGTTGTGCAGCGTTTCAAGCGCGGGGGTGGCAGACCCGAGAATAATGGGGATTTGCTCGCTGTGGGCGCGGTACACGGCTAAGTCGCGGGCGTGATAGCGCCAGCCTTCCTGCTGTTTATAGGAGCTGTCATGCTCTTCATCGATCACGATAACGCCGAGATTTTTAAACGGCGTAAACAGCGATGAACGGGTGCCGATCACAATCGCCGCTTCGCCGTTTTTCGCTTTCAGCCAGGCGCTGAGGCGCTCGCTGTCGTTCAGGCCGGAGTGCAGAACCTCAACGGGCGCATTAAAACGTTCACGGAAACGCGCGATGGTTTGCGGCGTCAGGCCGATTTCCGGCACCATCACCAGCGCCTGTTTGCCCTGCGCGAGCACGTTTTCCAGCACGCTCAGATACACTTCGGTTTTACCGGAGCCGGTGACGCCCGCCAGCAGCCAGGCGGAAAAACGATCGGCAGCGCTGTGAATCGCGCCTACGGCGGTGGCCTGCTCGGTATTCAGACGCAGACGATCGCCCGAGACGGAAAAGCCGTCGCGCCAGTCGTGAAGGGCAGGTGCTTCACTGGCCAGCTCGCTCAGCCCTTTCTTCCTTAATGCCTGCAACGCGGTTTCGCTTACCTCAAGCTCGTCGACCTGATGGCGCCAGATTTTTCCCTGGCGCAGCGCGGCCAACGCCTGCTGCTGTTTTTGCGAGCGCTTCAGGCTGTTAATGTCCACCGCCTGGCCCTGCTCGGTGGCAAACCAGTACCACATTGGCGCGTGGCTGGCGCTCTTACCCTGGCGCAGCATAATGGGCAGGGCATGGAACAGGACGTCGCCAATCGGATGATGATAATAATCTGCCGCCCACAGCAGCAGTCGCCAGGTGCTGGTGGAGTAAACCGGCTCGCTGTCCAGCACCTCAACAACCGATTTCAGCTCGTTTAGCGGCAGTTCGCTTTTATTACTGACGGACACCACGATCCCCACGCGCTGCTGTTTGCCAAACGGCACGGTCACGCGACAGCCCGCTTTGGCGCTCATGCTGTCGGGCAGCAGGTAGTCAAAGGTGCGGGGAAGCGGAACGGGCAGGGCAACGTGAGCGACGGGCATCGAATCTTCCTGACTTGAAAAGTGGCGCGTTAGTATACACATTAGTGAAAGCGGCGTGCGGATCAGTTTGCATACGTTGGTCAAATTCTGTATGATTCGCCGCCTTTGGTGTATTTTACGCCAAAGAACTTACATTCAACATCGCGTGGTGTCTGGCGTTAGGGCTGGAAGAGCGACGCGGCCTTAACTGAGGTTCTCCCATGAAAAAAGATATTCACCCGAAATACGAAATGATTACTGCAAACTGCTCTTGCGGTAACTCTATCCAGATCCGCTCTACCGTGGGTCACGATCTGAACCTGGACGTGTGCGGCAAATGCCACCCGTTCTACACTGGTAAGCAGCGTGATGTTGCAACCGGTGGCCGTGTTGACCGCTTCAACAAGCGTTTCAGCATCCCGGGCGCTAAATAAGCATCCAGAAGAAACCGCCTCCGGGCGGTTTTTTTGTGCCTGTAATATCTCTCCTGAATTAATTCTGTATTTATATTTTCTCTTCAAATATATATTTTAATTTTTCCGAAAAATAATCACCGTGTCTTAATATATTCCTATTTATACGGATAGTGAGCTTTATCTCTGTATTCTTGGCCTGTTTGCCATTTTATTGCCGGATATGGCAATAAATAAAAGGTTTCCCTCTGGGTGTAAAATTACACTGCGCTCGACATAAATTCTTATTTGCCATTTCAACAGCGATGGCTTTCAGGGTGTATTTACTTTGAGGGAAAAAGGATGAAACTGAAGCAACTTTTATTCGTGCTTCCATTACTATCGTGCGCGGCGCAGGCGGGATATGTTGATTACCGACACGAGTATTACGACGATGGACGTAACTATGACCGTGTGTACATGTCACACCGTTTCGGGACGGGCTTTGGTGTGGCCGTAGAGGCCGTCTCACGCTCAGACGAAAAGCAATCTAATGATGCGCTCAATAATATGGAAAGTAACAGCAACGAATATACTGCCAGCTACCAGTTTACCTGGCAGGGATTTATCTGGCAGCCGGGTATCGCGGTTGAAATGGGTGACGACATGGCTATTTATAAACCCTATTTACGCGTACAGTATAATATTAATGAAAGCTGGTGGACGGCGTTCCGTTATCGTACCGAATATACCCGCCGTAATGCAGACGGTAAAGATGACAGACTGGTATATCGCCCGGAAATGTGGCTGGGATATAATATTGATAACTGGATGTTTGAGCTGAACGGAATTTATAAATTCGCCGACAACGAATATCTGTATAACAACAAAAAAGAGGATTACGAATATAACTTCCGCGTGGCGTATAACATCGATTCGTGGGTGCCATTCGTGGAGGTGGGTAATGTCTCTTCCGGCTATAACACTGCTACCACTGACGACCGACAAACGCGTCTGCGTGTCGGCTTAGGTTACAACTTCTGAGAAACCATCCCGCTGAGCACCCTCAGCGGGACCGCATCGCTGTTAGTATTCCCAGGTCTCCGGGTCGATACCCAGTTCACGCATGATCACCTTCGCCTCTTCCGGGATTTCGTCACTGCGTTCTTTACGCAGATCGTCATCGTTCGGCAACGGTTGGCCGGTAAACGCATGCAGGAACGCTTCGCACAGCAGTTCGCTGTTAGTGGCGTGACGCAGGTTGTTCACCTGACGACGCGTACGTTCATCGGTGAGGATCTTCAACACCTTCAGAGGAATGGACACCGTGATTTTCTTGACTTGCTCACTCTTCTTACCGTGCTCAGCGTATGGGCTGATATATTCGCCGCTCCATTCAGCCATGAGATACCTTTAATCCTCTCAGTCATTAATCTAAAGGTGCAAAACCCGTAACCATCAGTTTTGAACCGTAATCTTGCGTAGTTTACCGTAGAGACGATACCGAGGCACGGATATTGCCGCTGTAGCGTGTCCTAAAGCATATAATTTTAACGGCTATTTGCGCATTGCTCAATCTATACGCAAAGAAGTTTAGATGTCCAGATGTATTGACGTCCATACTTTCAATGTTTACTCTGGTGCCTGACTTTTCACCTCATTCGCCAGGAAGCCTCACCATGACGCGTAAACAGGCCACCATCGCAGTGCGTAGCGGATTGAATGATGACGAGCAGTACGGCTGCGTTGTCCCGCCAATTCATCTCTCCAGTACCTATAATTTCACCGGATTTAATGAACCTCGCGCGCATGACTACTCGCGTCGCGGCAATCCTACGCGCGACGTCACCCAGCGCGCGCTGGCGGAACTGGAAGGCGGCGCAGGGGCGGTATTAACCAATACCGGCATGTCTGCCATTCACCTGGTAACCACAGTGTTCCTGAAACCTGGCGATCTGCTGGTGGCGCCACACGACTGTTACGGCGGCAGCTATCGTCTGTTTGATAGCCTGGCGAAACGTGGCTGCTACCGTGTGCTGTTTGTCGATCAAAACGACGAACAGGCGCTGAAACAGGCGCTTGCCGAGCAGCCGAAGCTGGTTCTGGTGGAAAGTCCAAGCAATCCATTGTTGCGCGTAGTCGATATTGCGAAAATTTGTCAGCTCGCAAGGGATGCGGGAGCGATAAGTGTAGTGGATAATACGTTCCTCAGTCCGGCCCTTCAGAACCCACTGGCACTGGGTGCCGATCTGGTGTTGCATTCATGCACGAAATATCTGAACGGCCATTCTGACGTGGTGGCGGGCGTGGTGATTGCCAGAGATCCCGACGTTGTCACCGAACTGGCATGGTGGGCCAATAACATTGGCGTCACCGCGGGCGCGTTCGACAGCTATTTGCTGCTGCGCGGTATTCGCACGCTATCACCGCGTATGGACGTGGCGCAGCGTAATGCCCAGGCGATCGTGGATTTCCTGAAAAACCAGCCGCTGGTGAAAAAGCTTTATCACCCGTCGCTGCCGGAAAACCAGGGGCACGAGATTGCCGCGCGCCAACAGAAAGGATTTGGCGCGATGTTAAGTTTTGAACTGGACGGTGACGAGCAAACGCTGCGTCGCTTCCTGAGCGGGTTGTCATTGTTTACGCTGGCGGAATCCTTAGGGGGAGTAGAAAGCTTGATCTCCCACGCCGCAACTATGACGCACGCAGGTATGGCACCCGAAGCACGTGCCGCCGCCGGGATTTCCGAGACGCTGCTGCGTATCTCGACCGGTATTGAAGATTCTGAAGATTTAATTGCCGATCTGGAAAATGGCTTCCGGGTCGCAGCCAAGGGGTAATCATGAGTGTGATAGCGCAGGCAGGGGCGAAGGGTCGTCAGCTGCACAAGTTTGGTGGTAGTAGTCTTGCTGATGTGAAATGTTACCTGCGTGTCGCAGGGATCATGACCGAGTATTCACAGCCGGGGGACATGATGGTTGTCTCTGCGGCAGGCAGCACCACCAACCAGTTGATTAGCTGGCTGAAACTGAGCCAGACCGATCGCCTCTCTGCGCATCAGGTGCAACAGTCCTTACGTCGTTACCAGAGCGAACTGATTGCCGGTTTGCTGCCTGCGGACGTGGCGGACGGGCTGATTAGCGCTTTTACGCACGACCTTGAGCGTCTGGCCGCTCTGCTGGACAGCGGCATTACCGATGCGGTGTATGCCGAAGTGGTTGGCCACGGTGAAGTGTGGTCTGCGCGCCTGATGGCCGCCGTGCTGCAACACCTGGGTGTGGAAGCCGCCTGGCTCGACGCGCGTGATTTCCTGCGTGCCGAACGTGCCGCGCAGCCGCAGGTGGACGAAGGGTTGTCCTACCCGCTGCTGCAACAGCTGCTGGTGCAACATCCCGGTAAACGTATTGTCGTCACCGGCTTTATCAGCCGCAGCAATGCCGGCGAAACCGTTCTGCTGGGCCGTAACGGCTCTGACTACTCGGCAACACAGATTGGTGCCCTGGCGGGCGTGTCCCGCGTCACCATCTGGAGCGACGTGGCCGGTGTGTACAGCGCGGACCCGCGCAAAGTGAAAGATGCCTGCCTGCTGCCGCTGCTGCGTCTCGACGAAGCGAGCGAGCTGGCGCGTCTGGCGGCCCCGGTGCTGCACGCGCGCACGCTACAGCCGGTTTCCGGCAGCGACATCGACCTGCAACTACGCTGTAGCTACACGCCGGATCAGGGTTCCACCCGCATCGAGCGCGTGCTGGCATCCGGTACGGGCGCGCGCATTGTCACCAGCCACGATGACATCTGCCTGATTGAGTTCCAGGTGCCTGCGGGCCAGGATTTCAAACTGGCGCACAAAGATATCGACACCATCCTGAAACGTGCTCAGGTGCGTCCGCTGGCCGTTGGCGTGCATAACGATCGCCAGCTGTTGCAGTTCTGCTATACCGCCGAAGTGGTGGACAGCGCCCTGAAAATTCTGGATGAAGCGGGCCTGCCGGGCGAGCTTCGCCTGCGTCAGGGGCTGGCGCTGGTGGCGATGGTAGGCGCGGGCGTCACCCGTAACCCGCTGCACTGCCACCGCTTCTGGCAGCAGCTGAAAGGCCAGCCGGTGGAGTTCACCTGGCAATCAGAAGAGGGCATCAGCCTGGTTGCCGTTCTGCGTAAAGGGCCAACCGAAAGCCTGATTCAGGGCCTGCATACCTCCCTGTTCCGTGCGGAAAAACGCATCGGCCTGGTGCTGTTTGGTAAAGGCAACATCGGTTCCCGCTGGCTGGAGCTGTTCGCCCGCGAACAGGTCACGCTCTCGGCGCGTACCGGGTTCGAATTCATTCTCGCAGGCGTGGTGGACAGCCGCCGCAGCCTGCTGAACTACGAAGGGCTGGATGCCAGCCGCGCGCTGGCCTTCTTTAATGATGAAGCCGTCGAGCAAGATGAAGAGTCGCTGTTCCTGTGGATGCGTGCGCACCCGTATGACGATCTGGTAGTGCTGGATGTGACCGCCAGCGAGCAGCTGGCCGATCAGTATCTGGATTTCGCCAGCCACGGGTTCCACGTCATCAGCGCCAACAAGCTGGCGGGCGCGAGCAGCACTGATAAATATCGCCAGATCCACGACGCGTTCGAAAAAACGGGTCGTCACTGGCTGTATAACGCCACCGTTGGCGCAGGTCTGCCGGTTAACCATACCGTGCGCGATCTGATTGAAAGCGGCGACAGCATTCTGGCGCTGAGCGGGATCTTCTCCGGCACGCTCTCCTGGCTGTTCCTGCAATTTGACGGCACCGTGCCGTTCACCGACCTGGTGGATCAGGCGTGGCAGCAGGGTTTAACCGAGCCGGATCCGCGCGTTGACCTTGCCGGTAAAGACGTGATGCGCAAGCTGGTGATCCTGGCGCGTGAAGCCGGCTACGACATTGAGCCGGGTCAGGTACGCGTTGAGTCGCTGGTGCCTGCGGGCTGCGAGGAAGGGTCCGTCGATCACTTCTTCGAGAACGGCGACGAGCTGAACGAGCAGATGGTGCAACGTCTGGAAGCGGCTAACGAGATGGGGCTGGTGCTGCGTTACGTGGCGCGCTTCGAGGCGAACGGTAAAGCGCGCGTGGGCGTGGAGGCGGTGCGTCCTGAACATCCGCTGGCGGCGCTCCTGCCATGCGACAACGTCTTCGCCATCGAAAGCCGCTGGTACCGCGATAACCCGCTGGTGATCCGTGGCCCGGGCGCGGGACGCGATGTCACCGCCGGAGCCATTCAGTCCGACATTAATCGTCTGGCTAAGCTGCTGTAACGTCTGCATTTCCCTCTCCCTGTGGGAGAGGGTCGGGGTGAGGGTATCAGACCGCACTCACCCCCATCATGAATGCCCTTCATCTTCCCTGAACAAACCTCACCGTTAATGTTGATTATTTCTGTTGACGTCATCCCGCTTTTCCGTCATTTTTACATCTGGACGTCTAAACGTATAGAAGTTCACAACACAACAGACAATGACACGCGATTGATAGGGGTAGGGTATGAGCTTTTTTCACGCCAACCAGCGGGAAGCACTGAACCAGAGCCTGGCCGAAGTAAACGGCCAGATTAACGTCTCTTTTGAATTTTTCCCGCCGCGCACCAGTGAAATGGAGCAAACCCTGTGGAGCTCTATCGATCGCCTGAGCAGCCTCAAGCCGAAGTTCGTCTCCGTGACCTACGGCGCCAACTCCGGTGAGCGTGACCGCACGCACAGCATCATTAAGGGCATTAAAGACCGAACCGGTCTGGAAGCGGCGCCGCACCTGACCTGTATCGACGCCACCCGTGATGAACTGCGCGCCATTGCCCAGGACTACTGGAATAACGGCATTCGCCACATTGTGGCCCTGCGCGGCGACCTCCCGCCAGGCAGCGGTAAGCCAGAGATGTTTGCCGCCGATCTGGTCGGCCTGCTGAAAGACGTTGCCGACTTTGATATCTCCGTGGCCGCCTACCCTGAAGTTCACCCGGAAGCCAAAAGTGCCCAGGCGGATCTGCTCAACCTGAAGCGTAAAGTGGAGGCTGGTGCTAACCGTGCGATTACTCAGTTCTTCTTTGACGTTGAAAGCTACCTGCGCTTTCGTGACCGCTGCGTCTCGGCAGGTATTGATGTCGAAATCATCCCTGGTATTCTGCCGGTCTCGAACTTCAAACAGGCGAAGAAATTCGCGGATATGACCAACGTGCGCATTCCGCTGTGGATGTCCAAAATGTATGAAGGGCTGGACGACGACCCGGAAACCCGCAAGCTGGTGGGAGCCAATATCGCGATGGACATGGTGAAGATTTTAAGCCGCGAAGGGGTGAAAGATTTCCATTTCTATACCCTGAATCGCGCGGAAATGAGCTATGCCATTTGCCATACGCTCGGTGTTCGCCCGGCGCTGTAAAGTAAAAAGCCCTCATAAAACGAGGGCTTTTTAATCGAACAGAGAGTTAAAAGGTATTAGCTATCGAATCTGTGGATTAATTCAACTATCTCTTATCGCTAGTGGTGTATATCGTAACGGTAACACTGTAAAGGGAGCATAGCGATGAGCATGTCAGACGAGACCAATAACGCGGCATCCGCCGGCAAATGTCCGTTCCACCAGGGCGGCGTCGATCACAGCGCGGGTGCAGGTACCGGCAGCAAAGATTGGTGGCCTAAACAACTCCGCATCGATCTTCTAAACCAACATTCCAACCGTTCGAACCCGCTGGGTGAAGACTTCGACTACCGCAAAGAATTCAGCAAGCTCGACTATTCCGCCCTTAAGGGCGATCTCAAAGCCCTTTTAACTGACTCACAACCGTGGTGGCCTGCCGACTGGGGAAGCTATGCGGGCCTGTTTATTCGTATGGCCTGGCACGGTGCGGGTACCTATCGCTCCGTTGACGGTCGCGGCGGCGCGGGGCGCGGCCAGCAACGTTTTGCGCCGCTGAACTCCTGGCCTGATAACGTCAGCCTGGATAAGGCTCGCCGTCTGCTGTGGCCAGTTAAGCAAAAATACGGACAAAAAATCTCCTGGGCCGACCTGTTTATCCTCGCGGGTAACGTGGCGCTGGAGAACTCCGGCTTCCGCACTTTTGGTTTCGGTGCCGGGCGTGAAGACGTCTGGGAACCGGATCTGGATGTGAACTGGGGCGATGAAAAAGCCTGGCTGACCCACCGTGACCCGGAAGCGCTGGCGAAGCGCCCGCTTGCGGCCACTGAAATGGGCCTGATTTACGTTAACCCGGAAGGGCCAAACGCCAGCGGTGAACCGCTGTCTGCGGCGGCGGCGATCCGCGCTACCTTTGGCAATATGGGCATGAACGACGAAGAGACCGTCGCGCTGATTGCAGGCGGCCATACGCTCGGTAAAACGCACGGCGCAGGCGAAGCCACGCATGTGGGCACTGACCCGGAAGCGTCGCCGATTGAAGCGCAGGGTCTGGGCTGGGCCAGCACGCACGGCACCGGTATTGGCGCTGACGCCATCACCTCCGGGCTGGAAGTTATCTGGTCTCAAACCCCGACCCAGTGGAGCAACTACTTCTTCGAGAACCTGTTCAAATACGAATGGGTGCAGACGCGTAGCCCGGCGGGCGCCATTCAGTTTGAAGCCGTGGATGCGCCAGAAATTATGCCTGACCCGTTTGACCCGTCGAAAAAACGCAAGCCAACCATGCTGGTCACCGACCTGACGCTGCGTTTTGATCCGGAATTCGAGAAAATTTCCCGTCGCTTCCTGAACGATCCGCAGGCCTTCAACGAAGCCTTTGCGCGCGCGTGGTTCAAGCTGACCCATCGCGATATGGGGCCAAAAGCGCGGTACATTGGCCCGGAAGTGCCGAAAGAAGATTTGATTTGGCAGGATCCGCTGCCTCAGCCGGTGTTCCATCCGACGCAGGAAGATATTGAAAGCCTGAAAGCGGAAATCGCGGCCTCTGGTCTCTCCGTGAGCGAGCTGGTTTCCGTGGCCTGGGCGTCGGCATCGACCTTCCGCGGCGGCGACAAGCGTGGCGGCGCTAACGGCGCGCGTCTGGCGCTGGCGCCTCAGCGCGACTGGGATGTGAACGCCGCGGCGGTACGGGCGTTACCGGCTCTGGAAGCTATTCAGCGCACCACTAATAAAGCCTCACTGGCCGATATCATCGTGCTGGCAGGTGTTGTGGGCGTTGAGCAGGCGGCGAAAGCGGCAGGCGTTTACGTCAACGTACCGTTTACCCCAGGCCGCGTAGATGCGCGTCAGGACCAGACGGACATCGAGATGTTTAACCTGCTCGAACCGGTTGCCGACGGTTTCCGCAACTACCGTGCGCAGGTGGATGTGTCCACCACCGAGTCGCTGCTGATCGACAAAGCCCAGCAGCTGACCCTGACCGCGCCGGAACTGACGGTGCTAATCGGCGGTCTGCGCGTACTGGGTGCAAACTTCGATGGCAGCAAGAATGGCGTGTTTACCAACCGCGAGGGCGTGCTGAGCAACGACTTCTTCGTTAATCTGCTGGATATGAACACCCAGTGGAAAGCGACCGATGACTCAAACGAGCTGTTTGCCGGTAGCGATCGCGCCAGCGGGGAAGTGAAATACACCGCCACCCGCGCCGATCTGGTCTTCGGTTCAAACGCCGTCCTGCGTGCGCTGGCCGAAGTTTACGCCAGCAGTGATGCACACGAGAAGTTCGTCCGTGATTTTGTTGCCGCGTGGGCGCGAGTGATGGATTTGGACCGGTTTGACGTGAAGTAACCCATGTGCCGGGTGGCGGCTACGCCTTACCCGGCCTACAAATTAAAGTGCCATGTAGGCCGGGTAAGCGCAGCGCCACCCGGCTTTTTTCGTTACTCCCACTCCTGCAAGAATCGCTGTCCATACTGGTCGGCCACCAGCAGCGCCGCATAGACCTGATCCGGCGTGACGCCGCCAGGCATGTTGTGAATGGTTTCACCTTCGGCGCAGGACGCTTCCGCGATCAGCCGCATTTTGGCCGGAATATCCTCTTTGATGTTCAGCTGCGCCAGGGTGATCGGCAGCCCAACGCTGTGGCAAAGCGCGGCGACGGTCTCAATTTCTTCAACCGGCGCGTTCTCCAGTACCAGCTGTGTCAGTGTGCCGAACGCGACCTTTTCACCATGGTAAAAATGATGCGCATCCGGCACCGCCGTCATGCCGTTGTGAATGGCGTGCGCCGCCGCCAGCCCGCCGCTTTCAAAGCCCACCCCGCTGAGATAGGTGTTGGCTTCGATAATGCGTTCCAGCGCCGGTGTGACGACATGCTGCTCTGCCGCCAGCATCGCTTTCTCGCCCTCTTCAACCAGCGTGTTGTAGCACAGCTCTGCCAGCGCTAACGCTGCCTGCGTGCACTTGCCACCCGCCATGGTCGTGGCGCCGCTGCGCGAACAGGCGCGCGCTTCAAACCAGGTTGCCAGTGCATCGCCAATCCCGGCGGCCAGCAGGCGCGCAGGTGCGCCTGCCACCACTTTGGTATCGACAATCACCATGTTCGGGTTGTGCGGCAGCATCAGGTAGCGATCGAACTCACCGCTGTCCGTATAAATCACGGAGAGGGCGCTGCACGGCGCATCGGTGGAGGCAATGGTCGGGGCAATGGCCACCGGCACGTCCATAAAGTGCGCCAGCGCTTTGGCGGTATCCAGCGTTTTTCCGCCGCCGATACCCAGCACCGCCAGGCAGTCGGCGCTGTCGGCCAGCTTTTTCAGGCGATCGATTTCATTTTGCGAACATTCGCCACCAAACGGTGCGATTTCGGCATGGAGTCCGGCTTTTTTAAAACTCTGACGCAGGGTTTCTTCAGCAAAACCCAGCACAAATTTATCGCCCACCACCAGCCAGCGATTCGCCAGCGGCTTCAGGTAGTCGCCGAGGCGAGTAAGAACATCTGCACCCTGAATGTATTTCCCCGGCGATTGAATAATACGGTCCATAACAGTTCTCCCTTAGAGGTTGAGGTTACCAAACGCGTTTTTCCAGTCCTGCTCGAACTTCTCTATGGCTGACTCTACCGCTGGTGTGTCGAGCATTTGTTGCGCTACGTCTAAGGGAAGCGTGATTGCCTCACATCCTGCCAACAGGCAATCCAGCGCCTGGCGCGGCGTTTTAAAGCTGGCAGCCAGCACCATGCTTTCCGGCGCATGCAGTTCCAGCAGGGACTGCAGCTCCTGTACCATGCCAATACCGTCGCCGCCCTGTGCGTCGACGCGGTTGACGTACGGCGCAACGTATTTCGCGCCTGCCAGCGCGGCCAGTAAACCCTGAGCGGCGCTGTAAACGGCGGTGCCCAGCGTGGTAATTCCCTCTTTCTTCAGCGCCTTAATCGCGATGAGCCCCTGTGCAGTGACGGGAATTTTTACCACGATGTCCGGCAGGGCATTGTTCAGCCGTTTTGCTTCCGCCACCATTTCTTCGGCATCGCGGCTCATGGTTTGAGCAAACAGCATGCCTTCCGGCCCAATGGCTTTTTGCAGGCGCGGCAGCACGTCCCAGATGGATTCACGGCTGGCGGCAATGATGCTTGGGTTGGTGGTGACGCCCGCGATGGGGAAGATGCGTGCAAGGCGTTCAACTTCCGCCACGTTGGCGGTATCCAGGTACAGTTCCATCACTCTTCCTCGTTTTACAGTTCTAATTCGTGTTGTAGCAGGGAAGCAATCGCCTCCCCTGAGCTGGCGTTAACCAGCGCATTGCGGAAATCCTCATGCATGATGCGGCGTGCCAGTCGGGAGAAAATACGCATATGCTGATCGCCCGCGGCGTGTTTATTCAGCGTTAGCATGATGATGAATTGTGCTTCTTCATCTCCCCACATGACGGGGGCTTTCAGGCGTGCAACGCTGATGGTGGATTGCTCAATGTGCTCCGATTTGCTGTGCGGGATAGCAAAGCTAAAGCCGAGCCCGGTGGAGAAGACCGCTTCGCGTGCCCACAGATCGGCCTCCAGCTTGCGTGGGTAGCGGCAACGTCCTGCGAGCAGCAGGTTATCGGTCATTCCCTTCATGACCTCTTCTTTGCTGTTCCAGTCATTGTCCAGTGAAATGCAGCGAGGTGTAACCAGAGGTGTGTCCTGCTGATTCATGCGGAACTGCGCCAGCAGGTGCTCCACTTCAAGCGAAGTGCGACACGCCATGGCCTGATTCAGCAACTGGCGGCAGGCGCGGCTATCAAGCTGAGCCAGACGCGCTTTGGTTGCCGGGATAGCGGGCGACCCCATGCTCAGCTCGTCCAAACCCAGACCCACCAGCAATGGCAACACCGAGCCTTTTGCACCCAGTTCGCCGCACAGGCCAATCCATTTCCCCTGGCGATGGACGGCTTGTACCGCGTAATCCAGCGCCCTCAGGAAGGCCGGGTTCAGGCTGTTGTAATGGCGTGTGACTTTGGCGTTATCGCGATCAACAGCCAGCAGATACTGCGTCAGGTCATTGCTACCGATGCTAAAGAAATCAATCTCTTCGCAGCACTGGTCGATGATAAACATCACCGAAGGGACTTCCAGCATGATGCCAAGCGGGATTTTCTCATCAAACGGAATATGCTCAGCGCGGAGCTGTTGTTTCGCTTCGGCAAGTTTCTCTTTCACCCACAGGATCTCTTCCATGGAAGAGATCATCGGGATCATGATCTTCAGGCTGCCGTGAGCAGAGGCGCGCAGGATCGCCCGAAGCTGGGTGGTGAAAAGCACTGCATACTCTTCGTAAATACGTACGGCGCGGTAACCGAGGAACGGGTTATTTTCGGCCGGGATCTTCAGGTACTCTACCGGCTTATCGCCGCCGATATCCATGGTCCGCACGATGATGCTGCGCCCGTTTGCACTTTCCAGTGCCTGACAGAAAATGTTGTAGAGCTCGTTTTCACCGGGCGCGCTGCTGCGGTCCATATAAAGCATTTCGGTGCGAAACAGGCCAACGCCCTCGGCGCCGTTCTCAAAGGCTGCCTGCGCTTCCACCGCATGGGCGATGTTCGCGGCAATCTCAACCCGCAGGCCGTCGGCGGTTCTGGCTTCCCGGTCCAGCCAGATGCCCTGCTGCTCGCGTAGTGCCTGTTGTACCCGTGCTTCCTGTCGGTAGTAGCGCGCCACCGCATCGCTGGCATCGACCACGACGGCACCAGCATTGCCATCGATAAATACGGATTGATTGCGCCACTGCAGCAGGCTTTCATTGTCGACGCCCACCAGCGTCGGAATATTAAAGGAACGTGCAAGAATAACCGTATGCGAGGTTGTTCCACCGCTTTTTAACAGCAGCCCTTTTAGCAAGGTTTTATCCAGTTCCAGGAACTGGCCGGGCGTGAGGTCGTCAGCAAGGCAGACGCTCGGCTGCGTCAGTTGCCCCGGAGACGGGAAACGCGCTTCACCGTAGATATGCTGTAAAAGCTGATAGCAGACGTCGCGTACGTCCAGCACACGCTCCTGCAAATACGTGCTGCTGGAACGAGAGAACGTATCGCAGAAATGGTTCGCCGTGGCGATGATGGCCTGAGCGCAGCTTAAGCCCCGGTTGACCCCTGACAGGAGGTGCTGGCGCAGCGAGGTATCCGTAGCCAGCGAACGATGGGCTTCAAGAATGGCGCTGGCGGTGCTGTCGCTGTCCAGCGCGCGCAGCTCAATGTTTTTCACCAGCAGGGTGAGACCATTATCCAGTGCTAACTGCTCATCTCCTTCGTCTTTCGCTTCGGGTAAATCTGACAGTGCGTTGAGATCCAGCGAGGCCAGCAAGGTCAACACGCCCTGGGCGCTACCGCTGCAAACGGGCAGGGCGCGGAAAAGCGTTGGATTAAGGCGCGCGAGGGATTCTGGCAGCGGATCGCGCTCAATATTAATGGCTTCTGCGAGCGGCGCATCACAGTGTGGGAACTCTTCCCGGAGCCATTGTTCCAGTTGCTGATAGGCGTTCTGCTCATCTTCACCTTGGATCACCAGACGACAGGCATCGCCTGCCAGCGTATCGGTGCCAATGACTGCCAGTGCGCTCTTGGCATTCCCTTTACGGTCTGTGCGCAGGTTGTGCCATTCGATTTGCGAGATAAACGTATTGCACAGCGTTTCCACATGACTTGCCGGACGCGCGTGAACACCGTTGGGTAATTCACAGGTAAATTCCACTACGAGAGCCATACACACTCCTGAAATCAATCCTCATTCATTGGGCAACAGCATACGAGTGTGTTGATGACGCGCGCCATGTGACAAATCTGCCAAAAGCTGGACAAATGTAATGTCACGTGGAAAGTGAGATTTGACTCACAGGTTGTGGTCCTTTGTCTTATGCGTAACGTCTATCAGAAATGTCGAGGCGGATCGCATTTTTATTTCGACATTACAAAAATCCAGTAAATGGCCTTTTTGTCTCCTGTCCGCCGTCTTCCTGATTGCCTATTGTTTGCCACAACATCTTTATGGTTTTAGGCCAGGAGCGACATATGAAAGAGTTGGTGCATATTCTCAAGAACACGCGGCAGCATCTGATGACTGGGGTGTCGCACATGATCCCGTTTGTGGTCTCGGGCGGCATTTTGCTGGCGGTTTCGGTCATGTTGTATGGCAAAGGCGCGGTGCCCGATGCCGCAACTGATCCCAACCTGAAAAATCTCTTTGATATCGGCGTGGTGGGGTTAACGCTGATGGTGCCATTCCTCGCCGCCTATATCGGCTACTCCATTGCAGAACGTGCCGCGCTGGCTCCCTGTGCAATTGCCGCCTGGGTGGGCAACAGCTTCGGTGCCGGGTTCTTTGGCGCGATTATCGCCGGGATTTTCGGTGGGATTGTCGTTTGGTACTTGAAAAAACTGCCGGTCCCGAAAGTGCTGCGCTCCGTCATGCCTATCTTCATCATCCCGATTATCGGCACGTTTATCACAGCAGGCATCATGATGTGGGGGCTGGGCGAGCCTGTAGGCGCACTGACCACCGGCCTTACCCAGTGGCTGCAAGGAATGCAGCAGGGCAGCATTGTGGTACTCGCCATTATTATCGGTCTCATGCTGGCGTTCGATATGGGCGGCCCGGTCAACAAAGTGGCGTATGCCTTCATGCTGATTTGCGTTGCGCAGGGCGTCTATACCGTCGTTGCAATTGCCGCCGTGGCTATTTGCATACCACCGCTAGGATTAGGCCTGGCGACGCTGATTAATCGCAAGAATTTTACCGGTGAAGAGCGTGAAGCGGGTAAGGCTGCATTAGTGATGGGCTGCGTGGGGGTCACCGAAGGGGCCATTCCGTTCGCTGCTGCTGATCCTCTGCGCGTTATTCCCTCCATCATGCTGGGATCCGCATGTGGCGCAGTGACGGCCGCCGTGATGGGCGCACAATGCTATGCCGGTTGGGGCGGGCTCATCGTTCTCCCTGTGGTGGAGGGCAAGCTGGGCTACATCGTGGCGGTTGCCGTGGGGGCTGTTGTGACGGCCATTAGCGTTAACGTGCTGAAGAGTTTTGCCCGCAAGAATGCAAAACAGGTCGAGGAAAAAGAGGACGACCTGGATCTGGATTTCGAAATTAACTGATTGAGGAAAAGAACATGGCCCGAATTATCGCAGTAACAGCTTGTCCGTCAGGCGTTGCCCATACCTACATGGCGGCCGAAGCGCTGGAAAGTGCCGCCAAATCTAAAGGTTGGGAAGTGAAGGTTGAAACGCAGGGGTCAATTGGCCTGGAGAACGAACTGACGGCAGAAGACGTTGCCGCCGCCGATATGGTGATCCTGACCAAAGATATCGGCATTAAATTCGAAGAGCGCTTTGCCGGGAAAACCATTGTACGCGTCAATATCAGCGACGCGGTAAAACGCGCCGACGCCATCATGAACAAAATTGATGCCCACCTGGCGCAAATCGCCTGACGCTCTCCCGCCCTTCGGGGCGGGTTCGTTTTCCGTTACAGGAGTTCCCTCATGACGAATCGTATCCAGCGTTTGAAAGACGCACTTTTTGCCAGTCCACGTGAAATCTCGCTTGAGCGTGCTTTGCTCTATACCGCCAGCCATCAACAGACGGAGGGCGAGCCGGTTATCCTCAGGCGAGCAAAAGCCACGGCGTACATTCTTGACCATGTGAATATCGCGATTCGTGATGAGGAACTGATTGCCGGAAACCGCACCGTTAAACCGCGCGCGGGCATTATGTCCCCTGAGATGGATCCGTACTGGCTACTTAAGGAGCTGGACCAGTTTTCCACACGTCCGCAGGACCGCTTCGAGATCGGCGAAGCGGATAAGCAGATCTACCGCGACGTGCTGTATCCCTATTGGGAAAAACGGTCGATGAAAGATTTCATCAACAGCCAGATGACGGATGAGGTGAAAGCCGCTGTAGGGACGCAAATTTTCAGCGTCAACCAGACGGACAAAGGGCAGGGGCATATCATTATTGATTATCCGCGCCTGCTGAATAACGGGCTGGGTGCGCTGGTGGAGCAAATGCGAGAATATTGTGCCCGCGATGCTCAGAACACGTTCTATGCCGCCGCGCTGATTCTGCTTGAAGCCTCCCAGCGCCATATTCTGCGCTATGCTGCGCTGGCTGAAACGCTTGCAACCGTCTGTGATGACGCTTCACGGCGTGAAGAGCTACGAAAGATTGCCGAAATCTCGCGTCACAACGCGCAGCATAAGCCGCAAACGTTCTGGCAGGCGTGTCAGCTGTTCTGGTATATGAACGTCATTTTGCAATACGAATCTAACGCCAGCTCGCTTTCTATCGGGCGCTTCGACCAGTATATGCTGCCCTTTTATCAGGCTTCGTTTTCGCAGGGGGACGATCCCGCATTTCTGAAAGAGCTACTGGAATCGCTGTGGGTGAAATGCAATGACGTGGTGCTTTTACGTTCGACGAGTAGCGCACGTTATTTTGCTGGTTTCCCGACGGGTTATACCGCGTTGTTGGGCGGTTTAACGGAGAGCGGTCGTAGCGCAGTGAATGTGCTTTCCTTCCTGTGCCTGGATGCTTACCAGAGCGTTCAGCTTCCTCAACCGAACCTTGGCGTGCGGGTTAACGAACTTATCGACCGTCCTTTTCTGCTTAAAACGGCGGAGACGATCCGCCTGGGCACCGGTATCCCGCAGATTTTCAATGATGAAGTGGTGGTACCCGCTTTCCTGAATCGGGGTGTGTCGCTGGAGGATGCGCGCGACTACGCGGTGGTTGGCTGTGTAGAACTGTCAATTCCGGGTAAAACCTATGGCCTGCACGATATCGCGATGTTTAACCTGCTGAAAGTAATGGAAATCGCGATGCAGGAGAACGAAGGTAATGCTGCGCTGAGTTATGAAGGCTTGCTGGACCATATTCGCGCCAAAATTAATCACTACATTGCGCTGATGGTTGAGGGGAGCAACATCTGCGATATCGGCCATCGAGACTGGGCACCGGTGCCGTTGCTCTCTTCATTTATCAGCGATTGTCTTGAATCAGGGAAAGATATTACCGACGGCGGGGCGCGGTATAACTTTTCTGGCGTTCAGGGGATCGGGATAGCCAATCTGAGTGATTCACTGCACGCCCTGAAAGGGCTGGTCTTTGAACAGCAGCGCTTAAGTTTTGATGAGCTCTTAGCCGTGTTAAAAGCGAACTTTGCCACCCCCGAGGGAGAAAAGGTGCGTGCAAGGTTGATCAATCGCTTCGAAAAATACGGCAATGATATCGATGATGTCGACAATATCAGCGCTGAACTGTTGCGCCATTACTGTAAAGAGGTCGAAAAATACCGGAACCCGCGCGGCGGACAGTTCACGCCAGGCTCTTATACCGTATCGGCGCACGTGCCGCTGGGGGCGGTGGTGGGAGCTACACCGGATGGCCGCTTTGCCGGAGAGCAACTGGCTGACGGTGGGCTCTCCCCGATGCTTGGGCAAGATATGCAGGGCCCAACGGCGGTACTTAAATCGGTAAGCAAGCTGGATAACTATCTGTTATCTAACGGTACGCTGTTAAACGTTAAATTTACCCCTGCGACGCTGGAAGGCGATGCCGGGCTGCAAAAGCTGGCGGATTTCCTTCGTGCTTTCACCCAGCTTAAGTTGCAGCATATCCAGTTCAACGTGGTGAACGCGGAAACATTGCGTGAAGCGCAACAGCGTCCACAGGATTTTGCCGGGCTGGTGGTGCGCGTTGCTGGCTACAGCGCCTTCTTTGTTGAGTTATCGAAGGAGATCCAGGATGACATTATCCGCCGCACAGCGCATCAGCTGTGACGTGGTTGAAACGCACGCCGAGGTGGCGCGTATTTTCAATATCCAGCGCTACTCATTGAATGACGGTCGCGGCATCCGTACGGTGGTCTTTTTTAAAGGTTGTCCTCATCGCTGTCCGTGGTGTGCGAATCCGGAGTCGATTTCACCGAAAATCGAAACGGTGCGCAGAGAAAGCAAATGTCTTCACTGCGCACCCTGTTTGCGGGACGTCGATGAGTGCCCCTCCGGCGCATTTGAGCCTATTGGGCGGGATGTTACGCTGGAGGAGCTGGTAAGCGAGGTAATGAAAGACGATGTTTTCTTTCGTTCCTCTGGAGGTGGGGTGACGCTCTCGGGTGGCGAAGTGTTGCTGCATGCGCCTTTCGCGACAAAATTTCTACAGGGTTTACGCCGTTTCGGCGTGCATACGGCCATCGAAACGGCAGGCGATGCCCCTTTGTCCCGATTAATGCCGCTGGCTCGCCAGTGTGATGAAGTGTTGTTTGATTTAAAGATCATGGACGCGGATCTGGCCCAATCGATTGTGGCAATGAATCTTCCCAGAGTGCTGGATAATTTCCGCCAGCTGGTGGCTGACGGGATAAACGTGATTCCTCGTGTGCCGCTTATTCCTGGCTATACGCTTAACGAAACGAACATGGCGCGCGTGCTGGCTTTCCTGCTACCTTCAGGAATACGGCAACTGCATTTATTGCCCTTTCATCAGTATGGGGAGCCAAAATACCGTCTGCTGGGACAGGAGTGGGGAATGCGGCAAGCGACCCCTCCGACAGAAGATGAGGTGTCAGCGATGCGTCAACTGGCAGAGCGCGAAGGTTTCAATGTTACCGTGGGAGGCTGAACATGACAGTGATAACGGGACGTCATCTGGTGGCGGTGACCGCGTGTGTCAGTGGCGTCGCACATACCTATATGGCTGCCGAACGTCTGGAAAAGCTCTGCCAGCAGGAGAAGTGGAGCGTTAACATTGAGACGCAGGGAGCGCTGGGTGTTGAGTGCGAGCTTACGGAAGACGACATACGGCGAGCCGATGTCGTATTGCTCATTACCGATATCGAACTGGCGGGCAGCGAACGTTTCGAGCATGCGCGCTACGTGAAGTGCGGTATTAGCGCCTTTTTACGCGACCCACAAAAGGTGATGGGGGCGGTGCGTAAAATGTTAGCCGCTCCGCAGCATACTCAGGTCATTCTGGACTAATGACCTTCCCGGTGAGCTGGCTGTGATACTGGCGACGGTATTCTGACGGCGAACGCTCGGTGTTTTTACGAAACAACCGGCAGAAATAGTTGCTGTCGACAAATCCGCAGGCATGCGCCACCTCTTTCACTTTCAAATCATATCCTTTCAGTAACTGGCGCGCGTGTTCCAGTCGGGTGTGCGTCAGGTACTCATTGAAACCCACTGCGCCCGTTTTCTGGAACAGATGCGACAGGTAGTTTGGGGAGATATAAAACGCCTGCGCGACGGATTCCCGGGTAAGGGGAGTGGCGTAGTGTTCGTCAATATAGACCCGAATTGCTTCAAACAAAGCCTGGCTGCGGGAGGCGGTTTGGATCTGACTACCCAGCAGGTCGACGCAGTGGCTAAGCAGGCTGGCAATAATCAGCCGCGCGGTTTGTTGCTCATGCGGTTGCATCTGCATTTCATGAAGCGTCTGTAAGAGTAGCGATCCAATACGGGGACCGCGGCGGGCAACGTGCTGCTTTGTCAGGTTTCGCACGTCTATACCATTCCAGTGTAAAAGGCTAAACCCAAGCTGCTGTTTGCCAAACAGGATGCTCAGCGTTGTTGCGGGTGCTTGCCATTGTGGATTATTCCAGCCGCCAGCCGGGACGTATAAAACATCACCCTGCTGTAAAACGCAGCCAGCCTGGTCTTTCATCGAACCTTCGATCGCGATCTCCAGACGTGGAAAATCGACCTGCAAGGCAAGTTCGGGGGCGGAGGTAGCGGAGTTTGCAAAATGCACCTGACGCAGCGGCGTTGTGCCGTTGATCAGGTTAGTCAGGATCTGGGTAATGTCGTGGTGCATGGTGTGGATACCAGGGTATTGCCCGGCGGCGCTGGTGCTTGCCGGGCCTACGAAAAGCCTATTTTAGGGCGGGTAAGCGTAAGCGCCACCTGGCAAAACCGATCAACCGGTGTTACGCATACCTGCCGCAACGCCTGCTATCGTTACCATCAGCGCCTGTTCAACGCGTGGATCCGGCTCTTTACCTTCCTCTTCCGCCAGACGCGAACGGTGCAGCAGTTCAGCCTGTAAAACGTTCAGCGGGTCGGTGTAGATGTTACGCAGCTGGATAGACTCGGCGATCCACGGCAGGTCTTCCATCAGGTGGGAGTCATTGGCGATATCCAGCACCACTTTGATGTCGCCTTCCAGCAGTTCGCGCAGCTCTTTGCCCAGCGCCCACAGCTCCGGCTTCACCAGGCGCTGATCGTAGTATTCCGCCAGCCACAGGTCGGCCTTCGAGAAGACCATCTCCAGCATTCCCAGACGGGTAGAGAAGAATGGCCAGTCGCGGCACATGGTTTCCAGTTCGCTCTGCTTACCGTCTTCCACCACTTTTTGCAGCGCCGCACCGGCACCCAGCCAGGCTGGCAGCATTAAGCGGTTTTGCGTCCAGGCGAAGATCCATGGAATGGCGCGCAGGGATTCAACGCCACCGGTCGGGCGACGCTTTGCAGGACGCGAGCCCAGCGGCAGTTTACCCAGCTCCTGTTCAGGCGTGGCCGAGCGGAAGTAAGGGACAAAATCTTTGTTTTCACGCACGTAGCCGCGGTACAGATCGCAGGAGATGTCAGACAGTTCGTCCATAATCCGGCACCAGGATTCTTTTGGCTCCGGCGGCGGCAGCAGGTTGGCTTCGAGGATCGCGCTGGTATAAAGCGACAGGCTGCTGATGGTCACTTCCGGCAGGCCGTACTTGAAGCGGATCATCTCGCCCTGCTCGGTCACGCGCAGGCCGCCTTTCAGGCTTCCTGGTGGTTGAGAGAGCAGCGCCGCGTGTGCAGGCGCACCGCCACGACCAATTGAGCCACCGCGTCCGTGGAACAGGGTCAGCTCGATACCGGCTTTCTCACAGGTTTTGATCAGTGCATCCTGTGCCTGATACTGCGCCCAGGAGGCTGCCATCACCCCCGCATCTTTCGCGGAGTCGGAATAGCCGATCATCACCATCTGTTTGCCCTGAATAAAGCCGCGATACCAGTCGATGTTCAGCAGCTGGGTCATCACGTCGTTAGCGTTGTTCAGGTCGTCGAGAGTCTCAAATAGCGGTGCTACCGGCAGAGCATAGTCAATGCCCGCTTCTTTCAGCAGAAGGTGAACGCCCAGCACGTCGGACGGGGTCTTCGCCATGGAGATCACGTAGGCGGCCACAGATCCTTTCGGCGCATCTACAATCGCTTTACAGGTGTTGAGCACTTCGCGGGTGTCATTGCTTGGCTCCCAGTTGCGCGGCAGCAGCGGGCGCTTGGAGTTCAGCTCGCGGATCAGGAACGCCTGTTTGTCGGCTTCTGACCAGCTTTCGTAGTCGCCAATGCCGAGGTAGCGGGTCAGCTCGCCCAGCGCTTCGGTATGACGGGTACTTTCCTGACGAACGTCGATACGCACCAGCGGCACGCCGAAACACTTCACGCGGCGCAGGGTGTCGAGCAGTTCGCCGTTGGCAATGATGCCCATCCCACAAGCCTGGAGCGATTTATAGCAGGCGTATAGAGGCTCCCAGAGCTGTTCGTTCTGGCTCAGCAGACCTTCCGGCTTCGGCAGGCGCTGGCCTTTCAGGCGCGCTTCCAGCCAGGCCTGAGTGGCCATCAGCTGACCGCGCAGCTTTTTCATCAGGAAGCGGTACGGCTCGCTGGCGCCTTCTTCACCGGCCAGCGCGCGCAGTTCCGGCGTCGCTTCCACCATCGACAGCTCGGAGATCAGCACCTGAATATCTTTCAGGAACAGGTCGGTTGCTTTCCAGCGGCTCAGCAGCAGGACGTGACGGGTGATTTCCGCCGTCACGTTCGGGTTGCCGTCGCGGTCGCCGCCCATCCAGGAGGTGAAGCGAACCGGCACAAAGTCGACCGGCAGGCGATAGCCCAGATTTTCTTCCAGCTGTTCGTTCAGCTCGCGCAGGTAGTTGGGTACCCCTTCCCACAGGCTGTTTTCCACCACCGCAAAGCCCCACTTGGCTTCGTCGACCGGGCTTGGGCGATGCTTACGAATTTCATCGGTGTGCCAGGACTGGGCAATCAGCTGGCGCAGGCGGCGCATAAGCTGGTTACGTTCGTAGTCGGCGATGTCTTTGTTATCCAACTGCTTCAGACAGTTGTTCACTTCCACCATTTTGTGGATCAGCGTACGACGGGTGATTTCGGTTGGGTGTGCGGTCAGCACCAGCTCCAGCGAAAGGGATTCCACCGCTTTTTTGATGGTCGCTTCGTTGAGGTCGGGCTGGTCTTTGAGTTTACGAAGGGTGCGGGCAATGACTTCCGGGTTGCTGGCCGCTTCGCCTTTTGGCGAAATGCTGTGGTATTGCTCAGCGGTGTTTGCCAGGTTTAGGAACTGGCTGAAGGCGCGGGCAACGGGCAGCAGCTCATCGTTGGAGAGGTTCTGCAAGGTGGTAAGCAGCTCCTGACGGTTGGCCTCATTACCGGCGCGGGAAGATTTGGACAGCTTGCGGATGGTTTCAACGCGGTCGAGGATGTTCTCCCCCAGTGCGTCTTTGATGGTATCTCCAAGCACTTTGCCGAGCATACTGACATTACTACGCAACGCGGAATATTGTTCGTTCATAAAAACCCAGTCACCCCATCATTTTTGTTTATGCCCAGGCGAAAATCTTCTGGACATTATTTTGTCATCTCCCTTTATAAAGCCACGTAAAACCCCCGTCGTCAATTGCTGCGAAAACGGTTCAGCAGACGAATAAATGCGGGCAATTTACGAAATTTAATTCGCATTGCGTCAGATAAGAGATGCTTATGGAAATGTGACGGTGATCATGCGATTTGTTGCCCTCACCCTAACCCTCTCCCACAGGGAGAGGGGACTTTTCGGTGCGGTTTTAATGCCAGCAGAAGTGATGCACAACCTGGGTAATGAGTTCGCGGGTGGGCTTGATGAAGCGGGTTTCGAGATATTCGTCCGGCTGGTGTGCCTGGTTGATGGAGCCAGGGCCCAGAACCAGCGTCGGGCACAGCGTCTGAATAAACGGCGCTTCGGTGCAGTAGTTCACCACGTCGGTTTTCTCGCCAAGCAGTTTTTCCACCACCTGAACCAGCTGGTGGTCAGGCGGGCATTCGTAGCCTGGAATCGGCGGATGCAGTTCGGAGACCGTCAGACGGCCCGGCCAGCGCTCGCTGACCGGTGCCAGCGCTTCGTTCAGTAAGCCATCCAGATCGCTCAGCGTCATACCCGGCAGAGGACGGATATCCATATGCAGTTCGCAGCAGGCGCAGATACGGTTGGACGCATCACCACCGTGCAGGCTGCCGAGGTTAAGCGTTGGATAAGGCACGGTGAACGCCTCGTAGTGATAGCGCTCTTTCAGATCGTCGCGCAGGGTCATGATGCGGCCAATCGCGTCATGCATCAGCTCAATGGCGTTCACGCCGCGCGCCGGATCGCTGGAGTGGCCAGACTGGCCCAGTACGCGCACCGCGGTCGAAATATGGCCTTTGTGCGCCCGAATCGGTTGCAGAGAGGTTGGTTCGCCGATGATCGCGCAGTCAGGACGAATCGATGTGTTTTCAGAGAAATAACGTGCGCCCGCCATGCTGGTCTCTTCATCGGCGGTCGCCAGAATGTAGAGTGGTTTTTTCAGCTTCGTCACGTCCACGTCACGCAGCGCGTCGAGGATAAAGGCGAAGAAGCCTTTCATGTCGGCGGTGCCCAGACCATAAAGCTTGTTGTCATGCTCGGTCAGCGTGAACGGATCGCGCGTCCAGCGGCCATCATCAAACGGCACGGTGTCAGTGTGCCCAGCCAGCAGCAGGCCGCCCGCGCCATGTCCGGTACTGGCGAGCAGGTTAAATTTGTGGCGTGTTCCGGGGACGGGCTGAACCTCAACGTTAAACCCAAGATCGCTAAACCAACCCGCCAGCAGATTGATTAAAGACTCATTGCTCTGATCCAGGGCTTCTTCCGTCGCGCTGATGGAGGGTGTGGCGATCAGGGCGCGGTAAATCTCGATAAATGGCGGTAAGTTCATTTTCATTGTTGACACACCTTAGGTCGTGATAGTATCAATATTCATGCAATAAATGTGAATAAAAATACATTAACGTTGAGCATAAAGGAACCCGATGTTGAATACGCTGATTGTAGGCGCTAGCGGTTATGCGGGCGCAGAGCTTGTAAGCTACGTAAATCGCCACCCTCATATGACCATAACCGCTTTGACCGTGTCAGCGCAAAGCAATGATGCCGGAAAGTTAATTTCCGATTTGCATCCACAACTTAAGGGCGTGGTTGATTTGCCTTTGCAGCCCATGTCTGACATCAGCGAGTTTACCGACGGCGTTGACGTGGTGTTTTTAGCCACCGCACACGAGGTCAGTCACGACCTGGCGCCGCAGTTCCTGGCAGCCGGATGCGTGGTGTTCGATCTCTCCGGCGCGTTCCGCGTTAACGACGGCGCGTTCTACGAAAAATATTACGGTTTCACCCACCAGCATCCGGATCTGCTTGAAAAAGCGGTCTACGGCCTGGCGGAGTGGAGCGCAGATAAACTGAAAGAAGCGAACCTGATTGCCGTTCCGGGATGCTACCCGACGGCGGCGCAGCTTTCCCTGAAGCCGCTGATCGACGCGGGGTTGCTGGATCTGAACCAGTGGCCGGTGATCAACGCCACCAGCGGCGTGAGCGGCGCCGGGCGCAAAGCGGCAATCTCCAACAGCTTCTGCGAAGTGAGCCTTCAGCCGTATGGCGTGTTTAACCACCGTCATCATCCTGAAATCACGACGCATCTGGGCGCGGACGTCATTTTCACCCCGCATCTGGGCAGCTTCCCGCGCGGGATCCTCGAAACCATTACCTGCCGCCTGAAGCCGGGTGTGGCCAAAGAACAGGTGAGCGAGGTCTTCACGCAGGCGTATGCGGATAAACCGCTGGTGCGCCTGTACGACAAAGGCGTGCCGGCGCTGAAAAATGTGGTCGGCCTGCCGTTCTGCGATATTGGCTTTGCCGTGCAGGGTGAGCATCTCATCGTGGTGGCCGCAGAAGATAACCTACTGAAAGGCGCTGCCGCACAGGCAATGCAGTGTGCAAATATTCGTTTCGGCTTCCCTGAAACGCAGGTTCTTATTTAAGGTGTGATGATGAATCCATTAATTATCAAACTCGGTGGTGTACTGCTGGACAGCGAAGAAGCGCTGGAGCGCCTGTTTAACGCACTGGTGAACTATCGTGAATCACACCAACGTCCGCTGGTGATTGTGCACGGCGGCGGCTGTGTGGTGGATGAGCTGATGAAAGGGCTCAACCTGCCGGTGAAAAAGAAAAATGGCCTGCGCGTGACGCCTGCCGACCAGATTGACATCATTACCGGCGCGCTGGCGGGCACAGCGAACAAAACGCTGCTGGCCTGGGCGAAGAAGCACCATATCGCCTCCGTTGGCCTCTGTCTGGGCGATGGCGATAGCGTGAAAGTGACCCAGCTCGACGAAGAGCTTGGCCATGTTGGACTGGCGCAGCCAGGTTCGCCTGAGCTGATTAACACCCTGCTGGAAGGCGGTTTCCTGCCGGTGGTGAGCTCAATCGGCGTGACCGAAGAGGGCGAGCTGATGAACGTTAACGCTGACCAGGCGGCAACCGCGCTGGCGGCCACGCTGGGCGCAGACCTGATCCTGCTCTCCGACGTGAGCGGCATACTGGACGGCAAAGGCCAGCGTATTGCGGAAATGACCGCCGCAAAAGCCGAGCAGCTGATCGATCAAGGCATTATCACCGACGGCATGATTGTTAAAGTGAATGCGGCGCTGGATGCGGCCCGCACGTTGGGTCGCCCGGTGGATATCGCCTCCTGGCGGCACGCGGAGCAACTCCCGGCGCTGTTTAACGGTACGCCGATTGGTACGCGTATTCTGGCTTAAGTTTCTGTGCCGGATGGCGCTTTGCTTATCCGGCCTACGTGAATTTTGTAGGCCCGGTAAGCGCAGCGCCACCGGGCAAAAATATCATCATTAAGGAAATTCGTTATGGCACTTTGGGGTGGGCGTTTTACACAGGCAGCGGATCAGCGGTTCAAACAGTTCAACGACTCTTTGCGCTTCGACTACCGCCTGGCCGAACAGGATATTGTCGGCTCTGTGGCCTGGTCCAAAGCGCTGGTGACCGTTGGCGTGCTGACCGCAGACGAACAGCAGCAGCTGGAAGAGGCGCTGAACAATCTGCTGGAAGAGGTGCGTCTGGATCCGCAGCAAATCCTCCAGAGCGATGCTGAAGATATTCACAGCTGGGTGGAAGGCAAACTGATCGACAAAGTCGGCCAGTTGGGTAAAAAGCTCCATACCGGGCGTAGCCGTAATGACCAGGTGGCGACCGACCTGAAGCTGTGGTGCAAAGAGACCGTCGGCGAACTGCTGGCGGCGAATCGTCAGTTGCAGGGCGCGCTGGTGGACACCGCGCAGAACAATCAGGACGCGGTGATGCCGGGTTATACCCACCTGCAACGCGCGCAGCCGGTGACGTTCGCGCACTGGTGTCTGGCCTATGTTGAGATGCTGGCGCGTGATGAGAGCCGTTTACAGGATACCTTAAAGCGTCTGGACGTGAGCCCGCTGGGCAGCGGCGCGCTTGCCGGCACGGCTTATGAAATTGACCGTGAGCAGCTGGCAGGCTGGCTGGGCTTTGCCTCCGCCACCCGCAATAGTCTGGACAGCGTCTCTGACCGTGACCACGTGCTGGAACTGCTCTCAAATGCGTCTATCGGGATGGTGCACCTGTCGCGCTTTGCCGAAGACCTGATCTTCTTTAACTCTGGCGAAGCCGGGTTTGTGGAGCTGTCCGACCGTGTGACGTCCGGCTCCTCCCTGATGCCGCAGAAGAAAAACCCGGACGCGCTGGAGCTGATCCGCGGGAAATGTGGCCGCGTGCAGGGTGCGCTGACCGGTATGATGATGACTCTGAAAGGGCTGCCGCTGGCGTACAACAAAGACATGCAGGAAGACAAAGAGGGGCTGTTCGACGCGCTCGACACCTGGCTGGACTGTCTGCATATGGGCGCGCTGGTGCTGGACGGCATTCAGGTGAAACGTCCGCGCTGCCAGGAAGCGGCGCAGCAGGGGTATGCTAACTCTACCGAGCTGGCGGACTACCTGGTGGCGAAAGGCGTACCGTTCCGCGAGGCGCACCATATTGTGGGTGAAGCGGTAGTGGAAGCGATTCGTCAGGGTAAAGCCCTTGAAGAGCTGGCGCTTGCCGACCTGCAAAAATTCAGCGCGGTTATCGGGGATGATGTCTACCCGATTCTGGCCCTGCAATCCTGCCTGGATAAGCGTGCAGCGAAAGGCGGCGTGTCACCGAAGCAGGTAGCGCAGGCGATTGCGGATGCGAAAAACCGGTTGGTTTAAACCGTGCGGGCTGGTGCCCTCACCCCGGCCCTCTCCCACTGGGAGAGGGAGAAAAACGGAGCCTGGCTTAGTGCTGGGCTTTTTTATACGCAAAAAAAAGCGGACCACGGGGTCCGCAAAAGTTCACGTTGGCTTTAGTTTTTCGAGTTTTGAGAGAAACTCGCTGACGGTGCGGGGACGTCAAGGGTCAAACACGTGCCGCCTCGTCTATGTGATGTATTATTCAACAGAATGCTTGATAGGGATAATCGTTCGTTGCTATGCTATCTATCGCCATGAACTATCGTGGCGACGGAGGATGAATAATGAATATTCGTGATCTTGAATACCTGGTAGCGTTAGCTGAGCATCGCCATTTTCGCCGCGCGGCAGACTCCTGCCATGTCAGCCAGCCAACGCTGAGCGGTCAGATCCGCAAGCTGGAAGATGAGCTGGGCGTGATGCTGCTGGAGCGCACCAGTCGTAAAGTACTGTTCACGCAGGCAGGTCTGCTGCTGGTGGATCAGGCGCGCACCGTACTGCGCGAGGTCAAAGTGCTCAAGGAAATGGCAAGCCAGCAGGGGGAAGCGATGTCCGGCCCGCTGCATATTGGCCTGATCCCAACCGTTGGCCCGTACCTGTTGCCGCACATCATTCCGATGCTGCACCAGACGTTCCCGAAACTCGAAATGTACCTGCATGAAGCGCAAACCCATCAGCTGCTGGCGCAGTTAGACAGCGGTAAGCTCGACTGTGCGATTCTGGCGCTCGTTAAAGAGAGTGAAGCGTTTATTGAAGTACCGCTGTTCGATGAGCCGATGATGCTGGCGATTTATGAAGATCACCCGTGGGCGAACCGCGATCGCGTACCGATGGCCGATCTGGCCGGTGAAAAACTGCTGATGCTGGAAGACGGCCACTGTCTGCGCGATCAGGCGATGGGCTTCTGCTTCGAAGCGGGTGCCGATGAAGATACCCATTTCCGCGCAACCAGCCTGGAAACGCTGCGTAATATGGTGGCGGCGGGAAGCGGTATTACGCTGTTGCCGGCGCTGGCGGTGCCGCACGAGCGTAAACGTGATGGCGTGGTCTATCTGCCGTGTATTAAGCCGGAGCCGCGTCGCACCATTGGTCTGGTTTATCGTCCGGGGTCACCGCTGCGCAGCCGCTATGAGCAGCTGGCAGAGGCCATCCGCGGTGCGATGGATGGCCATTTTGACAGCGCGTTAAAACAGGCGGTTTAAGCCGTTCAGCGCAGCGACCCGATAAGCTTCCGCCATGGTCGGGTAGTTAAAGGTGGTGTTAACGAAGTACTCAATGGTGTTGCCACCACCTTTTTGCTCCATGATCGCCTGGCCGATATGAATGATTTCCGCCGCGCGTTCACCGAAGCAGTGAATACCGAGGATCTCTTTCGTCTCGCGATGGAACAGGATCTTCAGTGTACCCACGCTCATTCCCACGATTTGCGCCCGCGCCAGATGTTTAAACTGGGCACGACCCACCTCGTAAGGCACCTTCATGGCCGTCAGCTGCTGCTCGGTTTTGCCGACAGAGCTGATTTCCGGAATGGTGTAGATGCCCGTCGGGATATCTTCAATCAGATGCGCCGTCGCTTCACCTTTCACCAGCGCCTGTGCGGCGATGCGGCCCTGATCGTAAGCGGCGGAGGCCAGGCTTGGGTAACCAATCACGTCGCCCACCGCGTAAACGTGCGGCAGCGCAGTCTGGTACATGCTGTTGACCTTGAGCTGACCGCGGCTGTCGGTTTCAAGCCCGATATTCTCCAGCTGCAATGAATCCGTGTTGCCGGTACGGCCGTTGGCATACAGCAGGCAGTCGGCTTTCAGCTTCTTACCGGATTTCAGGTGCATGATCACACCGTCATCGCAGCCTTCGATTTTCTCGTACTCTTCGTTGTGGCGAATCACCACGCCACTGTTCCAGAAGTGGTAAGAGAGGGAATCTGACATCTCCTGATCGAGGAACGCCAGCAGCCGGTCGCGGGTGTTGATCAAATCAACTTTGACCTCCATTCCGCGGAAGATCGACGCATATTCACAGCCAATCACCCCCGCACCATAAATGATCACATGGCGTGGCTCGTGGTGCAGGCTGAGGATGGAGTCGCTGTCGTAAATGCGCGGGTGCGAGAAATCCACGTCTGCCGGATGGTAAGGACGGGAGCCGCAGGCGATCACAAATTTTTCAGCGGTGAGCGTCTCAACCGAACCGTCGTGGCACTCCAGCGCCAGGGTGTGTTCATCCACAAAATGCGCGTTCCCTTGCAGAATTTCACAGTGGTTGCGCTCATAGAAACCCTGACGCATGCGCGTCTGCTGGTTAATGACCGTGTCTGCGTGATTCAGGATATCGGCAAAGGAGGAGCGAAGAAGTCGGGAGTGGTCGCTGTAAAGAGGGTTCTGGTTAAATTCGATAATGCGGCTAACGGCGTGGCGGAGGGCTTTCGAAGGGATGGTGCCCCAGTGGGTGCAACCGCCGCCGACATTATGGTAGCGCTCAATAACCGCTACTCTGGCTCCCTGTTTTACCAGACCCATAGCAGCACCTTCGCCGCCGGGGCCGGAACCAATAACTATTGCGTCGTAATCGTAGGAATGTGGCATGGCAAGGCTTACCTGTTCTTATACATAAAAGCAACAGAATCATAACATCATTGCCAGGGTAACCCAATTATCGTTGTGCTTTTTTCGGGCAGTGGAGCACAAACCGCGCGTAAACAATCATTCACAAAGTCAGGTAAACAGATTAATTTTATTCTCTGGTATAGTGCCAACGGGCCTTTGGAAGGATTCAACTATCGTGATGGGCGTAAGAGCACAACAAAAAGAGAAAACCCGGCGTTCGCTGGTGGAAGCCGCATTCAGTCAACTGAGTGCTGAGCGGAGTTTTGCCAGTTTGAGCCTGCGTGAAGTGGCGCGCGAGGCCGGGATTGCGCCAACGTCCTTCTATCGTCATTTCCGTGATGTGGATGAACTGGGCCTGACCATGGTCGACGAGAGCGGTTTGATGCTGCGCCAGCTTATGCGTCAGGCGCGTCAGCGTATCGCCAAGGGCGGCAGCGTGATCCGCACTTCCGTGTCGACATTTATGGAATTTATCGGCAATAACCCTAACGCGTTTCGCCTGCTGTTGCGTGAGCGTTCCGGAACGTCAGCCGCGTTTCGTGCCGCCGTCGCGCGTGAAATTCAGCATTTCATCGCGGAACTTGCCGACTATCTTGAACTCGAAAACCATATGCCGCGTGCGTTTACTGAAGCACAGGCTGAGGCGATGGTGACGATTGTGTTCAGCGCGGGTGCTGAAGCGCTGGATGTCAGCATTGAACAACGTAAGCAACTCGAAGAGCGACTGGTATTGCAGCTGCGGATGATTTCTAAAGGCGCGTACTACTGGTATCGCCGTGAACAAGAGAAGTTGGCACATCAAAACGATGAGTGAAGGTGAGTAATGAAACAGTCAGGTCAGGATAAAGGAACGCTGTTGCTGGCATTGATCGCTGGCTTATCCATTAATGGTACGTTTGCGGCGGTTTTCAGCTCAATTGTACCGTTCTCGATTTTCCCGATTATCGCGCTGGTGCTGACGGTGTACTGCCTGCATCAACGTTATCTGAACCGCACGATGCCAGTTGGGTTACCGGGACTGGCCGCAGCCTGTTTTATTCTGGGTGTATTGCTTTATAGCACGGTGGTGCGCGCGGAGTATCCGGATATTGGCTCTAACTTCCTGCCTGCGGTACTGTCTGTGGCGCTGGTGTTCTGGATTGGCTCTCGCATGCGTAGCCGCAAGAGCGAGTTGCCAGAGTAATGAGGTCTGAGTAGGGCAGGTAAGCGAAGCGCCACCTGCCAAAAACGCCGGCTAGTTACTTCGCCGTGAGCAGTACACCGCACTCCATATGGTGCGTATACGGGAACTGATCGAACAGCGCCAGACGTTCAACCTTGTGCGTCTGGCTTAATGTTTCCAGATTCTTGCACAGCGTCTCCGGGTTACAGGAGATGTACAAAATACGCGGGTACGCCTGCACCATCTTCTCGGTTTCGCTGTCCAGCCCGCTGCGCGGCGGATCGACAAAAATTGTCTCACACTGGTAGCTCTTCAAATCAATCCCTTGCAGGCGGTTAAACTCGCGTACGCCGTTCATCGCCTGGGTAAACTCTTCTGCCGCCATACGAATAATTTGTACGTTATCAATATGGTTAGCGGCGATGTTGTACTGCGCGGCTGCCACCGACGGTTTGGCGATTTCCGTCGCCAGCACGCGTTCGAAGTTACGCGCCAGCGCCAGCGAGAAGTTGCCGTTACCGCAGTAGAGTTCCAGCAGATCGCCCTTAGACCCTTCCGTCGCCTTCAACGCCCACTCCAGCATCTGCACGTTCATGGCGGCATTCGGCTGGGTGAAGCTGTTCTCCACCTGACGGTAAACCATCTCTTTTCCTGCCACCGGCAGACGCTCGTCGATGTAATCCTGGTCCAGCATGATTTTGGTTTTGGTCGCGCGGCCAATCAGGTGCACGTTGATATTCTGCGCGCGCAGCGCATCGCGCAGGGCTTCTGCCTGCTCGCGCCACTCGTCGGTCAGTGCTTTGTGATAGAGCAGAGAAACAATGGCCTGATTGCTTTGGGTGGTCAGGTAGTCAATCTGGAACAGCTTGTTGCGCAGTACCGGATTGTTGCGCACACCGTCGATCATCAGCGTCATCAGCTGGTTGATGAGCTCACTCGCCGCCGGAAAACTGTCTACGCGAATACGGGATTTCGTCTGCTGATCGAAAATGATGTGGTACAGGTCATCGCCATCGTGCCAGATGCGGAACTCAGCGCGCATACGGTAGTGGCTGACCGGAGAACGAAACACCTCGGGAACCGGCGCGTTGAAAGGCGTCATCATACTTTGCAGGCGGACAACTTTTTCTGCCAGCTGTGCGTCGTACTGTTCTGTCGGGAGGTGTTCGGGGGTCATGATGCGTCCTGAGTGATAAAGAATTACGCGGGGATTGTAGGGATTGTGCAGTGGATGTCCAGATTTAATGGCTAATAGCTATCTGGACATCTATACGTGTCTAATTGTAGCATTCTGTTTCCGGTCTCCTGAGAGTGAAAAGGGAATCCAGTGCAAATCTGGAGCTGACGCGCAGCGGTAAAGACTGGCGGGATGAGAGTTGTAGACACTGTGAAAATGGGAAGTCTTCATCCGTATAACGCCACCCAGCCCGAAGACCTGCCGGGATCACGTCGCATTTGGTTTCATCATCGCGTGCTATCGGTGAGGCCTGCGGCATCCTTCTTATATTGTGGATGCTTTAACAATGATTAAAAAAGTATCGCTGTTGACGGTGTTTTCCGTCACGGCATTTTCGGGCTGGGCGCAGGAAAGCGCCGACTCGTTGGTGGTGACAGCAAACCGTTTCGAACAACCAGCAAAAACCGTTCTGGCTCCGACCTCCGTCGTGACGCGTGAGGATATTGAACGCTGGCAGGCAACGAGTGTTGTGGAAATCATGTCACGCCTGCCGGGTGTGGACATCGCACAAAGCGGCGGGATGGGGTCGACCTCTTCAACGTTTATTCGCGGTACGGAATCCCGCCATGTTCTGGTACTGATTGATGGTATCCCTCTGAATAATGCCGGGATCAGCAACGTTCCCGATTTAAGCCAAATTCCGACGTCGCTGATTCAGCGTATTGAGTACATTCGCGGCCCACGTTCGGCGCTGTATGGCTCCGACGCGATTGGCGGTGTGATTAACATCATTACCGGGCGCGACAAGCCGGGTGCGGAAATTTCTGCGGGTGTCGGTTCAAAGGGGTATCAAAACTATAACGGTGCCTTCCAGCAGGTGTTCGATAAAACCAAAATCACCATGGCCGGTGATTATACCTATACCCGTGGTTTTGATATTGCCGCAAAAGATGCCCCGCGCCAGCCAGACCGCGATGGTTTTATGAGTAAATCGCTGTTTGGCTCGGTGGAGCAGCAGTTTACCGACAGCGTCAGCGGATTCGTCCGTGGCTTTGGCTACGATAACCGCTCCGCGTATGACGGTTACGATCACTATGGCGCGAACGGCATTGATGGGCGGCCGGACACGCGTCAGGTTTACAGCCAGAACTGGGACACCGGGTTGCGCTATAACCAGGGTATTTTCCAGTCACAGCTGGTGGCAGGGTATGGCCGTAGCAAAGATCAGAACTATGATCCGAAAAAAGGCCGCTACGCTGACTCCGCAACCATGGATGACGTGAAGCAGTACACCACCCAGTGGCTGAATACGGTTGAAGTGGGGCACGGCAATATCGGCGCGGGTCTGGACTGGCAGAAGCAGAAAACCCAGGCGGGTACGGGCTATCTGGAAAAAGGTTACGAACAACGTAATACCGGCGTGTTCCTTTCGGCGATGCAGCAGTTCAACAGCGTGACGCTGGAAGCGGCGGCGCGTAATGACGATAACTCTAACTTTGGCAATCATGCCACCTGGCAGACCAGCGCCGCATGGGAGTTCATCGACGGGTATCGCATCATCGGTTCTTACGGCACAGCGTATAAAGCGCCGACCATGAGCCAGATCCACAGTAAGGATTACGGCAATCCGGACCTGAAGCCAGAAGAGAGTAAGCAGTGGGAAGGTGGTTTTGAAGGCCTGACGGGGCCGGTAAACTGGCGCGTGACGGGTTATCGTAATGATATTGATAACCTGATTAACAGCGACCCGCGGACCTACCGTTATTACAACGTGGATGAGGCTCGCATCAAAGGGATTGAGGTGACGGCGCAGTTCGATACCGGACCGGTAGGGCACCAAATTTCCTATGACTACGTTGACCCGCGCAATGTGAAAACCAACGAAGTCCTGGCACGTCGCTCAAAGCAGCAGGTTAAGTATCAGCTTGACTGGCAGGTGTGGGATCTCGACTGGAATCTGGCGTACCGTTATCTGGGCACTCGCTATGACGTTGCCGTTGATCCGAATACCTATGCAACAGAACGCGTGAAAATGGGCGGCGTCAGCCTGTGGGACGTCGCGGTTTCATATCCCGTCACCTCTCATCTCACAGTTCGTGGTAAAATAGCCAACCTGTTCGATAAAGATTACGAGACAGTTTATGGCTACCAAACTGCAGGACGGGAATACACCTTGTCTGGCAGCTACACCTTCTGATCCGCGTCCCACCGTGCTGGTGTTTGATTCCGGCGTCGGTGGGCTTTCGGTCTATGATGAGATTCGGCAGCTCCTGCCGGATCTCCATTACATCTACGCCTTCGATAACGTCGCGTTCCCGTATGGGGAAAAGAGTGAAGACTTTATTGTTGAGCGTGTGGTTGAAATCGTCACCGCGGTACAAAAGCGCTACCCCCTGGCGCTGGCGGTCATTGCCTGTAATACGGCAAGCACGGTCTCTCTTCCTGCCCTGCGCGAAAAATTCCCGTTCCCGGTTGTGGGCGTTGTTCCGGCAATCAAACCTGCTGCGCGTCTGACGGCGAACGGCATCGTGGGTTTGCTGGCGACGCGTGGTACGGTAAAACGTCCTTATACGCGCGAGCTTATTGAGCGCTTTGCCAATGAATGCCAGATCGCCATGCTCGGTTCCGCGGAGCTGGTGGAAATGGCGGAAGCGAAGCTGCACGGCGAGACGGTCTCGCTTGAAGAGCTGCGCCGCATTCTGCGTCCATGGCTGCGGATGCAGGAACCCCCGGATACGGTTGTTCTTGGATGTACCCATTTCCCGCTATTACAGGAAGAGCTGTTAAAGGTCCTGCCTGAAGGAACCCGGCTGGTGGATTCCGGTGCGGCGATTGCGCGTCGGACGGCCTGGTTGCTGGAACACGAGGCGCCGGATGCGAAATCCGCTGATGCGAACATCGCTTTTTGTATGGCGATAACAAAAGAAACTGAACAACTTTTGCCCGTTTTACGTCGTTATGGCTTTGAAACGCTCGAAAAACTGGCGCTGTAGCACGGTTTTGAGCAAAAAAGAGACGGTTGAACGTTTTTTTTCAAAGAGGGGTTGTCAACGTCTGAGAACTCCCTATAATGCGCCTCCACTGACACGGAACAACGGCTTGCAAGCCGCCGGGACAGCGGGGTTCAGAGATGAACGCCAACAGAGAAAAGTGAAAATAATTGCTTGACTCTGAATGAGGAAAACGTAATATACGGGACCTCGCAACGATGTGCTGAAAGCCGCGTTGCAACTGCTCTTTAACAATTTATCAGACAATCTGTGTGGGCACTCAAAGTGACATGGATTCTTAACGTCCTCGGACGATAAATGAATACCAAGTCTCAACGAGTGAACACGTAATTCATTACGAAGTTTAATTCATTGAGCATCAAACTTTTAAATTGAAGAGTTTGATCATG
>NZ_JBMKHO010000014.1:0-105845 GCF_049238125.1 Enterobacter cloacae complex sp. IR5402
TCCACACACCGGATTGACAGTGTTATTGCATTTTTCGCACAAGGCTTTATTTTCTTCGCCTTTTGGGAGTAATGATGTCTTCTGTTGCGCGTATTAGAAAAATGTCTCTCAGTCGGGGCCTCGATAAGTATTACGAGTCGGTATCAGTTCACAAAAAGGGACATCTTCAGGAATTTTACCGGGTCAACGTCATTAAGCGTCACCCACTGGCTAACCGGAACATGGATGAGATCACCACAGTTGATATTGCAGCCTACCGTGATGAAAGGCTGATGCAGTTCAACCCAAGGACTGGGAACCCTATCACTGGCAATACAGTAAGGCTTGAACTGGCGCTTTTATCATCTCTATTCGGGATCGCTCGCGTGGAATGGGGAACCTGTCGAAGCAACCCAGTCGAACTGGTACGTAAACCTAAAGTATCCAAAGGTCGTGATCGCCGCCTGACATCCAGTGAAGAGCGCAGACTGTCCCGTTATTTCCGGGAACGAAACTTAATGCTGTATATAATTTTTCATCTCGCGCTTGAGACAGCCATGCGGCAGGGTGAAATCCTTAACCTGCAATGGGAATACATCGACCTGCAGCACGGCGTAGCACATCTGCCCGATACCAAGAATGGCTCATCACGAGATGTTCCTCTCTCACGTAAGGCTCGTAACCTGCTTCAGATGATGCCGGCCCAGCTAAAAGGTAAGTTGTTTTCCTATACGTCATCCGGTTTCAAAAGCGCCTGGCGGAATGCCCTCAAGGAACTCTCTATCGAGAATCTGCATTTTCATGATCTACGGCACGAGGCCATCAGCCGTTTCTTCGAACTCGGTACGCTGAACGTTATGGAGGTCGCAGCTATATCAGGCCATCGCTCGATGAATATGCTAAAACGCTACACCCATCT
This sequence comes from Enterobacter cloacae complex sp. IR5402, assembly GCF_049238125.1. Taxonomy (NCBI): domain Bacteria; kingdom Pseudomonadati; phylum Pseudomonadota; class Gammaproteobacteria; order Enterobacterales; family Enterobacteriaceae; genus Enterobacter; species Enterobacter cloacae complex sp. IR5402. Next base: position 899 of record NZ_JBMKHO010000014.1, read on the forward strand.
GAGAGCTTACCAGCTGGTCAGCAAGCTGGACGCGCGACGGCGCCAGACTCAAAAGATCGCCCCCTACTTCGTGCCCTATCCTGCCCAGGTCGAGCAGGACAGCGAAGAATCAGGTGACATCAAGGTAATGCTATGCGATTTCGAAAATCTGACAGTATCAGCGCCGACTCGCGAACTTGCTTTGGCCCGCGCCAGCGAACTGCTACTGCGGACACTGGCTCTTGCAGCCCAGCGCGGCGAACGAGTCCCCGCGCCGGGAGAGCTTCCTGTCAGGACAAACAATCACATCATGATATGTCCGCTTAACCCCGACCTGGCACTGTCGGCCCAGGTATAACTTTTCTTCTGGAGGGGCTGTGTTTCTGATTTTCCTTTCAGCAGTACCACTAACGCTACTGCTGTATTGCCCGATAATGACAATCGTCAGTGCCGTGACGCCCTGGAAAGGGTTCCGAACGGCCTTGGTTCGACATCGTAAGAAGCATTACACAACCCTGCATCTGTCGACATTTGACCGGGTTGGCCATCTTAATCTCCGGCGTGCGGCACGCTTTCACCGGAGCTTTCTGGTCACGTTGCAGCTGGCGCTACAAAGAGACAGCTCGCCGGTGTACTTCACATCCCATCTGATGCGACCGGCACACCTGAAAAGCATGACTATCCTGATGTCAAAAATGGGGGAAACGCACCGCTGGCGCTGCACCACAGTCACGATACCTCCAGCCATCAGAAACGGGATACGGCTGCAAACATTTTTACAGGAATGGCGCTGGATAACCGTACCTGAAACCGGCGTGCTTGTACTCATTCGGCCGCGCCGGAAAGCTCGCTAAAAAAGCAAATACACAAACGTAATTAAAACGAACACGCAAACGCAGTCGATCTACACGATCGAATTAACTCGTTATACATACGCGTCACGATTAATTATTCTTTAACCCACTGAGTAACAAAGTTTAATTTCACTTAAGGGGGCCATGTGGCAAACAGTCTCACAGCAATTTTCACCTCGCTTCTGGCGCTCCCCGACCTTGATCGGAACAGGATTGCAGAACTGCTTCAGCGCAATGATAAGAAGCCCATGCAGACCACATCACTTCGGTTGCGACCTGGTACCCGTCAACTGATTGATGAGCTGTCAGGCAAAATTGGAATTTCTCAGTCAGAGTTGCTGAGTATGGTAATTGAAGGCTCTTTTCGCGATATCTTCCTGCCATTCAGTAATACTGCAATCAGCGTTATAGACCGCTTTGAGCTACTGATGCAGTCACACGAGCTTAGCCCGACAGACATCGCAGAACTGCTGTCGTCATGGAATGTTCGGGTTAGTGTGCTACAGGACAGGGAACGTACAATGGACTATCTGTCCACCCCGCTTCTCCAGGCGCTCGCTGACTGGTTTTTCGTTTCTCCTGGCTGGTTGCTTGGAAGCAACGTTCCCCCTGTCGACACAGGCAGCGCGAGTCATCAATGGCCACAAACGGAAGAAAATTTCCGGGAGGTAATTATTCCTTCAGCCGAAAATAATAATGACAGCATTATTTTCTGGAAGACTGAAAATACAACTGAGGATAAAGATCAGGAACGAAACGGCATATTAATTAAGAAGAAAATATCTTCATCTCAGCTGACATATTTTCCGGTGCTATCCATTATTACGCGCACCCTGAATACAGAGCAGGAATGCTGGAAAGAGCGACTCCTCAGGGAACACGCAGCAACAGGTACTATCCGCCTCGTCACCTTAGGTGCAGGGCTGGCAACAGCACTTGAACACGGAACAACGTTACCCGTACTTATATTCAGACAGCTTTAAACCACGCTGAAAATCTGAATTAAAAAAGAAAAAGGAAATTTTGATGCTGCCGCATCAGGACCTACTTTTGCCCTAAATCCAGACAGGACTACAGGAAATTTACTTATGAAAAAGACTCACATTGCAAAAACACTGATATCTTTCGCCGTCATGATGGCATTTCATGCGGGAGCTGCAACCTCTTATATGGAAGCCCGCAGCGATGCGATGGGCGGGACTGGCGTAGCTTCCGCACATTACGGTACAGCTGCCTTATCCAACCCGGCACTCCTGACGAAATTTGGCGCGAACGATGACTTCAGCCTGGTGCTGCCGTCCGTAGGTGTCCAGGTAGCAGACCCAGATAATGCCATCGATAATACCGATGACGTAAAGGATCTGTGGAACAATTTTGACAATGCAGTTGACCGCCAGAGCGGTGTCAGCGAAAGTGCAGCCGCATTACGCAACAAGTTGGAAGACCTGAAGGACGTAAAAGCAAACGGACAGGTCGGGGCATCTGTCATTGCTACCACTCCTAATAAAGTGCTTCCATTTGCGGTTGTCGTGAAGTCCTGGGGCACCGTTTCCGTAAACGGCAAGGTCAGTGATCACGATCTACAGTATCTCGATAATATCGCCAGCGGCGCCATCCCGTCAGATACGGTAGACAAGGATGCACTAACGTCCCGCGCTTATGGTCGGGCTGCCGTTATCACCGATGTCGGTGTGGCTATGGCGCACGAATTTGAAACAGCGGGACATAGCTGGTCACTGGGGATCACGCCCAAGTATCAACGCATCGATCTTTTCAACTACAGCGCAAAGGTAAACGACTTCGACAAAAATGACCTGAATTCGGATGACTACCGCAATACTAAAACCGGATTTAACGCCGACATCGGTCTGGCAACAAACCTCGGCGACAACTGGATGCTGGGTCTCGCGGTACAGAACATCATCGCCCGCACCGTTGACACTAAAGCAGTGAATGGTGAGAAAGAAACATTCAAAGTAAAACCACAGGCCACTGCAGGCGTGGCATGGAGTAACAGTATCCTGACCACCGCTCTCGATGTGGATCTGACCGAAGCAAGCCGCTTTGAGCGGGATGACAAACGCCAGTTCGCCAGTGTGGGTGCCGAACTGAATGCCTGGAACTGGATGCAGGTACGCGCGGGTTATCGTCAGAACATGGTCTCCAGCGAGGGCAACGCTTTCACTGCGGGTCTGGGCTTCTCTCCTTTCGACGTAGTACATCTGGACCTGACCGGTATTGCAGGAACCGATCGTACCTACGGTGCGGTCGCACAGTTGCAGTTCACGTTCTGATAGTTTAGGGGAAGCCCGCAATGGGCTTCCTCTGCCGTTTCTTTGTGTGTTATCCCCTGTGCACTGGCTGTAATCCCCCCGAACTTTCTCCCGCTGAGACCGTTGAAGATGAAATCTTTCCGATATGTACATGTATTGCATCAGATCAGCAGTGTTGCTTTCAGCAGCCTGATAACTGCGCCAGCCACCGGTTTTTTTATTCTGTTCATGTTATTTGGATTCAACCACTCGCTCGCCGACACCTTCCTTGAACAGGCCCGATCACTTACCGGTGATGCACCACCAGGCATGGTAAGAGAATGTAAACAATCAAACGATAGCGGCCCGCCATCTCCTCTTGTAATGCCTCAGGTATGCAAAACGGTATTAATTGATGAGGATGACTGGAAAGAGCGTGTTGACGATACCATCAGGCAGTTTTATCTCACTTTCTCTGTATTCGGACTTTTATTCTGGATGACCGCAAATAATCAACCATCTGAATTAATTAGCTGGATACGCAGGAAAAGTAAACATCAAAATTAACGGCATCATAAGCCTCGCCCACTGAATCTTCTGGCTTTAATCTCCGTCGCCCCCCGGCAAGGTAACTACCATGAATTGTTTAATGCTTCCCGGCGTGTTGGCCATCTCCCTGCTCGCCGGCTGCCAGTCCTGGACTACGCCATCAACGTCTCCAGTTTCTCCTTCCCCCGACCGTTACGGCGCGGCCTCATCCGTTTCCGTTACCCGTCACACACAGTATCAGATGTGGAATAACGGTGTCTGGTCCGGTTCGAAAACCGCGCCATCATCCATGGAGATCGTTCGCTCCAACAGCGCTGACGTCTCTTTCGACTGGGAAGGTGATGCTGTGGAGCTACTGGATGAACTGGCGCGGGCACGTGGCCTGCAGTTCAACTACAGCGGCGTTCGCCTGCCCTTGCCCGTAACATTGCACGTTCGTGGCATGACGTTCAGCAATGTGTTGCGCGTTATCGAAGCGCAGACCGCATGGCGCGCAACCCTGAATCAGTACCCTGGGCTGCTCCAGCTCAACTTCATGCAACCGGAGACCAGAAAGAAATGAAATGCTTTCTCTTGTTACTATTCCCTGCTCTGCTCCTGACTGGGTGTGCAGGAGAGCGGCCGGCTTCACCGACAGATACAGGGGCACCACCTCCGGATATGCAGGCCTGGCTCAACCCGGAGCGACAAAGACCAGAAGGTCTGTCCGAAACGCGCTGGCAAATGCTTACTGATGCTGGCAGAACACTGGGATTCCGGGGAGGAAAATCCCAGCGGGCATGGGAGTTAACCCAGGCACTCAACGCCCGCGAATCCACCCTCAATGCCCTTTACGATTTCCGTCCACTTATCAGCCCTGAAGGCTGGCTTCCTCCGGTTATTGATGAAGCGCAGGACGTAGCACACATCACTCCTGATCAAATTCGCACAGCCTCAAAAGTCTGGACCATCATCCGACCGGAGCGATTCGTCAGTAACCCGCCCAGCTGGCGCAGCTGGTTACTACGCGGTCTGGCCACCACGGCAACCCCTGGCACAGAAGGTCTGGTTGTGCCGGAAGACAGCGCCCAGAGAAAGGTCTGGGAAGACGCACTGAAAAAAGGCTGGCAGGAAGGTCGCGAAAATGCCGATCTGACCTTTGAGGCCAGCATGAATCAACTCACCCGGGACTATCGCGGCATGATGCTTTATTCCCTGCTCTGGCGACGGGGCATGATTTCCCGGCCGGAAGTCACCGAGCAGCAGCAGACTGTTACTGGCAGTGGTCAGAAGCTCGTTACCGGCGATCGTGTTCGCCGACTCAAATCACATGCATCGTTTGAGCTACAGAAATCACGCTGGCGCCCGTCCGTTACCATCCAGTAAGGAGTTTTCCTCGTGAACATATCAGCTATCCCTGACTCGTTCGGGCTTTTCCCGTTCAGCGGTGCCTATACCGCCGACGAGTTCAGGACATTTTTTGCCTGGTGTTCGGCACATGGAGTCAGTGATGTGGATCTGGTTGGCGGCTCACCAGTTTCAGTGAGTCGTTATGGCCGACGTGAGAGAGTCTCAGACACCATACTGCCGAATATCATGCTGGGAAATATGCTTGACGACCTGCTGGGGCCAGAAGTGCGCCCCCGAGTGCAGGGTGGAAGACCGCTGGACAGAGCCATTCAAATCGACGGCGACATGCATGGGCGATATGGCCTGGAAAGGGGGGAACGCGTGCGGCTACGCGCGCACATCATCCAGGGGACATCTGCCCGGGAAGAAAAGGCTCTCTCCGTCACTCTGCGTGTGATCCCCCACATCATTCCCGATTTTCTGAAGCTGGGTATCGAGCCCGATCTGGCGGCGGCAATGCTGCCAAAAACCGGGCTGGGTCTTATTTGCGGTGAAACGGGTTCGGGTAAATCAACGTTGCAGGCGTCGTTGTATCGCCACTGCCAGGACACACAGCCCGATCGCAAAATTGTGACCTACGAAGATCCAGTAGAGTACATTCTCGGCCGCCCCGACGACCTTCTGCCGCCGCATCAGGCTCAGGTAAGACGTGACGTCGCAAGTTTTGCAGATGGGCTTCGCTCCGCAATGCGCCGAAACCCGGAGGTCATCGGTATCGGGGAAATTCGTGACACGGAAACAGCAGAGGCTTCTGTCCAGGCTGGTGAAAGCGGACATTTAACCATCGGTACACTGCACTCTAAATCACCAGGTGAAACCCTGAACCGACTGCTTGGTCTGTTTCCGCCTCAGATTCGTGATGCACGCGCCTGGGAGATGCTTGGGATGTTACGGTTTATCGTAGTCCAGGTACTTGTCAGAACGACAGACGGCAAACGCCGGGCTCTCCGGGAATACATCGTCTTCGACGATGAGCTACGCGATGCACTACAGAATCTCCCGTCAGAGAAGTGGCCGGCCCACATCGATAACATCCTGAGACTGGAGAAAAGGCGCATTATCGATCAAGTGCGTGAAGGTTACGTAACGGGTGATATAGACAGACACGAAGCGGCACTCTACCTACCGACACAGGAGCTTAGACATTGAAACGAGAAGGATTCTGGCGCTATGCCACACCGCCTGTCACCTTTTTTGGTATCCCGCTGCCGTTCCTTTTGCTGTATCTGGTCTGGTTTCGCTGGCCGTCCATGAAGACGCTGTATATCTGTTCCGCCATTCTGGGATTCTTTGTTGCCCTGAATTTCTTTGGCTGGAGTGTACGGGCTATCTGCCTGCGCGTAATAAGTACCTTCAGGGGAAAGATTGCCTCCGGTCGCCCCTGGTGGTACCGGCATTTTGTTGAAAAACCACGAGACTGGACTGGTCTCTGAACCCGATGTAACCCGTTCGTTCCCCATAGCGCTCCCGCGCTACTCCCTCAATATCTTCCAGGAATGTGACCATGCAAAAAAGTCACCGCGTATGGCTTGCCGTACCTCACGAAGAGAAGGACGACGCCATCAACGCCCACCCGCGTCTCAGCGATGGGCAGAAAGCCCTTAAATGGGACGATGAGCACCGCCTCTGGTATGCCCGACCAGGAGCCGACCTGACCAGGTTCGAGCGATGGATGCCCCGCCCCCATGAACTGTCGATGAATGCGGACGATCCGGTAACAGAGTTTGCTCAAAAACTTGAAGAAGCAGGGCTGCTAGTTAAGGGGCTCCCCGTGATGGATGGAAGCCTTCAGCGCGTACCGACGAAACAGGACAAGAAAGGTTCGAAAAGCGGAGCTTACAAGGCTTACCTGGACGGGCGCCCTGCCGGATGGTACCGCGATTATCGCAGCGCCGACGCTAAACCGACGCAGTGGGTGTTTTCAGGTGGTGGCGAGATGGATCCGCTTGCGCGTCTTCATCTCCGTGCACACGCCCAGCAAACGCGTGAAGACAATGCCCGTGCTCTGGAGCAACAGTACAACCGGCAGGCGGAGTACGCCGCCCGATATGTTGACCGCTACCCGCAGGCTACAACGAACGCCTATCTGACCCGTAAGGGTGTGGAGGCTGCGCCGGGTATAAGAATCAACGATAAGCAAGAACTTGTGATCCCCTTCAGCAATGCGCATGGCGACATACGCTCTTACCAGCGTATTCCGCTCACCGGCGGAAAAGACGCCCGCATCCTTAAAGACAGTGAAAAAACAGGTAACTGGTTTGCACTGGGGACGCCACAGAATGGCCTGCCTTTGCTGTTTGCTGAAGGATATGCCACAGCAGCCTCTCTGCATGAGGCATCAGGTCTGCCGGTACTGATGACGGTTGATGCGGGAAACATGATTGCCGTTGGCCAGAATGCTCGTGCCGTTTGGCCTGACAGTCCTTTTATTTTCTGTGCAGACAATGATCATCAGCTGAAGAATGCGCAGACAGGACAACCTGAAAATAAGGGCATCCTGAGCGCTGAGAAAGCGGCAGAACTCACGGGCGGCAGAGTCATCGCCCCTGATTTCACCGAAGAAGAAAAAGCACGCTTGCTGACGGACTTCAACGATCTCGATATCAGCAGGGGCAGAGAAGCCTTCCGTGAGCACATCAGCGACCGCCTCAGGTCTGCCGGCATCGATATCCGGACAGACTACGCACCCAACGATGCACAATTTCTCTCACAACAGGACCCAAAAATGGAAAATCTGGAAAGTCAGGAATCCGGCCAGTCTTCGATTGCCCCGGATGAACCTGTCGTTATTCCGTCTGAAAGCCACAGGCAGGATGAGTCAGTAAACCCAGCGCCTCCCGCCCCGCCTGAACCTGAAATAATCTCTCCGGCAGCGGTGATGCCGCCCGATGAAGCCAGTATCAGTGCGGCACCGGTTGAGAATAAGGCTGAACACGATGAACCCGCCCCCACGTCCCTGCGAGACGCTGATGTTTTAATTCCTGATACGCAGAGCACCACGGACGTGACGATCGCGACATCTTCTGCGGATGCCGGTCAGCGTAGTCATAGTGCCATCGAATCAGGATCGAATATACCGGTCCCTGGCCTCGATGATTATGCAGACATACGCGCGCAGATGGACGACCCACAATTTGCTGAATGGGTGAACAGTCAGTCTGATGACATTCCCCATATGCCTGCTCAGGAACGACAGACAGACCATGAACTGTCAGAAACGGGCAAACAAACCCTGAAGCCTGAGGCTGCGTCACATGAAACAGACGCTGAGTCTCCGGAGCCGATCGTTCCTGAATTACCAATCCCTCCACAGTCCCCCGGAGCAACATCAACCGGGCAAAAACAGGAGCAGACGCAAACTGCCGATGTGGATCCAAACACGTCAGAGCCCTCCCCGGGCAGGAAGGAAACGGCAGAGAGTGAGATGCATGAAGCGGATGGGCTTGTCTACGGACCGCGAAGGCCGGAACCGCTTCAGCGAGAAGATCTCGATGAAATCATTAAAGCCCTGTCAACGGAAGAACAGCGTGACAATAAGGTGCTTTACCGTCTCGACGGGGAAGATGCGTTTCACGATCTCGGCAACCGTCTCGAAATGTGTAACGGTGCGAGTGAGGACAAGCGCAAGGTGCTCGCCGCGCTGGCCGTGGCATCACGCTATTACGGCGGTGTGGTGGAGCTCACCGGCAGTACGCAGTTTAAAGAGCAGGCCATGCGGCTCATTATTGAATATGACCTCGATATCCGAATGAAGCTGCCTGCGCAGCGCGCGCAGCTTGAGACTATGCGGCAACAGTTTGGGGCAACCAGGGATTCAGTCACAACACATATTCCTACGCCGGATCTGAACCGACAGACTCCATCACCTGATGCCGCATCGCCAGTGTCACCGGCAACAGCCGCCCCCGAAGCTGTTACCCCTGACGCTCCGGGCATACCCGTGCCCCCCGTATCACCCACGCCGTCAGCACAGGCAACTGCCGCAAAGCAGCCTGCCGTTTCACCCTCAACAGAGCCTGTAGCGCCTAAGCAGGCCGACAGCATCCGGGTCCCTGATATGCCCGCTGAGCCCGCCCCCTCTGCACTGAAACCAGGCCAGAGCGTCACGGCGGTCCTCAAGAACTTTGGTGAAGCGATGTACGAAAATAAAGAGCAAAAGGGCAAGAGCTTCTTTATCGAGCTACAGAACCGCGGTGGAAGTCATACCTACTGGGGGCAGGATTTACGGGAGTTGATCGCGCACCACAAAACCGGCGATGTGGTCACGCTGACGCTCAATTCCCGTGACAGCTGGCAGGTACCTGGTGAGGAAAAAGAGCGCGTAAAAAATAACTGGTCATTGACGTCCGCCTCAACAGGTCTTGCCGTGGCACATGATCGACCGGAGCAGGGACAGCCTCTTCAGGCTTTCCCGGTCGATACGTTTGGCCGCCTCACACAGCAAATCCGACAGGCTTGGCCTGAGTACACCACAGACCTGAAGCTGCCACCTCGCCTGGAAGAGCGTCAGTTTTATCTGGGCGAAGACAGGCATCCTGTAAAGTCACCGGTAGCCGCGGCCAGCATTTCGCCACCGTCCACGGAAGCACCAGACAGGCTGGTACCCGTCATGGCCTCTATGGACACACAGTCAAACCAGTTAGATCTGCTGCTTGTCCAGTCTGCGGGGGAACACCTGCAGGGGATGGTTCGTCTGGATGGCACGCTGTATCCGGCACTGGCCACGCCAACCACAGACAACAGTCAGCTGGTTATTAATGCCATCACCGATGACGGTCCCCGCTTTGTAGGCTACGGACAGGCGGTGAATTTCGAACCCGACGGCACCACCCGTGCCGCACCTCAGCTGATGACGTTCCACCTGAAAGGTCGGGAAGAGGATACACCGCTTCCCGCCCGGCTCTACACACCGGAAAAACAGGCAGATACCTTGTTCCAGCGCCTCGGTTTTGAACAGACCTGGAAACAATGGGATGACGCCCGAAAGCCGGAGGGCAGACAGGAAAAAGCGCTTCATCAGGAACACTCCCACAGCCCCGGCCGCTAAGCCGATAAGGAGAGAGAATGCGATATCACATGCTTAAAGCCGGACTTTTGTCCGGCTTCATGCTTTTTTCTGCCGCCGCTGCGGCGGCAACCTGCCGAGCAGGAAGTGCTGCTGAAGCGGGTAGCCAGGCTGGTTATGAGCGAGCCAGGGCGGCCGCAACAGCCTGGGAACAGCGCGAAAGCAATGTCTCATCCTCCCTGCAGTCCTGTCTGTCCCGTATCAAGAACGTCAAGGTGACCCTGCCGCAATTCCCCGGGCTCGATGAAATCATTTCGCAACTGGAAAATAAGGTCTGCGAAGCGGCCCTGGATAAAGTCAACGAACAGATCCCAGACAACATCGATCCCTGGAAAAACTTCAACTCCTGAAACCTATGACAAAACAGACACAATCAGCCCCCCCTGCAAAGGGGCGGGCCCCCTCCCCTGCGGAGGATCCGCTGAAAAACGCCGTGAACATGATGAAAACGGCAGAAAAACGCCAGAAAATGGCACCAGAGCTGATGAAGAGTAACCTCCTGCTGGGGAGTGGCCTGCTTATCAGCATCATCCTCAATGCTGGCCTGACCTGGGCTCTGATACAACAGCCACGGGATTACTTTGCCACCGACAGTGGGCGCCTGGTTCGCCTGGCTCCCACTTCCGAACCAGCATGGAGCCAGGACGATGCCATCGCCTTTGGCAGCAAGGCTCTGATGCGGGCCTTTAACCTGGACTTCGTTCATTATCGTGAACAGGTATCCTCTACAGCATCGCTGTTCTCTGAAGCAGGACACGCCAGTTACATCCAGGCGCTAACCAACTCCAATATCTACGATGCCCTGAAACGCGAGCGTATGAATCTTACCGGTTCCGTAGGGGCTGGTGTCGTCATCCGGCGTGGGCGTCTGTCTGACGGAACCTGGTTCTGGACAATGCAGTATCCGGTACGTTTGCGCCTGGTTGGGCAGACGACCAGCAAGCCTGAACAACCGTTTGTTTTCGAAATTACCATCCAGCGCGTAGATCCACGACAGAAACCCGTCGGGATGGAAATCCGCCAGATGATCTCACGCAACGCTCCCCGCAATCTCTGAGGCTCCCGCCATGAAACTTCGTTATCTCATGACCACACTACTGCTGTGTGGTCCGGCCCTCGTAGCCGCCGCTGACAATACTGGCTGGCAGGATGCCAGGACGCCTGGTGCAACAACTGCCGCCGCTCCTCAGGGGGCAGAAGCGCAAACAACAGGTGTACCGGCAACCCGGATTAGTGGAGAGCTCCCGCCCCCGGAACAAAGCTCGCCGCTGGTAGATGAGGCAGCAGGTTTAGACTCGCCTCTGTCAGCGGATGAGATACGCGAATTGAGGCTTCGACTGACCGACAACGAGCGTTCTGTAAATGCCCCAATGATAAGCGTGGTTCCGCGTATCAGTTCATTAACCCTCAATCTTTCTCCAGGCGCCAGTATCCCGCTGGTACGCACGGCCATGAATAACCAGAGCGTCGTCACCCTGACGGACATCAATGGCGCACCGTGGCCACAGTCAGATCCGCCAATTAATGCCAGCCCGAAGAGTTTTGATGTGAAGTTCAATGCTGGAACCAACATGCTGGCCATAACACCACTGCGCCCGTGGGCTGCGGGGAATATTTCCGTATATCTGAAAGGGCTTGATGTTCCAATCATGATCAATGTGACAAGTGGTGAGACAGACACCCGTACTGCCAGTCAGGAGATCGACAGTCGGCTGGATTTACGCGTCCCGCGTCTGGGTCCTGGCTCAGCAGCCCCGGGCGTACCCGTCGATAAAATCGCACTCCACAGCGCCACGTTGCAGGCTTTTCTGGATGGCACACCACCAGAAGATGCCCGTCGCCTTAAATTCCAGGGCAACGTCCCTGACACTGCGATCTGGCAAAGCGGTGATGATCTGATGGTCCGTTCCCGCGCAATGCTGCGCGACGAGTTTGAACAGACACTCTCTTCAGCGGATGGTACGCATCTCTGGAAACTCCCCGTCACCCCGTTACTGACCTTCTCAGTAAACGGGAAATCCGTTCACGTCACGCCGGAGCTTCAGTAATGAGCGCAGAACAGGATGCCGGTAAGAACGGCAAAAAACTTTTTTCAATAATTGGATTTAGTGCCCTGGTTTTAGTGACCGCGGGTTATCTGGCCATGTCGTGGCTGACACATGACCCTTCAGGAACAGATTCTGCCGTCAACCTTAACGGTACGGCCTCAAGTGCCGTAACCACCACGACGGAGAGCCCGCGTTACCGTGAACTGCTTAAAGCCTCAAACGATTTAGGCGCGCAGGAAGCCGCACGGACCGATTCATCCTTCATCGCCAGTCTCCCGGTCGGCCTTGAAGTCACGGAACCCCCTCCGGATAAGGTGCCAGAAACAAAACCGGTGGACCTGCCACCTCCGCCGCCAGCAGCATCACGCCATGCGGAAAACCCGGCCGGAGAAGAGCAGGCAAACGAAAAGCGCCAGGCTCAACTGCAAAAACTGCTTAAGCGGATCAGTGACGCACAGACTGGCGGCGATGCACCGGTGCTGGCAACTGCCCTGGCAAGTGTTACGCAGACATCGCCAGCGACTGGCACAAGAAACCTGGCAGAGACAAAAACTGAAACAGAGAGTGCACAGGTCTTCATCCACGCACTTACGCGTGCGGCCGGTTATATGGAGACTGCCGTGGATTCAGATAACCCCAACTCAGAGGTTGTTGCGGTTATTCCTGCCGGGCCGCTGGCTGGCGCAAGACTTCACAGTTCGTCAGCAAAACTTGCCGGCAATGGACTGGATATCAGATTTACCAGTATGAGTTGGAACGGCATGGAGCTGAACGTCAATGCAAGCGCACAGAGTGAGAAAAACCTGATGTCTTCTGTGGCCTCCGATGTTAACCATCGATGGGGAACACACATCGTTCTGCCCGCTGTACTGGGAGGTCTTGGTGATCTTGGCGGTCTGTACAAGGATGCTAACACTCAGGTTATGCAGTCCAGTGTCGGTACCGTCACCGGACGAGTGGGTAAACCTGATGGCAGCACAGTGGCTGGTGTAATGGTTGGCGGCACAGCCCAGACCGGGGCGGAAGTCATCAAACAGGAGATGGCCCGTGAGCCGTTCCGCCAGGTCACCGTGAAGCAGAAAGAAGTTATCTCCATTCTCTTCGTTGACTCGGTTACTTCTGACGACATTGTCAGCAGTAATAAAGCGGCTCGTCCCGCAATCAATAGCACCTTATCAGCACCCGCTGCCGCAGAGCAGCAAACCGAAACCCGCCTGCAGGAAGCCATCGCGCGCCGCCAGGCTGAAATCCGTCGTCAGTATGGCGATACCGTACCCGTGAGGAACAATGATGAACCAGAAAATTGATATGCCTGAAGAAGAAACACTGGAAAGCGAGGATGATTTTGGCGCGCCAGATCCTCGCGAGAAACCGCCCTTCTGGAAGCGAGACCTGCTGTTTGGCTATTCTCTGCCGTGGCTTCTCGGGATAACGCTTCTGGCAGTGGCCAGCCTCTGGTACCTGTTCGGTCCATCACTGTCATTGACGAATAATACGCCGTCTGAAACCAGCTTCAGTGAAGTTGAAAATACACTCGACGGTGCACAGCATAGTACGGTTGAGTCTGTTCCGCAGCAGGCTGTCTCGCCAGCCGCGGCGCAACCGGCGGCACATACGTCCCTGCCAATGGCTCAGGACGACAGGGCGAGCATGATGACGGATATCCGTGACGAGCTGAACGATCGTGACCGCAAGATAAATGACTCTCTGACGTCGCTTAAAGACAGCGTTACGCGCCTGTCTGATGCTATCAAAAGGGATGAGGCTTACGCAGTAGAAACGCGTGCACAGCTTAATGAGCTGACACAGAAGCTGGCTGTTCTGGAAACCCGCGTAAGCACCTCTGATGCCTCAAAAACAGCTTCCCGGCCCCAAAAACGGCAGACAACCAGTGCTGTTGCAGGCATGAAAATCATGTCGCTGGAAGCAGGAATGGCGTGGATCAAATGGCAGGGCAGTACCTGGTCAGTCCGGGAGGGGGATACGCTGGGTAAAGTCACTATTCGTCAGATTGATCCTGCCACGCGCTCTGTGGTGACAACCGGAGGAACCCTGCGCTAATGGCACTGGATGCCGTCACGCTAATAGAGAATCTTGCTTCGGGCATCTTCACCGCTGGGCTGGATTTATTATTCAGCTGGTCCGAGATGATTGGTTTTTTTGGCCTCATCGCACTTCTGACCCGGCAACGTTCCAGTCGAAGTCCATTGTCCCCGGGCAAGTTTGCTATTGGCCTTTTTTCCTGCGCCGCGCTGGTATCTCTCCCCTCCATCATTAATGCCAGTGGTGCGCAGCTTGGCTTTGGCGCCACATCTTTTGATGCAATCGCGTATGTGCAACCCGCCACCTACGGCGTTGCTGCCGGGGCTGCTAACGCCGTACTTTCTCTGGTCCGGCTAGCAGGAGTGGGGTTTGTCTATGCGGCACTCGATATGTTTCGACGATCAGAGCTTGAGGGGCACACCGCACTCAGTTCAAGTGAAAGCATTCGCGCTGCGACAGTAAAACTGTTTGCAGGGACCGGTATGGTCTTTTCACCTCAGCTCATCGATGCCGCACTTGCCACTCTCGGCCTCTCTTTTTAACACACTTCGTTTTTTTATAACCCAAGGAGACACTATGTCACTTTTCCGTGCTATTTCCGCGCGTCTTTATGCCGTCGTTATTTTCTGCCAGCTGACCATGATGCAGTGCCGCGAGCGCATGATTCAGGGGCTGTGTGCTCTGGTCACGTTCCTGTTACCCGGCATGGCCTTCGCTGATGGCGATCTCGCCGATATGTTTGGTAGCGCCGCCTCTGGTGCCAAAAGCGGTAAAACTTCCGGCCTGGAAATTGCCCAGGCGATCGGTGTGTTCATCTTCATCGGTTCCCTGCTGTCCTTCAAAAAAGTGGGCACCAATCCGCAGATCACTGTGGGCCGCTGCTGTGCAGGTCTGGCCATCGGCGCACTACTGGCCGTAGTCCCTGAAATTATGGGACGAACCCAGAAACAGCTCGGTACCAGCTCTGTCAATATCAGCTAACCACAGGAAAGGGTCGGTGTTTACCGACCCTTTCAGGAGAAAACGATGAGCAAAAAGAAAAAGACACCTGACTGTCCATGGCTACATCCGCTTCCGGTTCCTGATGTTGTCCATTCCACAGCCCCTTTACTTCCTCCCCCCGAGAGCGTTTCTGGAGGGCGGTGTTATTGCTGTAGTGCTGACATGAAACATCTGTTTGTGTTACCGGAATCCCTGCCATTATCCCGACTTGCGGAAGACGCGCAGGATGCCAGGACCCGACTTGTCAGAGCGAAAGACACGCTGGCTCAGCTGGAGTCACGTCCCACCCCGCAGGTACCGGTTGAATATGAGAAACACGCCCGGGCTCTGAAAGCTGCCCGGACCGGGATGCAGCACGCATCACTTGCCGCCCGCCGGATTGCTTTGCGACACATCCCCAAAACACTGCTGACCGACACCAGTCTGCTGTCTGACATCGAACATGCTGAATTAGAACGGCTCACGACACCGTTTCACCTCTGTTACCTCTGCCATGCCTGGCATGCCCTCAACGGATTTGCTGCTGCTCAGGGGGTCATGGTCTGGCTACCGGACCTGCACCCACGTAATGTTGTTGCCCTGAACCGAAAAGCCCTGCAGGCCGTCTTCAGCACCAGACCAGGCGAGGTTCGGGAAGGCCGTCGGGTACTGTCGGAACTGACCCGCCATCGTCTTCCTCTGGAAGAACGTTTCGGGGGATGGCGACCAGCTGACTATGCAGATGCGCTTAAACGTTTCCCGCCAGTCATGCGCGATGAAATGCGACAAAAAATGAACGGAGTGGCGTTGATCCTGACACCTGATTCAGTGACGGACAGTGACGTTCTGTCAGGAGCCTCGCAGACAACAATATTATCCTCACAGTCATCTGGTACCACTGTCACGTAAACCTAACGCAAGCCTTATCCCGCAGATGCGCCCACAGAAGCGCCTCGCCCATCAATACACGCCATTCCGGTGGAGTCTTCGCAGCTATGAATATCAACCGCCTTGTCTTCACTATTGAAGACGTTATGAATACCTGTTCCCGTTTCGCCGTCTCTGCTGACTTTGTCGACTACTGCGACATTCGTACGGTGATCGGACTGGACAAACAAGATCTGGAGCTCAGACCCTGGCTGGAAGCCCCTTATATAGGTGTCACCCATCATGGCTATTTCCTTTCTGTATTCGAAATATCCGGGGCATTGCGTGAAATGTCGGAAACAGCCTCAGACGATCATCCGGATGCGTTTGAAGGAATGATCGCGCACCTCGCGTCCACGCTCAGCACCACCTGGAAAAATATCGGCCATAAACTGGCCTTCATTTTCGAACGTGACCCGGAAAAAGGGCGTGACGAAGTCAGCGCCATGATCGCCCCGCAAATGCGTTCAATTCAGCACATCGGCGTCCAGCTGGATGACCTGCTTAATGAGAAGATCAATGTCATTTCTCCGTGGCTTGTTCGTGAGCGCTGCTGGCTTGCCGTCTGGAGCTCTCCGACACTGGTGAGTCATCAGGAACGAACCGATTTTAACGCCACCGTTCGGGCCATTCAGGATAAAGCACCTGTCGCGCGCTTTGGTCAGGAGCCCTGGCGCTGGCAAATGTCTGGTCTGAAGATCCGGCACGACAGCTTTATCACCACTCTTGAAAAAGCACTCGTACGCGGTGGAGACGGCTTGCTTGTCCGCCTGCTTGATGTGCCTGAGTTCTGTAATGAAATCAGACGTGAAACAGCACGCAACAGCACATCGGCCGCATGGCGCCCGGCATTACCGGGGAAGGCTGCGCCAGCGGGTGCGCTTCAGGAGGGCGACGCTACAGCACTGCTAGCTCCCTTCCTGAATCTTCAGGTATTTGGTTGTACGCCAGAAACAGAAGGTAATCTGGTGCATGCAGGGGGGCTGTGGCACGGCATGGTGGCCATAACACTTCCGCCTCAGCATCCCCGCCCCTTCAATGAGCTTGTGAAATTGGTTCCACGTTCCGTTCCCTGGCGCATACGAATCGACATCATGCCTGGCGGGATGAAAGCGCTGGGCTGGAAAAAGACTATTTCATCATTTGGACAATTTATTCCCTCTATTCGCCCACTTTACGACGCTTTCACACAGCTGGCTGCAACGGATGAACGCGATCCGGTCTGCGTGATGACCATTGTGGCGTCCACCTGGGGGCATACCCGGGAAATATGCTCCCGTAATCAGATGCTGCTTGAATCAGCGTTGCAGGGTTGGGGAGTCTGTAACACGACCACCACATTCGGTGATCCTCGCAGGGGATGGGTCAACAGTATGCTGGCCGCGTCAGCGGGCTCCGGCCCTGTTCCGCTTTACCCGCCACTCTCCCATGCGCTATCGATGTTGCCCTTCAACCGACCAGGTACCGTCTGGCGAGGGGAAGGCAACCTGATGCTGCACACGGAAGACGGATGCGCCTGGGAAGTCGGGCTGGGGTCTTCTCGACAGAACAAGCATACCGAACTTGCCCCTGGCGATTCGGGTCTGGGTAAATCGGTACTGATTAATACCCTGACGGAAATACAGGTATCTTCCGCCCAGGTTTCGCTTCCTTATGTGGCTCACATTGATAAAGGATTCAGCGCGATGGGGTTAATCCAGCTGATACGTGACAGTCTGCCAGAAGAGAGAAAGGACGAAGCAGTCGGCATCATACTCAGCAACGACCCGTCTAAGTCACGCAATGTCTTCGACATCCTGTACGGCGCTCGTAAGCCAGTGACACCAGAGAAGCAATTTATCGCGTCCATGTTGACGGCCTTCTGTATCGAACCGGATAAAGGGACCCCGCCTAACCCTACAGATACCCGGCAAATAGTGAATCGCCTGATTGATCTGGCGTATGACATGCGTAGTGGTATTGAGCCAAACATGTTCCGTTCAAACGTAGAGCCAGAAGTGGATGCGGCACTGGAGTCATCCGGTTTGTGGGGTGAGCACGATCCGGAGTGGTGGACCGCGACACCATGGTACGAAGTACGTGACCTCCTGCATGAACGTGGACAGTTATCTGCAGCTCAGCGGGCACACTACCAGGCGGTACCAGAACTTGCTGATATGCCCGCGCTACTACGCAGTGAGGTTATTCAGGAGACTTTTGGCCGAATACAGCGTAACGGCTCACAGGAGCCCCTGGTGGAGTACATTGAGCGCTGCATGATTCAGGCCCGACAGGACTACCCGATGATGGCCAGTCGGACTCGTTTTGCGCTGAACCCGAACACACGCATTATTGCCGTAGACTTAAACAACGTAGCCGGCGATAAGACCCCGGCAGGCAGACTGAAAACCGGCATCATGTTCCTCTTTGCTGGCCACATCACTGCGGGTGATTTTTTGCTGCCGCAGTATCAGGATGAGGTAATGCAAATACTGCCGGAAGCCTACCTCCCGGGCATTATGCGACGCATCAACCAGCTCGATAGTGAAATGAAAACCAAAATCTATGACGAACTGCACAACGTCAAAGGCATTGATTTCATCTTCGAAGCACTGGATACGCAGGATCGTGAACAACGTAAGTTTGGTATCCGCACGGTGCTGAGTACCCAGTTCCTTACCGACTATCCGAAAAGCCTGCTCGACTCTGCCAACACCCTCTGGCTGCTGCGCTTCCGCCAGGAAGATATTCCACTTTTACGGGACAGTTTTAAGATCCCCGAACACAATCTTCATGCATTCCTGCGTATGCCAGCTGGTCCGGCTGCAGACGGTAGTGGCGTACCGATGCTATGTATGATGCGCACAACCCAGGGGACGCTGGCACGGATTGTCCGGTTTACGCTCGGACCGCTGGAGCTGTGGTCGCTTAACTCAGACAAAAAAGACGGCGCGCTACGCAGAAATCTCTCGGATACGATCGGTACTGCCCGTGCCCGTCAGTTACTGGCGGAGAAGTTCCCTCGCGGATCCGCAAAAAAACTCATTGAGTACAGGGAGCGTAACAGTGGCGCCCGTGGTGATAAGGGCGTCATCGAATTGATGGCAGACGAAATGATAAATGAGCTGGGGTATGACCTTTGATGTGTTCCATCCACCTGACGCCACGCTGTCGCCGCCCGGTAAAGGGCCAGGTCAGTCTTTCCCGCCTGGTGATCGATGCCGACGGCGTGGAGTTCGTCCTGCCGTCCCGGCACTTCCGTACAGACAGTGCAGTGAACTCCCGGGCGGTATACGCGACCGATCGCCGGGCAACGCAAGAGGCCTGTGGCGTGCTTCTTTCACTCAAAGCGCGACCACGCCAGCTGGTCACAACAGCCATCTGGCAGGTCAATGAGCCAGGCGAACCGGTGCGGGAATCGCGTCATGTGGTCCAGTGGTTGCTACCTGAAAATACAGGGGCGGTGTTAACTGATGATACCTGGTTATGGCCGGAGGGGGCAGATACCCCACAACTCAGCTCGGGAGACTGGCCGGTACTGGATATCACCCCTCCAGCTCATGCAAGAATCACGCGTCGTGGGCTGACAATCATAGACACCCGCAGCCGGGAAGGACGTATCAGCAGACGCTTTCAGACCTTCCCTCTGGTCGCCCTCGCCCCCGGCACACAGTCAACCCGCCTTCCCGGCGTGTTTACCCCGCTCAAATAAACGGAGAATCTCATGCTACAACGTCATCTCCCCGCGCTGGCGCTGGCCATCGCGTCCAGCCTTCCCACTGTTGCCAGTGCTTTAACGGTCAACGTGAACTCCAGCGTTCCGATCACGACTCAGGTTCTGCCTGAGATGGCCACCATCCAGGCAACTCTGGTCGAAATACTACAGATGCAACAGGCAACCGGCACAGCCATCACACAGAACGCCGACAAGCTCGGCGCCCTGATTAATCAGGATGGGCAGGCTACTCGTCAGCAAATGATTTTCAATAATGAAACCCAACGTCTGGAGGAGGCACGGCAGAGTTTTTCGGTACCGGATTCGATCTGTAGTGATTCCGCATCCGGTGTGGCAGCACAAAGTAAAAGTGCATCAGGCAGCGCCGCGTCAAAACTCTCATCAGGCAAAGGTGTTTCCAGTTCAGCGGTGCGGAAGAGGATTTCTACAGCATCGGAAGAACAGGCCCGCGACGCTTATGACGGTGCGAACGTACATGCCGCGTACTGTACGGCAGCAGAATATGAACGCTTTGGCGGAACCGGTATCTGCCCTGCCGTCAGTAATTTGCCCGGAGGTGACAGTCAGGTACGCTCCATCTATGGCGGCGCGGGACCTGAAGGGCAGGCACCGGCACTTTCCTGGTCACAGGAACAGATTGATGCCGCTATGGCCTACATGAAAAACACGGCTCGACCTTCAGCAGGCCGCACGCCAGGCAAAGGTGAAGTCAACACTGTTACCGGTCGTACGTATGTAGGGTTGCTCAACGAGTACAACGGTATCATCGATGCCGCGTCTGAACCTCAGCTCTCGCTGATTGCCGACAGTAAGACCAGTGAAACCACCCGTGATGCCCTGAAAGAAGCACTGCAGTCACCTTCCGCAGCGCAGTATTTTGACAATGTGGCTTCGCCGGAGGCGAAGGCGAAGGGCTACATGAGCCAGCGAGAATTTGAATCGTTTGAGGCCGGACGTCGATATGCCAACACAGCCTATCTCTCCGACCTGCAGCAAATGGACGGAGATAACCTTATGCGCGAACTCATCCGAACTACGGCACAGATGAACTGGCAACTTAACGACATTAAAGAGTTGCTGCGCAAAGGGAACGTGATCGACGGCCAGCTACTCGCCGCCTTTGCCCGCCAGTCCTACGCCCCACGTCTGAAACAACTCGAATCAGCCATGAACCAGGGAGCTGCCAAATGACACTGGAAAAAACAGTCGCACGGAAAAAAGGACTACCTGGACGTATTACCCGGGGACTGCTGAGCATATTTCTGCCATTGCAGGAAACGAAGTGGTATTTGCGGGCTGCCCGGCACATGACATCACGAAATATTGAGCGAATGCGTGATGCTTTTCCGGAGCTCATTACTGACGACAAACCGCCGGCTTCTCCTGACTGGGAAAAAGCCGTTGCGGAATCAGGTTGTACCCCCGCACAGTTGGATGAGGGGTATGTGAGCCAGCGCAGGCGCTGGCGAGTGCTGTTCTGGCTTATGGCCATACCGGTTCCGCTTGCAGCACTGACACCATTCATTATTGGTGGGAGTATCTCCGCGCACCAGATCAGCACCTGTGTGGTGCTGTTTTCCGGTGCTGGCGTGGCATGGTCAAAAGCGCTAATCGTAACCTACCGACTGTGGCAGTTACGCAACCGTCGCGTAAGTCTTGCTGAAAGAGGCACCTTTCAGCATTTCATGGCGGAAACCCATGCCGTACGAGATGCCATTCTCGGGAAATAGCTGCCCTTCTCTGCCTCCTGCCGACATCCCGGCATTCATGCATTATCCGGAGTTACCGTGAAAAATCTCATTCGTGCGCTTTGTGCAGGGCTGCTTATCTCTGTTACCCCGGCACGCGCAGGTGTCACTTACGATGACATAGTCTCTGCTGCAACCAATGCACAGGACCTCTCCCGACAGGCACTGGTCACTATCTTCGGCGATGTGGTGCTGGACCCTCTCGCCGCCGGCAATACCACGATGATCGGGAATCTGTTTGCTCTGTTTAACGGAATTATCGCCGTCCTTGCCGTCGTCTGGTTTGTATTTATTGGTCTGAAGCACATTAATAAAACGGGGCATCAGGGCAAGGTATTCAGCGGGGATCGCGATATCACCAGCACACTGAGCACAGTGTCAGGATTTTTGATGATTATCCCGACCGCCAATGGCTGGAGCATGTCCCAGCTCATAATTCTCTGGGGCGCGTCGATTATGGGCGTAGGTTCTGCCAACCTGATGGTGTCCAAAGCAGCCAGTGATATTGCCAGCGGCTACTCCCTGACTGTCCAGCCCACACAGGCTTCGACCCGAACTTCTGCACGCGGTATTTTTGAGATGCAGCTTTGTAAATATGCCATCAATACTGCGCTGGACGATTACAACAGCACGGCAAATTCGACCACAGCCAGAATGGCAGGGGTATCCGGTTCTTCTGGAGGGAATTATACCTACCGGGTCACCAACGGCAGCGGTGTGTGCGGCACGGCGACGATACCGGAACAACAGAAATCGGACTCCTCGTCTGGTTCCGGAAGCTTCTTTAACCCCTTCAGTAACCGCGATACAAGTGAAGTGGTGGATGCGCAAAACAAAGCTATGGAAGCAATGATCCAGGATATGGACAGCGCGGCCAGCGAGTTTATGGCAGGGTTTATGAATAAACGAACAACCGGCAACGGCACACTCCCGGATATTGAAACCCGCATTCAGAGAGCAGCCAGTACGTACGAACAAACTGTTCAGCACGCACTACCGGCGCAGAGTGAACAAAATGGCATACAGGATGCTGTCAGGAATTACCTCGACACTTATGGTTGGGCGGCTCTCGGTGCCTGGTACCAGACTTTTGCAACGGCCAATCAACGCCTGACAGAAGTTGCCAGTCGCGCGCCGGCAACCAGTGGGATGTCATCCCTTGGGGAAATTGGCAGCGGAGACCTGTTCAGTGCGGTAATGAGCGCCTACCGTACCCAGTTACAAAACTCTAATTATGCACCTCCAGCAGGTACAGCAACATCACAAAACGAGTTAAGTGCTTCTGAAGGTAATGACCCAAATAGCATATTAATGAACTCGTTCGCTCCATTTTTCGTCAGTTTAACCAGCAACATCGCAACAAATTATAGTGGGACAGGAACCTCAACAGGGCAGGTAAACCCATTAGTTAAAATGAAAAATGTTGGAGATTACACGCTGGTTGCAGCGGAGGGAACTTTAACAGCATACACGGTCATACGGGCTGCTGTTGCGGGTGGAGAGTCATCCCTTCTCGGGAAGGTTGTCAATATGACAGGAGCAATTAGCGCTGTAGATAAAGGGCTTGATGCCATTTCGCCAGCAGTATATTTCTTGTTACTACTTATGTTTAGCGCTGGATTTACACTTTCAATCTATTTGCCATTTATTCCGTTTATCTTCTGGATGACTGGTATTGGTAACTGGATTGTCAGTGTTCTAGTAGGTTGCGCTGCGGGACCTCTATGGGGGGCAACTCACCTAGGTACGTCTCAGGATCGAGGCAGTCGTGCGGCTTATGGTTACATTTACTTTATAGATACCATGATTCGTCCCGCACTTATGGTTTTTGGATTTTTCTTTGCATCTGTTGCGATTGTTGCTACTGGCACTATCCTTCATGCACTTTTTGGTGTCGCACTGGTCAATGTTCAAGCCAACTCGTTAACAGGTTTATTCAGCATGGCTGGTTTTTTAATGATCTATGCTCGAATTTGCACGACACTGGTATCTAGCATATTTGCCTTACAGGCATATTTACCTGACTACGTCATTTCGTTCCTTGGCGGTAGAGATGCAGCAAATACTCTTGGAAGCATGGCTGGTTCTGTCAAAGATATGTTCGTAGCCGGTGGGAGGAATATACGGCATACCCCTGGCGTTAATACGAAGGGTATGAATGGTCCAGGGGAAACAAATAATGATGGAATAAAAAGTTGAGATGTGGACATCTATCCAGTAGTGCTATAACATTGAGTGAAATACCTAAGGAGGGTTTACTGTGAAAGATAGATTCCCTAAGTGGTGGGTTTTATACTCTGTTGCAAAGTCTTTATTTTTAAAGTTCGGTATAATCTCTTTCTTGCTGATTTTTTTTCTATGCTCCATTTCAATCATCATGGATGAGTACGTACGCCCGGAGGCATATCTATACGCCATAACAAGTTGCTTACTGTTATTCGGTCCATTTGCCATCAATTATGTTATAGCCAAGAAACGCAAAAAAAAGATCCTTGCTGTTGTTGAGAAAATCAAGGAGACGGGTCATTTCAAACCGGAAAGCGGTTCTGAGGGCTGGCTCTTCTGGAAAAGTACCTACCTGGGTTTCGACTTTCAGCAAGGAACCTTTTTGTACGTCCGAATCTACCCGGGCAATGTCATGGATGTCATTGGCTTCGATGCTTACAGCCTGACACGTACAGAGGTTGAAGATTCAAAGTTGCGTCTCTTCACAAGGTTCACATCATTGCCGATGATTCCTATCGATACCGGTGCTGCATCCAGTATTGCTAACCATCTGCATGCAATGAACAACAAAGGATACACCTATAACTTCAACTTTAACGATGTCGTGAATAAAAAACGTGCCGAGATCGAATCTCTGACAGGGCTACCTGTTCCCGTTCTTGCCTGAAACACATCCAATACCCTCCAATAAATAGCCGGTTTAATTGCCGGCTATTTTCATTGATTTCATTAACGCAGATCATCGCTCTGAAAATTCACTTTAAAACAGATGATGATAATAAAAACCACAACCCATCTTATTAATGACCCTCACTAAAACAAAGGAGATCCGTATCAGATCCTCAACAATCTAATATTTGACCAATCAATATAATTTCACCTGCCGTTATCACCAGTAAATACGCTTGCTAACTTTTCGTAAGCTCGGGCTCTGCTGCCCTCTTTTATTCAGTTAGTCTTCATCGTTTTTATTTAGGGAGCTTTTCCATGACATCCGCTCGCGCGGGAACGACTGATCCGCTTGAATTTCTTGGAGCCCTCGCCATCCTGGGCATTATGCTTCTGCTTGTTGCATGGCTGTTCTTGCCTGAGTTTGTGTACTGGTCATGTTTCATTTTGCATACCCTGTGGGGCATGGCTGATTTTGGCCCCTTCCACACCTGGGCCGCACCGCGTTATAACCTGCTGGCCGTCACCGCCAACAATGCCGAAAACATCACTTACGATCAGTGGATCAACGTGATGAAGCAAACGACGGTGATCCTGATGATATTCCTCATTCCCCTGTCTACCGCTTCGCTGTGGAGCTGGTTATGCCATCCTGCACGAAACTGGCAAACGCGACGGGTACTCAATATCAGCACGCTGCCCTTCGCTATGGAAACCATTTCTCCTGCAATTGCCCCCATTCTTAATGAGGGGAATTCCAGTCGCCTGTTGCTTGATAAACGTCGTCAAGAAAGACGTCCGGCACAAAGCCCTGAGGGTTTCGCTGAAGAGCATGAACTCATCAGTAATATGCAGCTCGATGTTGCCCGCTGCAGGGCTGTTTTTATGGCCCAACTGGGGCGTCCACTTAATGGATGGAAAAGTCTCGCCCCTCATGAAAAGGCATTATTCGCAATATTCGGCCTTCAGTTTTTCCTGGACGACCGACCGGCCGCACGTCAATTAATGGATGCCCTGAACCGCTCCTGTCGGATAAAAAGCCGCCGTGATAAGGGGAAATTCTCAGTTCCGGTCTATGCGCTGGCGAGAACCGCTTTTAAGCGCGTCATCCAGAGCGAAGGCGCGAAACAGTGGTTGCGTGAGCACCGTTACGTCAGAAGTGGTCTGGTCTGGCTGTACGCACATGATTTACGGCTGACACCACCTAACTGGCTATGGCTAAAGGGGGTAGACCGCCCACTCTTCTATGCCCTGCACCGGGCAAACACCACCAAAGGATTTATTGAAGGTGCAGGTATCGTCGCCGTCGCCCGCACCGAGAGTGAGGCTATCCGACTTGGCCTCCCCTGCCCGCAAGCCTGCGTCGATGAAGCCATTGAGGGATTGCGCATCGATATGCTGTCCCTGGGGCTAATCTGGAACGAACCTCAGCCAGACCGCGACCGCAAGCGTCGCATCCGGACCAACTGGTCACTCACGGAAGACGTCATCACTCGCCCGGGTGACGATGACGATCTCATCTTCTGAAATTTCGCTCATTTCTGACGCTAATTATCTTACTGTCTACTGGAGTCTCATTATGTCGCTGGAAAGCACCTACACCACCTTTCGTTGTAACGACACCATTGTGGTTTTACATCAACACGGACATGGTGTTCCTCAGGCTCTGTTCACCTTTCGTGAGCCTCAGCGTATGGCCATCCACGATAAAAAGCTCATCGCTTTTTATCCATATTCAGCAGAAGCCGTGACACTTCTTGATGACCCGATGCACGATGCAGCGGAAGTCTTCAACACCATAGCGCGACACCTCAAAACCCAGAGTAAGGCAATAATGAAACGCCGTATGAAGTCCCTTGCCCTGTTTGTGAGCGGCGCGCTGATAGCATCTTCGTTATGGCTCCTGGGTACGGACAACCATTTCTCACTCAATGTGGGAAACCAGACACTGACTATCCCGGCAGAACCAGGCGCAATCGCACCGGCCCGGCCGCGGCAGACTGCCGCTGTTCAGGAGCCAGCCAACCCGGCGGCAGGCAATACAGTCATTCAGGCTGCCCAGGCTGAATCCGACAACATGCAGAATATTATGAAGGAAAGTCATAAATCCTTACCGGCTTCGCCTTCTGAAGCCCTGAAAACAGCACCGGCAGCGGTAACGTCAACCACATCAGTAAAAAAAGAAGCGACGGAACAGTCAGCGCGACAGAAGATGGTGGAAATACTGAAGCGCAGTACCGATCGAGGTCTGTTCACCATCCAGCTCTCAACCGGGCATGAGCGTACGCTGTATGCATTCCTCGATCCAACCTGTGCGGTCTGCAGAAGTATGGAGCCGGCAATCGAACAGCTGGCGCAGCGTTACAACGTTGTTGTATTCCCTGTATCAGTCGTGAATGACGGCGGCGATGCTGTAGAGAAGATCATTCCGGTTTTATGCGAGAAGGACCAGACAGCTCGTGCTGTTGCATGGAGTGTTCTTTTCCGACCGGACGCAGGTATGCTGGTTCCGGGACAGACAACACCTCCACAGGTGAGCTCAGACTGTTCCGCGTCGGCTCAGGCCGTAGTAGCCGTAAACGATACTGGCTTCCGCACCTTTGGTTTTTCAGGTACGCCGACAGTGCTGACTGACACGGGCATTCGCCTGGCAACGGGCATGCTGACCGCGCCGGATAAAATTGATCACTTCCTGAAAATTACAGATCCAATGTCACCAGAACAGGTCGACCGCTTTGTGAGTTCCCTCAGTATCCAGGAGTAAACCATGAATTATACGCCCGTTAACCAGGCGCTCATGAAGCGCAATGCCTGGAACTCCCCTGTTCTTGAGCTTTTGCGCGACCACCTGCTGTATGCCGGAATTATGGCAGGAAGTGTGGTGGCGGGGTTTATCTGGCCACTCGCCATACCGCTTTTGCTTTTGCTGGCCATCGTGGCCAGCATCAGCTTTGGAACACACCGCTGGCGTATGCCCATGCGAATGCCTGTCCACCTGAATAAAGTAGACCCCTCTGAAGACCGGAAGGTACGACGCAGCCTGTTCAGAAGGTTTCCCTCACTGTTTCAGTATGAAACAACGCAGGAAAGTAAAGGTAAGGGAATATTCTATCTCGGCTACAGGCGAATGAATGATATCGGTCGCGAACTCTGGCTCACCATTGATGACCTGACCCGTCATGTGATGTTCTTTGCCTCGACCGGTGGAGGGAAAACCGAAACCATCTATGCGTGGATGCTCAATTCATTTTGCTGGGGTCGGGGCTTCACCTTTGTTGACGGTAAGGCGCAGAACGACACGGCGCGCACCTGCTACTACCTGGCCCGCCGCTTTGGGCGTGAGGATGATGTGGAATACATCAACTTCATGAATAGCGGCATGTCCCGCAGTGAGATGATCCACAACGGTGATAAAAGTCGGCCACAGTCTCACCAGTGGAACCCCTTCTGCTATAGCACTGAGGCCTTTGTTGCTGAGACGATGCAATCAATGCTGCCGACCAACGTACAGGGGGGAGAATGGCAGTCCAGAGCAATTGCAATGAACAAGGCGCTGGTTTTTGGCACAAAGTTCTATTGCGTCCGTGAAAACAAAACCATGTCGTTGCAGCTGCTGCGCGAGTTTATGCCACTGGAGAAACTGGCAGAGCTTTACTGCCGTGCCATAGACGATCAATGGCCAGAGGAAGCTGTCTCTCCGCTCTATAATTATCTGGTAGACGTACCGGGTTTCGATATGGCCACCGTTCGCCAGCCTTCAGCCTGGACAGAAGAGCCGCGCAAGCAGCACAGCTACCTGACTGGGCAGTTTCTGGAAACCTTCAACACATTTACGGAAACGTTCGGTAATATCTTCGCTGAGGATGCCGGTGACATTGATATTCGCGACAGCATTCACAGCGACCGGATACTCCTGGTCCTTATCCCGGCAATGAACACCTCTCAGCACACAACCTCTGCACTGGGGAGAATGTTTGTTACCCAGCAGAGCATGATACTGGCCCGGGACCTGGGACATCGTCTGGAAGGGCTAGATTCCGAAGCTCTCGAAATCACCAAATACAAAGGCCCCTTCCCCTACATGAACTATCTCGACGAGGTGGGAGCCTATTATACCGAGCGTATTGCCGTTCAGGCCACACAGGTACGTTCCCTGGACTTTTCTATCGTCATGATGAGCCAGGACCAGGAGCGCATTGAAAGCCAGACCTCAGCCACAAACGTTGCCACCCTGATGCAAAACGCCGGCACTAAGGTTGCGGGTAAAATCGTAAGTGATGATAAAACGGCAAAGACAATCACTAATGCCGCAGGACAGGAAGCCCGGGCGAACATGGTCAGCCTGCAACGGCGTGACGGTATCATTGGTACCTCCTGGATCGATGGCGACCACATCAATATTCAGATGGAGAACAAAATCAATGTGCAGGATCTGATTAAATTGCAGCCAGGTGAGAACTACACGGTGTTTCAGGGCGATCCGGTTCCGGGAGCATCCTTCTACATCGAGCCGCAGGACAAAACGTGCAATGCACCCGTCATTATCAACCGATACATCACGATTAACCCACCGAACCTTAAGCAACTACGTAAACTTGTTCCACGAACAGCGCAGCGACGTCTTCCTGCTCCGGAGAACGTCAGCAAAATCATTGGTGTTCTGACAGAAAAGCCCTCGCGTCGGCGTAAAGCGGCAAAAGCTGAACCCTGGAAGATAATCGATACCTTTCAGCAGCGTCTGGCCAATCGCCAGGAAGCGCATAATCTGATGACTGAATATGATACGGACCACCGTGGACGGGAAGAAAACCTCTGGGAAGAAGCGCTGGAGGTAATCAGAACAACCACTATGGCAGAACGTACAATACGGTACATCACGCTTAATAAGCCTGAATCGGAACCGACGCAAGTAAGCGCTGAAGAAATTCAGCTCGCACCAGATGCGATACTGAGAACGCTGACACTCCCGCAGCCGGCTTATATTCCTCCTTCCAGATATCGAAACGAGCCATTTATCTCCCCGAAACTGCCTGATTCACCACATCCGGATATGGAGTGGCCAGAGTGATAGTTCAAAAAAATTGTCTTGTTTCAGGAACAGCTGCCGATAAACAAAATGATATAGAAATGAAGGAAATGAAATGAAGAAACTACTATTTGCCGCCCTCTTTGGTTTTTCATGCGTTGCCGCTGCAGCGCCCCAGCCCGTTATCGACACCGATGCCGTGGCGCAGCTGACTGAAATCCGTAACATCCTCCTCACGAACCAGCAGAAGGTGTACGCCTGCTCCGATGGCGAGAAGCTTTATACTGTTGGGTTGCAGATAAAACACGATGGTTCTGAATACAAATGTGTTTTAAAGAAAGACCATGCTGAATGGGAATTAGTCCCACGCATCGCATTCAACTAAATAAGGCCGCGAAAGCGGCCTTTTTTTTGACCTGATTATGCTACCCTCCGGATTGGGCACAGATTCACACTATCCCGTTCTGCTGGCAGTACGAGAAATTGATAAGTATGATTGATAAAACAGGGGGCAGAGAATGAACATTCCTAAACAGACACTGGTTTTATCTATTGCAGGTTGCTCACTTCAGTTATTCTTTATTTTCGCTTCTTTCATAGGTGCTGATGATAGTTTTGCTGTCTTCTGGACATCATGCGGCTTTGCCTATGTATTGCTTGCGTTCCATGTAGTCACGGGCGTTGTCGCTTGTTATGACATAAAACATCCTCTAAAAGTTTAAAAGGCCGCATTTGCGGCCTTTTTTATTTCTTATCTGCGGGCTAAATTCCATCTGGTCCCCGAATGCTTATAACGGTGAAGGTGGTTTCCAGTTTGGTCCTGACTCATTGCGCACAGCTTCTGTATTACTCCCCTGATTCGTCATTTCAGCAAAGCGCATCTCGCTTTCAACACGCACCTGGTCGACCTCCGGTCGCGAGATCTGGTATTCACCTTCATCACGGTGGTTCACATTGTGCCATGCCACCATTTTGGCAAAAGCTGTATTGAACTGTTCATTATTCCCTTCCGGAGCCATCGCGACGCTCGGAGAACGGCTGAAGAGAACCGGCGCGACTTTGACCATATCCCGCTTAAGCGCATCGTAATCGCCACTGTTCCGGAAAATAACCCTGTCGCCATAGTCGGTACAAATATGGCGGCCTGTCTCCGGATCGCGGAACTGGACGCGACCGTTCTTCTTCAGTGAAGCCCGCAGGCCAGGAACACCGGAATACATCGGCGTTCCGCCTGGCTCACAGATAACGACACATCGGTTGTCTGTTGTAGATTTCACCGCATTACCACGACGATCCCTGTAATCCCATCCTCTCAGCTGCGATATCGCAGCCTTGTCACCTTTCACCGCTTCAGCTTCAACCCACTGCCGGTAAGACGGCGGATACCATTTCCCCTGCCCGATAAGCTCAGCTCGTTCAGCCTTCATGGTTTCTTTCAGCGCAATCAGTGCCTGCATGCGCTGAAGCTCTGCAATATGATAATGCAGCTTCCTCACCAGAGGGTCACGATGTTCGATACGGATGCGCGCTTTACGTATCCTGCATTCGTCATGAATCGCCTGGTAACGTTCACGGCCATGCAAATCAGGGCGCTGCCAGTTAGCCCGCCAGGCTGCATAACGGGCTTTCAGATCTTCTCGCGCAGCTGCGCGCGCTTCGCGACGCTGGCGACGCAATTCAGGATCACGCTTCATACCCGGAATATCGCGGTCGCTCACGGCCAGTTCCGGATTGTAACGGCTGGCCGGCTTAACACGTTCAAAGATGTCTGCCGGCACCGAAACAAACGAACCAGCATGGGGTTCCGCACGCGCAAGCGTCAGATCAGGATGAACGTGGCTGGCCTTTACAGGGGTCTGTTCGTGATTGTAAGCGTCCATCACAACCAGGCCCTGCTGCTCGCGCATCAGCAACAGCCCCTGACGCGCCAGTAGCTCATGACAGCGTTCCCAGGTAAATTCACCACTACCGATAAGCGACTCAATGTCCTGACGGCAGTGTGAAACCGCATAGCCCCAGAGGCTTTCCTTATCAGAGAAAATCTCACGTTTCAGCGCCCCCTGCGGGCCCGAACCTGTTCGCAGTTTTCGCCATTCCCGGTCGGATACTGGGGTGGCTTCCAGACTGCCGCCGGTGAACTGTTCCGCAGGGGGAACCTGCTGGAAAATGTCTTTCGGTACCGGCTGCCAGCCTCCTTTATACGAGTCCAGAATAGCCTTCGTTAGCGCAGGCCACACACGTTCCGCCCTGACAGGTGTACGCGTTGAGTCATACCCGTCACAGATAACCAGACGGTCATGCTGTTCTTTCAGATACAGTCCAGACTGTGCCAGAAGCGTATGCACTGACTGTATGGTTCGCTGCGTTGGATCCTGATCAAGTGCAATCAGCGGCGCCCGTAAACGTGCGATCGCATAGTCCGATAAGGATTCTTTCTCTGTCATCCGTTCAGGGCGAGACGGCATAATAATCTTGTCTGGTTCATAGCGGCCGACAGCCGGAACTTGCGAGAAAATGTCCTGTACAGGAGGAACAAACTCACCCAGTTTACGAATAAGTTTATCGGTATCAAAGGCGTGTCCAAACGCAGAAAGCGTAACGCCAGGACGTTCACTGTCCCAGCCATCCTTCACTTTTAGCTCGCCGCTCTCCTTTGTCAGGAACAGGCCTTCTTTCGCAAAACGCTGATGGAGAGAAGACCAGTCGGTCACCGGTGACTCCCGTAAACCAGCTATTGCCGTGTCAGCGATATATTCTCTCAGGCTCTGATTACGGCCACGTTTCCAGGCACTTTGACGATCGCGTTCAACAGAGGTACGACGAACAATACGATTATCAGGGGCAATCACATAGCAGCCATTGTCAGGTGAAAACCCATGTTTGAGCTCCAGTTCACGACAGGCCTTACTCAGTTTTTCCTGGCTGTAAGCAAGACGGTTAAGATAACCAGTCTCCGGATGTACGCGATTTACAGCGATGTGAACGTGGAGGTTATCCGTGTCAGTGTGAACGGCAGCAACGAACTGATGGCCCGCTAAACCGAGACGGGAAAGTGTATGGCTGACCGAATCGTAAATCTGTTCAGGGCGCGGACTTTCGTGCGACTGCCAGCTCAGAATATAGTGGAATACAGGGTCGCTTTTGTTATGGGCAAACTTCGTTTTACGTGCGGAGAACTCCATTTCTTCAGCTGCACTTTCAATTGATGTGCAATTGTGGAAACAGGTCACACCGTAAAAATTCACCCATTCCCCGCCGTCAGGCATCACGTCAACCAGCGAGATAAACGACTCATCACGCAGTTTAGTAGCGTAGTCAACCAGACGGGAAAAGCGGCTGCTGTGCGGCATTTCTGGCTTTGTTCCGGAAGCTCTAACGGCTTCCATTAAATCATCATCGCGCGGCTCATCACGAACAGAAACGTACGAAACCAGGTCCCCAAAGGAGGACTTGCCGTCTTGTCGTTTCGGTGGAATAACCGGGATCATGATGTTGTTCTTCTCTCCGTGCTAACCGTTGTTCATGAGTTTATTTCTGAGCGTGGTCGACAGTTCTGTTATTGCGACAAGGACCGTGGAGTATTCCTTATCACCCACTCGTTTCCCTTCAACAAAGAGATGCTTTTGCAGTCTCCCCAGCCTTAAAAGCTCGGTCATAAAGCTGTCGTCGATGAGTGAAATCATCTTTCTGTTCATCGCTGCGTTACGGATATAAGCCGATACGCTTTGCCCCACTGCTTCCGCTTTCTGTTCAATCTCTTCGATTTCATCCGGCGTGAATCTCAGGGTCTTGATTACGGTTTTCTGCCGTTTATCACTTCCCCTTCGGGATGCTTTGTCGCTCATGTGTGCTCCTTACTCGGGTGTCGGGGCGGAGCCCTGACCAGGTGGCATTTGTGATATCGTGCGTGCGCGGTATTACAAATGCACATCCTGTCCCGTCTTTCGAGTCATTATACGCTTCGCTGGCTGTTTCGCCTAGTGGCGATTTGACGGCATAGGCAGTGCGGAGCACTGCCACTTTTGAGTGGTCAATGTTATGATTTGGATGACAATATTCTGAAAGGGGTAAGAAGATGAGTAAGAAGGCGTTTTATTCAGATGAAGATATCGAGCTAGCAAAGGTTACTCTGGCTGGTTTACCGGATCTGACACCTCAGCGCAAATCACAAAAGGAATTTCTGGATGCAATCCGTGATGACCTGTTAGCACTGGTAAAAACCAAAGGTTACACGGTCTCAGACATTAAAGAGACACTAAAAACCACGGGGTATGAAATCAGTGAGAGAGCACTTCGTGAAATCGTTCGTGATGCTGATAAAAACAAACCAGCCCGTAAAAATCGCAGGTCGACGGCAGAAAATTCGTCATCACCAACGAAATAATTCCTGCATCCTGAAGATGTGATGTACTGAAATTTTTCTTACCAGGATGAAATATTTTTTCAGCCTGGTAAGAAGGGAGATGATATAGAAATTACCATTCAAAGGTCGGAACGTCTGCCAGCATTTCTCCCCATGAAGTAAAATGAACCATGCTGATGTCAGCCTTTATCATGGCAGTGTAAATCACTATTCTCGCCGCTTTTGAAATACCATGATGTTTCAGAATGAGAAGCGGATAACTGACGGCATCAACACGAATGATGTAACCCAGATCGGATTCATGGATCCATTCGCTTTCATACTCGGCGTGACATAGTTCGCTCAGAATCTCGCTATCCCTCCGCGTAATATGGCTCAGACTACATTCCAGAACAGAACGCAAAACTTTGTGATTAAGTTCAGTACGCTGTCCCCATCCGAGCGATGCAGTAACATCCTCCCATGTCCATTTAGGGTTATCAGGAACCTGAGCAGTAAGCTGTTTAAATGGCAAGCTAAGTGCCGTCGACAGGTTCAACCCTGATGCAATAATACGCGGATAAAGTTCACTGGCTGTACATGAGGAAATCAGTTCTCCATTCACAAAGAGAGCTTCATCACCGTTATCAAGACGGATACAGGTGACGCCATGAGGCGCACGGGATATGTAGTGTGGCATGTTCCATTCCTTCCAAAAATGTGCCGGATAATACTCCGGCACTGTGTTATTAAATTACCGCCCCGTTGCAGGGCGGTGGTTATCAGGCGTACGCGCGGGAAAGCTCAAGCGTACTCAGGACGTGATCCCATTCAGCCCCGTTAAGTGCTGGAATATGGATCGGTTTATGAATACGCCCGCAACGGACAAGTGATGTCCCCAGTTGTTTCAGATGTGGCGCGATAGCGTCTGGTTTCAACGTTTCGCGGATTTTCCGTGGATGACGGGTTTTAACCCGCTCCTTTACAAAGTATTCGCGACATGCGACGATGAACTGGTCTTTCATAGTGCCTCCTCAGAGTCATTGTGATAACGAGCTGTTACAGCAGCCCGTGTAAACAGGCAGGGCACCCGCCCTGCTTTTTTATTGCCAGTCTTCCGGCAATATCCTGCGCGTCTTACGACGCAAATCTTGCAGGCCATCCGGCCTTTTCTGCCGTCGTCCTTTTCCGTTTTCTTGCAATGAGGGAAATGCCTTCATTACGCTAATGCCCTGACAGGGTGACGATGGAAAGCAGGGGTGAAGGACAGATTATTTGGAGCCTGCGAGAAAAAATCTGGACGGAAAGCGTCAGCGTCCCTTGCTGAACAGAGGCGCTCTGTCAGAGTGCATAAGTAATGAAAGGCTTTCACGGCAGAAACGGACAGGAAGGCAGAAGGCGCCGGTTAATCCGGCGTTCCCTTGCGGCCGCCGTGGCGGTCAGTGGGAGCGGCGCTGCCGGAACGGCAGCTGCAAGCGGGATGGGTTCAGGTATCGCTTGCTATCCGTCAGGACGGAGACGCGTGCGGCTCCGCGTAGCGCGGTGGGCGTACGGCCACCACGCGAAGTGCAGGCGACGACCCGGCAGCGACGGGGAGCCGAAGGTACCCAGATGTCAGTCCTGACAACATGCTTTTCGTCGTCATTTAGCATCACATTAATCCACAAAAAAAAATCAATAAAAGTGCAGAATCTGCACTTTATTCATATATACTTTCCCACAAAAAAAACACTAAAATAAGTGCAGAATCTGCACTTATTTAGGTATCAGAAAATGACGGGTTACGAACTTCGTTTATGGCGAAAAGGTATGAACTGGAGCAGTGACAGGGCGGCCGAAGAGCTTGGAGTCAGCCTGCGAACATGGAAAGTTTACGAGAAGTCGGAAAAGGTATCGCGGGTAGTAGAGCTGGCAACCGTAACACTTTCTATCGCTGCTGCTGTTCCTTCCTTCGGACACCGGAAAAACACCAAAGAAAAGATAATTACCATGATCCAGACTCTAACCGGAGCAGCTGGACTCATCGGGAGGCGCTGAGCACCTCCCCTGCCCGTATCAGGCGGCTTTCGATAAATCGCACATAAAGTCCATCATGGCTTTAAGTCTGCGCTGAGTGTTCAGCTTCGCTTCAAAGTCGTTGAGATAGTAAACAGGCGTATACCGTACACGATTGAACTGCATCGTGAGCGTGTTCCCTGTCACCACCTCCGCCGCAATCCCCAAAAGAGACAACTGGATAAATGCCATATCGGCAGCAACCGGATCAATATCGATGCAACTGGCGAACAGGTGCGCGGACGGATTGATATCAGCCTCAAGTAGACATTCAGCATAGGCAATAATCATTCCTGCCGAACCGCAGGCCGGATCGCTTATCGTCGCGATACCCTCCCGCGTGACCGTCTCTTTGATGCCGGAAACCAGCATTCTGGCCATCATTGACTGGACAGAATAGGGGGTAAAATATTGCCCCATACCTCCCGACCCCAGCTCAAGCTCCATAAAAATTGAGCCGATGAAGTCATGGAATTTAGCCTCCAGCGCGCAAACCATCAGACGGAACAACTCATGAAAATTGCGGATATCGTCCGCATCGTATCGCGCGCAGATCTTCCGGCAGTTTTCCGCGCTCTCTGGCGTTCTCACCCGCGCAATATCCAGTTCGCTCGCGGCAAGTCTGACAAAATCGCTGAATACATCCCAGCGGTGAAGGTGGCGGGCAGTCTGGTTAAACAGACTGATAAACTGCTTACGCGCAGTGTCGATGCTGATAAGACGCGGGGGGACTTGCTCTGACTGGACAGCCGGAGCCGTCTGCACGACAGGGCGGGCGGCTCCGCGCCTTTTTGTCTCATTGAAGAAATCGGCAAAGCTAATCTGGGTCATGTTTTTTTCTCCTGTCGCCCCGTCAGGGGCGGCGTTGTTGTCAGTTACAGGCGCGGCTCAGTTCAAGCGTGCGCAGCACATGACCCCACTCGCTCCCGCGCATGGCGGGAATACGTACGGATCGCCCCTTTTTCCGGCAGTGCGCAATATGACGCCCCAGTGCCCGCATTTCCGGACTGAGGGCATTGCAGGCGATTTCACCGCGTTTGATACGCACCTGCTTTTTCACGGGCGCGTTTTGAGCCTCCTGCATCTGGACATAGAGGGCGGTTGGTGTAACAATCGAAACTTCACTGAATTGCATGGGTTTGTTCCTTTTAGTGAAAGCCGGATTTTTTCGTTGGAATCGCTCAAATCCGGCGTGGATGGAGCAGGTGTAAGCCTGCTTTTTTCATTTCTGGCTCTGGCTCTCAGGGCTGAATGCTGCTTTCACCTTCGCCACGATATCGGCGTGATTCAGGTTGCTGTAATCACGTACGCGGAAATAACGCTTTCCAATACGGACAAAAATGTCCGTCACGTTCATACAGATCATCTCTGCCAGCATGAAGGTTTCAGTGTCCTGCGCGGTGTCACAACGCCAGTTGATCATCGGTGGGTGCATTCCTGCCGCATCGTGGAATTTGTTCACATCGATTTCCACGGGGGCGATCAGTGCGGACTTTTCACGGCTCAGCCAGTAGGCCATTTCCGATTCGGCGCTGGCGCTGGAATCAAGAGAAGCGAAAGAATCAGTCGTGTGTAAATGCATGGTTTATCTCCTTTTATCAGTACATGCCGGATATCCGGCGTGGGGTTACAGCTGTACGTATTGCAGGTTGCGTTTCAGTTCAAAAAGAAAATCAGGTTGAAACGACCAGGCGCGCCAGTTAAGCGTTCCGTTGGTGCGGATCTCCACCTGCACATCGCCGTATCGGGACACATCGGACACGGTGACAGTGACGCCCTCTTTCAGCGCAGTGGCCTGAGCCACCCACTCCTTCGCGACAGAAACAGGGTTTTGTTCTTCCTCCATCTTCCTGGAAGATTCTTGAGCGGCGGTTTTGACGTTGACGTTTCGTGTGTGCATCCTGGTTTTCTCCTGTGGTGATGGTTGCCCATCTCCCTGGTGAGTTCTCTCGCGGCAAAGGGCAAAGGAGCGACGGCGGGGCGGCAGGAAAAGGGCGCAGACAAAAGTTTTTGCAGTCCCTTGCAAAAAGTTTTGGCGGCGTTCATTTAACCCTTTGGATGACGTCCTGACGGTGCTACGACCAGCCCTCCGCGTGAGGACACACGGGGGATGGACTCACGCGGGTGAACAGGAGTGCACACACCCGACACGTCGGAACGGCGTGTCGCCATTAGAGCGACGGCTTCGCCGGCGCGGTGAAGGCGTTCCGGACGGTACGGCCGGAGAAGCCGCAGTTGTTGACCTTTGCCATCAGACCCTAGCGATAGCCCGAAACCGCTTGCGGGTTCGGCGGAGACTGGCTGGTGCGTAAGCAGCTGCCTGGCGGAGTGGGGCTCGACGACTGGACCGCCACGCGGGCCAGGAGCCGAAGGTGGCCATTGCCCTGCCCGTCTTTCTGGCTCTGCCCATCACGGAACTGCAGCGAAGAGAACTAACCAGCAGGATATCGATCAAAACAGACAGGATGAGGCACTCGGAAAAGTCCTTTCTGAAGCACAGCTTCAGCAGACTAATCGCAACAGCGTGAATTAACAGCAGCCAGGAATTGATTGATTGAGCGAGGACAAACCAGAGGGAGCAGAGGGGCAGCGCCGGAGGCGCGCCCCGCTTCCCCCGAACCCCGCAGGGGTACGGTCCGTCCCGGAAGTTCAGGCGTGCGGTCGCGTCGGGATGGAAAAAGGGGCTACCGGCGAACCGGCAACCCCTTCATAAAGGCGCTTCAGGCATGTCAAACCAACTCAGCCCTGAAAAGGCGGGGTTTCCCCCGCCTCCAGGTTGCTACTTACCGTTGGATTCGTAAGCCAGAATTGCAGCGACCTCCCGTTGTCCGTCCCTCAGGCGAATTTCGCAAAGCGATTTTCGCGTCAGGTAAGTGAATATCAGCAGTGTGAGACACACTATGAGTACGCACCAGATAACGGTACTTCGCGGCAGTTTCATGGTTTACTCCTCCTTGCATTAAGCACGGTAAGAGGCCATACTGTTGTTGATCAGACATACAGGGGGCCTCGTGGGTTAATGAAAATTAACTACGGGGCTTTCTGCTTTCTGCCACACAACACGGCAACAAACCACCTTCACGTCATGAGGCAAAAAGCCTCAAGCGCCATCGCCATTATATCCCGACGAGCCGATTCTGCCCAGGAATAACAGTCTGATTACTGGATAAATCCTGACCTTTACCTGATTTACTCAGGATCACTTCTGCCTGTGGACCAGTTATGTATCTGTTCGTCGAGCGCTTCAAGATGCTGATCAATGCTTTCTGCGAGTCGCTCACTTTCAGTCTCCAGCCAGCCGCTTAATCCGTCCCACTCATAGCACATCTCTTTCAGCTTTTCCGACATAGTCCGAAGTTTATTGCGCTGGCTGCGGGCAACCTTCAGCTCCGTTTTCCACGGATTGTTTCTCACGGCCATATAGACCTCAGCGTGATTTTGTTCGGTACCATCCAGCGCTCCAGCTCTTTCTCCGCCGGTGTTGAGGATCCCGCCACATCATGTACATCGAGAACAATGTCTTGCGCACGGTCGTAGTAAGCCTTCACCAGATGAGACAACGAGGGGCTGCGTTCCGTCCACGCCCACAACATTCGCTGGATGTCATAGTCCCGTATATCCTGCTGGGACCAGAACTCATACCATGCACGCAGTGTCTCCGGTGTCTGAAATGCCAGGTCGATTTCAGCCTGCCCCACGCGGTTCTGGTACTTCTCTTCCTTTTCACGGTGTCGCCGTGATTCCTGACGGGAATAAAGATTATCCTCGCGCACTTCCCGCTGCGTGTGGCGCTCTCTGATGCTGAACGCCTGCTCCGGAAACAGGTTCTGCACCATGTTGGTACCGAGCGGAGGGTAACACAGGCGACCGCGGCTACTGATCAGTATGTCAAACGCCTCTTCATATCGGGCCAGAGAAATTTTATCGCCCTTCAGCCAGTACGCCCCGCGCACCTGGTTGATCGCCTTTCCACTAATTTTACTGCTACCAGTCAGGAACCGGAAAAATGCTCTGGAATAGGGATACGGCTGCGGGTGTCGGCTTCCGTACCGCCCGCCCCCCTCTTCTACGGCAATAATGGCTCGTAACGCTGCCTCACGCTCCGGCAGTTGCGTGACAAGAGAAAGGTGACGAGGGATCATCAGGCCACCTCCATGCGCAGCGTTGAGAGAATATCGAATATTGAGTATCCATCACTGTCCAGCCTGCTGGTCAGGCTCAGCACATGGTTTATCACAGCAGCGTCAGATTGTGGGCATGAGCGGATACAGGATACTTCCTGCCCTTTTCTCCAGACCAACAGCATGATCCAGTCCTGACTAAACTCACCAGGACTACACAGAACCACTTCAAATCGGCCATGAGTGGGCGAAAAACGGATCTGCACGGGAAATAAGCCCCCGAACTCGCTACGATACTCCCCGTTAACATCCCAGTTTTCAGGCGCACTCAGTGCCCCCATAACAGCGTGTGTCATCTCACGGCGGTAGGAGTAACCAGCGGCGCGGCAGGTTTCGAAATCTTCACCGATCATGGAGGAAAGCTTAAAGTTTGGCATATTCATCAGATATCTCCTTATTGCCGCCCCGTAGGGCGGCTATCCTTATCAGGCGGCAATTGCCGCGTTGTCAGTGTCGGTATCGGTGCTGTCTTTTGCATCAGGCTGCGGTGACTGTAACCATGCAGGAACCCAACGGTTCTGCTTCATAAAGAACTCCGCATGCACTGCCGCGTCGCCTTTCTTCATTTTTTCTGCGTCAGCAGCGGCACCAGTCAGACCTGCATCTTTAAGTGAAGTGACTATCTGTGAATGTTTCAGGCTACCGAAGTAGTTCTCTTTTGTAGGCTGCCACCAGTCGCGAAGGTGAAAACCTATCGCGGCCTCAACCGTATCGAGAGGGCTACGTGATGTGTGTCCATTATCACGCGTCTGTACACCATCTACGGAACAAGCCGCACAGAAGGCCAGCAATGACATCAGTACCTCTCCGTTCAGGGCGAAGAAGGTCGTGAAGTCCTTCTCCCATCCTGCTGGCAGCAGGGTTTTCAGGCGCTCTTTTTCGGTCATCAGGGCTTCAAACGCTGCGCCTTCTTTACCGGATGGGGCGTTCTCAGTGAGGCTGCTGTGAGAAACGGTCAGGTTGATACGGAACGGATGCGGCGTGGTCACACATCCAGCAAAAACGCAGGTACACATACGCCAGACCATAAGCGCCACAGCCTTTTCAGGTTGCTGCATTAGCGCGGCCTGTACCGCCAGAGTGCGCTCGGATGACATTTTGGTGAGCAGCGGGATGCTGATCCCTTCTGCTGCATCAGGTCGATGCATATGAGTCACGGCAGGAGACTGCGCGGAATCCTCTCCGTTACTGTCATGGTCAGGTAAATCAGACATGCGGCATATACCACGCTGAATACGAAGCGCACCGTGCATGTAGCTCACCACCACGCCTGATTTTGCTTTCAGATCTTCTGTCCACCCACGAAGCTCAGCGGCATGTTCAATGAGGGATATTTCGCTGCTAATGGCCTCGGCTTCATCACTGTCAGGATCCAGAGCGTTAAATTTGTCGGACAGTTCATCGATACGGCGGCTGTCATCTTCGCTGTAGATTGCATCTGGCTCCGGTAGAATGCGGTAGTCCTTTCCGTCAGGTCCGTAAAGGTTAATTGCAGCCAGACGTCCGGTACCCCACATCCAGCCCTCTTTTTGATGGATTTCCTGAGCGATCAATTCAAGTTTTTCCAGTACCAGACGTTCAACAAGCAGACTGTCTACTGTTCCGTCCCCTTCCTGCTCACTGAACAGATCTTCACGGACAATTCCGCCTGCGGCTTCATAAACTTCCCGCCCGATAAATGCGAAACGTGGATGCGAGACAGAAATTTCACTTTCCGTAATACGATTTTTAAGTGCGTTTACGGTAGTGCGTCCCCATTCCTCCTTTACGCTTTCGTAAACAGCAACCTGACGCTCAGGATCGCTTTCAAGACACAACACCTGACACTGTTCAACATCAAGCTGACCTTCTGCCAGAAGTGCAAGCAGTGACGGGGCAAGACTGGCAAGTTTGAGCATGCGCTGGACGTGGCGGGAACCGTACCCAAGCACCTCACCAATCTGCGCGGGAGTTTTTCCCTGCGCCGCCAGTGTACCAAACGCTGTGATCTGCTCGGCAGGGTGCATGGTTTCAAGCTCGTTGTTCTCGGCGTAAGAAGCCTCAACAGCAAGCTCGTCGCTGACACGTTTAACCGGAACCTGATAATCTGGTTTGATACGCCCCATTTCAGACATGAGCGTCAGCGCAGTCAGACGCCGACCACCTGCTGCCACACCGTATTTTCCCTCGGGCAGGGCATGGACAACCAGATTGTGAAGCAGTCCGAGGCTTTCAATGGAGTTAGCCAGTCGCTTAACGCTCTCGGTGGTGTAGGGCATCGTGCGTACGTTCAGCGGTGATTTAATGAGATCGGTCAGCGGAACATACTCAATGACTGCCGCATCGAGGGCTGTTTTCAGCGCCTCGTTTCCGGCAGTTTTATTCTTACTGGTTTTTTTTGGTGCTTTTGATTTAACATCTGCAACTGTCATGATTTAGTACCTCTCAGTATTAATGATTGTCTTGCCCTGCGGAGTGACAGCTCCGACAGGGCCCCTTCTTACTGCTGTTTTCTGGCTCTGTAACTGGCAAGAGCGCGGTTAAGCAATGCCCCCACGTCGTTCTCAAAGTTCCACGCGCACTTCGTCAAAAACCCTTCTTCACCCCGCACAACAAGCTGAAAATAAGTACCCTGATCGTTCTCAATACTGACGTTGGTGTACTGCGCCACCAGAGCGGTCGCCTCTTCACGGGTAAACGGCCCCTGAGGCAGCACCACGGGTGCAGTGACAGTACTGCCATTCAATAGAGCCGCCAGTTCGTTTTCTTCGGCGGTGGGTTCGCGCAGCAGCACTGGCTGATTCAGAAATTCCTGTAATGTTTTTCCCACTGAATACTTCCTTTAAAAAAGTGGCTGGTTTTAAAACCCATCACCCGTTGAGTTACGGGAGCCGCGGTTTTGACGTTTCGCGGGAACCTGCTGAACTTTCCCGGGGGATAAAACATCACCCGTTTGAGAACCTTCGCCGCAGGTGCGTAAACGACACCGGCCGAGGCAGATGTCCGGGGCGGACGCAAAAAGTTTTTGCCTGCAAAAAGTTTTGGTGGCCGTGCGTCAGCATTCACCCTGGACAGCCACGAGGACTGTGGCGGTCTCAGCACCCGGAGGAGGGACTCAAAGGGGTGTAAAAGGACCGGATGGAATGGGCAGGGACACGCCGCAATGACGGGAAGCCGCGCGCGGCGAAACGACATTGCCCCCTACATCACGACGGGGTATTTACGGCGTGATGCAGGGAGCGCAGGAAACGGCGCGACTGAGCGGCGCAGCCGGAACGGCTGCTGCAAGCGATGGGGGTTGCGTCATGGGATGGACACCCGCTGCCCCGCAGGGGCCGGGCAGAGACAGCTTTGCTGGCTCTGTGCGAAGCATGACAGCCCGCCCGGACGCCCACTGCAACAAAGGCAATGAGTTTGATTTACAGCATATCTTACTGAAAAAATTACTTTTTATTTGCCTCGGCCATTTCGGAATATTGTGGATCGCTGGCTTTCGGCAACTGCTGGCTAAGCTGGCGGTAATGGCGCAACCTTTCCAGAAAATATTCGCGAAGCTCTTCGGGCACCTCTCGTGCCACAATTTCCGGCACCACTGGCTGATTTAGCCGCTCTTTAAATGCCACACCTGACGCGGCCAGGTCTACGGCGATCCTGTCCTGATCCTCTTTTGAACGTACCGAAAGATTAAATTCGCTCATGTTTTTCCTCTCTTTCACGCGCCTGCAACGAGATCGTTGCTGACTTTTTCTGCCGGGGCGGTTTGTAACTGCGCCGCAGGCGCGGTAACAACCGCCGGCAGGCAAAGCCTGCCAGGGTTTTTCGCGCGGGCTAACAGGCGGATGATACCGCCTGCCAGGTTATCAGTTACCTTTTCCACCCTGCAAAATGAAATGACCGCCGATATACACCGCACGCTGGCAGGTCATGTAATAGCATATTTCGTCGATCACCTGCTCCGTTCTTAATTCCCGTTGACCATTTTCACGTCGACGGGCGTTAATAATATTTTTGTACTGACGCAGGATGTCACGGGTCTGTGGATCAAGTTTCATTTTTATTCTCCTTTGTGGCGGGGCCCTGCCCCGCCTCTGACATCAACCGTTGAACACGTAGCCATCCAGAAATACCAGACCATCCAGGAACAAATCCCGCGCCCAGGCTCCCATATCGAAATAGCAACGCAGCGATTCCGGAATGTCATTGAGAAGGCCGCACTCTTCTGCCATAGTCCAGGCGTAGTCCTCTTCGCTCTCAGCTTCTCCGCAATAAGCATCCTCGAAGGCGTCATAATCACACTCTCCGGAGTATTCCACCCAGGCAATAAATGCAGCATCCATACCGTCTTCTACTGCGCGCTTGTAGGCTTCAATGAAATTCCAGTCAACGGAAGATTCGGATGCAAATGCTGACGGGATCCCTTCCCAGTCCTGGAACATGAGTTCCGGGTCGGATTCATTGGCGTGCAGCTCGTTGCAGGCTTCCAGAAACTCTGCTTTATCATCAAAGTCGGTGAGGTCAAACCATTTACCGTAGAGGCTACCGCAGTTGTATTTGTGGTATGTACCTACATAAATCGCCGGGGTGGTAGTGTTCATAAAACTCCTCCAGTGTCTGTGTCGTCTGAGTTCCGGCTTACGCCGTGCCGACACGACAGCCCGACTTCGAGCGGAAGATGCAGGGGCGACACCGGAGGCCGCAGCGCAGATAAACAGCGATGACGGTCTGGACGGTTCTCCCGCGAATATTGAGCGGGAGAACGACGGGAAGAACGGCATCAGGCGTAAAAATCTGCGACCGGGCGAGGATGGCGGCGGAGCGAACCCTTGCATCTGAAGCGATCGGGCTAAAGTGAAGGCACGGCGTTAGCCGCAGACCGCACGGACGTTT
Source organism: Enterobacter cloacae complex sp. IR5402 (assembly GCF_049238125.1). Classification (NCBI taxonomy): domain Bacteria; kingdom Pseudomonadati; phylum Pseudomonadota; class Gammaproteobacteria; order Enterobacterales; family Enterobacteriaceae; genus Enterobacter; species Enterobacter cloacae complex sp. IR5402. The sequence goes on from NZ_JBMKHO010000014.1 coordinate 45,814, forward strand.
TCACCTGCGTCCCCGTAACATCGTGGAGGGGGCGCCGGTAAAGCGGAGCGTGCGACATCCTTTTCGCAATAAGGCGGGGCGCATTGCCCCGCCCAAAATCAGGCGGCAATCCGGATGCCGGAGAAGGATTTCATCATCGCGTCAATCTCGGTTCGTGCGCTGCTGACCACATCCCGCAGCCAGTGTCTGTCAAACCAGTCGCGGGATGGGCTGTCAGGGTGACGAAGGGCATAAGGCACGTGGGTCTGCCCGACTGTACGGCCATTGCATTCCAGACGGATTTGCAGACGGCGAAAGGTTTCCTTCCCGTCGAGTACCGCTTTAAGACGCGCGTCGAGCGTCTCATTATCCCACTGCGCATCATCCTGCACCTGCTCCACTTCCGTTACTGTCAGGAGGAAATTACGGGTTCGGCGGGTAAATACCAGCGGTTCAGCGGCGGGGCGCAAGGCTTCCATCAGGCGGTATCCGGCGGATGCCACGCAGCTACAGACGTGGTTAATCTCGTCACGCAGGGCTTTCAGCAGACAGAGGATATGTTTCGTGGACATAGCCTCAGGGCAATTATCATATTCAAGCGAAATGGTTCCGGCATGAGCCTTACGATGCCCCAGCGAATTACGATAAAGGCGGACAATCAGTTCACTTCCTGCCAGTAATGACAGCAGCACCTTCATTGCCTGATCGGACATCAAACCACGCAGTGCAATCTCAGGTAACAGACGCTGCAACTGTAAAGCATCGAGCTGGCCATAGAACGCAACGCCTTCTCCTCTGGAGTAATTCAGGCTTGTATCGATATCCATGTTGGCTGGCCAGCCGCGGGCTACGAGCGTGTTTCGGGTATGACGGTGCATAAAGCGGTAAGCAATGGTCATGATATTCTCCTCTTCTGAATGCGGCGACGTCTTCGCCGTGCCGACACGACAGCCCGACATCGAGCGGAAAATGCAGGGGCGACACCGGAGGCCGCAGCGCAGATAAACAGCGATGACGGTCTGGACGGTTCTCCCGCGAATATTGAGCGGGAGAACGACGGGAAGAACGGCATGAAGCATTAAATCACTGCGACCGGGCGAGGATGGCGGCGGAGCGAACCCTTGCATTTGCAGCGTTCGGGCTAAAGTGAAGGCACGGCGCTCACATCCGCCGCGCCAGCGCGGCATAAAAAGCGGAGTTAACGACATCCTCTTTCGCTGTGAATTGTCACCGGTTGCCGGGGACGCTCCCCCGGCCGTTCTCAGGCTACCAGCGCGTCTTTCAGTGCGTAGACGTCATTCCTTGCTTCCTTTACGGAATCGGGTTCAGGCCGCCCGGCCTCCCAGGCCATTCCGGCGCGATGCTCCAGCTCACACTCATAGTCGCGCAGGACGCGTGCAAGTAAAGCTGCGGGTACACTCACCTGACGGTTTGCCGCTTCCCGCTGATGGGTCAGGAGATCGCTGACAGTCAGATTATTTACCCCCTCCTGGCGGTATTGCGTCATTTTCATTTCACCAAGCGCCTTCATCACCGCCCGGATTTCAGCCTCGTCCGGTTCTGGCTGGGTTTCACGGCAGGCCACGCTAATCCCCTCTTCCGTCCAGACCAGCAGGACCAGGGGTTCGTCAGACGTGAACATGGTTTCAAGCTGTACACAAAGTTCTTTGCGGGTTCCGTACATTTTTTTATCTCTTTCGTAAGTGGTTACAGGCCGGGCATCAGCCCGGCAGGGTCAGTCAGCCCTGAAAGGTTTCGTCCAGCACCAGGGCTTCGCGGTAGGCTTCCAGAAGCAGGGTGTTGATCCGGCGCAGGGTCTGGGCGGCCATACGTTCAGCCAGCGTTGCCGCGTCGTGCCGGTGCTGAGATTCGAGGCGGTTCAGCAGCATCCGCACGTCACACATGGCATTGCTGAGCTCGGCCACGTCCGCGCGCAGGGATTCAAGGCCCGGGTAGTTCATGCCGCCTCCGGATAATCAGGGTAAAACGTACCGTCATTGGCCGCCGGCATCCTTCTCGCCCGTTCAACCTGTGCCAGACGGCGAACGCCGGCGGCGTGGTACTGCTCAAGCATCTCGATCCCGATATAGCGGCGGCTGGCTTCGGCGGCGGCCACGCAGGTGGAGCCGCTACCGGCGAACGGGTCAAGGACAATGGCCCCCGGACGCGTGAGCGATTCAATCAGTGGCCGCAGGCTCTGCACCGGCTTCTCCGTCGGATGGTGTCTGTTGCCCGTGTATTTCCAGGGGATCACGTCCGGGATGGGGCGGTCCGGGGTTTGCGGTCGCCCCTTCGCGAGCAGGTAAGCGTTCTCATGGGTGTAGCCCACGAACGTTGATTTGGAGGCATAACTCTTCGCAAAAACGATATGGCCAACAACGCGGAACCCGGCCGATTTCCACGCATTGAGAAACAGATCTGCGCGGTTCCATGCGTAAAAGCTCACCATCAGACTGTCGTTTTTGAGTACGCGGTACATTTCGTGGCACGCTGGCTGAAGCCATTCCGACGAATTGTCCCCGGCCAGAGTGCGACCGGTACGGTCCTTAAAGCCAACCAGATACGGGGGATCGGTAAGAATAAAATCAACGGCACGTGCCGGAAAACGGGACATCACCTGCACGCAGTCACCCAGGATATAACGGGACATAGACACACTCCTCTCTGATATGCGGCACCCTGTTGCGCCGTGCCGCCACAAAAACCCGGCTCTGAGCGGAGGGCGCAGGGGCGACGCCGCAAGCCGCAGCGCAAGCCTTTCACGGGCTGAATGCACCGTGAAAGGTGCGAACGGGTGAGGACGGAGACAACGTGAACCCTTGCGACCGCAGCGGCCGGGTTAGCGTGAAGGCACGGCGTTGAACACGCCGCCGGCTGGCGGCAGAAAGGCGGAGGGCACCGACATCCTTTGGTACTGATTCTGGTAGCTGAAGTAGCCTCCCGTGTATGACAGAATGACCATAAGTGCGTGTCAGTACACCACTTTGTAGGATCATAAGCCTGGTATGTTTTGGGACGCCTCCGGTCGGTGGCGTCCTTTTTTCCGTTAGCCCCCCTTTACGTGGTCGATAGCGAACTGCAATGTGTCCCAGTTAAAACCGATGCAGGCATCATGGCTGTGGTAACAGACACGCATGGCTTCAGCAATCTCCCCCTCTGTCAGGCTGTCATTGAGGGACATAAAGTCATCAGCCAGCCAGAACGTTCCCATACACAGCGCATCCTGCGGATACTGCTGTAGCCGTGCGATGTGATCTGCCACGGTTACTCCCTCGCGGCAGGCAGATAGCGACGGCAGCACACGATCGGCAATGTCATTCCAGTTCCACTCTTCGTCCTCCGGAACTGCCTCTTGAATAGTGCCGGTTTCCACACCCGGCATCAGGGAAAGCTGCTCCAGCACCTCCCCCAGGTAAAGTCGTTCTCCGCAGGCATCCTCACTCCACAGATAATGGTTGTTGATATACACGGCAAACTCGCCGTTGTTGAGTTCAATACAGGTCAGTCTGAACATGGCTGTGTCCTAAGCATCCGGCACCCAGTTGCACCGTGCCGACACGACAGCCCGACTTCGAGCGGAAGATGCAGGGGCGACACCGGAGGCCGCAGCGCAGATAAACAGCGATGACGTTCTGGACGGTTCTCCCGCGAATATTGAGCGGGAGAACGACGGGAAGAATGGCATCAGGCGTAAAAATCTGCGACCGGGCGAGGATGGCGGCGGAGCGAACCCTTGCATCTGAAGCGATCGGGCTAAAGTAAAGGCACGGCGGGGAACTTCTTTAGGCAACATAGAGTTAAAAAATGGGCAAAGCAAAAACTTGAAAGTACACTCAATAAAGTAATAATACTGTATATAAATACAGTTCGGAGGTGCCTATGTTTGAATTATTGCGTGTCGATTGCGAGCCGGAAATTATCCCAATCCCTCTTTATAGCGAGGGATGCCCGGCGGGGTTCCCGTCCCCGGCGCAGGACTATGTCGAAGCCGAACTTGACCTCAACGATTACTGTATATCCCGACCCAGTTCGACATATTTTGTGCGAGCTATTGGTAATTCCATGACTGATATTGGGCTACATTCTGGCGATCTGATGATTGTTGATAAAGCCGAAAATGCACACCACGGCGATATCGTTATAGCTGAGATTGAAGGTGAATTTACTGTTAAGAGATTATTGTTGAAACCGAGACCAGGGTTACAGGCAATGAATCCAGCCTACCCTACTCTATGGCCAGAACCTGAGCAGCTACAAATTTTCGGTGTCGTAACTGCCTTTGTACATAAAACCCGGGGACATGACTGATGTTCGCCCTGGCAGATGTGAACAGCTTCTATGCGAGTTGTGAGAAGGTCTTTCGTCCTGACTTACGTGATAAACCGGTGGTCGTTCTTAGCAATAATGATGGTTGTGTAATAGCCAGATCGAAGGAAGCGAAACAGCTTGGGATCAAAATGGGGATTCCCTGGTTCCAGCTGAAGACAATGCAGTTCCCGGAGAAAGTGCTTACGTTTTCCAGCAATTATGAGCTTTACGCGAGTCTGAGCAACCGGGTCATGGCACATCTGGAAGAACTGGCGCCCCGCGTAGAGCAGTACAGCATCGACGAGATGTTCCTGGACATTCGCGGCATCGATGGCTGTACCGACTTTGAAGATTTCGGCCGGCAGCTGCGCGAGCACGTCCTAAGAGGAACCGGACTGACAATTGGCGTTGGGATGGGGCCAACAAAAACTTTAGCAAAATCAGCGCAATGGGCTTCAAAAGAGTGGCCGCAATTTGGGGGCGTGCTGGCCCTGACTACTGACAATCTTCGTAGGACGGAGAAACTGCTCTCACTGCAGCCAGTAGAGGAAATCTGGGGGGTTGGTCGCCGCATAGGCAAAAAGCTGAATACATACGGCGTGACGACTGCGCTACAGCTGGCGCGCATGAATCCTGCCTTTGTACGCAAAAACTTTACCGTAGTGCTGGAGCGAACCGTACGCGAGCTGAACGGTGAGGCCTGTATATCTCTTGAAGATGTACCGCCCGCGAAGCAGCAGATTGTCTGCAGCCGATCATTCGGGGAGCGCATCACCACTTACGAAGCGTTGCGGCAGGCTATCTGCCAGTATGCCGAACGCGCGGCTGAAAAACTGCGGGGAGAGCATCAGTTCTGCCGGCACATATCGGTCTTTATCAAAACCTCCCCTTTCGCAGTCAACGAAGCGTATTACAGCAACGTGGCCAGTGAAAAACTTCTTGTGCCTACCCGTGACACCCGGGACATCATTAACGCCTCAGTAAAGGCCCTGGATCGTATCTGGATCGACGGGCATAGATATGCAAAGGCTGGCGTAATGCTGAATGACTTCACCCCTACGGGAGTAGCACAGTTAAATCTTTTCGATGACGTTAAGCCGCAGGAACGAAGCGAGGAGCTTATGAAAGCCCTGGATGGCATAAACCATTCAGGGCTCGGGAGGGTATGGTTTGCTGGCCGCGGAATTGCACCAGAATGGCAAATGAAAAGAGAGATGCTTTCTCCGGCATACACGACCAGGTGGTCCGATATCCCCAAAGCCTCAATTTGAGTATCAGAAGAGGCCTTTCATTTTGACCCGGGCCTCTTCCAGTCGACGCTGCTCATCATCTTCAGCAATTTCAGGCTTGATTGCAGAATCAAAATTTCCTGCGCCCAGTTCTGCAAGCACATCACGGATATTGGCCTGGGATGGCTTCCATCCCGTTGTCTGACTGATTAAACCTACCAGGCTATCCGCCGTGAAACTCTTATCCAACAACAGCGCAAGTAAGCCAGGAAGCCGCGGGTCGAGGTGGTGAAGTGCTAAGCCGGAAATAAGCGCTCTCCTATATAAATCTCCTCTATCGTTCCGTGGGACAGAATCAATAATGTCTAAAGACACATTGTCCGCCACCTGGTCCGGATGAAGATAAACAGTAAACTTCTTCCGTTCCTCGCTCACAGTCCTATTCCCCTTTAAATGCAGCGATGGCTTCTACGAGTGATGTTTGCGGTGAATCCATCATGACAACCTTCGAGCCCAGATGTTGCCATGCTGCTTTAACAGCATCCTCGATCAGTGGCGCACCGCCACCAACAATATAAACGCGGTTAACGTCCCTAAACCCAGCCAAGTCATCGACAACCTGGGCACCCAGTGTAGCGATCGCGCTATCGATGGTATCCAACACCAGTGCCGTCTTGCTTTCGTCGTTGATAACCTGCCGGACGAAGTCAGCGTTTGTACGCTGTTTGATAAGTTCATCGGCGACCATAGCACTCGTGTTGCTGGAAGCCATTTTTAACGCCGTGAGTGCAGCGTTCGTTACCAGCGATACGCCGATATCAGAATTTCCGTGTATCGCGCTGACAGAGTCGAACTGGCCAACGATAACGCCAACGTCGAGAGTTGTACCTCCGAGGTCAATCACCAGAGACTTTTCGAACTGCCCTACATTGTCTTTCACCAGACGTTCAAATACGGCAGGCAAGGATTCTGGCATGACTTCGACGTGCTCGATGGTAAACACCTCGCCTTTGTTCAACTTGACTGGACGCATCAGGTTGTCGATTTTCCTCTGAATATTCAGCTCATTCTTCTGACAATCCCTTGTGTAGAACTCACTGATAGGCAAAGTAACAGTCAGTGAGACAGGCTGAGGTTTCAGCCCGCTGTTCAGAAGTGCATGGTGAACCGCCAGAACGTTTACATCGGTATATTGATACTCAATATGAGTAGTAAGAATGGATTCATTGCTGACTTCGTCATAGGTGTATTTTTTACCTTCAAGCTCATAGTTGAAGGTCTGACGTACGCCCATACCTTCCACCTTCCAACCCTGACGAAAAGAGTTAGATGACAATGACTTATAAAGTTTCTTATTGTGGAGCCATGCAAGTTTTACAGTTGTAGAACCATCATCACAATACACTTTCATCCTGAACCCCTTAATACTCAAATTGAGAAAAATGATTGAACTTAAGTGCCTAAGCACTCAGATTGAGTATTAAATCATAAGTATGAAATATTAAAACACAAGTAATATTTATGATTTATTAAAAAATAAATCATATCTCACACTTCATACTTCATATTTTTGATTACAGTTGTTGACTATAACTACGTATGTGACAAAATAAATCATACTTCACACATCATATTTATGAGGCAGAAATGATTACTGTCGTAGGTGGAAACAAAGGCGGTTCAGGTAAAACTACAACGGCATCAAACTTAGCAATAGCTCTAGCCCATGAGGGCCAAGACGTATGCCTGTTAAATGGAGACTTACAACGGACGGCCGCTAAGCACCATGCTGAGCGTGAAGCATCGGGGATAGAGCCAACTTTCACGCTCATCGAAAAATTCGATAATCTGACACAAACCCTTCGAGCATTAGACGAAAAGTATGATCATGTAATCGTGGATGTGGCAGGCAGAAACTCAAGAGAGTTCATTACTAGTGGAGTAGTCGCACATCAGATCATTGCACCATTACAATGCTCACAGCCCGACCTTGATACATTGACGGAACTTGCTCAGCAGATTGAAGCTATGCGTGATCTCAACCCTGAACTGAAGGTCTATTGCTTACAAAGCATGGCCACAACAAACCCAGTGCTAAGAGGAAATGAGCGGAAGGAGTTTCTGGAATACCTTGAAGAGTTTCCAACTATTGAAACGCTGCAAACAGTAATCTGTTTCCGCAAGGTCTATCGAGATTGCATGAGCAATGGAACGGGTGTCGTAGAAACGAATAATGAAGCGGCTAAAGCAGAAATTATGCAGCTAATGAAAGAGGTATTCGCATAATGGTTAAAAAGCCGAGCCAGCAAGCGACAAGCAGAACAGGTGTCACAGCAGAACAAGCTGAAGCCCTCGCGCAGCGCCTTGCCGATAAACCCTACGGAGCACCAGAAAAACCGGAACCTGAAAAACAGTGCCGCACGACAATCTCATTAGGGGAGTCTATGTTAGTGAAGGTCGAAGATATAGCACTGCGGAACAAGCGTAACGGGAAAGATCCTAAAAACGTCAGTGCAATAGTCAGAGAAGCCCTTGAACTTTACTTTCAGAAAACTGGCGAGTAAGAACGATATTACATCATAAGTATGATGTGTGAAGTATGACTTAGGCCGCATTAGCGGCCTTTCCAATATCATGCAGGTCCTCATAGCTTACAGAGAAGTTAAATGGTTCCTTTAAGTAATGACACAGCTTCAGTCTCCGGCATCTGGAACTGCACGCGGTGACGCGCCGCCACATCCAGCGCAAACACTTTCGTGTACACCTCCGTCGAGCTGATGCTCTTATGCCCCATTAAACTCTGAAGCACCTTGAGAGGAATACCGGCATACAGCATGTGCATGGCATAGCTGTGGCGGAATGTGTGCGGTGTCACCGGCACGGAGAACGTCACCCCGTCAGCCGCTGCTGCTTCAACCGCTTCGCTGAGCCAGGTGCGGACCGTCCGGTCGGTAATTTCCCAGATGCGCGCCTTCTCGGTTCTGCCGCTTCGCTTGTTACGTCGTTCAAGAGGTATTTTCAGCGTGGCCACCATCATTTCCAGCTGGCTGACATAGCTCGCATCGGAAAGCGGTACCAGCCGGTGAGCCTGACTGCCGGCGGGTGCCCGGCCTGCCGTTCTGGCGGCTTTTTCAGTCCTTTGTTTGAGTGTGGCCAGCTGCACGAAAGGGTAGGGTGGCACCAGGGAAAAATCACTCCGGGTCAGCGCCAGCGCCTCGTTAATACGGGCGCCGGTGTTCCAGAGGGTGGCCAGCAGCATCTTGCGGTGCAGATCAGGCACATAGTGGAGCAGGGCGCTCACTTCCGGCGCCAGCAGATATTTCGGCAGTTCGTCCTGAACGAGGGCCATCTGGCGCAGGGCCAGTGCGGCAGGGTAGTCGATGGCCACCGGCAGCTGCGCGGCCGAAAATGAGACACCCTGGCCGGGTATTGCCGGCATCATTGCTTGTTGTCCCTGCCGGACAGGTATTGCTCTGTAAGTCGTGCCAGTGCTTTCTGCGCGTAATCTTCGCCCGGGAGCAGACTGATTTCACCCCGGCGTTCCATCCCGGCGCCGATGGCGCTCAGCGTCGTCATCACCGGCAGCAGCCGGCGCAGCTGCTGGGCATGTCCGCACGCTGTACGGATACGATCGGCAAACGCATCCTCATCGCGGGAATATGTCCCGGGCGCAGGACGTTCCCTGCCGTCCTTTTCAGACTGCAATTGCTGACACAGTTTCAGCAGGGAAATAATGTCATTGGCGGCTTCGTTTGCGCATGGTCCGTTCATATATCTTGGTATCACCCTAATTTCCTTACAAATCATAGTCAGGAACCTCACGAGCTTGTCGTGCTCTGGACTTTCGTTGTTTTCGCCACTCAGCCCATAAGACGTTCTGTACTGACCAGGGGCTGTTATTATCAAGGTGTGATGAAGGCATGGCATTAAGTCGCCTCAGTCGCCTGGCCAGTATCATGGCACGCAGACCCAGACGTGAATACTGATAACGGCGTTCTTTAAAGGTCATCTGCCAGTCGGGAGGATTATCATAGTCACTGACAATACTGATATAACGGCTGGCTTCTGGGATCAGCACTGACAGTTCACGAATACGGTAAAGAATCCTGCTGGGTAGTACCCGCCAGTCACCGTCAATATCCTCTGTTGAGAATGGCTCAGCGCTAATACCAGTACGTGTGTACCCTTTATCATCTTCAAACCCTTCATCATTAACCACCTCCGCGCATCCCTGGGCAAATCGTTCGAGGCGAAATACCAGCTGAGTGGAAATAAAATAAAGCTCAGATTCTCGCTTTGTCGCTGCTGCTTCCTTCTCCCGCTGGGTTATCAGCCGCTGCCCGTACCACACACCACCGAATGCAGCACCTGCAGATGAAACCGCCGTAATGATCTGCGGCCACAGGCTGGCGCTGTCCTTCACCACCTTCACGCCTTCGGTCGCGATAAACCAGTCAGCCATATTTGCTCCCTTACTGAAAAATCCCGCCGGTCATACTGACGCAGCGTCTTCACGGAACGGCTCAAAGGCCAGCAGGGCGTCAGCCCTGGAGGCCAGCTCGGTACAGTCCCCGCGCTGCGGGTCGATCTCTTCATCTATGGCCTCGTTATACCGCATGCGCAGCCGCCATCCCGTCACGGGAGGTGCGTTCTGTATGGCCAGCACCATCCCTTCCGGCGACAGCAGTTCGCGGAGGGTGTAGCAGGCGCCGATCCGGGTCGAGTCCCGCAGCCACATCACGGGGTACTCGCTGACCAGCTGGTCATACACGCATTCCGGCGTATGGAAGTAATTCCCGTCCGCCCTGCATAAATCACACATAATCCTTCCTTAACTGAGAATTCCGCCTGCAAGCCTTGTGAAGCCATCACCAGAACAGTAAACCATTCGTTTTAAAAATCTTATCGATGAGGCAGGCTTTCCACGGCGGACAGCTGTGTTCATACTGCGGCAGATGGTAATCACCGGTGAGCACCCAGAAATCAGGCTGGCCTGATTGTTCTGCCACCATTCTGCCGTTTCGTTTGAGAATTTTTGGAGATCGCCATTCCTGACGCCGGCGGGCTGTCTCGACTGGGCAGTCCTCATTAAGGCCAGAGTAAAGCCACAGCTCTTGATGGCCATATACATCCTCAAGCTCCCGGACCACATCGTAAAATGATCTAAATGTTGGTTTCCCCATACCTCGCCTCAAAAATAGTATCTGGTTCAATAGTCACTCAGAGTAATGATGACGCGAAGGATAATCACCTGTGCAGTCACTCACCTGAATATTCCCCTGCTTATTTTTCCTGTCGTGAATATCACCAGAATAATAATAAGCAGCCATATAACCACTCCATTAAATTACCGGATGGCCGTTCCGGTCAGATCCGATTTTCTGGCTATCCGCAACTTACCGGAAGTGTAACACGGTCAGAGAATAAGCGAAGCGCTCTTTTCGGCCCCTTCTTATCGGGTACAGGTGAGGGGAGATAACACAATATATAGAAGAAAAAGCAGCTGACGGAGTGGCATATCTTGTATTTTCGTGCCGCTGCGCGCCGGGGCGTTTCCGTAAGATCCGGAACAACCTTTTTTCGGATCTCAGGAGTGGAAGAGAACGATTATTGCAGAATAAGCACAAAAAACAGTGAATTGTTGTTATGAGTAGATTATTGCTATAAGTATCGCAATTTGAATTAATTATTAACAACAAAGCAATTTAACAGCGACCCCATCCGGGGTCACCTTAATTTTGCTCAGCGATGTTCAAACCGGGCCACCAGTGGACCAGTGATTTCCATCTCCATTTCCCAGAGCGTTGTCATCACGCCTTCAAGTGGATTGTCACTACTGCTGTAGAAGGTGTTAAAAAGGGTTCCATCCGGGTACCTGAACAGCCTGAGTTCACCGAAGGATTCCGCGCTGACCATAACCGAAAATTCCTGTTCGGAATTGAGGACAAGGTAAATAAGACAGTTATTGATCCTGAAGGGCAGAGTGCGGCTACCTCTGGCTGAAACATCAACCTGTATGCTAAACGCGTCATGCCTTTCCGGCTGATAAACCAGTTCCCTCAGTTCTTCGCTAAAGCGGGAACCATAGCTCACCAGTATGTAATACTGCTGATCGGCGGACCGTTGCGCGACTTTCATTAACAGTGTTTCGAGGTTTTTGACCTTCATCGTTAATTTAGCCTGTGATTGCCACAGTAAATTATGCAGTCTGTGGTAAATATTTGTCCTAACATCTGATACAGACGGAAAATCTCCGTAGAAATTACTATTAAGTTCTCTGGCAACATAATCTTTGGGAACACTCACAGGAATGTATCTCACCAGCCAGTTGCGATCGCATTCTGAATTTTGAGAAAAAGTGAAGTAGTTAAGCAGAGTATCTTCAGACAATACCCCAGGAAGTTCTTTTGTCAGACGAGTGTCGGTATTCCTGAGACGTTCAAGATCTACTTCGGCAGCAACGATATCTGCCACTTTGCTGCGACTGAAGACCTCAATGTATTTATCCAGAACGTCATTAAAGAAAACCACGTTCGTTGCATAATCCGCGTCTGAAATGATATAGCCTTCATAAGGGACTGAAGGATCACGTTTCAGCCGTTCAAGAACAGAAATTATTCTCACTTTACTGAAATAGGAAAACAACCCTCCCGCAAGGGCGTCATTAGCACGCTGCGTAACCTGCTCAGCAGGTCTGGCGAGCTTTATAGCCAGCAAGGAAAATGCTCCGTAGAGGCTCCCTAAATCCTCATGTACTCCTGTATACGTACGCCCCGGAATGTAAGGCCTTTCATTATATGAGTTCATAACCTCAATGGTTTCTGATAGCCCGCTGTACCAGTTTGTATTCGCATGAAGATTACAGTGCTCAATTCTCAGTATCATATCAATGATATCGACAGAACGTCTGAACGCAGGTGTCAGCGTATCATGAGTGTCTCTTTCTTCATATAATTCAGACGTAATGATATGGTTAACAAGATCAGCTAAATCTATCTTTTCTTGGGGTTCAAAATGCGCAATGAGATAACCTGCCATTAACAGGCGTAAATCAGACAAGGCATTTGCAAACATAATGGATAAGGCCGCATCTTTTTTATATGGACGCCCCCTGAGTAACATTGCCCACTGCGAGTCTGTTTCATCCAGAGACAGATAATCCGGAGTCAGGAAGAAACTGTGCCAGTGGTACTCTTCCTCCCAGTGCCGTGGAAACCGGCTCTGGTTAAACCAGAGACAGAGAACGTCGTGAGCATATCGTACGGAAGAAGCATTATCTGCAACCACTGACGGAATAAGCAGCCTGGCGGTGTTATGCAGATGATACATCAGGCGCCCAGTAGAATCTTCGCTCCCTGGTTTGCCAATGATCGAGCTCATACTCCAGCCCTCCCACAGGCCAATAAAATGGCGTACAAGTTCTTGATGAGTTTGCTCCTGGCTGGCCGAGAGGGTGACACCCTGTCCTGCTTTCCACTCGTTTAACACATGCCATACTCTGAAAAGCGAGAGTAAAAATTGTCTGAAATCGGTAAAATGAGTGCTCTGTGTTTTTCTGTACACATGCAATGGAATGGCCATCGATTCACGGAAATATTCGCCTGAATATTCCGTTGATTTTACGGATTCACGAAAAAACTTTCTCAATTCATAATGGAATGAATCGCTGAAAGTATGGCTAAAACCTGATTCTTTTACTTCATCCAGATAATTTTTATCAACCCCGTAGTTATAACTTCTTTTGATAGAGGTATAGGTATCTGTTAATCGTTCAATCCCTGTTCTGAAGACGCTAATATTTTTATCGTTAAGCGCATCGTAAGCCTCACCAAAGAAATCAAAAGTAATATCATCCAGATCCCTTTTGTTCTTAGGGCGCCCTGTTACAATACAACGGCTAAATAACCACCGCCACAATCCTGAAACAGGCTTGACATTTCTCGATGACAATAAAGTTAGTTCACCAGAACGAACACCAAAGGAGGGCAAAATGATAATTTCCGCATCCTGCCCATCTACCGCCTCTAGCCTTCTTAGCAGAAATAAAAGTGGCCTTATATAAATATCTATAACAACATCACCTTTACTGATATTAGATTTGACATGAAGCATGTCGTCTTTCTCTGAGATTGAGTAAGGCAGTATTTTAATATTACCGAGGTAATCCTCACCTATATTTACCCCCGGATATCGGAGCCAAGCAAGAATATATGCTTTTTGAATATAGTCATCCACTATCTGAGACAAAAAAAACTTATTCATTAGTCGATCGCGCTTGCTCTCATCCAGGACATTCAGACTCGAGACGAAGAACCAGATAGACAGAGTAATATTGAAAAGCATCCACACAAAAGCTGTTACGGCGAAAGAAGTATTAAGATATCCGTCACCTATAGATAACGTCATACCGCCCAACACGATAAATGCAGCCAGTAAAAGACCACTCAGGCCCGCAAACATATATCCGGAATGAAGTTGATACGCGGACTGAATATGGATCCTTGCTGATTTCTTTTGAAACAAAACACTTATAAGCCCCACAACCAGCGGAAAAACAATACCGATTATAGTCAACTGGCTACCCAGTAAATTAGACATCCAGTCTGAAAGCTTGGTAATGCCCTTAAAATGCTGCACAGCGAAAGGTTGCAATACAGGGCGAAAATATTCGACCACGCCAACAGCCCCGAAGGCTGCGGACCATAGAATTAGCATAGCCCGGACGTAATGGGTGGAGCAGGAAACAAGTATTCTCTCCACCGGGTTCCAGCGTAGTTTTTTGTAATCCCGGTTCGACTTCAGGCTCCGTCGGAGTTCAGCTCTCACCTGCCATGAGAGACTTTTTAGAAGTTTTCCAAACATAGATATTCTGCGTGTTCCATAAGAAATTTTATGAATAATAAGCGGTAGTGACCTTTTTTTCTCTGGAAAATGTCACCCGATGCCCTTCGTGCAAAGTTCGTCTCCCTGTTATCCGATTTAGCCAGAAACCGGATCTGCGCGGCGGGAAACACGCAAAGGATATGATAATTGAATCACTCACATAAAATCATACTAAGTGTGATATTTATCATTATTCATGAAATCACTTCTGATATGATATTAACTTAATATCAAATGAATCATACGTGATATGATTTTATCGCAATCTGTTACTCATTATTCCAGGAGCGCAGCATGTCCAGTACCGGGCCGACACTGAATCTCACCTATGACGAATTGCTTGACGAAATCAAAAGCATCCTTCGCGTGCTCAGCCGGCACAGCAGTTCTTCCCGGGATGACTCTTCCACCACGGCTGCCTTTGACAGGGGGAGTTGCAGCGGCGCCATTGCGCTCTGGTATTCACTGGCATTATCAATGAGGGCGCCGGGGCGCGACTGTGAGGAGGATCGCAGACAGCTTCGGCTTCTGGCCGGACTGATCCTCGAAAACCAGGAGCCGCCTGCCGATGGCCGCTGAGAAACACCGCCGCCCATCGCCGCTACAGCGGCGGGTGCTGATTGTGCTGGCCGCCCTCGGTGCGAAACGTCCGGGACCGGTGGCCACGCGGGATATTGAGCGGGTGCTGGAGCAGGGCGGGGACGCCCCGGTGTACGGGCCGAATCTCCGCGCCTCCTGCCGGCGCATGGAAGCTGCGGGCTGGCTGCGCACCCTGCGAGCCCCGAACCTGCAGCTGGCCGTCGAGCTGACGGACGCCGGCCGTGCGCTGGCCGCCCCGCTTCTCGCTGACGAACAGGCGCGCGTCCTGGCGGAGCAGCGCGCGACAACGGTCCGGGTTCTGCCCCTGATCCCGCCCGGCCAGGCAGACGAGGCTCACGACCGGCCGGTGGAGCTGGACGGCATCTGGCACCTGGCGTGCCGGGGCGACTACGTCATCCGCCTCGACGGGACCACCTGTCTCCAGCTGTGGAACACGGCCGGGCAGGTGACGCGTATGACGGGCGATCCCCTTCAGGTGGCGCAGTGGCTCCAGGCCTGCCACGGGGCGGGTATTGCGGTCCGGATGCAGATCAATGAGAGCACCACGCCGGAGGCGGGCACGCTGATCGGTACCGAGCCGGAAGACCTGACCGGCACCTGGTACCGCCAGCTGGACGTCGCGCTTCAGGCACAGGGGATCACCGGTCTGACTGAGGATATTCGCCTTGCCGTGGTGAGCCCTGAGGAAGCCCTCCGGTCGCTGCCGGCACCGGCGCGGCTGCTGCACGTTCTGCGCGAAAGCCCGGAGGCGTTCCCGCTCACGGCTGCCGGGTATGAAGAAGATTCCGGCGCCGCTCTGGACACCCTGCTGGCCAGGGCCGGATTCACGTCGGGACAGGCACAGGAGCTGCGGCTGCACCGCATCCGCTGGGCTCAGATGAGTCAGGAAGACGCTGACCGGCGCGAACTGAACAGCCTGCTGGATGAGCTGGAACGGCGACAGCTGTACTGCAACCGCGAACAACTGACGGAGATTGTGTTTTCGCCGGTCCGTAAACCCGGCGAGCGCTGGACTGACCGTCTGCAGTGGCTCCTGATGACGGACGGATTCGGGTTCCGGAGTCCGCTCTCCCGTGACGCAGGCTCCAGGGCGCTGACGATCCTGGCCGGTTACACGGGGCAGGAGGTGGCGGACCATCTGGCCACGGTTATCGTCTGGAACGATGACAGCGCGGGGATGCCGTCATGAGCACAGGCAACGTCAATCTCATCGTCACCTGCACGCGCCGCAAAACCATAACAGCCGGTCAAACCGTCTTTCCATATGAACACGACGCCGGAAATGCTTATGAAGTCTGGCTGGAAAGGCTGGCCAGGGCGCGGAACGACGGCGCTGCCATAACAGCAGGTGAACTGTATACGGGCCAGCACTGGAGCAGGGCTGCTGCGGCTGCAAAACGTACCGGCGCAGAGCTGTGGGTGATTTCAGCGGGTCTGGGGCTGCTGCACGTATCAGACCCGGTGGTCCCTTATGAGGCAACGTTCTCCTCGATGCCGTTTAGTCACAGCAGACTATGGGAAAGCCTGACAGCTTGCCCGCCTGCTGAACGACGGTATGCTTCCCTGAGGACGCTGATGCAGTCGAGGCCTGACGATCGGTTTGTGGTGGCCGCCTCTCCGGTGTACCTGCGTGCCGTCGATTCAGATCTGTATGCAGGAAGGGAGGCGCTCTGTACCCCGGAACAGCTTGTTGTGGTGACGTCAAAAGGTTACCAGGGAATCCTGAAGGGCAGCGTCATTTATACCAGTGCAGACATGATAAATGCGCTCAACACGAATATGACTGGCCTCAATATCAGCTATGCCACTCAGTTACTTGTTAACGACGTATGTAAATAAGCATCCAGGCAAGACGTAAGACAAACACTCACGACTTATTTTTGGTATACGTAGCTGAGAAACGATATCATAAGATATCAGGGAAATATTGCGTGCTCTGCTTCCCGATAGACTGACCACAATCTTAATAACCATAAATATGTAAATGTAAGGTGCCATTATAAAATGGATTTAGTTTTAGATAATCATACTAAAAGCTATGCAGTACAAAATTACCGGCAAGACATAGACGGTCTCCGCGCTGCCGCTGTCCTGCTTGTTATATTATTCCATGCAGGATTATCGTACTTCCCTTCGGGCTTTATTGGTGTTGATATATTTTTCACCATATCAGGATTCCTGATTACCGGAAAAGTCATCAGTGAAATTGAAAGAGGAACATTCTCACTAACTAATTTTATAAAAGGCAGATTATGGCGATTGCAGCCTGCACTGCTGGTGACAATTCTCGGCGCCATCATTGTAGCGACATACTGCTACATTCCTGACGATTACACCGCATTCGCAAAAAGTGCCAAATACACCACTCTTTTCTTATCAAACCAGTATTTTGATAAGCTTAGTGCAGCATACGCATCTCCTGACTCTGATTACTTCCTGCTTTTGCATACATGGTCTTTAGCAATTGAATGGCAGTGGTATTTTTTCTTTGCGCTTTTCGCGACCATTTTGACACTGCTTGTCAGTAAATTTAAAAGAAAATTTGCGTATAAACCGTTCCTTTATGGCTGGTTGTTACTTACCTTAACTGCAACAATAATTGTTATTCTTATCAGCCTGTACTCGTCCAGTCAGCATTACTACTCATTAAATATGCGCGCTTTTGAGTTTCTGATTGGTGGAAGCGTAGCTTTATTAAAGGACAGAATTCAGATAACCAACAGATGGATAACTAATCCTCTGGCAGTAGTAGCTATCGCTGTACTTATCTGTACTTCAGGTTTAAGCATACCAGTTGAGGCATATCCAAATAGCTGGACACTGCTTGTTTGCCTTGCCTCAGCAATATTACTGATAAACCAGAACACATTCGTAAATCGAACTTTACAATTAGCACCGATAAACTACACAGGTAAAATTTCTTATTCTCTGTACCTCTGGCACTGGCCCATATTTGCAGCGTTCAATTATCTTGAGATCACTCTGTCCGGCAAGACACTGTGCATTGCGCTGGTGATAACTGCAGGACTGGCAGTGCTTACCTATCACGGTATTGAAGAGCGCTTCCGCCGGGTTAAGCTGTCATTTGCAAAGAGTATGATCCTGCTTGTATTGCTCCCCCTTACGGTCTGCACGGGCCTTTACACATTAACCGTGAAAACGAATGGTTTGCCACAGCGCTTCAGCGATGAATACAATCACTCGTTACAGCTGTTGAATTCCGCTTCCGAGAATGCCGCATCGAGGGATGGCTGCCTTAGTGGAAGCCAGGACCTTACGGACTGTCAGTTCGGCGACCATGAAGGTTCGAAGAAAGCCTTTCTGATTGGCGATTCAAATGCTAACCATTTCTGGGGTTTTTATGATGTCTTGGCTAAGAATGCTGGCATAAAAATGTACTCCCTCACCACGTCTTCGTGCCTGGCATTACCGGGAATTTATCAGTATGACTGGTGGAAATATAAAGGCGTCAAATATGAAGAATGTCATGATAACGCTGAGAAATATTATGATAATATAAAATCAAATCACTATGACTATGTTATTTTAGGGCATGTGTGGTCAAATTATTTTTCTGCCCAGTTAATCACTAAAGATGAGGATGAGCGAAGTGAGGCACTCTCAGCCAGTCGATACGAAATGGCGTTACGTACAGCCATACGTACTATCATAGATTCTGGTTCAAAGCCAATAATCATGTTCACCATTGCGAACATGCCACGCAACTATCAAAACTGTATAAATCAGCATGTTATTCATCGACGCCCATTTGACATCAATGAATGTGATATGCAAAACCCGGCAAATACCAACGGGGAAAAAGTCACGCAACTGATGAGTAAAATGAAGGCTGAGTTCCCAACGCTGACCTTTATTGATCCTAAATCAATACAGTGCATTAGTGGTAAATGCATTACAAATATTGATGGCGTAACTGTCTATCGTGACGTGGGACATCTTACCGACTATGCTTCCTATAAATTCGGTCAGCTGTACCTAAATGAATTTGGTAATCCATTAAAGTGAATATGGTGTACTTATAATATCTGATGGTAACTTAAAGGGCACATTGTGCCCTTTTTAACGCACCAGTCCTTCTCTATAAGACACATCCACTATTCACGTCATCGAGATATACTTTGCCGTCTCAAAATGAGACACTCAATATATAAAAAAACCAGAGATATAGACATGTTTCGGACACTGTACATAATTAGTTTGCTCATCGTGACTTATCCGGTAAGTGCGGATATTAACGGCAGGATTGTTCGTGTGCTCGACGGGGATACCGTTGAGATTCTTGGTGAGGGGAACCAGCTGAAGCGTGTTCGTCTTGCCGGTATCGATGCGCCTGAAAAGAACCAACCCTTTGGCCAGCGTTCCAGACAGGAACTCTCATCGATGGTGACACAGCGCATCGTTACCGTCACTGGCGAGGATGAGGATCGTTACGGCCGGCTGCTTGGCACGGTGTGGCTTGGCGCGAAGGATGTGAATGCCGAACAGATCCGTAAGGGACTGGCCTGGGCATATCGGTATCACGGAAAACCTGTCCGGAGCGACTACGCAACACTGGAAGACGAAGCCCGTCGTCAGGCTACAGGTCTCTGGTCAGTCCCTGGACAGACAGAACCCTGGCGCTGGCGAAGCAAGCATCACGAGAGAGGTTCAATTAGCGACGCCCCCTGATTCCGCACGTTGCCGACCGCAGGGGAAACTGGATGCCAGGTGAATGCCTCAGCAGGCACCGCCCCCTGTTTGGCCGTCCTGCCCGCCTCGTCACCACTGAGACTTTCGCGTAGCCATTCGCGCGCGGCATCCGGCGTCAGCACCAGAGGACGACGATCGTGGATATCGATAAGCCCCTTGTCCGCTGCTGCCGTGACAATAACAAAGCCTTCCCCGTCATCCCTCAGACCAAACGGTCGTGCGCCAATGGCAGCCATGAATACGGGCTGACCGTCCCTGCGGTAAATGAAATACGGCTGTTTTTTGTTCCTCTGACGTACCCATTCATACCACCCGTCAGCAAACACAACGGCGCGGCAGCGTTCCCACAGCGGACGAAACATACGTCCCTCAGCTGCGGTTTCAACACGGGCATTAATCAGGGGCGCTTTGTGCCACCACTCTGGGGAATACCCCCACAGAACAGGTTCGAGCTGCAGCTGATCATTGCTTTCACTGAGCAACAGTACCCGGGTCCCCGGCGCCACGTTGTAGCGTCCGATAGGCTCCGGTACTGCAGAAAACCCGGCATCAACCTCACCGGCCAGATAAGCCAGGTATTCAGCGCGGGTCTGTGACTGAGAAAAACGTCCACACATAAGCGTTTCCTGCCGTTAAAGGGTAAGTATAGGAAAAATGGGAAGCATGGATTGTTTAACGGCAACGGCACAACGATCCGGACAGGGAAGGCAAAAGCAGGAAGGAACGGGACGTCTAAATAGTGTATTCTTTTTATCAGGTTAAAGGAGACGTGAATGACAGAGAACAACCAGGAACTTATCGCGGCAGGATTTACCAGTAAGGAAATAGCGAGAATCAAACGTCACCAGGCGACGGGGGACTCGCTGGAAAAGGTGCTGAAGGATCTGGCCGGCTATTTCCTGTCGGTAGCCTGGATCTCCGGCGGGATGGTCATCATCACCCTGCTCACCGCGATTTTTGGCAGCGCCAGCCATGTTATCTCCTGCGTGGTTGCCGTCGTCTTTCTGCTGATTGTGTTGCTTCTGGTGATGCCGGTCAGACTTGGCTATAAATCATGGAAGCTGATGAGATCACATATCAGCGACTCCGGTCATCACGGGTAAGGAGTTCCAGTACCACCTTTGCACTGACCCCCCATCCCAGAACCTTCATCGTCAGTTTGCCCGGAGACATGGTTTCCACCTTGCGGTAATAGTCTCCGGGAAGATAACGGAAAAGACGCCAGGCCTCAGCTTTCCCGGTCAGACCAAACACACCATAAACGCTGGCTGCAAGCGTGGTTGCATTAAAAATCCCCAGCCCGACATCGCGGCTGAAACCCATAAACTCCGCTACGGACATGGCGCCGTCCGCCAGGATCCCCTCTGAAGCAGGTTCATTCAGGAGCTGACGGGCTGCTTCCCGTGATACCGTATTAAGGGCATCACCGACCAGAACGGCACCGGCAAGCATTCCAGCTGGTGTCATGGTGGCGATCATAACACCGCCAAACACAGCCTGTACGCCGGCCAGAACGACCTTAATGCCGGATATGAAGTATCCGACAATTTTATTCTGCTCTGTTACGTACTGTATTTCAGCGTAGATCCGGGCATAACCGGTTTTCAGCATACGCGACTGTTCAAGTAGAAACTCATTTTCAGCCCTGAGGTTCTTCAGGCAGGAAATGCACTCTTCATCATTTCTTGCTCTCCTTGCCGCGTCAAACTGTTGCATGACAACCTGTCTGATTTCATCCACAAATTTCAGACGGGTCAGTGAATCACTGAGGTGCATGGCCGCGACGGTATTTGCGGTATTAACAAGCTTTCGGGCTTCCAGATTGATCATTGTATCAGCCCACTGGCGCCGGCTCTGACCGGGAAAAAGCGCGATATCCATTACATATTCCTTATCTGTCGTCAGGACGAGAAGTCATTAGCCTGCCTGCCTCAAATATTGCAGCTGCACGCCAGGACTTCACGTCTTCAGTTTTCTTACCGTCAACATACCAGTAGAGCCCGTCGGTACTTATTCGCTCAAAAAGAAAAGACATATCCCACACGTGTTCAGGGATTAACGTTCCTTCACCCGCCAGAATACCGGCCGTGATGGAGTGATTACCTCCCCGAACAAAACCAATGCGCCAGGGCAGCCAGAGTTCAACATAATGGTTAGTACGATCCTGCTGCCATACTCTTCCTTTTGCCGTACCAATCCGGGACACATTATCGATATAACGGGAAAGACTCCACGGCCAGGGAAGAACCATATCGGAGGCCAGAGAAAGCGGGTAATCTTCTGGATTAACTTCTCCCGCCTTCATACTGCTATAGTCCTGAACCTCTGTGATGGCATTAAAGAAAAATTCCCCGGGTGTCAAATCCGGACGGGCATCGGTTCCTTCTTCTGCCACCGCGAGCAGGAAATCACTCTGCAAAGGGCGGACCATAGCGCGAATTAAATCCGGCAAAGCCTGGACCGGCAGAGAAGACGCAACCGACAGCAGATGTTCAAAATTATTCTTAGCCGTGGTGAGCCTGCTGTACTTTCTGTTCCCTTTCCAGAACACAATTCTTCTCCCGGTATTCACTCAGCCAGCTATGCCAGTCGTCAGATCCGTACTCGATTTTGTCAATAATAGCCACTGCACTGGTATCAAATATCACGGTAGTTGTACCGTGAAGATAGCTGTCCGTAAATATACCTTCCCAGTCATAAACGCCCTGGATACCACAATTCAGGTAAAGGCGGATCATTTCATCTGAATCTACATGCCTGTCACCCACATAAAGCATACTCCCTTTGTAAGTGCTGTATTGAGGCTCGCGCAGGGCATGCCAGTCCCAGCCTTTACTGAGTTGGCTACTGATGCTGACTGGAAGTCCATCTCTCAGACGTGCCGCGATATCGGGCTGCTCTGCGAGCGGCAACCGGTGATTAGCGATAATCGCCCCGGTGTTCAGTTCACACCGGCAAACCAGTGGCAGTCCGGGATTTCTGTTTTTGAATAACGCATGATTGCTGGCTCCTTTAAAATTATCCGTAAACCAGCAGGCAGCGATGTTTCCGGACTCACCAGTTCCTTTGTATGCCACATCAAACTTATCAAAACGCTGTCTGGTTCCGTGAAAAAGCTGCATTGCCGGCACCTTCAGTCAGACCTTATTGAGTAGGAGGATCACATTGTTCTTAAATGTAGGAGCAGTATGCCGCCTGGCTACATGGAGGCGCCAGCGAATGTTAACTATTAAAATGAAGGCCAGTGGCGCCGTCGCCCGGCAAAGCCGGTAACGCAGCTACCAGATTCTGGTGTGAAAATGCCGAGCAGCGCGCAGGCATTCAATAAGGAGAGCATGAAAAACCTCGGGGCAGCCATCGAATGATGCCATCTACAGGGGTTAAAATAACCACCATCATTTCATAACAATACCTGCTGACTATGAAGATCTACGTCATCAAAATAGCAGTTCATGGAGTCAGTCCGATGGTCTGGCGTCGGCTGAGAATTGCTGCCGACACGTCACTGGCCGCGCTTCACTTCATTTTCCAGATAGTGCAGGGCTGGGGGGACGACCATCTCCATCAATTTCACATTTATGGCAAAGATTACGGTATCTCCTACGAAGGAGGCATCGGTTTTGTCGATAATCCGTTCCGGGTCGTGATTGATGATTTTGCTTTTGATGCTGGCGATCGCTTTACCTATGAATACAATTTCTTTGAGCACTGGCTTCATGACATTCGTGTTGAGGCCATTTATGAAAACTCTACGCTGAAAGCGCCGTTTTGTATAAGCGGCCATGGTATGCCCGGAGCCACAGCTGCGGATGAGTTCGATAAAACCCTGGCGTTTCTTGAAGCTATCGTTAATGCGGATGATGAAACAACGGTCGGCGAGATCCGCCCTTTTGCTGACGACCTGGATGCTGTCAGGTTCAACCGCCACAAAATCAACCGGCAACTGAGCAGGCTCGACCTTGCATCTCCGGTACTGGAGCCTGAAGTTATCTGGCTGGGCCGTCGTCGCTGACTGATGTCTATAAAGGTATACGTTTTCAGCATGCCTCTCAGATCCCCGAAAAAATGTCTATAAACCTCCCTAAATCAGTGTTTATGGATTATTCTTTAAATCTCTATGATGTTTAAAGACCTTCCGGAGGTTTTGCGTGCAATATGCCTACATCAGGGTAAGCTCGGCCGATCAGAATACGGCCCGTCAGGAAGAGGCATTGTCAAAGGCGGGTTTTCAGCCTGATAAAATTTGTGTTGAGCATGCCAGCGCGAAGGACACAAACCGCCCGGGGTTACAGGAACTCCTGGGGCAATTACGCCCTGGTGATACGCTTCTGGTTCATTCCATCGATCGCCTTTGCCGGAATATGTCGGATATGTGCGCTGTCACCACCCGGCTTCGTGACCAGGGCGTTACCCTTATTTTTCTGAAAGAGCAGCTGACGTTCAGCGCCGGCACAAACAATCCGATGCAGGAACTGCAGCTGCACATGATGTCGGCATTCAGCCAGTTTGAACGAGCCTTACTGAAGGAAAGGCAGGCCGACGGCATCGCCGCGAAAAAAGCACGGGGTGAAAAAACAGGGCGCCCCGGCGCCGATATCAAAAAGATCCAGGAAATTGACGCACTCAGAAGCAGAGGGGTCAGGCTCAGGATCGCCTGCGACCATGCGGGCCTTGGCGTTTCCACATATTATAAGCTTCGTCACCAGATGAACAACCAGTAGCCGGGAGATAGTCATCCACCACAGCAGGAGGCAATGATGCAACTGACGCTCCAGATAGTCATCACCGATGAATCAGGCTCCAGTCGAACGGAGGAACTGATGACAATCCAGAAATCAGGGGAGACCCGGAACGACATCGGATTATCGGTGTCAGAATCCAAGCTGTTGCTGAATACGGTCCAGCAGTCGGTGGTCCAGCTGCAGGCAGACGAATATACTCAACACCATATCCGGTGCCCTCACTGCCTTGCTGCGCGCAGAATCAAAGGCAAACAGAAAATACGGTACCGGACGCTGTTTGGCGTTATTCCGGTATCCGGGCTTCGGGTGTACCGGTGCCGTTGTGAAGAGAGTGATACAAAGACAGTCAGTTTGCTCAGCGACTGGGCCGGCGATTATTCTCACCCGGCACTGAAATATATTGAAACCCGCTGGGCCTCGATGATCTCCTATGAAATGACGACTCGTCTGCTGAAAGATATTCTGCCGGTGGGCCACAGCCTGAATGCCTCAACGGTGAGGAATCATTTATGCCAGGTGGCGCAGCGTCTTGACGCTGAGGCTGAAGCTCATTCAGGTTTTCTTTCCGGCTGCCCCCGCGACTGGGGGAACCTGCCCAGGCCAGGAAAACCGCTTGTGGTGGGTATAGATGGTGGTTATGTTCGCGATCGGGATGACAAAAAGCGTAATTTTGAAATTATTGCCGGGAAGTCTTTTTCCGTTGGTGCGCCTGCTGACACCCGCCGCTTCGGTTTTGTTCAGAAGGATGACTGTCATCCGGAACGCAGGCTCATGACCCACCTTTCAGCGCAGGGAATGCAGGCCAACCAGCAGATATTTTTTCTGTCCGACGGCGCGGATAATCTCAGGGACCTCCAGTTCGGTATGTACCCTGAGTCAACGCATGTGCTGGACTGGTTTCATATCACCATGAGGCTGAAGGTGCTCATGCAATATGCCCGGGGACTGCTGGTATCAGATCCAGAGGCGGGGAGTAAAGTTCTGGCACTGCTGGAAAGCATTAAACGATATCTCTGGCATGGCAATGTTGTCGCTGCGCTGGAACATATTGATAATTGCGTTATGTATTGCGATGACCCTGAACTCAGCTATCCTAGCCTGAAATCCCTGCAAAAACATCTGGATGAAATGTATACCTACATCCGGAATAATAAGATGATGATCCCAAACTACGGCGAAATGCGTCGGTACGGAGAGCCGGTATCAACCGCGTTTGTGGAATCCACGATCAATGAAGTGATCGCCAGACGAATGGCCAAAAAGCAGCAGATGCAGTGGAGCAGAAAAGGGGCTCATTATTTGTTACAGACCCGGACCGCCGTTTTGAATAACGAACTGCAGGATAAATTTGTCTGCTGGTATCCGGGTTTTCAAAGTGACGGGAAGGGACCAGCGATGGCAGCATAGCTCACGCTGCCCCAATATTTTTTATGCTCTCGGTCGTATGGAAGCTGGACCGCCTCGGTCGTGATCTTCGTCATCTCATTAATACAGTGCACGACCTGACCGCGAGGGGGACCGGTCTGAAAGTGCTGACCGGTCACGGGGCGACTATCGACACAACAACGGCCGCTGGCAAGCTTGTCTTCGGTATCTTTGCCGCACTGGCGGAGTTTGAGCGCGAACTGATTGCTGAAAGAACGACTGCAGGTCTGGCATCAGCAAGAGCCCGTGGGCGGAACGGCGGCCGACCTTATAAAATGACGCCAGTCAAACTGCGACTGGCAATGGCATCAATGGGACAATCAGAAACAAAGGTCAGTACGCTATGCCAGGAACTTGGGATAACCCGGCAAACTTTGTACAGGCATATTTCCCCTGTTGGTCAACTGCGGGCGGACGGGATCAAGCTGCTCAACCGTGGATAATTTGAACGGACGGAAAAATCTGGGGTTCCGGCGTAGTACCCCTATCACCTCCACATTTTTGCAACAGTGCCTTATAAATGGCAGCCTTATGTTTACTTGCCAAGATGGGCTACCATATGATGTTTTATACTGAGCAATATTAATATTATCTTTAATGGAAAAATTAAGCCCACTAAGTGACCCACTGCTATATGGCTCTATTGTGAAGACGCCTGAGGGTAAAAATTTATACATGGTTGTCCCTATGTCTATTATTGCAAGGTTGACAATATTATTCGTTTTATAAATTTGAGCGTTTAAAATCACACATCAAAGCAATTAGTCAGGATAAACAACAATACCCAGTGCTTCGAGAATCAGTTCTTGCTGCCAGGCTGCAATTTTGATACCTGATGTATCGACTTTGCGGGGATCTAAACCGTCGAGTTCGGCGTGGCATAAATTGGCACCCTGTAGGCTAAATTGCCCCCAGACATCTTCGGAAAAAACACCTCGACTTAAGTCTGACTCTTTCAGTGATGCACCCGCTAGGTTCGTTCCTATCCAGCGATTTTCAAACAACTCACATTTTTCTAAACAAACCCTCTCCATATTGGCATAGGAAAGATTACATCCAGAAATAAATGCTGAGCAAAAGTACATACGATTACTCACTTGATGGGCAAAGTTTGTTCGGGAAAAGTTGGCACCTTTTAAATCACACGCACGGAACTCTATACCGTAGCAATTGGCATTACTGAAGTTTGCCATCGCAAGTTGGCATTGTTGGAAACTTGCATCACGAAGATCTGCGACATCAAAGTGGCAGCCTTCGATATCACCCTGTTCAATGAACTTGCAGTTGACGAATGTCGTATCACGCAAGTTAGCACGTCGAAAGTCGCTGCGAATGAATGTGCAAGCGGTGAAGGTGAGATCACTTAAGTCTTTATGTGAAAAGTTGTGGTGCCGATATGTATGATTGTAGGTTTCCATGAGTACTCCTTGTTGAAAGGAGGGCTAGACTACCATTATACATATGCCAAGACATTAAAATAAAAGCCTGTTACATCAACACATTACAACCCCTCAATTTACCTGTTTTAAGTGGTCAAATTGGCGCGTAGAGCGCCTATCGCTCTTGCATTGGCACGCGGCCCTGTTGAAAAAAGTTATTCGCTTTAGATAGGGTTAGGAGAGCCGTGCTTCGCCGGTAAAAAATCGGACTATCCGACGCAGGGCGGACTCATCGGCGGAGAAGCAAACTTTGACTATATCTCCCTACACTTGGAAGAGGGCTAGACTGGCCCCATAGATCACCAGACACTTCGACTCTCTTAAAATAAGAGGTAGTCTTGGAACTATGTTTAATACCAGTCAGAACGATAAGATGGTTGAAGTGTTATCAGGACCTGAGCGGCGTCGGCGTCGTACACCGCAGGAAAAAATTGCCATTATTCAGCAGACTATGGAGCCCGGTATGACCGTGTCTCATGTCGCGCGCCTGCATGGCATCAATGCAAACCAGATATTCAAATGGCGCAAGCAATATTAAGACGGTTCACTGACGGCTGTTGCATCGGGCGAGGAAGTGGTGCCGGCCTCCGAACTCGCTGCCGCCAATAAGCAAATTCGCGAACTCCAGCGCCTTCTGGGCAAAAAGACGATGGAAGCCGAGATACTCAAAGAGGCCGTGGAGTTCGGCCGGGCAAAAAAATGGATTGCGCATGCGCCCTCGTTGCCTGGGAACGACGAATAAGCGACGTTTGCAGAAGTCTTGGCGTGTCGCGTGCGCAGTTGAGCATTCGGGTTCACCGGCCATCTGACTGACAGGATCGCAGACGGCAGCCCCGTTCTGACGATACCACCGTATTGTCCCGGATAAACATGGCGGTGGCTGACCTGCCGACGTATGGTTATCGCCGTGTGTGGGCGCTGCTGCGACGGGAGTCGGAGCGGGACGGCCTGCCTGTGGTTAATGCAAAGCGGGTGTATCGCATTATGAGAACGCATAATCTGCTTCTTGAACGTAAACCCGCTGATCCTTGCCGTAAGCGGGCCCATAAGGGGCGCGTAGCAGTAGCGGAAAGTAACCGGCGCTGGTGCTCAGATGGCTTTGAGTTCCGCTGTGATAATGGCGAAAAGCTGCGGGTGACCTTCGCGCAGGACTGCTGCGACAGGGAGATCATTGACTGGGCAGCGAGCACCGGAGGCTATGACAAAGAAACGGTGCAGGATGTCATGCTGGGTGCGGTGGAAAAACGCTTCGGAAGGCAGTTGCCAACAGTGCCGGCGTTCGCCCGGTTGCTGGGACTGGAGCCTTGTACGACAGCAGTGCGAAGCCCGGAAAGCAATGGCATAGCAGAAAGCTTCGTGATGACGATAAAACGGGACTACATCAGCATCATGCCGAAACCGGACAGCGAGGCAGCGGTGATGAATCTGGCGGTGGCGTTCAGTCATTACAACGAACATCATCCGCATAGTGCACTGGGATATCGCTCACCACGGGAATATATACGCAGGAAGTTATCGCAACCGTAAGAGAGCAAAAACGTCTGGATATATAGGGTCAAATCCACTGTAAATATATTACCAGTTCTTAATTACTGAATCTCCGATCCCTGCAATATGCTCGTTGAGTTCATTCATAGATGAATGAGTATTTGTAATATACAGGACTACTATACGAGATGGCTTGCCTCCGGGGCCCAACAGTGCAACGATGCCCCGAGATCCGTGATCACCTGCTCCTGTTTTATCCGCTATCATCCAGCCAGCTGGCAGTACAGAGCGGAACAGAGGCCCGCCGACTTTATCTTCCTGCATCCAGCTTATTAATTTTTTTCGAGATTTTTCTGTAAGTACACTTTCGTTTAACAATTTTTGTAGCGTTTGAGCCATCGCTGCCGGAGTGGTGGTATCACGCTCATCGCCAGGCTTCGCCTCATTAAGGCTGGGTTCGTGTCGATCAAGCCTTGTATAACTATCACCAGTGCTACGCAGAAAATGAGTTAATCCCTCCGGCCCGCCAATAGTTGATAGCAATAAATTTGCAGCAGTGTTATCACTGGTGGTAATGGCAGCATTGCATAACTCAGAAACCGTCATTCCATCTGCAATGTGCTGACTGGTTAGTGGAGAATAGTCGTCCAGGTCATGCTTATTATAGGTAATTCGGCGTTCAAGTTGTTCAAGCCCTTTATCAACACGTACTAATATTGCTCCACATAACAAAACTTTGAATGTGCTCATCATAGGAAAACGTTCTTCACGGCGATGACTACTCAGAACCTTCCCGGATAAAAAGTCTATTTCAGTAAAACCAACCCGACCTTTGATATGGTCTTCTGTGCTTTGTATTGTATCAGTAACATTGACTGGTGTAGATAATGCTGGAGTACACATTCCAGCCAGTAAAGAGATTATAATAAGGCGGATCTTTTTCATATTAATATCCTTTTTAAAATTAAGTTAAGTAATAATAGATAAATAATGAGTAAACAGGCTCTGTTCAGCCGGACTGTCGGTGTACCACCGGAGCACGTAAAGCATCCGGTGCAATCTTCAGCCGGGTAAGCACCGGACCGATAATCTGGCCGAAGACAGGCGCCGCCACTGAGCCACCAAAATGCTGTCCCGCTTTGGGATTGTTAATAACCACAACCAGTGCCACTTCAGGACGGCTCGCCGGCGCGACGCCTGCCGTATAGGTAATATGCCCCCCGTCATATTTTCCACCGGCACCTAACTTCTCTGCGGTTCCGGTTTTTATTGCCAGACGGTAGCCCGGTACAGCTGCCCTTACGCCACTTCCGCCGGGTAACACATCACTTTCCATCATTCTGATTACAGCATCGGCAAGCTTCGGGTCCGCCACCTGCTCACCGTACACCGGCGCGGATAACCGTGTAACGGATAACGGATGATAAACGCCACAGGCCCCGAGAGTGGCATAGGCTCTGGCTAACTGGAGCGGGGTTACCCGGAGGCCGTAGCCAAAAGCGAAGGTGGCGCGCTCAATATCAGCCCATCGATGGCGACTGAACGGAAAGTAACCAGTACTTTCACCGGGAAGGCCCAGCCCTGTCGGTTTTCCCAGCCCGAAGGATGAATACGTTTTTACCAGCGCATCCGAAGGCATCGCCAGGGCAATATGTGAAACTCCGGTATCACTGGATTTCTGAAGTATGCCGGTCGGCGTCAGCGCCGGCCAGTATCCCACGTCCCGGATAAGATGGCCGTCAACCCTGAACGGCCTTGTGTCAAGAAGCGTGCTGCTGCTGATAATATGGCGGCGCAGGCCTTCAAGAATGACGAAGGGTTTAACCGTTGAACCCGGCTCAAAGCTGTCATTAATCGCCACGTTACGCATTTCAGCGGAAGTGGCACCGGAAAAACGGTTGGGATTAAACGACGGATAGGATGCCATAGCCAGAATTTCGCCGGTGTTTACGCTGACAAGCACCGCAGCGCCTGACTGGGCGTGATGTTGCTCGACCCCCTCCCTTAACCGGCTGTAAACAATATACTGAAGCACACTGTCAATACTCAGCCTGATCGCCGGTGCAGTTTCCGGAGCGTCATACTGGATCACGCTGATGACGCCCCCCCTGGCGTTTTTGCGTATTTTTTTCACCCCGAAGTCCTTTCTCAGAACGGTGTTAAAGCTCTGCTCAATACCACTCAGCCCTCTATTTTCGGCACCGGTCACACCAATGAGCGAGGCTGATGCCTCACCCAGCGGATAGTAGCGATTTTCATTGTATTTCTGACTTATGCCCGGCAGATGCAGCTGTGACACGGCCCTGGACAATGACAGGGGCGACTTTTTCTTCAGAAACAGGAATTCCTTGTCCGAATTATCTTGAATAGTTCTGCGAAGTTCCTCAGGCGTGATATCCAGCAAGTCGGCCAGAAAAGCCCATCTGGCTTCCGCGAAGTCCGGATGAGCGGCAGCGATGCGTTTTGGATCAGCAATGATGTCACGTGCCGGCACGCTCATGGCGAGAACAACGCCGTAACGATCGGTCAGGGTTCCGCGCTGTGCTGGCAGTGCAAGTGTCCGTACGGATCGACGGTCAGCCGCATTTTCCAGGACAGCGTGGTCAAAAAGCTGAAGTCCGGTGAGCCTGGCAACCAGCACGATAAAGATTAATGCGATACCGGCAAGAAGAATATTATATCTGACGTTGCTGAATCCCTTCTCAGGTGATGACGGGCGAATACTTTGTTTATTTTTCATCGCGGAGTTTTTTATCATTTTCGCTGGAGTCTGCTCCCCTTGCAGCAGGCTGCCTTACAGAGCCTCATGCTGCAGGGGAGCAGAAAAAATCGACGCCAGAAGCGGTATATTCAGTGCAGGTGTAATTCTGCGTGGAACCGGGTTCTGGCGAAAACCGGCCATATTTCCGCTCACAGCGCCCGGTCTTTTGCTGAGTCAGATGCTGCCAGCCGACCCGTTATGAAGCCGGACTGACGCGTTCCCCGTGAGCTGCTTTTAACAGGAGCGGGATAAGGCTGTTCGTTTCACGCGTTAAGGTTGAGAACATATCCAGATCCACTTTTGTCACAGAGACAAAGATCCCCGTTTTCTCGCCGGGCACCAGAACCATATAACTCATAAAACCGCCGCCGCCGCCGGTTTTTTGGATCATTACCGGGGAGTCAACCGAAGGCCGGATAAAGACCCAGCCCATTCCCAGCCCCTGCGCTTTCCCGGCTAAATCCAGACCCGTAATGGATTTAAGTTGCTGTCTCTGTACATACATGGCCTGCTGAACGGCCCTGAGCGCTGGCTTATCAGAATGACGGATATTCAACAGATGCTGCATCCAGCTCGCCATGTCCCTTGCGGTGGAATACATCCCGCCGTTGCCGGCGGCTGCCGTCGTGTCCGTGCAGGGACCGGCAGGATCGATGCCAGAGCCTTCCATGAGCCGCTGACACTGAGCCCCGTCAGGCTGGGTGGTGGTGTCTTTCATACCCAGCGGGCCCGTCACATTTTCCCGCATAAGCTGCAGGTAGGGTTTTTTACCGGCAGCTTCCATAGCATCGGCCAGCAGATCGTATCCGACATTAGAGTACTGCGCCTGTTCCCACGGCGCGGTCAGGGTCGGCTTCTGATTCAGCCAGCGCCAGCGGGCAGGCCTGTCCGGCCAAGTGAACGGAGCTGCGCCGGCAGGAGCCTGGCCCGGGATAAGCCGCGGCAGCCCGCTGGTATGTGTGGCAAGCGAAAGCAGGGTAACGGGATTTCCATGGCTCACCTCAGGGACCGTCATCCCCGGGGGAGCATATTTCTGAAGCGGGTCGGTCAGCCCGAGCGCTCCCTTATCGGCAAGCTTAACCAGCAGCTCTGAGGCCAGAATTTTTGACATAGAGCCGACCCTAAGCAGCGAGTCGGGCGTAGGGCTGGTATGGTTGCCTTTAGCCGTTTCACCATAGGCGTGATACGTCACCTGACCATTCTGAATAATGGCCATGACCATAGCCGGAGGATTAGTGTCATGAAATATCTGTGCAGACTTCTCAGCAATTTGCTGCTCGGTGGTCAGCTGGCCAGCATTGACATAACTGGCGGCCAGCAGAGTGGCCACGGCCAGAAACAGTGATTTTCTCTTCATCCGGAATTACCTTAAAGATGTTTTTTAGCGAGCTGAGTACCGAAAGACTATTGAATGCTTTTGGATGTATTCAAAATGTTGTTTCGCAGGCAAACGCGAATGATACTCAGACAGAAATAAAAAGTTAAAATACGGTTTAATTAATATTCAGTGGCGCAATAAATTAATAACAAATATGGCTCACCGGTCAGGTGAGCGGGATTATGTTGATAATCCGGAATGCTGGCAAACAATAAGAATTTGTATTAATTTAAAGAAAATCTAAAGGATGTGCTATGCGAAAAAACCCTCCCCTGAAAGCCCTCAAATCTTTTGAAGCTGCCGCCAGGCACCTCAGCTTTACCCGGGCCGCGAAAGAGCTGTTCGTTACCCCAGCCGCCGTCAGCCAGCAAATAAGAATTCTTGAGGAGCGTCTGGGTATCACGCTTTTCAGACGACAGTCCCGCAGCCTGGAGCTCACAGAGGAAGCCGCGATCCTCTATGACGGACTGCACGAAGCGTTCCGGACTATAGAAAATATTTATCATCAGTTTGAAGGCGGGGAATATAAGGAAGTCCTGACGCTGGGCTGTGTAGGCACGTTTGCCCTTGGCTGGCTTGAGGCCAGGCTGGGGCGTTTCCAGACGCTTCACCCCCATGTGGATGTCCGTCTGCGTATTAACAATAATATCGTCAATATTGCTGCAGAGGGGCTCGATCTGGCTATCAGGTTTGGTACCGGGATATGGCCCTCAACCAATAATGAAAAAATATTCGACGCGCCGTTTGGCGTGCTGTGCGACCCAGAAATGGCCGGACGGCTTCGTGCACCCCGGGATTTGCTGAACGAAAGGCTGCTTCGTTCTTACCGGATGAATGAATGGGAAGACTGGTTTCGTGAGGCCGGGGAGGACGTCGCCGGCATCAGCGGTACGGTCTATGACTCGTCAGGACTGATGATCCAGACCGTCATACATACCGGCGGCGCGGCGCTGGTTCCCCTGAATATGTTTACACGGGAGCTCACATCCGGGCAGGTTGTGCAGCCCTTCGAAACGGTTGTCAATGCCGGCAGCTACTGGCTGACATATTCAAAATCCAGAATCATACGCCCCGTAGTCAGAACCTTCAGGGCCTGGCTTCTCAACGAAGCTCATAGTGATTAAACTATCGGTCAGACAAGTCTTTTATTGTACCACGGGAGAAAAATCCTTAACGTGCCTCCCCAGAATACACCATCAAACAGTCCGGTGAGCCCACCCATCAGCATGCAAAAACTCGCTGACGCCGCAAGACCGGGCTGCAGGAAGATGGCTGAAGTAAGAATGAATTTTGTACAAAAAGTAATAACAATCATTCCCAGCGTCAGCGGCGTCCCGGCCCTGATAACCCTGCCCGGGTTGCCTGAATCCTGCAGGGGAGGTTGTGATCCCCACATCCAGTAGCCGAGTGCTCCTCCCGCGAGTAATCCTGCGATCATCATGGTGAGACTTACCCCTGCCCTTTCTGTTTCAGTCATAATTCCGTAGCCTCCCCAGACAAGAAACACTACCGGGAGCAAAAAAAGCCGTCCGGTTTTCATTTCCCTGTCATAAAGGGCGGTAAAACCACGACGAAGTAAAAAAGCCAGCAGGAGCCAGACCCAGATCGGTACATGACTGAAAAATTCAGACAGGTTCATGGTTTTTCCTTTCCGTTTATTGATGATTACATTTAGCCGTAGAGAATTGCTCCAGCGTTTTACTTGATTGACCCCAGGTTATTTTCCTTTTTTTGTGCCCGGACGGAGGAGATTATTCAACCTGCGCTGTTGCCATGACTTAAGCCGATCGTGAATAACAAACACCCTCAGCCCCCTGAACATAACAAGGCTGCCCCATATGGCGGTCACAACGAGGGACCAGTAGCTTTCCGGAGTCAGCAGATAGTTGATAACCATCATTGCGGTACATGTCAGAAGAGCCGTTGCGAGTATCCGCCAGAACGTCATTTCCCGGGCAACCTGGGCTCTGGCATCACTGATACGTTCATCCAGCGCGTTGACGGCATCCCCGTCCTCTTCCGAGAGCTCAGATACGCTGACGTCAAAGGCAGAGGCAAGCGCACTCAACGTTTCAAGACCAGGTTTCTGCCCTTTTTCAGTGCGCTGAACCGTTCTGACAGAAAGCGAGGCGACTTCTGCCAGCTGCTCCTGAGACCAGGCCTTCTTCAGGCGAAGGGCTTTCACTTTCTCTGCGACGGTCATCGATAACCTCATGTATGTTTGTAGCGGCTAAGATATTCGCATTTCCTGCCCGCACCGTAAACGACACGGGCCTGACAGAAAGACGACACAAGGGCGACAGACGCTGCCTGAATGACGGGATAAGCCTGTATCACAGACTTACTCTTCAAAAATAACGGTATCTCCGCACGCTACAGGATGCGTATTCCTGAGCCACAGTTTTCCCCATCTTCCGGTGCAGTGGCAGCCCAGAACATGCTCAGGTGCGAGCTCACGCAAAAATGCTTTCAGCCTTATCAGCCTGAGCGGTGACGCTGCCCGCAGATGAAATCCCCCGATAAGGGCGTAGACGCGGTTTTCTCCCGTAATGTTCACGCAGTGGCGAACGGTGTTCTCCAGCCCACGGTGGCCACACCCGGTCATAATGACCAGCCCGCGGGACGAGCGCCAGATAAGTGCGCCTTCGTCAGACACATAATCAGGCGTGGCGTTCCTGTAATCGGTATAACCCCAGGGCTCCGGGCTTTCCACGGGGATTTCACCACTCCAGACAAAACGTCCCGCCACGACGCGCGGGGTTTTGCTGTACTCCACGTCAAGACCGCAAAAACGCTCCACGACCGAAAGTTTCTTAAGAGGAATGACCTTTCCCGGCAGCCTGACAGCGGCATACCTTTCCCGTAATACTCCGGGATGACAGATAATCCTCGTCCCTGGGTCAAGAGACGTTATTCCGCCGCTGTGATCGTAATGCCCGTGTGATAATACAACCGCGTTCAGATCTGTCAGCGGCTCGTTGATTAGCCTGGCGTTGTGAGCAACGGTTTCATCCGGGCCGGAGTCAAACAGTATCCGGCTCTCTCCGTCGTCCAGGAGGATGGAGAGGCCTGCACGGGACTGCATTCCTGCAGCCGCGTGAGGCGACAGATGGTTTTCGACCAGAATGGTCATTTTGAGTGCCACAGGTCAGTTCTCCCTTAGCGGTTAATTACCCCATTGTCCCGACAGCAGCGCTGTTACGTGTTTCAGGGCGGCATTTTTCTCACTGCAGCAGATAAAGAGTTATCAGCATGCCAGCCCGCCACATCATGCTCCCCGATAGCAGCCAGATTTCAGCAGTGACAACGAAAATGAGTGATGCTGTCAGAACGATATCAACCCGGTTAAAAAAATAATTAACCTCTTTAAAATCTGCGCTTATATTCATTACAGAGTACATCCCGCTGCGTGCACCTGCTTAAATAACCCTGAAACGTAAAGGGATTAATGATTATCACGTCACTAAACAGTGATAGTGTATTCATGGAAAGACCCCAAAGGACGAATAATGAAATTACGAAAAAGGGCGCTGGCTGCCGGAATTATCGTACCCGCAATCCTGGCTACACTGCTGTCGTCAGGGATGGCCTGGCGCCAGCTGAGCAGGGACACGTCCGTGACGGCAGACATACTGATGAGCCAGGTCGACCACATCACGTCCATTGCCCGCCATGCAAGCCTGGTAACCGCCAGGCTCGCCACTCAGCCCTGTGAAAGCGTCCTGCAGCAGATGACGGAGAACGGCGCCCTCACGCCCTACATCCGCAGCACCGGGCTTATACGGGATGGTAAAGTAATCTGCTCCTCCGTGACCGGAGCCAGACAGCAAAGTGCCGATGAGATTTTTGGTGTTGCCGTTTCAGTACCCACAGGGAAGATAAACGTTATCGCCACGGAGGGGACCAGCAGCGTGCCCGGGCACGTGGCTGTTATCTACGCTTATGGCGCCGGCAACCGGACGACGGCATTCAGCGTGGTGGATGCCCGATACGTTACGGACCTGATGGACTCCCTGGATGATGAGAATCATTCGGTTCAGCAGCTCAGGTTCAGTGATGGCCCCGTCATTTCCGGGCAGGAGAAAATCTCCCCACGTGTGAAAGTGTTCACAGCTGAGTTCCACTCTGCCGCGAGTCAGGCGCAGCTTCAGGTTCTTACACCGACGCTGTCGCTTCGCCATTACATCCTGCGTAATCTGCTTTTCCTCGGTCCCCTGTCCCTGCTACTGACCCTGGCCATGCTGTACATGTGGCATCGCTGGGATTCTAGAAAGATGTCTCTGGCGGAAGAAATCAGGAAAGGGATGGCAGACGGCGAATTCAGCGTGCATTACCAGCCGGTCTGTGACACCGCGACTGGTGCCTGCTCCGGCGCCGAAGCCCTGATGCGCTGGCAGCGTACTGACGGTAGAAGCATTTCACCGGTGGTGTTTATCCGGGCCGCTGAAGAGGAAGGTCTGATTGTCAGCCTGACGCAGCATCTCTTCAGCCTGATAGAAGACGATGTCAGGGCATGGCAGGTGACTGACCCCTTCCATCTGGGCGTGAATATCGCAGCCCCTCACCTGACGGACCGGTCGTTTACCGCTGACGTACTGAGACTGTGGGTTTCTCTCGATCCCGCTTTTCGACTGGTGCTGGAAATTACCGAGCGCAGCCTGGTTGAGGACACTGAAGCGGCATCAGCGAAACTTCATGAGCTACGCCAGAAAGGCTGTCAGGTGGCCGTGGATGATTTTGGTACGGGCTACTGCTCGCTGAGCCTGCTTCAGAGCCTGCCGGTGGATTACCTGAAAATTGACAAAATATTCATCGACAGCCTGACGTCGGCCGGTGCGGACACGCCGGTACTGGACACCATTTTGGGCCTCAGCAGACGGCTGGGGCTGACCACCATTGCCGAGGGCGTAATGGCCGCACATCAGGCTGAATGGCTGATAAAAAATCAGGTACCTTACGTTCAGGGTTATTATTATGCCAGACCCATGCCGGCTGCCGCGTTTTATCAGTGGTACCGGGAGCAGGGCGTGAGACTGAAAGACGACGTTATTGCGTAAGATCAATATTAACCGGATTTTCGCCTGTTTATGTCATGGCGTTGATGTTACATGTATCTCCTTCTTTATATTTTGAATGAGTGATGTCACACCATTTTCTAACTTCAGCCGAGGTCAGCATGATTATTTCCAGCCTGATAGCGATTGCCACCGTTCTGACAATGGGGGTTATCAGCCCGGGTCCCAGTTTTATCTATGTCGCGCGGAATGCGGTCGTCCACTCCCGACGCCACGGGCTTGTGACCGCTCTCGGTACCGGCGTGGGCGCTGCCATTTTTTCGCTGGCCGCCATGCTCGGCCTGCAGAAGCTGCTGCTCATGGTTCCGGAGCTGTTCATGGTGCTGAAAGTTGCGGGCGGGGCCTATCTGTTATGGCTTGCTGTTAAAATGTTCAGGGACGCAACCCGGCCTCTGTATCTGGCGCTTGACGGCGATAAAAATGACGGCAGGACGCTGATGATGACGTTCCGGGATGGCTTACTGACGCAGCTCAGTAACCCTAAAACAGCAATCATTTTTGCATCGATCTTCAGCGCCCTGCTGCCTGAAAATATCCCGGCCCTTTTTTATGTCGCGATCCCGCTGATGAGTTTCCTGATTGATTTTGGCTGGTACGCGATCGTTTCGCTCTGCCTGTCCTCCGAAAGACCGCGCAGGGCTTATCTTCGTCTGAAAACCTCAGTCGATCGGGCATCATCCGCGGTTCTGGCAGCACTGGGTATGCGGCTGATTTATTCCTCCTTTGTTAAATAACAGGACCAGACTGCTTTACCTGTCAGCAGGGTAAAAAGGCTCATAACTGATGAAAAATTTCACAATGCAGAAAGAATGAACTGCAACCTGTGAGATATTTGCCCTGCTTTCCTCAGATTGTCAGGGCTTTTTTTGCGCGATTTAATCAGATTAAAAAGTATCTGTAAGGAATTGATGTCATGATGAAAAATATTTTAGCTGCATTAACTGTTTTCATATCGTTTTCGGCAATGGCTGAGAAAAGGAATATACACAATGAGTGCTCCTTTAGAGCCGCTACGCTTTCGGATATGGTGGCGCTGTATAAAGAGAGGCAATGCAGCAAAAATCAGGCTAAGCAGTTCATCCATGAGGTGGCGACCGGTGAAACTCAAACTCTCAACAGCTGTATCCCAAAAAGCAGATACAAAAACCCAGACTTCATTGATGGCAATAACTTTGAAAAGTGGTCTGATTCTTTAATTGAGAAAATATGGTCCAATACAATGAAAGGCCCTGACAACTACGGTACTTTTATGGATGCGTGCATGAAAAATCCTGACAAGTATATCGGCGGTCAGTGGCTCTACAAATGACATGTGCAGGTTCAATTCATCGCTGAGGGCACATCGGCTAAACCAGCACCGTATATGGTGTCAGTAACCATTGCTGGCGTAGATAAGGCTGGATGACACAATCCAGTCAGTAAGGGGATGATCATGAGAGGATTTTTTAACAGATTAATAGCAACCTTTTAAAGTTAAGTTTGTGTGATAACAAATAAATTCTGAACAAAAAGGATCTGTTCAGCCGGACGGTCCGGTACAACCTTCATCCGGATAAGTACCGGACCGATAATCCGGTCGAAGACTGGCGCCGCCACTTGAGCCACCAAAATACTGTCGCGCTTTCGGATAGTTATAGCCATAACCAGCACCACCTCAGGAGGGCTCGCCGTGGTGATGCCTGTCGTACAGGCTGGATAAAATAATTTCAGCCCGCTCTTCCGGCCCGCAAAGCGGTAACCTGATGAGGTTATAGCCGCATCTGCCGTAGGCCTCAGCCATTGCATGGTACGTCTGAACCGCTTCCCCGAATGACTGCTTACGCTCCGTATCCTGTACGTAGATGTCTTCCCATGGCGGCGCGATGAACACGGTATGAGCATACCGGAACAGTTCAGTCGCTCTCTTCATATGGGGCGGCACCGGCAGATTACAGAGCGTAAGATAGCCAACTATATCCGGCAGCCCACGGTCAAAGAAAAATGGCGTTTCGCTTTGAGCAGCTTCATGCCACGAGCGTAACTCCCAGTTCAGCATCAGCCCGGCGAAAGCTTCCCTGTCCTTCCAGGGCAGCGCATTTCCGCCGATCGCCACCTGGTTCCGTATGATTGCGCGTCCGGCCTCAGCTGCCGTCGGATAACCTTTTGCGCGCAGGGAATTCAGCAGCGTGCTTTTACCTGACCCCGGTCCGCCGGTAATAATAATTCTTTGGTTTTCAGAATACATAAAAGCGTTCCTTTTCGGAAAAAACAACACACTGATGTTGGATACTTCATAATGAAAAGATGAAGACATCATTATACCGGTGCCCTACAGATAGCCTGCAAGCAACATTTTGCACCACTGATTTCCGTTCCCTGCAGATAAAACGTGTCGTCGTGTCTCACTTAATATATCCACGACGCCCGGGCTTTGCATTACAGGCGCTTCCGCCTGTCGGTTCACCCACGTGACACACTGCACAAAAGAGACATAGCAGCACAGATTGTCAGAACCAGTCCCAGTTGCTGCACCATGCCGGCGAGCCCCAGCATCATTCCCAG
Organism: Enterobacter cloacae complex sp. IR5402; assembly: GCF_049238125.1. NCBI lineage: Bacteria > Pseudomonadati > Pseudomonadota > Gammaproteobacteria > Enterobacterales > Enterobacteriaceae > Enterobacter > Enterobacter cloacae complex sp. IR5402. The sequence goes on from NZ_JBMKHO010000014.1 coordinate 86,372, forward strand.
TAATAAGTAATAGCTCAAGCCGAATAATGCTCCCGCAGCTCCGGTCTGTTCGCGATAACGGTGCAGCGCCTGGCTCAACACGTTGGGTATCGCTATGCCATAGGCAATTACAGTTCCGGCTACCGGTATAAGTATCCACGCCGAGTGCTGCAACCACCAGGCAGCAACACCGGAAAGCAGAGCCAGTGTACATGCATGACGTACCAGCTGTTCCGGTGTTATACCGGTTGTTAACAGTCTCCGGTTCAGGAGGCTGCCCGAGAGTGAAGCAAGTGCCAGTAATATCCCCGTCCATCCGAATGCCCTGGAGCTCCACCCCAGCAGCCTGAAAAGAAACGGAGCCAGGCTGTAATAACTGAACAACATTGTATTCAGCAGGGCTACGAGTATTGCATTTTTCCAGAGCATACCGTCCCGGATCATGCGGGACGCCAGACCGCTCCCCCGGATTCTGAGCGTGTTCTCTGGCCGCGTTTCCGGCAGTAAAACTGCTGCCAGTATTAGCAATATTATCGCCAGTGATGCCAGAGCAATAAATACGCCGGTATGGCCGTACAGACTTACCAGCCAGCCTCCACTTACCAGACCGAAAACCGGACTCAGTGCAAGCGCCGCTCCCATGACGGAAAAGACGCGGGCCAGTGAGGTTGATTCATAACTGTCCCTCAGCATGGTCTGCACTACAACAGACCCGGCGGCAGCACCCGTGGCTGCCACCATACGGGCCAGCAGTAATACGCTAAAATCGGTGGACACAATTGCCATTACAGATCCCGCTCCGTAACAGATGAGTCCAGCCATGATGGCCGGACGTCGTCCGAACCAGTCACTCAGCCAGCCCCACAATGCCACTCCGGCAGCAAAGGAGAAAAAATAGACTGAAAGCGTCTGAGCAGCACGCTCGCTGCTTACCTGAAAAGATCTGGCGATATCTGGCAACGCAGGGCTGTATATAGTTTCTACCAGTTGTGGAAACATAATAAGCAGCGTCAGCAGCCACAGGGGAGGGCGAATAATACTATTCATAACAATATCCAGAGAAACAGAAAACTGGAGGGCATTATTGCTGAGACGATAATGTCTTATTATAATAATAAGGACTTTAAATACTAAATATCAGACATTTTATGAAAATTAGCCCCGACGATAGTTTCGATCCGGATAGTTTTAGTGAGCCGGTAATCGGAATTGCGTCCGATTTAGGTGTACACGATTCAGGACAACACAGTCACCTTCGTCATCAGCTGCTCTTTTCAGCGTCGGGGAGCATCACAATTGAACTTGAACAAACCCTGTGCCAGCTTCCCCCCCGCCGAGCAGCCTGGATCCCTGCAGGAACAATTCATCGCGCCATGATGCGTGGTGTGCTGGCCTATCGTTCCCTCTACTTTTCAACCACGCTTCCGTTATCTCTACTGCCACTGCAAATAGTCGAGGTTAATCCCCTGTTTTTTGAAGTCATAGAACGAATGGCATTCTGGCCATGGGGAATGCTGGCAGAGCAACAGGCCAGTCTCATTAACGTTTTCTGTGAAGAAATACAGACTGCACGCACAGAAAACTGGACATTACAGCTCCCCTCAGACGCTCGCCTGAACTTATGGCTGGATGGAGTACGTACGGGCGAATTACCCCCACGCCTTGGCCAGTTGTCCCAACAGATTGGTGCATCTGAGCGCACGATAAGCCGGGTCTTTATCAGAGATACCGGAATGAATTATCAGAACTGGCGGCAGCAGTGGAGGCTGCTAAAGGCAATGGAAATGCTGTGTGACGGATGGCAGTTAAGCTATGTGGCGCAACAGCTGGAATTTGTCAGCGACAGTGCATTCATCACGTTTTTTCGACAGCATACAGGTACGACTCCAGCACGTTATTCACTTAAGAATATTGCTGAAAAAAGTCCCCGCTGACGGTGATAAATCAATAAAAAAACAATATCCTAAGTTTTTGTATTTTCTATTAAGGTCGATTTTTGACCTCAACGTACAATAATTTTCGATATCCAAACTGGCCCCAATAAATGCGCCGAAGGCGCATGAAGGCGCCCTCTGTCGCTGAATACTGCACCTCCGTAAATGGCGCCGTAGCCCGGCGCAGCCGGTATCAGTTTTGATAGGTTCCACCAATCCATCACTTCGCCCTGCTAAGCCATAACCCGCAGACAGGCGGCACAGGAAATGATGTGCGCCGTCGGAGTGGTCACGACAAGGCTTCGCCGCAGTCGGGGCGTATCTCCGCGTTAGCGGGCCGTTAGGACCGCTTACGGGCGTGTTGCACAGGGTCTGCCGGAGGTGTGAATTAAAGCGGCTCGGGTTCTAGTTACAACATCCATCATTAAAAGCGATGTTGTTCCGGGCCTTCGGCCCGGGCGGCGGCGCTTTTCAGTGGTGGGTTTTTTGTGGGGAGCTGAGGATCCTAGGAGTAAGTGGTCGACTGTTGCTGTTGTAACGTTCTGAACCCTGCCCGCCATTTTTGGCGGGTGCTAACTCTAGGCGCAAAGCGCCTGAACCGAACCGGCGCGGACTTTGTCCGCTGCAAGGGCGGGCGTTATACACATGTCCACAGGACAGGTGGCGAATAGGTTTTATTTTTAAATGTAAGTAATGACTGAAGTTTAAAAGATAGGAGATCAGAAGTTTAAAAGGATCATCGCGGTTTGTAGAAATTCCTTATTGTGGTTTAAAAAGCATCCATCCAGTAGCTTATCACTTTAGCCTCTTGTGGTTTATGTGGATAACTGGATGAAAACCTAAAAGCGGTGAAATATTGGGCGTTCGGTCACAGAAATATGCGGGCAACAAAAGAAGAATTTTGGTTAAGTTTAGAAAACCCGGCATCAGCAGGACATGTTTGTCATTCAGGTCCCCGACGGGGGCCTGAAACAGGGGCTGAAGAAGGTTAACACGGCAATAAAAGCCGAAAAGTGGGCAGGCGTAAACCGATGCCAGGGCACCAGATTCAAAAAGGCAGCGTATTAGCTGGCGTTAGGTTGTGACCAGCAATGCATCACCAAGTCGTGCGTAATGGCCACGCGAAAGCTTCATTCGCTCCGAGACACGGCGTTCTATCTCTGCCCGAACCGCATCAAGATTACCGAAGAAGCGGCCTTTCCTGATTTCTTTTTGGATTTGCTGGCGAACCAGCAGCTCGATCTCTTTGCGCGTTCGCGGAGCGTCCTTACGCGCCCTGTGACGTTTCATGCCGTGTTCATAGCGTGACTTGTGGTACTGACGGAAGCGTTCACGAACGAATGACCAGGCCGCACTGATAAGTTCATCAGCACCGGCGCGAGGAAGCCCTTTCTTCTCACGCTGCTTATTTTCCCACTCAATACGGCTGCGGCGCGCAGCAGCAACGGCTTCTTCAGACACCCCAAGCACCTGCCACATCAACGGTGTGAAAGTGATGTCTGTGGGGATATTACAGCCAATTTCTTTATCGTATTCGGTGTTATAGGTAATGAGGTTCAGCTGAGCGAGAAACTTCAGGGCACCCGTCAGACGGGTGATCGACAGACGTTTTTTTTCTGTGGCCAGTCCGCAGCGAATGCTCATGGTAGTGAGCGATGAACCAACGCGATTAGCAAGGGGATTAAAATAGTGACACATTGCCTGTACGGATGCTTCCAGTGCCCGTATGCGTAACACTGGCGGGCGCTTTTTGCGCTCACCACGGGCGATCAGCATAGCAACCAGTGCCTGGAACTCTGCACGCTCAGTGAAGCCAACAGCTTTCTCGCGAATTTTTTCACAGAACGGAAGGGTTTTCTTTCCCTTTTCAGGAATGAAAACTGGATTCGGATTTTTTACCTGACGGTAAAGTGTAGTGGTTTCGGAATTCTGCTTACTCACCACTTCCTGCGCTTATGTTGCACAGAAGGAGTAAGTACGGAATCTCTTGTCTTTTTTCGCGCACGGGTTATACTCCCATACAGAAGCAACAACTTCTGCATGATTTGTTAAGGACCCCGTTAATCTCGCGATGCCGCCAAGTATCTAAGATTATCGGGGTTTTTGCTTTTCTGGGCTTTGCTAACTAACCACCCAGAACCTGCCACCTTCTTCGGCGTGACAACCTAATAAATTCATTTAGAACAATAAGTTCTCCGACTTTATCACCACAACAATGCAGGATCAATTTTTAGGATCTATCCGGCAGCAGGATCAAACATCACCTCTGGAGCGATGCGCTTCTGCGTCTCGTTTTAAGCTTTCGAACAGCTCAAGTGGTACAAGATAAAATGCCGGCGCGCTACGGTTCAGAATAGCAATAGCATCACCCTCTGCTGACTCGACAGTCCCTAACGGATCCCTTTTGAACTCCGTGATACCAGCGACTTTCGTGCAATGTATCGGATGTGCCATAACTCCTCCTGATTTACAGATAGCACCTACGAATTATTGTATCGTAGCATACAATCAGACACTTAAAAGCATCATTAACTAATATTATGATCGCAGATCAAATCCAGTTAAGTGTCGCCTTACATGATATAGTACATCAACACACAGAATATATCTCTAAATTTCAAATACATACGGCTCTTAGTGGATGATGTCTAAACTCGTTTCTTCAAAAAAAAATTCCAACTCGCTCCCCAGGTTTTAAACCTGATATCCAACAGCAGAGAACCGATGACAATCAAGAACGGCAATCTGCAGTATGTAGCGGTAAACCAAGCTTTTCTTCGATTATTAAAACTCCCCAACGATTATCCGATTGTAGGAAAAACGTTGGACCAGCTCCCTACCTCCTTAGCTTACCTCTCACAACGAATACATAAGCAGGAGGAACTCGTTATGGAACATGAAGATAAGTTTTCTTCAATCGTTACGCATCCAATAGGTGAGAGCAACTCCATACATGCCCTATGCTTCGAATCTAGACCCTATTACGACGATGACGGGATCTGCTCAGGAACGATGCTTCAAGTTAGGCCTGTTGATATTTTTGGGCCAGACAGCTTGCTATCGGGAGACGTTCCCAAATCGTTGGTATACAGGGTACCGTCTGAGATATTCACAAATGCTGAATGGGAGGCCATCTTCTTAATCTCTCTAAAATACAGCAGGAAAATGATGTCTCGAATATTAGGAACCTCTCTTAAAGCGGTAGAACACAGAATCAGCCGATGCCTGCAGAAAACCGGGACCTCGTCTGGAGCCGAACTATTAGACTTTTGCAAAAAGAATAACTGGGATGCATATGTTCCCCCTCGTTTTTTAAAGCCTCGGTTTCGACTATTCAGAGCTGCTCCTGATGCGTATCTAGTTGACTCATCACTAAGCAGACAGTAGTCTTCAAAGGTCACAGTAAATCCTGTGATCGGGCGTGAGAACCCGTATCTACACGTGCACATAGACACGCACAAGCGTGTTTTTTTGTGTACTGAACCAGCACATCTTCGTAATGGCGGTTCAGGTAGGGCAACCGTAAGGTTGGCCGGTACCGTGTAGGCCGGTTTCTCACCCCTGCCTGGGCTGCCACCAGAGCGTGAGAACTCCTTGGTAGCCGACATAGTATCTACACGGGAGCTTCATCTATGATGTGCAAGAACCTATCAAAAATTTCTATATCCCCCTTAGCAAATGAACATGCCTTTATAGGCCTAGCTGCTAAAGCTCACCCTCATCAGAAATCCTTCGCCCATACCACATGTCGCGACAAGGTCCATGGGGTTTCTCCCCATTAAAGGGGATGCATATTGCGCGTAAATTTACTACGTATAGATTTGCTAGGGGACTTAACGATGATTAATGAAAACACTATTAACGCCCTGCATAGCGTATTTCCTGAGCTTTCCAGAAAACAGTTAGAAATCGTTACTCTGTATGCTCACGGTAATGCATATGAGACAATCGCTGACATTTGCAATATTTCTGTTGAGACAGTCCGCTCGCATCTGAAGCGAAGTACTAAAGCTCTGAACTTAAAAAGTAACGATGCAATGCGTGCAGTTATATTGTCACGCTCATACTTTTTCATGATTTCATTGATGATCACAAATTAATCAAAAAATGCACCCTTGAGGGTGCATTTTTAGGATTCAGCCTATTTACACTTTACTTCATTATACAGAGAAACAAAAATACGCACAGTTCCTTAAGTATTGCCGCCAATTTTACTTAAGGGACTAACCTACAAGAGCATCCTGAGCCATGAAGGCGCTCGAACTACAGCATGCAAACTTAAGTGTTTGTTAGTAAGACTGTTTCGCCTTCATGGTTGAGTATGTTCGACCCCATTGAACTTGAATTATCCTTTCATGGATCAATTCTGCGCGAAGCGTTCAAAAATGAATATTGAGACTGTATGTAACCAACAATGGTATCTTGCTCTCTATATTACCGGGGGCAAAAACCGCGAGAACTTATTCGACTGGCTACACGACAGGAGAATAACTCCATGGACACCTTTATCCTTAACGCAAATACGGCGTGCGGATGCCCCGCATGTTTTCAGAAAAAGGATCTCGGCCGTTTTCCCAGGATATTTCTTCCTTAAGGCAGATTTCGAATCACAGAAAATAGATATGATTCGGGCGCACTCTGCATTCTGCGACTTTGTGAAATTCGGCAGTAAAATTGCCCCTGTGAATACAAGGGTAGTCGAAGCATTAATGAAGAAATACCCCGACCCGACTCATCACCCTGCTGCAAGAGCTGAACTCGAAGCGGCATCAGATATCTGGCTGACAAAAAGCCAATACAAACGCCTTACGCAGTTAGATAAAACGGATCATCCCATATCCCGGACTGCAATGCTGTTCGATATGATCACCCATGCTGATGCGTGGGGATTTTAAAATGTACTTAACCGAGCCTCTTAAGCTGGTTCAAACCAGTTTTACACCATCCCTTTAGTTTCCCCCGTTCACGGGGGCTTTTTTTCACCGTTTTCCGGCAATGACGTCTGGGCTGGCCCTGCCCAATGAACACCCTCTGTTCCTGTAGCCAGCCTGCTTTCAGGCTTCTTTCATTCTGGCGGAATGAAGGTACAGACGTCATTGCCAGAAACCGGAACCAGAGAGAGACAAACCATGCAATCCACCCAGGAACAGGTCAGCCATCTCTTGTGGTGCATTCTCGTAGCCTTACGTACGGCAGTCGAAAACCATCACATAACCTCAGAGCGTGGCAAACGTAGATTCATCACAGAATGGCTAAGCGGAGCACGAAGAATACCAACATTCAAAGGGATGAGTAGCGAGTTTATGACTATCCGGCAGTTGCTCGAAAACGAACGAAATCGTCCCATTGATGACGTCCTGACTGCGCTCTGGACCAACGCTGTTTCAACCGGGAACTGTGATCTGTTTCGTTTTCGGGCAGTTCTTAATTCACTTCTCGGCCTTGGCTGGAAGCACTGCCTTTGCCCCTGGCCTGAGCAGGTTGTAACTGAAATCATGGAACGCCAGCGAAATCGTAAGAACCACATCCTACAGTTCACCCGTATGGAAGAAGCATTTACCGCGACAGGCTCAATGGCTTCCCCCGTCACGCTTCAACTCCTCCTGAAAAAAAATGAAGATGATGAGGTAGAAAAGTCTTTCTATCTCGATCGTTTCTCTGTTGTCCGTGGCCGCGATATCTCACTACCCAAAGCCACTCTTCGCACACTCTATATCGGACATCACACACTGCCGGAGTCAGCATGGGGTGCCCGTGAAGGCGTCCGCTACGGAGATGTATGGCGCCCTGACCTTCATTAATCTTTTTGCCGAGGCTTAATCATGAAAACGCATACATTGGGCGTGCTATGTTCCCTGCTGGCGTTATATGGCTGCAACGGAGCTACTACTTCAAACCAGGCTCATCACCGTAATGAAATCGGGCAGTATCAGAAAAACGAAACTGCATACATTCCTGTCAGAGCCAGTATTTACGAGCTTTCCACTCCCGTAACGCCTGAACTAAAGGAATTGCTTGAACAGCCAGGTGCAAAAATATCTTTAAGACCGGTCAGCGCTTCACTGGGAGACGAACTCACGGAACTGGTCGCTAAAGGGGACGTCAGACTGCTCTACGATATGTCAGGAGTCACAACCAACAACAAGGCATTACTTTTCTCTGTTTCAAATTACTCCGCTCAACAACACGCAACGACAGGGGAGAAGAAGAAAGAAAATGTCGTGGATGATCTCTCATTAGTGATAACGCCGGCTCTTTCCGCAGACTCTGCATTAATGCAGATGACCGTAGAGCTTTCCCGGACCACTGGCAGCTCAAAAAATGAATATTCCCGTTACGCTATCAACTTCCGACAACTTCTCAGATTAAAAGGTGGACAGAAGCTCAGTGTTGCTCTTCCCCTCAATGACGAAACGAACCGCCTCATTATCATCTCTCAAAAAACATAACCGTCCCGACTCGTCACTTCCTGCTCCCTTTCATACCTGTATTTCACTAACAACTAACTCCGGAGTAAAAAACATGAAACATATTACCCTTGCCGTATTGCCGCTTATCCTGAGCGCCTGCTCATCCTCACAGCCCGATCAGCGTATTGACATTACTCACGGCAAACCAGCCTCTGTCCAAAAAGTGGTTTCTCTCAGGATGGATGCGCCGCTCAGCCAACCTGTTACTTTCGACAACTCAGACAGCGTACGCTATGTAAATTCGGTCACTACGGAAGATGGGAAAATCGTCAGTAAGGAATACCGCACTCTCTCTTATGGAACCACGGTCAGGGCTGTCGTCAGCGATGCAGGGGATGACAAACAACTCGTTTCACTGGCGGTACGACACGCCTGCCATCCCGAATTATCAAAACTCTCAGCTGGCTCAGCCGAGGAAGGGATAGACCTGCCCTCGCAAAATTACATAACTCAACAGCAAAAAATTCTGATAGCGCGCGGAGACGATGTTCTGATCAGCGGTATCGGTTTTGACGCGAACTGTGCTTTTCCACGTATTACCGTTCACCCCACCGAATAACCCCGGGGATCATCATGAAAAAACTTGCCCTGCCCCTGTTAATACCGTCGCTGTTAAGCAGTTGCGCGGGATTTAATAACCGTAACATTGCTCCTGACACACCTGCGCTCGTGTTTGTCGACGGCCAGATCAGCGATAGTGCCGATATCATTACACAGACACAGCGGCGAATTGCGCCTCCGGCGGCCACTCCCGTTCCCGTACGCCAGCCGACATCTGTAGCGGTAACATCGCAGACCTCCCCGCTGCCGCAACCAACAATGATGGCCTCCTCCGCAAAACAAGTCAGCTCAGTGAGCCCCATCATGAATCCAGCGCTGCCGGCACTCACATTTACCGGCACACCAGGTCCCGTTGCCGTTCTGTCATTATCACAGGTGCGTAACCTCACTTTCGAACAGTGGGTCAGGCGCATCATTCCGACTGGCTGGACGCTGAACTATGAGAATGCCCTGCGACCTGTACTGAATACCCGTATCGTCTCGGTCGACACCAATGACCAGTGGACCAGGGTGCTCAACCGTCTGCTGACAGAGCAATCCATCCAGGGTCAGCTGGACTGGGATCGTCATGCCGTCACATTGCAGCGAAAGGGGCAAACCGCTCAGATGACCGTCCCTGCACTGTCCACTGGAAACCTCCCTGCGCCGCCACAGGCGTCTGGCGCGCCGAGAAATCCGTTCAGCGGACCGGAGGTGACCCAACCCATACCGACGGCAGCGGTTAAAACCAGCACATCCTCTGTAACAACAAAACCGATGAAGGCACCAACAGCGGTAGTTAAAGCACAACCAGCCACCGGGGAACCAGTCGCACCTGTGGTTCAGGGTAAAACCTGGCTGGCGCCATCGGGAACGACTCTTCGGGAAATGTTGATGAAATGGGCGCAGGATACCCGCTGTGAATCAGGCGCATCATCGCACTGGACGGTTATCTGGCCAGTATCCGTGACGGATTATCGGCTTGACGCACCACTGACCTTCCGCGGCTCATTTGAAACCATGCTCGGTCAGATGTTCGACCTTTACCGTTCAGCACAGAAACCGCTTTATGCTGAAGCTTCCCGCATGCAGTGCGTGGTATCTGTCACAGACACTCCGGCAGGTCGGTGATGGGCTGGGTCATACTGGCAATCAGCATGATATTTTTCCTGATTGTCGGTGATATAGATTCGCAACAAAATCAGACCAGCCGGACTGCAATACAGACGCAGAGCGGCCAGCTTTATGCCTCCCAGATCCTGACTATCGCCAACCGCGTTAACGACTGGCGTTACAAAACTGGCCAAACGAATGGCACAGTTCCAGTTGACCAGCTGGGTCTTCCCTTTACTCCCGACGCCCGGATCCAGTACCGGTTACTTCAGAGTAGATTGTGGGTCTGGATGCCGGAACAAGCTGGACTCGTTGATGCCTTACGGGCACAGAGTCGCGGTTCGGCACTCATCGGCACCATGAGAAGCGGCCAGTTAATCTGGCTTTCCGGTCTGGCCACCGGGCTCACGGCTCCACAGGGCGTTCCTGAAGGCGCTGTGGTTTACCTCAACTAATCCGGATTTCCCCCATGAAGAAAACCCTTTTGCGGCGCCTGCTGATGGCGTCCTGCTTTGCCATGCTCGCAGGTTGTACCTTCTCTGAAATCAACAAAATGCAGACTAAGGCACAATCTGACGCCACGGTAGCCCGCGCACAGGCACAGCTCCCGCGAACACAACATCAACAACCACTGACCTGGACGGAGCGTCAGTGGATTAATCCGAGTCCTATCCCGGTCGCCGTTCGTGAACGGAACCACCAGGCTCCGTCATGTAATATCACCCAGGCAAAAAATACTATTACGCTACAGGAACTGGCACAACGCATCACCGCGCTGTGTGGAACCCCCGTTATTTTTACTCCTGACGCCCTTGATATCAGCCAGAGCAGCGTCAGTACCGGCGTCACACGCCAGATGAGTGGCACACTACCACCACCTGATGACAGCGGTCGGACGCCACTGGCCAGTCTGGGGGGCGTAACTTCTTTGCCGACTGGAGGAACCAGCCAGCCCCTGAACCTTACCGGACTGATGTGGCAGGGAGACCTGGGCGGACTTCTGGATCTGATGGCCAGCCGTAGCGGTCTCTACTGGCGAATGGATAATGGAACTATCGTGTTCTATCTGATGGAAACCCGGACCTATTCGCTGGCCATGCTGAACACTAAAACGTCCAGCACGTCGAGCGTCAGCTCAGGGACGACCAGCAGTATGGGAGCCACCAGTGGTACAGATAACTCCGCCTCCGGCGAATCCACAACCTCCCAGAGCACAACCACGGGGCAGGAATACGATTTGTATGCTGATCTGCGAAAAGCTGTGGAGTCGATGCTGACCCCGAACAAAGGTCGCTACTGGCTGTCCTCCTCCAGCTCATCACTGATTGTGACAGACACGCCGTCAGTACAGGCCGCTGTGGCCCGTTATGTGAACGAGCAAAATCTCATCATGAACAGACAGGTAGCCCTGAATGTTGAAGTCCTGAGCGTCGGTAACTCACGAAACGAAGATTTCCGGATTGACTGGAACCTGGTGTACAAGTCACTGCACTCTGCTGGCGCCACGCTTAACAACGCGACAGGGGATCTCACTGGTGGTATTTCTGCCGGCGCGTCCATTCTTGATACCGCTACTGGTAATGCCGCGAAGTTTGCTGGCTCCAGCCTTCTGCTGAAAGCATTGTCAGAACAGGGCGATGTCAGCGTCGTCACTTCTCAGTCCAGTACCGTGACTAACCTGACGCCCGTGCCTATTCAGATGGCAGATCAGACGGTCTATGTAGCGCAGTCGGCTACAACGACAACCACCGATGTCGGCGCCACCACAACGCTGACGCCTGGGATGATCACCACCGGTTTCAACATGACCCTGTTACCGTTGATTCAGGAAACAGGTAACGTTCAGCTACAGGTAAACTTCAACCTGTCAGATCCACCGACCATCCGTAACTTCACGTCAAAAGACGGGAACTCTTACATCGAGATGCCATATACCAAACTGCGCTCTCTGAGCCAGAAGGCAAATCTCCGGGCCGGGCAATCGCTGATCCTCACTGGTTTTGATCAGAACAATACCTCCGTCAATAAATCCGGCACCTTTACGCCAGGGAACCCGCTCCTGGGCGGAAGTCAGTCAGGTAAAAACGAACGGACCACTCTGGTCATCGTGATCACACCGACATTCCCGCAAAGTTCCGGAGGCTGAAATGAAGGATGAGGATTACCTGTTTACAATCCGGGATGGAAAATCCCGCAGCCGTTACTGGCTGGCGGGGATGGACTGGGCGCCAACGGAAAGACAAAAATTTCGGCTGCCGCCATTTCAACCAATAAAATCACGTTCCGGAAGAACAGACGGCATCGGCGTCCACACCTCAACAGGACAGTTCAATAAACGGGACACAGGGCAATCAGTCGCTGGGAGTGGCAGATTGCCCGTCCGTCATCGCCGTCACCAGCTCTTTTCGCTGGCACTCGCGTTCTGTGCCAGCACACGAAATGGATACGGCATTTATCGGTTGAGTAGTACCGACTTCGTGTTTCTGGCCAGTATTAATGGTGTGCCTGCCGTCACTGCCGATAAAACAGGGAGTGCGGACAAAATGCAGGGGCTGCTGACACTGTTCCTGAGCATGAACGAACCGCCCCCAGAAGGCTGGGTCTGTCTGGCATCAGTGGAAAACCCCCTTGATGCTAACAGCCTCTTTGCCGGACTATCTGCACGCAGGCGACAGCAATGCCGTGTGCATGTAGATGGACTCCGGAGGCAGCGCTGGTTACTGGCTTGCGCGATACTGCTGCTCAGCACAGGCGCCATTGCCTGGTGGCAGACGGCCACACCACCGGAGGAACCGGTACTCACCGCTGAAGAAATACAGGCCAGGGCGCGCGCAATGTTCGCCAGTCAGGCAAAACCTAAGGTTTTGCCTCATCCCTGGGCACGCGAGGTAACAGCCCAGGCTCTGATTGATGATTGTCAGAGAAAGACCGATCCGGCGCTACATGTTCTGGGGAGCTGGAAACTGGCATCCGGGACCTGTTCTCCTGACGGTATAACCCTTTTGTACCAGATTATGCCCGGTGGCACAGTCGAGGGGTTTCTCGCTCGCAGTCAGGAAGTCTTCGGTGTCACGCCAGTATTCAATCTTAAGGAGGGGGGGCGGGAAGCCCGAATTTCATTACCGCCCCCGGACAGACCACTCAGGGATGAAGCAGTGCCTGACAGTTCATTGCAGCTCATCCGCATCCTATCCTGGTTCCAGCGTCAGCAAATCACACTCAACATCACCGATGTAGCCATGCCTCCAGTCCTGCCGGGGTCGAACGGAGAACCGCCTCCTGTGCAGGACTGGCAGGAATACGCGTTTAGTTTTTCCGCGCCCCTCCCCGCCATCATCTTATTCGACGGTCTGGATGAAACTGGTATCCGACTTACCCGTTTAACATTCGAGCTGAACGGAAGTGCGTTCAGCTATACCACTGAAGGTAAAATTTATGCGTCAGCAAAGTAAATTTCTTCGGCAGGCGACACTCTGGCTCCTGCTGCCAATATTCGGGCCTTTACCCGTTCAGGCCTCTCAGTCCACGAACCAGCAGGTATCACCGCCAGCAGGGAACGTGATACCCGGTGTGACAAAGGGACAGCTTGAACAGCTGCATATCCGAAACGTCATTCTTCAGGCAGAAGTTCAGGGCGCGCAACTGCAGCGCCAGCTTGAGGAAAATCAATCCAGCGTCGGCACTCCTGCCACCGCTCTTCCCGGTGCCTCCTTCGGCGATACTTCACTGCCTGGCCAGCCTGCACGTCCGGTTACTGTGAGTAATCGCCCTGTCGTGCTGGAGATTAACGGCCGCGATAAAAACCTCCGCGCCACACTACAACTGCAATCAGGACTGTCATTGGTCGTATCACCCGGAAGCCGTATTCCAGGAATGGAGAGCACAGTCAAAAGCATTACCTTAGCCGGAGTCACACTCAGCGATGGCACACTGCTTGCCTTTGGGGACTAACCATGAGCGCTATTACTGCAGAATCTCTTCTGCTGTTTGATGACGGTGACAGGAAAGAAATCCTCATTGATACCAACCAGCGAGTCGACCCAGGTGTACAGGCCGCGCTGATGGACTTAATGAACAAACATCCGGGGATCAAACATCGGTTTGTCACTCTCTCAGACTTACGAGAGGCGCGAAAAAAGCAGGAAGCTCAACCTCAGGCCAGCGATAAGACAGGATTAACTCTGGCAGACCTGGATGGAGACAGCAGCCAAAGTGAACAACGGATCCTGAACTATTTTTCAGTGGCCAAAAAGCTCGGTTCCTCAGATATTCACTTTCTCATTTCAGATTCACTCTTCCAGGTCAAAATGCGCGTCCACGGCTATTTGCATGTGGTGGATGAACGTCGGCGGGAGGAAGGTATATCCCTCTGTGCCACCTGTATTCTCTCGATGTCGGATGTGTCAGAAACCAGCTTCTACCCACACCGGGAACAGGATGCACGACTCTCCCCGGCAATGATGCGGAAAATAGGTCTGTTTGGTGCCCGCTACAGTCACCGCCCAACTGGCGATGGGCTGATTGCGGTTATGCGACTTATTCCGGATGACGGTAACAACGTACCTGACTTCCTGCAACTGGGTTATCTACCCGAACAAATCAAGCTGCTTAAACGCATGATTGACCGACCTGAAGGTAAGATCATCCTCTCGGGGCCAACTGGTTCCGGTAAATCCACCACGCTCCGTACCGCCTGCCGTGAATATCTGGATACCAACCCCGGGCAACACCTTCTGACCATCGAAGACCCACTTGAGGGGCAGGTCGTGGGAGCTGTTCAGACGCCAATCATCTGCGACAAATCAGATGAGGAAGCAGTACGTATCGCCTGGGGAAAAGCTATCTCGTCAGCGCTGCGACTGGATCCGGACGCCATTATGGAGGGTGAAATGCGTGACCTTGTCTCGATGCTGGCCACCATTTATGCCGCCCAGACCGGACACCTGGTGATGACAACCCTGCACACAAACTCAGCACTCGGCATCCCGGAGCGTATGGTTACGCTCGGTGTTAACGAAAATCTGTTGTGTGATGCCCAGCTTTTAATCGGATTAATCAGTCAGCGTCTGGTACCCACACTATGTCCGGAATGCCGTATATCCTGGCAGGATAAGGTCAACACCTTAAGTGACGAGGAAAAGAACTGGCTGGAGAAATACTGCAATATTGAAGGCGTCTGCTCGACCGACAGGCTCTATTTCCATAACCCGGACGGGTGTGAAGCATGCACACAGGTAGTGGAGATCAACGGCCAGGTGCGTGGCAAAGTCGGTCAGGGTATCAGGGGACGTACCGTCATTGCCGAGGTTATCGAGACCAATAACCGTCTTTTTAAGCTGCTGAAAACTGACGGCAAGGTTGCGGCTCGCCAGTTCTGGATAAACAACATGCAGGGGATCAGCCGTGTCCGGCACGTTCTGCATAAAATCAACGAGGGGCTGGTCGACCCGCTGATGGCCAACCGGATCATTCCACTCGATGAAGATGAACGTCTGGAGGTGGATGATGCGTGAAATGCACTTCCTGAAACGACTCCGATATAACCTGGTCCGTAAGACGTTCAGCGGTCAGTATCGTGTTCAGTTCTATGATGCGCTGCGGTTTCTGATTGAAAACCGACAGAAACTAAAGCCTTCACTGGAGAAAATGCGCAATGCATGGACGAACTTCGGCCAGAACTGGCATCCCTACGTTGAGCTGACGGACGACTGTATTGATGCGTTAAGGGAAAACAGCGGCGAAAAAACGCTGGAGCGCACCCTCACCCGGTGGCTACCTGCCGCAGAAGCTTCCGTTATAAGCGCCGGCATACGCAGTGAGTCACTTCCACGCTCACTAAGATACGCCTGTGCCCTGACCCACGCGGGTAAGCGTATTCGCGCAGCTGTATGGCAGATGGCCATCTATCCGATTGGTTTTGCCATCATGTTGTCCAGTTCCATCTATGTACTGAATGCCGAACTACTTCCTACGCTGACAGAAATCAGCCCGCCAGAGAACTGGACCGGGGCGCTAGGGTTTCTTTACGGGATCTCAGTGTATTTCAGTGAGTATGGAGTGATAACCGGCATCGCCGCCACCGCTTTAATTATCTGGACGGTCTGGTCACTCCCGCGCTGGCATCGCCCTGACAGGCTTCGTCGTATATTCGACGGGCTGATGCCATGGTCGGTTTATAAGGATATTCAGGGCGCGACCTTCCTGTTGAATATCGGTGCACTGCTACAGTCCGGCGTAAGAACCAAAGACGCGCTGGAGATCCTGCTGGAAACGGCATCCCCCTGGCTTGCTGTGCGTATTGATGCGATTACCGAACATGTGCGTGAAGGTAAACATTTCGGACTGGCCCTGAAGGACTGTGGTTACGATTTTCCGTCGCAGGAAGCGGCCAACTTCCTCTCCCTTTTGCAGGGTGATGGAGACGATGAAATCATCATTAACTACGGACAGCGCTGGCTTGAACAAACCCTGGAGCGCGTAGCAAAGCGCGCTGTTGTAATCCGCGGACTCATGTTCCTGGCAATGATCCTGATGCTTCTGCTTCTGGTCCTTGTCGTTATGGATATTAATGCCCTTAACAGCTCGTCGGGCTCTTTTTAAATGAGGAAACATCATGCAATTTAATTCTGAACCAACTTCTCAGCCATACAAACCAACTAAGGCGCTTTCGCAACACCGCGGCTGGGGCTTCCTGGAGCAGGGCAGCATCGCGCTAATCGTACTGGTCGTCATCGGGATCGTCCTGGCGGGATACTTCGCCCTCAAAAATAACGTCAACGTAGGTAAGGAGTCGTCGAACATTCAGTCGCTCATCACAAGCACCCAGAACATGATGAAAGGAGGAGATGGATACACATTCACTTCCGGTGCCAAAATGATGGGCTCGCTTATCCAGATGAAACTTCAGCCTAAAAGTATGACTGTACGTGGTACCCCCTCTTCCGGCACCGCCACGCTTTATAATGGATGGGGTGGAGCCGTGACACTGTCACCTGTCACAGTCTCCGGGTTCTCAAATGGATTCTCTTTGACCTACGAAATGGTTCCTCAGGGTGCCTGCGTCTCGCTCGTCACAGCACTCAGTCGCGCCAAAATTGCTGATGCGATCACCATCAACTCCACGGCGCACAGTGATGGGGTTGTGACAACTGAAGAAGCCAGCGCGCAATGCACAGCTGACAATGGCAGCACAGGTACCAACAAGCTGATCTTCACGATGAACAGCTAAGGAGACAACATGCGGAGAGAACGCATTCTCTCCTGCCGCCTGGTAATGACGCTGCTCATTCTGTCCTTTTCCTCCGGCCCATTGATGGCCAGCACGAACTCCCCGCCTGCGACTTTTGATGCCTGCTTTAACAATGCCGGTGCCCGATACCAGATCGAGCCACTGCTGCTTAAGGCAGTGGCCAAAGGGGAGTCTTCGTTCCGTCCATGGGTCACAAACACCAACCGGGATAAAAAGGGTAATCCGGTCAGCACGGACTATGGGTTGATGCAGATTAACTCAACCCATGTTCCTAAGCTCGTCCGGATGGGTGTCATCCAGGGGGCAGAAGACCTGCTGAAGCGCCCCTGTCTGAACATTCAGATAGGGGCGTGGATCCTGGCCAGCCACTTTCAGGTATGTGGTGTGACCTGGAATTGCCTCGGGTCTTACAACGCTGGATTCCGTAAGGATCGGCACGAAACCCGTGAGCAATATGCCAACCGTATCTGGGGGTTCTATCTGGAGCTGAAAGGTCTTCGAGTCTGTCGACAGGTGAAAGGAAAGCGAATATGCGAACCATCATAGTTACGAGTCTGACGACAGCATGGAGTCTGCCGTTACTACTGGGGTTCGCAATCATTGGCAGAGTCCTGATGTGCCGCGTGCTCGAATTTCTGGAGGAGCACCCGATAAACGTTAAGGAACAGAAAACAACCTTGACGGCAGGGATTTGGTTCTTCGCTACTTTCAGTATGATCGCTGCCCTTGCACCGGTTCCTGTTGCTGATCGGGCAGCTGCCATAGTGATGATGGCCTTCCTTCTTCAGGCCGGGAGCACAGACGCAGTCAGTGGATATCTGCCACGAACCTTCACAGTACGGCTGTTACTTGGGGGATTGCTCTGGGGAGCAGCATCAGACGTTTCAGTTGAAAGTATATCTACACAACTGGCGGAGATCGCAGCAACAGTCAGTCTGATGGCACTACTGAGTGTCCTGGTAAACCGGGGCACTCAGCGTCTGGGTCAGGGGGATTTATGGCTGATAACTGGCCTGACTGCCTGGATGGGTGGGAAAGATGCTGCACTGGTCACTCTGTTTGGAGCAGCAGCCTTTGTTCTCTGGCTGCTAACCTGGAATGTATCGGGGAAAAAAGAGGGACCGCTGGGACCCTGGCTTTGTCTTAGCGGGAGTATTTTCCAGCTCACTCTTCTGTATCAACCTGTATGGATATCGATTCTATGAAAAAGCATGATCGTGGCTGGGCAAATCTTGATGTCGCTCTGTCGCTCCTTGTTGTGATGGCAATGGCCGTCTTTGGACTCACTAAATACAAGGACTGGCAACAGGAGAAAAACTGGCAGGTTGAAGCAGCCCATATCAGTACCTACGCAGCAGCTGCGCGTGGCTACGTCGGGCGAAACTATGCCACGCTGTTAAGTGCAACCAGCACTACCGCGCCGACAGTGATCACCACAGCCATGCTTAAAAATACCGGTTTTCTGCCGTCCGGTTTTACCGAAACAAACAGCCTGGGTCAGCGTATGAACACGTACCTGGTCAGAAACGGGCAAAACACGGAATTGTTGCAGGGAATGGTGGTATCAAGCGGTGGAAGTGTATATCCGGCCAAAGCATTGAGGCTGATATCGAGGGACATCAAAACCGGATTCGGAGGATACATCGATGACGGTAAAACTGCCACCGGTGCCTTGCGGACTTGGAAAATCCCGCTGAGTAGCTACGGAGCTACTTCCGGAAATGGACATATCGTCGTGCTCCTCTCAACAGATGAGTTATCTGGTGCACAGGAGGATAACGACAGGTTGTACCGTTTTCAGGTTAATGGCCGCCCCGACCTGAATAAAATGCACACAGCAATAGACATGGGGGGAAATAATCTGAACAGCGTCGGTACCATTAATGGTAAGACAGGAACATTCAGCGGAAATGTGAGTGGTTTAAATGGTATTTTTTCCCAGAATATTACAGCGGGAGCACAGGTAAAAGGAGCTACAGTCCGTGCTGACAGTGACATCAGCGCCGGACGCAATATTACGGCAACAAACGAGGTCTCTGGTGCCACAGTTAAAGCAACAGGCAACCTTTCAGCTGGCGGTGTTTTGCAACTGGGTCAGGTAAACGTTGCAGGTATAGCCTGTTATCCGAATGGGCTGATAAGCCGTGATGCCAGTGGTGGCGTACTTTCCTGTCAATCCGGTGTGTGGA
>NZ_JBMKHO010000015.1:0-104236 GCF_049238125.1 Enterobacter cloacae complex sp. IR5402
TACCCTATCAGTTTTGCTGATTCAGATGTTGAGCCTGACAAATCAGTAGGCGACATCATCAGGGATAAGATGGTGGTAAACCCGCCATTAAAAGTATGGCTGTGGTCTGATGGGCCATGGGCTCATGAAGTTGCAGTAACCCGATGGACGGACTGATGCTGGAGAATTTATGCAGGTCATTATTGATGGTGTCCCGTATGCACCCGCCTGCGCAATTTCATCGCGGATCGGGATTGCAATAACGACACACCAGCGCGCAGACGTTTTAAAACGTTCACTCGAACAGCATCTGAGGCATCTGCCAGCCGGCGCGCTGGTGGTGGTTATCGATGACGGTTCAAAGCCTGCAGCGGTAGTTCCCGGCGGCGTGCAGCTGTTTCGCCATGAAACATCACTCGGCATTGTTGCTTCGAAGAACGCCAGCCTGTCAGCCCTTATGGATGCCGGGTGCGAGCATCTTTTTCTGTGGGATGATGATGCCTGGCCTATCGCCGATAACTGGCATCTTCCCTACATCGAATCACCCGAGCCGCACCTGGCTTACCAGTTTCTGGATCTGGCCGGGCGCAATAAGCTGCACGACATGGCGGAGCTGTACCGTGATGATAAGCATGTTGCTTACACCGGGCAGCGCGGCGTGATGCTGTATTACCACCGCAGCGCCATCGAGAAGGTGGGCGGATTCGATCCGGTTTATGGTCGCGGCATGTACGAACACAGCGACCTTGCCCTGCGGATTCATAACGCCGGAATGACTACGTGGGCTTACGCTGATGTCGTCGGTTCAGAAAAGATGATTCATTCTCTTGATGAACATGAGGCCGTAGAGCGTTCGGTACCAAAACCAGACCGGATGGCGCTGGTGGAACGTAACGTTAAAATCCACAACGAACGGCGCGATACCGGGTTTACCGGTTATGTGGAGTACCGGCGGCAACGGGATGTGGTAATCACTACGTTACTGACCAGTCAGCCTGACCCGCAGCGCGGTATGAAAATGAGCGCCTCTCCTGACATGCTGGCTAAATGGGCCTCATCGCTTCGGAATTGTGGCCGTATCGCGCTGGTGGATGAACTTCAGGCAGCCCCTCCTGACGTTGAGCTTTACCACGTTCCTGACGTGAAGATGAATGTCTACTTCCGGCGCTGGCTGCACGTCTGGCAGCACCTGCGAGATCATCCTGAATACCGTTTCGTCTGGTGTACCGATGGGACCGATGTCGAAATGCTTCGCGCACCGTGGGAAGAAATGCAGCCCGGCAAGGTTTATGTCGGTTCAGAACCGAAAACATATGCTGACACCTGGGCAAAGCAGAACCATCCAGAGCGTATCTATCAGGAGTTCATCGAAGCGCACCGCAACGATGTGATGCTAAACGCTGGTCTGCTGGGTGGTACCCGCGCTGATGTAATGGCGTTCGCTCACGGCATCATCCGTCTTTACTACCGGATCGAGAGTTATCGTTTCTGGAAGAAAGAACAGGCTGGCGCGGCGGTAGGTGACATGCTGGCATTCGGTATCGTTGCGCAGTCATTCGCTGACAGGCTGGTCACCGGCCCTCTGGTACATACCGTTTTCAAAACTGATGGTATCGGTGGGGAGGCCACATGGTGGAAGCACAAGTGAAATTCGTTGTTGTTGGTCACCACTCCCGATCAGAACATGCACAACATCTTGCTGCGCTGCTGGATGCTCATCTGCTTATTGATGACGGTAACCACGGAGCTAACTGGAATCATCGCCGTGCGCTTGAATGGGCAGCCAGTCAACCCTGCCGGGTAGTGGTGCTGGAAGACGACGCGTTGCCGGTACTCGGATTTAGCGAAAAGGTTACTGACTGGCTGACTCGCTTCCCTGACGACATGCTGAGCTTTTATCTCGGTACCGGCCGACCGCCGCAGTATCAGAAAGAGATAGCCGGAATGCTGGTGGAAGCAGACAGAGTAAACGCTGATTACCTTGTTCTGAGAAAACTGATTCACGGCGTATGTTACAGCCCTCCTCAGGGCAGACTGGAGCGCATGCTTAACGCATGGAATAAAACGCTGGCAGCTGATTACGCCGTCGGTGAGGCGTTCGGTGGTCGGGTGATTTATCCGTGTTACTCGCTGGTGGATCACGCCGACATGCAGACGGTCGAGCGTCACCCTGACAACGAGCCGAGGACGGAACGCCGTCGCGCATGGAGACTGGCATGAACAAAGAGCCCCGCATATATGGCAGCCGATGGGATAAGGCCCGTTTGCGTTTTCTGCAGCAGCATCCGCTATGTGTGATGTGCGAGCAGCAAGGACGCATAACCCCGGCGACAGTGGTTGACCATATCGAACCTCACAAACTTAAAGATGCGCTTAAGTCTGGTAACCCTCTGGCCATATCGAAGGCACAGCTCCTGTTCTGGGATAAAGAGAACTGGCAACCACTGTGCAAAGCACATCATGACTCAACGAAACAGAGAATGGAGAAGCGCGGCGCTGTAATAGGTTGTGATGCCAACGGCTACCCGCTTGATCCTGCGTCTCACTGGAGGACGTAATGAAAGACCTCATCATTGAATACCGCGATGGTAAGTTTGTTCAGCTGGCGATTGATGGTGTAGAGATGAAGCGCGTAACGTCTATCCAGTTCTCCCATACTGTAGGCGAGAACGTACCGACACTGACCGTCTCAGGGCATGTATTGCCCGAGTACGGGAAATGCGCTCAAAAGCTCGAACAGGTAGACAAACATTCGGCATAGCGCGGCGGCGGTAAGTCGATTACATATCATGTGAAATCATTTCAAATGCAATCATTCCAAGTGAGAATGAATCCCATCAAGGGCAGGGGGGGGATCAAATCTTCAAAACCTTTGCCCCAAATGACCGCCGCCAAAGTTTGATTTTAACGCTAACCCGATTTTTTTAGTTTTAAGGTGTTGACATATGGCAGATAAACGAACCCGTTCCGACAGTTCGGCAGCAGCGGTTCAGGCCATGAAAAATGCAGCAGTGGACACCATCGATCCTCCGTCCCATGCAGGTTTGGAAAAAAAAGCCGAACCATTCTGGCATGACAATATCAGATCGAAAGCTCTGGACAGCTGGACGCCAGCCGACCTTCTGGCTGCCGTAGAACTGGCAAATAATCAGCTTTATATAACCGTTTTACGCAAGGATTTACGCAAAGAAGAGCGTAAACGCGGGGAGGGACGCGACGAAGGACTGATAAAAGACCTCCGCAAACAAATTGTTGAGCTACAGCGAACTATCCTGGCTCAGCGCCGTGACCTCCAAATCCATTCCCACGCAACCAATGGCGAAAGCCGCGACCAGAAGAAACGCAATCAGAATGATCGTGATGCACGAAATACCAAAGCTGAGCATCAGGACCAGGACGACAATCTGATCGCCTTTCCCAAGCACGGATAAAAAACTATGACGCGAGGTGAGCGTGTAATAGCGTTCATTGAGCGCTTTTGCATCGTGCCGGAAGGTAAGCTTATCGGGCAGCCAATGCTGTTGGACCCCTTCCAGAAAGAATTCATCCTGGATCTTTACGACAATCCAGCCGGAACGGATATGGCGATCCTCAGCATCGCCCGAAAAAACGGTAAGACGGGTTTAATTGCCGGAATTCTGCTGGCTCATCTGGTGGGGCCAGAAGCGGTACAGAACACGCAGATTGTCAGCGGAGCACTTAGCCGGGAACAGGCCGCAATTGTTTTCAACCTCGCGGTGAAAATGGTTAACCTGAACCCCAAGCTGAAGGAGATTGTTCACATTACGCCTAGCGGCAAAAAGCTGATCGGCCTGCCGTGTAATGTCGAATACAAGGCTTTATCTGCTGAGGGTAAAACCACACACGGCCTTTCACCGATTCTGGCGATTCTGGACGAAACAGGGCAGGTAAGAGGTCCGCAGGAT
This sequence comes from Enterobacter cloacae complex sp. IR5402, assembly GCF_049238125.1. Lineage (NCBI taxonomy): Bacteria > Pseudomonadati > Pseudomonadota > Gammaproteobacteria > Enterobacterales > Enterobacteriaceae > Enterobacter > Enterobacter cloacae complex sp. IR5402. Next base: position 3,906 of record NZ_JBMKHO010000015.1, read on the forward strand.
GATTTTATCGATGCAATAACTACCGCTCAGGGGGCGCACGAAAACCCGTTGCTGATTGTAATCAGTACGCAGGCGGCAAACGATGCTGATCTGCTGAGTATCTGGATTGATGACGCGATCAAATCTAAAGACCCGCACATCGTATGCCACGTTTATGAAGCGCCAAAAGATGCCGATATCAGTAAACGTGAAACCTGGCTGGCTGCGAACCCGGCGCTGGGAACATTCAGATCAGAAAAAGACATGGCACGCCAGGCCGAGAAAGCTGGCCGAATGCCAAGCTTCGAAAACACCTTCCGAAACCTAAACCTTAATCAGCGCGTGTCTACCGTATCGCCGTTTATCTCCCGCAGCGTGTGGGAACTGTGCGGTGGTAATCCACTAAACACACCGAGGAAGTGGTTTGCAGGTCTTGATCTGTCAGCCCGTAATGATTTAACAGCTCTTGTTATTGCTGGTGAGGCAGATGATGGTGTCTGGGATGTTTTCCCCTTCTTCTGGACACCTGAAAAGACTCTTGTAGAACGCACTAAAACGGACCGTGCCCCCTATGGCGTTTGGGTAAGGGAGGGGCTTCTGCGCACCACACCAGGTGCTTCCGTGGATTACTCATTCGTCGTTGCGGATATCGCTGAAATTATCGGTGATTTTGACCTTACTGCGATGGCATTCGACCGCTGGCGCATTGACCAGTTCAGGAAAGAGGCCGATTCCATAGGTCTGAGCCTTCCGCTGATCGAGTTCGGCCAGGGCTTTAAGGATATGGGACCTGCAGTAGACACCCTTGAATCGTTGATGCTTAACGGCCGCGTGAGGCATGGCATGCACCCTGTATTAACGATGTGTGCCGTGAATGCGGTGGTGGTTAAAGATGCTGCAGGTAACCGCAAGCTTGATAAATCCAAAGCAACAGGCCGTATTGATGGCATGGTCGCAATGACAATGTCCGTTGGTGCTGCTAATGGGGAAGTTACCGAACAGGGTGGTGACTTCGAAGACTTCATTTTTCGACCGCTGAGCATGTGATGGAAGAACCTAAATACACGATTGACCTGCGAACCAATAACGGCTGGTGGGCGAAGCTGCAGTCCTGGTTTGTCGGCGGGCGTTTAGTCACCCCAAATCAGGGCTCACAGACGGGGCCTGTTTCAGCCCATGGTCACCTGGGCGATTCATCAATTAACGATGAACGCATACTGCAAATTTCTACGGTATGGCGCTGTGTGAGTCTGATTTCAACGCTCACGGCATGCCTGCCGATGGATGTATTCGAAACCGATGAGAAAGACAACCGTAAAAAAGTTGATTTGAGCAACCCACTGGCGAGACTGCTGCGCTACTCACCTAACCAGTACATGACCGCCCAGGAATTCAGGGAGGCTATGACGATGCAGCTCTGTTTCTACGGTAACGCATATGCACTGGTGGACCGTAACAGTGCAGGAGATGTGATAAGCCTTCTCCCGCTTCAGTCAGCCAACATGGATGTAAAGCTTGTAGGTAAAAAAGTGTTTTATCGCTATCAGCGCGACAGCGAATACGCCAACTTTTCGCAGAAAGAAATTTTTCACCTGAAGGGCTTCGGTTTTACCGGGCTCGTCGGTCTGTCACCCATCGCTTTTGCCTGTAAATCGGCTGGCGTGGCGGTGGCGATGGAAGATCAGCAGCGAGATTTCTTTGCCAATGGTGCCAAGTCTCCGCAAATCCTCTCAACCGGCGAAAAAGTGCTAACTGAACAGCAGCGTTCGCAGGTCGAAGAGAATTTCAAAGAGATCGCTGGCGGCCCGGTAAAAAAACGCCTCTGGATTCTGGAAGCGGGATTTTCCACATCGGCAATTGGCGTAACACCGCAGGATGCCGAAATGATGGCGTCCCGAAAATTCCAGGTTAGCGAACTGGCGCGCTTCTTTGGCGTGCCGCCTCATCTTGTAGGCGACGTTGAGAAGTCAACGAGCTGGGGCTCCGGCATCGAGCAACAAAACCTCGGCTTCCTGCAGTACACGCTGCAGCCCTATATCTCCCGGTGGGAAAACAGCATTCAGCGATGGCTAATCCCGTCTAAGGATGTTGGCCGCATTCATGCTGAGCACAATCTTGATGGTCTTCTGAGGGGCGATTCTGCTTCCCGCGCTGCCTTTATGAAGGCAATGGGAGAGTCCGGGCTCCGAACCATCAACGAGATGCGCCGGACAGACAACATGCCGCCATTACCAGGTGGCGATGTGGCGATGCGACAGAAGCAGTACGTGCCAATAACCGACTTAGGAACCAACAAAAAGCCCCGTAATGACGGGGCTTAATTTTTATGGGGGCCGTGATGCCTGAGATCGTAAAAACGCTGTCTTTCGACGAGACAGAAATCAAATTCACCGGTGACGGGAAGCAGGGGATTTTTGAAGGTTACGCCTCGGTTTTCAATAACACCGATTCAGATGGCGACATCATTCTGCCCGGGGCGTTTAAAAACGCACTGGCAAACCAGACCCGAAAAGTGGCGATGTTTTTCAACCACAGGACGTGGGAACTGCCGGTAGGTAAATGGGACAACCTGGCAGAAGACCAAAAAGGCCTGTATGTACGCGGTCAACTGACGCCAGGGCACAGCGGGGCCACCGACCTGAAAGCTGCAATGCAGCACGGTACGGTTGAGGGGATGTCAGTTGGCTTTTCGGTTGCAAAAGATGATTACACCATCATTCCCACCGGCCGCATTTTCAAGAATGTCCAGGCACTGCGTGAAATAAGCGTCTGCACCTTCCCGGCCAACGAACAGGCTGGCATTGCAGCCATGAAAAGCGTCGATGGTATTGAAACGATCCGTGATGTGGAGAACTGGCTGAGGGATTCAGTCGGCCTCACCAAATCACAGGCAGTTGGGTTAATAGCCCGGTTTAAGTCAGCGATTCGGAGCGAGTCCGAGGGCGGCGGAAACGAAGAACAAATCAAAGCTCTGCTTCAGAGCATCCAATCTTTCCCTTCTAACTTAGGAAAATAATTATGTCTGAACTCGCTCTCATTCAAAAAGCTATTGAAGAATCCCAGCATAAAATGTCCCAGCTTTTCGAAGCACAGAAAGCAGAAATCGAAAGCACGGGTAAGGTTTCCAAACAACTGCAGGAAGACCTGGCGAAAGTACAGGAAGAGCTGTCCAAATCAGGTACCCGTCTCTTCGATCTGGAACAGAAACTGGCATCCGGTGCTGAGAATCCGGGTGAGAAGAAATCCTTCTCTGAACGAGCTGCTGATGAACTCATTAAGTCATGGGATGGTAAACAGGGCACCTTTGACGCGAAGACGTTCAACAAATCGCTTGGCAGTGACGCTGATTCTGCTGGCGCACTGATCCAGCCGATGCAGATCCCTGGCATCATCATGCCTGGTTTGCGCCGCCTGACCATCCGCGATCTTCTGGCTCAGGGTCGCATCTCAAGCAACGCTCTGGAGTACGTGCGTGAAGAGGTGTTTACCAATAACGCCGACGTGGTGGCCGAGAAAGCGCTGAAGCCTGAATCGGATATCACCTTCAGCAAGCAGACCGCAAACGTGAAGACCATCGCCCACTGGGTACAGGCGTCACGTCAGGTGATGGATGATGCACCAATGCTGCAGTCATACGTCAACGGTCGTCTGATGTATGGTCTGGCGCTGAAGGAAGAAAATCAGCTGCTGAACGGCGACGGCACCGGGGATAACCTGGAAGGCCTGAACAAAGTGGCAACTGCTTATGACACCTCGCTGAATGTTTCAGGTGACACCCGCGCAGATATTATCGCTCATGCAATTTACCAGGTGACCGAGTCTGAGTTTAGCGCTTCCGGTATCGTCCTGAACCCACGCGACTGGCACAACATCGCGCTGCTGAAAGACAACGAAGGCCGCTATCTCTTCGGCGGTCCTCAGGCGTTTACCAGCAATATCATGTGGGGGCTGCCAGTAGTTCCGACTAAGGCACAGGCCGCCGGTACCTTTACGGTGGGTGGTTTCGATATGGCCTCTCAGGTATGGGATCGCATGGATGCCACCGTGGAAGTCAGCCGTGAAGACCGCGATAACTTCGTGAAAAACATGCTGACCATCCTGTGCGAAGAGCGCCTGGCTCTGGCGCACTATCGCCCGACGGCAATCATCAAGGGCACCTTCTCTTCTGGCTCATGATGGAGGGGGCGGGGAAACCCGCCCTTTTAACGTATGGCGATAGATGTTCTCGATGTAATTGGCCTCCGTCTGTTTAAACAGCAGATTGAGTTTGAGGAAGACGACAGGGACGAGCTGATCACGCTGTACGCCCAGGCCGCTTTTGATTACTGCATACGCTGGTGCGATGAACCTGCATGGAAGGTTGCTGCTGATATTCCTGCAGCCGTTAAGGGCGCTGTTCTCCTTGTCTTTGCTGACATGTTTGAACACCGGACCGCGCAAAGCGAAGTGCAGCTTTACGAAAACGCTGCAGCTGAACGCATGATGTTTATTCATCGCAACTGGCGCGGTAAATCTGAACCAGAGGAGGGCTCCTGATGGAACCTGGACGATTCCGGCACAGGGTAAAGATTCTCACCTTTACAACTTCGCGTGATCCTTCTGGTCAGCCGGTGGAGTCCTGGACTGGCGGTAACCCGGTTTCGGCGGAGGTAAAGGGGATTAATGGTAGAGAGCAAATGTCAGGTGGCGCTGAAACGGCACAGGCAACCATTCGCGTCTGGATGCGCTTCAGGTCAGATGTTAACGCCTCTTCACGTCTCGAAGTCCTTAGCGGCCCCTACAAAGGGCAGGTGCTTAATATCATCGGTCCCCCAGTCGCAAACGCGACAGGAACCCGCCTGGAAATCCTTTGTAAAACGGGAGCCGAAAAATGATTGAAACGAGCCTCGATTTTTCCGGATTGAATGACATCGCAAAGGATCTGGAGGCGCTTAGCCGTGCCGAAAACAACAAGGTTCTGCGTGATGCTACACGCGCCGGGGCTGAGGTGCTTAAGGAAGAAGTGATCGCACGCGCTCCTGAGAGAACCGGGAAACTGAAGAAAAACGTGGTCGTTTTGACTCAGCGCTCACGCCGCCGCGGGGAGATTTCTTCCGGCGTCCATATTCGTGGCGTTAACCCGCGCACCGGCAACAGCGATAACACGATGAAGGCGAATAACCCGAGAAACGCCTTTTACTGGCGCTTTGTGGAGATTGGCACTGCGAACATGCCTGCGCATCCTTTTGTGCGACCCGCTTACGATACGCGCGAGGAAGAGGCCGCCAGCGTCGCCATTGCTAGGATGAATCAGGCTATTGATGAGGTGTTGAGCAAGTGAATGAAGATGATATCTACGCTTTGCTTTCTCCCCTGGCAGAAGGGCGGGTATATCCCTACGTTGCGCCATTAGGTAGTGACGGGAAACCGTCTGTCTCTCCACCCTGGATTATCTTTTCCATCGTCGATGATGTTTCCGCTGACGTGCTGTGTGGCCAGGCAGAGAGCAGGGTTTCCATTCAGGTAGATGTGTATTCCACTACGATCACTGAATCACGCACCCTGAGAGATTTGGCGCTCGCTTCGCTTAAGCCCTTAAACCCTACAGAGGTGGTAAAAATCCCCGGTTACGAGCCAGATTATCGGCTCTACCGTGCCACCCTGGATTTTAAAGTTACCCCCTGACGATTAATTCACCCAACGAACCCGCCTATGGCGGGTTTTCTTTTTCCAGGAGACAGTTATGTCTGCACTTTATGAAAAATCGCAGCTGACGAAGATCCTTATTTCCTCCCTGCCAGCCACCAAAGAAACGATGGATTCCGCAACCTTTCTCGATCTGAGTTGCACCATCAAAGAAATTCAGTTCACCGGTGGTCAGAAGCAGGATATCGACGTAACAACGCTTTGCTCGACCGAGCAGGAGAACATCAACGGTCTGCCTTCTCCGTCAGAAATCTCTCTGTCCGGAAACTTCTACAAGAATCCGGCGCAGGACGCCTTGCGTGAAGCGTATGACAACGATACGACCTACGCTTTCCAGGTCATCTTCCCGTCCGGGAAAGGCTTTAAATTCCTGGCTGAAATCCGCCAGCATACCTGGTCTTCCGGTACCAACGGTGTAGTGGCGGCAACGTTCTCCCTGCGCCTGAAAGGTAAGCCTGAAAGCATCGAGTCTGGCTCCTGAGAGGTCGCATGAAGAATATTAAAAATCTCGCCCTGGCTAAGATGTCGGGTTTTCGTCATAAGACGGTCGCCGTTCCTGAGTGGGAGGGCGTCAAAGTGGTTCTCCGTGAGCCGTCAGGTGAAGCCTGGCTGCGCTGGCAGGAAGTAGTGAAAGCGGGTGCTGATGATGAAAATGTGTCAGTATCGGAAAAGGCACACCGTAATCTTTGCGCTGACGTGGTGCTCTTCATTGACGTTCTGTGTGACACCGATAAGCAACCGGTATTCAGCGTAGACGAAGAAGAGCAGGTGCGTGAAATCTACGGCCCCGTCCATTCACGCCTGCTCAAACAGGCGCTTGACCTGATCAACAATGCGGACGAAGCGCGGGAAAAGTCTCAACCCCCGGCGTAAAGTTTCTGATGTCGCTTGCGCTCCGGATGGGGCGCACGCTCTCAGAGCTTCGGCAGAATATGACGGCAAGCGAGCTTCTGATGTGGATTGAGTTCGACAGGCAAAGTCCGGTTGGCGATATCCGTGGCGACATTCAGGCAGCCCAGCTCGTCTCTGCCATCTACGGTTCGCAGGGGGCAAAAGTACCGCTGGACGATGCGATCCTGCGATGGGGTGGTGATGAGCAATCAGAACCGAAGGACCCGTTTGCAGGGCTTGAGGCGGCACTTACAGCTGCAACTCAGTGACAAATGAACTGTAAAAGAATAGGATTATTTTTTTATAATTTGGTGAAGAAAATGAAAAAACTAGTTCTATTTGTATTATTTTATGGTTTCAGTTGTTTATCAAGTGCAACTCAAACACTGGCTCCATTAGAACCAAATGAGTTGCAAAGCTATACGTCTACGGTTTGCTCTGATCATGCAAATCCTGAATTGTGTAAAAAAGCTTTTATTAAATTCATGGGCTATATAAAAACAAACGATGATTACTACTATTTCTGTCAAAAGCAAAAAGAGGCAGGGATGACTGTTAATAAAGATTCCTGCAATAAATCGGAAGCTCTGAGAGAATTTTTAGATAAGCCATGAAATTTATATCACAACAAAAAGCCCGTTAATGGGCTTTTTTTTTCGCCTGGAGAAAATTGATGGCAACCTTACGTGAGTTAATAATCAAAATTTCCGCTAACTCGCAGTCATTCCAGACGGAAATTTCACGCGCCTCACGAATGGGGCAAGATTATTACCGCACCATGCAAAATGGTGGCCGACAGGCGGCGGCCGCGTCCAGGGAGACTCAGAGGGCTTTGGCTGACTTAACGGGCCAACTTAATTCTGCAAAGGCGTCAGCTGTTGGTCTTGCTGGGGCATTTGCAGGAGCATATGCCACCGGGCACCTTATTTCTTTGGCTGATGAATGGAGTTCAGTTAACGCCCGGTTAAAGCAGGCATCAAAATCCTCCGATGACTTCAAAGAGTCACAGCGCGCACTGATGGATATTAGCCAGCGAACCGGAACCGCATTTTCAGATAACGCCAGCCTGTTTACCCGTTCAGCCGCCTCCATGCGTGAGTATGGCTACAGTTCAGAAGAGGTTCTGAAAGTAACCGAAGCTATATCGACAGGACTTAAGCTGTCAGGCGCAAGCACGTCTGAAGCCAGCTCAGTAATCACACAGTTCAGTCAGGCGTTAGCACAGGGTGTTCTTCGAGGCGAGGAATTTAACTCCGTCAATGAAAACGGTGATCGCGTTATTCGTGCACTGGCATCCGGCATGGGTGTCGCCAGGAAAGACTTAAAGGCTATGGCCGATCAGGGACAACTTACCGCCGATAAAGTTGTTCCGGCTTTAATCAGCCAGCTTGGGGCGTTACAGGATGAATATAGCGCGATGCCACAGACCGTTGCATCAGCAACGACAAAAATTGAAAACGCATTTCTGGCGTGGGTAGGTGGTGCAAATGAAGCCACTGGGGCGACAAGAGCGCTAACCGGGGCATTGAATGCGATCTCAGATAATATCAATACCGTTGCCTCTGCTGCTGGCGTGCTGGCGGCCATCGGAGGTTCAAGATTTATTGGCGGCATGATTGGCGATCTTGGAAGCCAGACGGCGCAGTTGGTTGAAGCGAGGAAAAATGAAATAGCGCTCGCCGCCGCAAGGGCAAGTACAGCCACACAATCACAGCGCAAGGCCGCTGCCGATGCTATTGCTGCTGAGCGGGCTTACCAGCTTGCCCAGTCAGAACTTGTGCTGGCAAAGAATACTAATGCTGAGGCTACTGCCACTCAAAATGCCATATCCAAGCGCCGGGCAATGATTACAGCAAATGCGGCACTGGTACAGTCAAACAGAGCCGTTGCAGCCTCTCAGCAGGCACTAAACTCTGCAACATCAGTGCTGGGGCTTGTAAAAACAGGCGCTACAGGCCTGCTGGGTCTTGTCGGCGGGTTGCCTGGGCTGTTGATGCTGGGGGCCGGTGCCTGGTACACGATGTATCAGAATCAGGAGCAGGCACGTCGTTCCGCCCAGGAGTATGCTGGTCAGATTGATGAAATCAGGCAAAAAACCTCAAAAATGTCTCTGACCGAGACGGATGAAAATCGTGGACAAACTGTTGAGGCTCTCGTTGAGCAAAATCGACTTGTTGATGAGCAAGCCAAAAAGGTTGGTAAGCTGAAGAACCAGATCGACGATTTGAATGCATCGCGTGGAAAGCCGGGCATTACCAGCGAGAACGATCCAAATATCCTGAGAGCGATAGCAATTGTTACCGATCAACTCGCTGTTGAAGAAGGAAAATTGAATGACATGCGAGATAAATCTCGCGGCATTCAGCAGGCTCTCGAAGAAATTGAGCGGCGTCGTAATGATTTAATACGCGAACAAGCCTGGCGACAGAATGCGGTATATCAATCGATGATCATGATGAATGGTCAGCATACTGAATTTAACCGTCTGCTGGGTCTGGGAAATCAGCTATTAATGGCCCGGCAAGGGCTGGCTAACGTCCCGCTCAGACTTCCTCAGGCCGACCTCGACAAAAAGCAAACTGATGCTCTCGAAAAGAGTCGCCGGGATCTGAAGTTGTCACGCCTGAAGGGTGAGGCCAAAGAGCGCCTGCGTCTGAGTTATGCAGCCGATGACCTGGGGTTAACCAGTGATCCGCAATTCCAGACAGGCCGTCAGGAGTTTATTAATAACGGTCTTGCTGAATGGCGGAATAATGAGGCCAACAAACCTAAGGCGAAGGGTGGTAAAACCGAAGGCGAGAAAACCGAGGATGTGTATAAGCGCCTTATCAAGCAGCAAAAAGAGCAGATTGCCCTGCAAGGCCAGAATACTGAACTGGCGAAGGTTAAATACCAGGTCAGCCAGGGCGAACTTGCTTCTCTGACAGAAGCCCAGAAAAAGACGGTATTGCAGAATGCTACGCTGATTGACCAGGTTAAATTGCGTGAGCAACTGCGAAATTACGAAGCCAACCTCGCCGACAGTAACGCCAGCGCCCGCGCAGCCAATGAAGCGCAACTGCTGGGATACGGGCAGGGAACCAGGTTTCGTGAAAGACTTCAGGAGCAGTTCAATCTGCGTAAGGAGTTTGAGCAGAAGAATACCGATCTTCTCCGCCAGCGTCAGGCTGGTGAAATCGACGAGACGTTCTATCAGCAGGGGCTGGCACTTAATAAGCGCTACCTCGAAGAGCGCCTGCGCGACCAGGAGGGATATTACGCAGCTTCTGATGCGCAGCGTGACGACTGGATGACGGGACTGTCTGAGGGTTATGCGAACTGGGTGGACGAAGCTACTGATTATTCTTCCATGGCCGCTGACGGCATGAAGCAGGCCATGGGTGGCGCGGTCACCACGATCACCGACATGCTCAATGGCAACGTTGACAGCTGGAAGGACTGGGGCGTGAGCGTACTGAAGATTATCCAGAACGTTCTGGTGAACATGGCTGTTGCTAATGGCGTCAGCTCAATTGGATCACTGTTCAGTTTTGGTGCCTCGTCAGCCGCAACCGCCAGCAGCGGTACCGCTATTCAGAATGCTGGCGCGAACTTTACCTTTAATGCGAAGGGTAATGTTTACGACTCTCCGTCCCTGAGCGCTTACAGCAATGGCGTTTTCCAGACGCCTCAGCTGTTTGCTTTTGCCAAAGGCGCAGGGGTTTTTGCCGAGGCTGGTCCGGAAGCCATTATGCCGCTTACGCGCGCCGCTGATGGTTCGCTGGGAGTTCGGGCAGTTGGTACTCCGCAGGTCTCCGGCGGTGTGCCTTCAGTTAACTTCGGCGATATCAATATTCAGGGTGGATCACCACAGGCAGCCAGTCAGGGAACCGCCGGAGCAGCAGGCAGGCAGCTTAAGGATGCCATCACTGGTGTAATTAACGAACAGGCCAGCATGCCGGGCTCGCCTCTGTGGCGATTAATCAAGGGAGTTTAACCATGGCAGTCGAAACCTTCAGCTGGTGCCCAAAGGTTACCTCTCAGGTTGATACAAGTTTTCGTACCCGAAAGGCGCAGTTTGGCGATGGCTATACACAGGTGGCCGGGGACGGCATCAACCCGGTAACACCTCAGTGGAGCGTGAGCTTTACCGGCGATGAGGCTTACATTCAGGCCATTAAAAACTTTCTGAACAGACATGCAGGGTGGAAGTCATTTATCTGGAAGCCACCGCTTGAGCCTTCAGGTTTATGGCGCGCGGAATCCTTCCAGATATCTACCCACGGCAACAAAAAATACACCCTCAGCAGCACATTCATACAGGCATACCATCCATGAGTATTTCATCTGATGTCCAGAAACTGGAGCCGGGTAAGCGCGTCCGCCTGATTGAGGTAGACGGCTCAGCGTTCGGTGCGGGTATTCTTCGCTTTCACAACGAGACAATCCCGCATACCGAGGCGGAAATCATCGCCGCAGGCGGCGACGAGTCAAAACTTGAGCCGAAGTCGGTGTGGTGGCAGGGGCAGGAGTATGGCGCGTGGCCGTATGAACTGACCGGCATATCTGTAAGCAGTGACGGCCAGAGTTCACGGCCGTCACTCACTGTTGCAAACATCAGCGGTACGATTGGCGCGCTGTGCCGCAGGTTTCAGGGGATGGCTAAAGCAAAGGTGATCATCCATGACACCTTCGCTCACTACCTGGACGCAAGAAATTTTCCTGGCGGGAACCCGACTGCGAATCCCAACGAGGAGCGCAAACAGGTTTATTACATCGACCGTAAATCAGGGTCAGACGATGAAACCGTAGAGTTTGAGCTTTCAAGTCCAGCCGATTTGCGAGGGCAACTCATTCCGACCCGGCAAATTCAGCCAATGTGCACGTGGTGCATGCGGGGCTGGTACAAAACCGGGAACGGCTGCACCTACGCCGGGCAAAACGGCTGGTTCGATAAAGACGGCAATCGGGTGGACGATCCTTCACAGGATGTTTGCTCCGGATTGCTGTCAACGGGCTGTAAACCTCGCTTCGGAGAGAATGAACAGCTGGATTATGGCGGGTTCCCCGGCTCTTCACTTCTGAGAGGATAATCATGCGCGACAAAACAGTTAGCGACATTCTGGCGCATGCCGCCGCATCCTTCCCCGAGGAGTGCTGTGGCGTGGTTATTCAGAAGGGGCGGGTGGAGAAATACATCCCCTGCAAAAATAATGCTGAGTCGCCGACTGAGCAATTTGAACTTAATCCTGAGGATTATGCGGCCGCCGAAGAGCAGGGCACTGTGGTGGCGATCGTCCACAGCCATCCCGGCGACGGGGCAACAACTCAGCCGAGCGAGCTCGACATGCTGATGTGTGATGCCACGGAACTGCCCTGGATTATTGCATCGTGGCCGGAGGGCGACATTCGCACCGTCATGCCTCGCGGAGACCGTCCCCTCACAGGGCGCCAGTTTGTACTCGGGTATGCAGACTGCTGGTCTCTCATCATGGACTATTTCCGCATCGAGCACGGCATTGAACTGCCCAACTACAGCGTAGATCGCCACTGGTGGGAGCAGGGTGAAAACCTCTATATGGATAACTGGCAGGAATGCGGTTTCCGTGAGTACGACGGTCCCGCTCAGCCAGGTGACATGGTTATCATGCAGGTTCAGTCCACCGTCCCGAACCATGCCGGGATTTTGCTTGATGGCAACATGCTACTGCATCACATGTATGGCCAGCTAAGCCAGCGTATTCCCTACGGTGGCTATTACCGTGACCGTACCATCAAAATTCTGCGTTATAAGGATTTGATGTAATGGAAAGAAAAACCGTTATCAAACTCAGCGGCTCAATGGCTCAGCGATTTGGCAGGACACATCGCCGCGCACTAACGTCGGCCAGCGAAGTGTTCAGGGCACTTTCTAACACCATTGACGGCTTTGATGCTTATCTGCGTGAAGCTCGGGCAAAGGGACTGGATTTTGTTATTTTCCGAAACCAAATAAACATAGGCAAGGAAGAGTTTGATCTTCTTGGGCCTGGTGATGAGCTCCGTATTATCCCTGTCATACGCGGTAGTAAAAGGGCGGGGCTCTTTCAAATTGTTACTGCCGCCGCAATTGCGGCCTTTACCTGGTGGAACCCAATAGGGTGGGCAGCAAGCACACAAATGGCACTATATGCCGCAGCTGGTTCTATGGCCGTTGGTGGTGTAGTGCAGATGCTCTCTCCTCAGGTTTCAGGTCTGCGAATGCGTCAGGAGCCTGATAACAAACCCTCCTATGCGTTTGGTGGTCCCGTTAACACGACGGCATCTGGCAATCCCGTTCCCCTGCTTTATGGTCAGCGAGAAATAGGCGGCGCTATTATCTCCGCCGGGATATATGCAGAAGACCAGCAATAAACCAAACCACCCACTGTAAGCCACCTGACGGTGGCTTTTTTTATGGACGCGATATGACGACGACAATCATCAAAGGCCGCGGCAAAGGTGGCAGCAACCAGACCCGAACGCCTGTTGAGGCACCGGACAGCATTCAGTCCATCGCCAGGGCAAAGGTGCTGATTGCGCTTGGAGAGGGTGAGTTCGCTGGCGGGCTTGATGGTAAAAGCATTTTTCTTGGTGACTCATCTTCATACACGCCTCTTCAGAACGCCGACGGAAGTTATAACTTCAATAATGTGAAATATGAGTTCCGTTCCGGTACTCAGGACCAGGACTACATTCAGGGCTTCCCCGGCATTGAAAACGAACTTCAGGTTTCATACGAGCTGAAACAGGCTGTGCCGTACGTGCGCGCGGTATCCAACACGCAGCTCTCTGCGCTGCGAATTCGCCTGGGATGGCCAACTCTTTTACTCCAGAAAAACAACGGTGATAAAGTCGGCACCCGCGTCGAGTATGCTATCGATCTGTCGGTCGATGGCGGGCCGTATGAAACGGTGGTTAACGGTGCTGTTGATGACAAAACCACGTCGCTTTATGAGCGCAGTCACCGCGTCAATCTTCCGAAAGCCTCGACTGGATGGCAGTTGCGGGTTCGCAGAATCACGCCGGATTCCACGAGCGTGAATATCGTCGACACCATGCGCGTTGTGGCCGTTACTGAAATTATTGACGCCAAACTTCGCTACGTTAACACAGCGCTGCTGTATGTGGAGTTTGACGCAAAGCAGTTCCCTAATGGCATTCCTCAGGTTGTGTGCAATCCGAAAGGGCGAATCATCCGTGTACCTGATACTTATGATCCCGAAACCCGCACTTATTCTGGTACATGGGAGGGCGTATTTAAATGGGCGTGGACGGATAACCCTGCCTGGATTTATTACGACATCATTCTTAACGAGCGCTTCGGGCTGGGTCAAAGAATCGATGCGACTCAGATAGACAAATGGGAACTTTATCGCATCGCCCAGTATTGCGATCAACTGGTACCAGACGGCAAGGGCGGCAGCGGTACGGAGCCTCGTTTTCGTTGCAACGTTTATATCCAGGACCGTAATGACGCCTGGACTGTACTTCGTGATCTGGCGGGTATATTTCGCGGCATGACGTACTGGGGCGACAATAAGATGTATGTCCTGGCTGATATGCCACGGGATGTGTGGCACATCTATAACCACGCCAGCGTTGTTGAAGGAAAATTTACCTTTGCGGATCCGAGTGAAACCACCCGAAACACTGCCGCGCTGGTGAACTGGTCAGACCCTGCCAACCACTATAAAGACACGCCTGAGCCTGTTTACGATAACGATCTGGCCATGCGCTTCGATTATCGTCAGCTCGAAATGACTGCGATCGGCTGCACTAGGCAGTCAGAGGCAAACCGGCGGGGGCGCTGGGCGCTGCTCACTAACGGTATCGGCGAGGTAGTGACCTTCAGCACGGGCATGGACGTTCCCCCCGTTGGTGAGGTGATCGGCGTGGCAGCTAACGAGCTGGCCGGAAGAACTATCGGTGGCAGGGTGAGTGCGGTTAACGGCCGCAACATAACCCTCGATCGCGCCGCTGATGTGAAGGCCGGGAACCGGCTGTTTTTGAATCTTCCGTCAGGCACCGCTCAGGCCAGAACCGTCCAGGCCGTTAACGGAAACACAGTCACTGTCACCACACCCTACAGCGAAACGCCGGAGGCTGAATGTAACTGGGGTGTGGACTCTGACGATCTGTTTATAGCGCTTTTCCGTGTTACGGGAACGCGGGACAACAACGACGGCACTTTCGAAGTCACCGGGACGACTTACAACCCTGACATCTATTCCGCCGTTGATACCGGCGCAAGACTGGACGAGCGGCCAGTCAGTGTCATTCCACCTGGGGTTCAGGCTCCACCAGGAAATATTGTCGTAGACAGTTACTCTACGGTTAACCAGAACATTGCGATTACCACTATGCGCGTTGCCTGGGATGCTGTTCAGGGTGCAGTTGCTTACGAGGCGGAATGGCGGCGTGACAGCGGCAACTGGATTAGTGTGCCCCGAACGTCTTCTCTCGGCTTTGAAGTTCAGGGTATCTACTCGGGTCGCTATCTGGTCCGTGTCAGGGCGGTAAACGCCAGCGACGTTTCATCAGTATGGGCGACATCATCAGAAGTAAATCTTACGGGTAAAGTGGGCAATCCGCCGAAACCGGTCGGCTTCATCGCTTCTGATAATGTGGTTTTCGGTATCGAGCTGAGCTGGGGATTCCCGGCGAACACCGACGACACGCTGAAGACGGAAATTCAGTACAGCCTGACCGGGACGGAAGACGATGCGATGCTGCTGGCCGATGTACCTTACCCGCAGCGCAAATATCAGCAGATGGGACTTAAGGCTGGGCAGATTTTCTGGTACCGCGCGCAGCTGGTGGACCGCAGCGGCAACGAATCAGGGTACACAGAATGGGTGCGCGGGCAGGCAAGTATAGATGTTTCTGATGTCTCCAGTGTGATTTTGGAGGACATGAAGGAATCTCAGACGTTCAAAGACCTGATCGAGAGCGCAGTGGACGGCAATGCAAAAATTGCTGGTATGGCTGACGACATCAAACAGGCCAACGATGAACTTGAGCTGCAGGCGCAGGAAATCGCAAAAAACGCGCAGGACATCGGGCAGGTTCAGACCAGTGTTAATGAGCTTTCGAGCACGGTCGGTGATGTGTCGTCCTCTCTATCAGATCTTGAGCAGACCGTCGCAACGGCTGATACCGCGCTGGGCCAGCGAATCGATAGCATCAGCGTGTCTATGGACGGCATGACGGGCGGGGTTAAGAACTCAGCCATTGCCATTATCCAGAACGGGCTGGCTCAGGTGGCCACACGTAAATCGTTGTCAGCTTCGGTCGCAGGGAACAGCGCGCAGTTGGATCGTATTGATGAGGTAATCGTCAGCGAGAAGGAAGCCACAGCGCGCTCATTGCTGAGCCTGCAGACGGACGTTAACGGCAACAAGGCATCCATCAACAGCCTGAATCAGACGTTCTCCGACTATCAGCAGGCTACGGCCACGCAGATAAACGGCATTACTGCGACCATCAACGGGCACACTTCAGCGATCACCACCAACGCGCAGGCCATTGCGAACGTCAACGGCGACCTGAAGGCGATGTACAGCATCAAGGTTGCCGTGGATGCGAACGGAAAACAGTATGCTGCTGGTATGGGGATAGGTGTTGAGAATACTCCATCTGGCATGCAGTCGCAGGTGCTGTTCCTGGCTGACCGCTTCGCGGTGATGACTCAGGCCGGCGGCGCCGTGACTCTGCCGTTTGTTATCCAGAACGGCCAGGTCTTCATAAACGATGCGTTTTTCCGTGATGCCAGCATTCAGTTCGGGAAAATCACCGATTCACTGAGGTCGGATAACTTCGTTAGCGGTTCGGCTGGCGCTGGCTGGAATCTGCCGAAAAGCGGTAATGCCGAGCTGAATAACGTCACGATCCGGGGAATGGTATACGCCAGCGGTGGCAGCTTTAAAGGCACAGTAGAGGCAACGTCATTTGTTGGTGATGTTGCCAACGTTGGTGTCGGTTCGGATGCTTCATTAAGCGGAACTGCTAATTTAGTTAAAACGATTACTTATACTGACTCAGGATCAAGTAGTCTTGCTAAGAATGCTCTTGTAGAAGCAACCTTTTATTCATCAGCAAATGCCGATACCCGTATGAATGTCATTATTGATATTAATGGGACATCCAAAACATTTTCAAACCTTCCAGTGCAATCCGGTTCGTATGCTAATAATTTTTACACATTGAGATTTGGAGTTAAGGGTATAAATACAAATACAGTTACAGCAACATTAACTATCGTTAATGTTAACTCAGTAAGTAAAATCATTTATTCTCCAAGCTTAACAATTACTAGAGGTACAGGCTCATTTGTTGGCTAGAAATAAATGCGTAGTAAAATATTGTGGTTATTGAGGGCTGGAATATTCAGCCCTATTTTTCACTAACTATTAATTCATGCCAATTGGTTAACTGCATTTATCTGAGCAGAGAAATTCACCATCGCTCTCAAAAACCCTTCCTAATTATGCAAAACCTGCTCAGGTGATGCATTGCGAACAGGAGAAAATATGCTTTATAACACCGGCACCATCGCCATTAACGGAAATACAGCAACCGGCACCGGCACAAACTGGACAGCACCAGCCAGCCAGGTTCGTACTGGCCAGACGATTATCGTCATGTCTAACCCGGTTCAAATATTCCAGATTTCAGCCGTGAACAGCGCCACGTCAATGACGGTTACGCCTGCTGCTTCCCCTGCGCTCAGTGACCAGAAGTATGGAATTCTTGTGTCGGACATTATCTCAGTCGACGGCCTGGCGCAGGCCATGTCGCAGCTCATCAAAGAGTACGACGAGAACATTGGCGCGTGGGAGACGTTCGCCACCACATCAGCAAACCAGAGCATCACTGTCACCATAAACGGCACCCCCGTGACCATCCCCGGAATCGGTAAGCTGGCACAGAAAGGGACCAACGGTGCTCTCCCGATTGATCAGGGCGGGACCGGTGCAACGAACGCTGCAGACGTTCGCACAAACCTCGGTTTGGTTAAACAGACTTCTATCGATGACGGCACACCGGGTCGATTACTTACTACCGATTATTCCTTCGGGCTAGGACCAGTGTCCAGATCAACATATCCAATGGGTCAGGGAACACAGTTTTTGATTTATGGATCAATACCCGGCAACGGAGAGACTCCGGATTCTGCACTCGGGTGTGGCGTGCAGGTGGCATACGCTTCTACAAGAAGGGCTCAATATTTTATAAAAACTAATGGATATTTTTATAGTCGGTTTTCACAAACATCAGGAATTCTTGATGCATCCACTACGTGGAATATGCACTATACAACTCAGAATACGACTAAATCCAGCGATGGAACTCTAAAGGCTGCGTCTCCGGTTGCCCGTATTGTAGCGAGCCAAGAAGCCTGCCAGCGCTCAGATATAACTGAGGATGGTTTCTCCTGGTGCGGCTGCGGTACGGCGAACGCCGAGGCTGAAGGGATCAAAATCTCTCGGCTGGATGTAGGTGTTTATACGCTTACCGGTTCAGCTGGTCTTGCCTCATCAGGCTGGCAATTACTGCCGCCAATGGACCCTAGCGGCATGGGAGAGTTGGGAGTGGTTGAGGCAGAACAAACCGATAGCGGCGAGCTGACAATCCGTCTTTTCAAGCGAAAATATATCCTGAGCGATGAAGGTGAGGTCATCAAAACCAAAGGTGAACCGATTGACGTCCCGGCGAACAGTTGGATCGATGTGCGACTCGATATGCCAGAGGATAGCATCTGGAATAAACGCCAGAAAGAATCGAGTGAAGCGGCCTTACAAGAACCTGCTTCGTAAAATAAACCGCCGCCTGTCATATGCAAGAACAGGCGGCGGCTGGTTGCTCAGTGTTCATGCCTGAACAATCGTCGGGAATATTACCCGAGTAAAATTTAAAGGCCAACCTGGCGAACAGTCGGGAACTCTGAAACCAACCACATATCGGATTCTTCAAACATTTCCTCCAGCATGCGGTTCAGTTTTTCCCGATCGCTTTTGCTGGCATCGCTATTCAGGCCGTTTGCCTGCATCGGCTTCACCTTCACTTCTGCATCAGGGAAAATCTGATGCACCCGCTTCGTCAGCTCGGCCAGAATGATCTCTCTGGCCCCTTCGAGCCCATCAACATTACGTTTGTCATAAACCAGTTCAACAAACATACCGATCCCCTCTTAAGTGAAAATTGCCTGTGCTTGATCTGTTTTAATAAAAATACTACTGTATATGCATACAGTCAATGTGCGAGTGAGGGTTAGTTCATGCCTCGTCAACCGGATATTCGTGCTGCTTTTATTGCGGCCATACAGCAAAACCCGAAGGGCTATCTCTGCCTGCATACAGACAAATTCATCGCCGAACTGCAGGAGAGGCACTGGCATTTCAGCCAGGAGGATGCAAATTCATGGATCGAGCGATACCAGCCGGACTTCGCCGATAAGACAACAAACGGAAGTGAGAACCGATACTGGATCCTGCGTAACATGGGGAGGGTTTTCTAATGGGATTTCCATCGCCAGCCATGGATTATCAGGAGCAGCGCATGACGATAGATGTTATCTGCGGTGTGGATAACAACTGCCGGGTTATTGAAACTTCATGCGGCTGGGCCGTTATTAACGTCAGTCTGAAACCTGAAGGAGGGGATACGTTGCTGGTTAGCATGGACGGGAGAAACCAGTTCGTGAAGCTAATGGGTCACACGCTGATTACTCAAGATGGTGAAGCGATAGAAGGGGATGCGCTGGATGCCGTTGAGGTTTTTGGAGTGCTAACGCACAGTCTCAATCGGGTTTGGAATGATGATTGCCCGGCAATTTAAAGCAGGGTTCCACCATCATTTCACCATAGTTTCGCCATCATAATTTTACGGAAACAAAAAACCAGCCATAAGAGGCTGGTTTTCAATGTATTTTTGGTCGGCACGAGAGGATTTGAACCTCCGACCCCCGACACCCCATGACGGCGCGTGGAGCGAAAAACTTTCGCCATTGTGCCTTTTTGATATCAGTAAACTATTGATTCATCTGATCTTAAATTTATGATTTATTGGCGAAAATTAAGCGTAAGTACCTGATTATTATCTAGAACACGCGTGATTTAAAATCCCTCGGCGTTCGCGCTGTGTGGGTTCAAGTCCCACTCCGGCTACCATGGGAAAACGCAGAATAATCAAAGCAATAAGCAGTGTCGTGAAACCACCGAAAGGTGGTTTTTTTGTGCCTGCAATTCCCCCTTCCTGACAACAAATCTTATTTTTCGTGCCTGACCCATGCACAACCATAATTTTTCGATCATTATGCGTCGAGGGCGTTTCCTTATCGCGTAAATTCTTATATCTCCGTTTCATCGATTGCCCTGCGGCAGCTTCGCAGATAACTTCATTTGGATTTTCCTTAGAAAAAGTGGAAGAGCTTGCAAATGGGCTGGGCAAGGGTATCAACAAATGATCAAAACATTGTTCTCCGGCGACAAGCTCTCGAACGTACAGGATATGAACTACGGTTGACAAGAGGCATCTAAAACCGCAATGGCGCTGGATTTGACCACTGGGAGCATTACGGGATGGCAGATGTACCAGATAGCTAAAGAGAATTGATTATGTCACAAGAATTAGAATTTTCGCTTCATCCACCCGTTTGGCCTGCCATCGTCTATTTTGTTGTATCTGTTGCAATTTTTTTCTTGCTTTATCTCGGGAAACTAAAAGTTAACAGGCTGCATAAATACCCGCTATTTATCGCATATATGGTGTTTGTAATCGCTGTTGCAGCCGTTCAGATAAACATCTTTGCTAATGGCTACGAGTTTGTCCGCAGCTTTTTGCATATCGATTTTGACCCCTATCGATATGACTCGGTATATTGGGGATCATTGTTTTTCTCCATAATTTACTTGCTGGCGTTGCCCCGGAACAAGTTTTAGCATAATGAAATTTTCATTTAAGGGACGTTATGTCTTTACCGCCATTGTATGCACTGCGTGCGTTTGAAGTTGCTGCGCGGTTGAACTCCTTCAGTAAAGCCGCTGAAACGCTCAATATTACGCCGGGTGCGGTCAGCAGACATTTTCGTACCCTTGAACTGTGGTTCGACTGCGAGCTTTTCAAAAGGCAAGGTCCTCGCGTGGAGGTCACTGAAGCCGGGCGAGTGCTTGCCGGACAGCTGAACGAGAGCTTCACGAGCATTGAATGGGCCTGCCGGGCATTTCGCAGTGAAAACCACCTGCTGCGGTTAAAAGCACCCAGCACCCTGACCATGAGATGGCTTCTCGACGTGCTGCGATCTTTTCGCAACAACCATGCAAAACCACAGGTTGAGATTGCCAGCGTC
Source organism: Enterobacter cloacae complex sp. IR5402 (assembly GCF_049238125.1). Lineage (NCBI taxonomy): Bacteria > Pseudomonadati > Pseudomonadota > Gammaproteobacteria > Enterobacterales > Enterobacteriaceae > Enterobacter > Enterobacter cloacae complex sp. IR5402. The sequence goes on from NZ_JBMKHO010000015.1 coordinate 24,808, forward strand.
TGGATGGACATTGATACCGTTGATTTCAATCTTGAGCCCTACGACTGCGCCATCCTTCTTGGTAATGGCCGTTTTGGTGACACAACGGAGAGTCAGCTGCTTTTTCATGAATGGCTTATCCCGGTTTGTACCCCATCACTTATCGAACCGGCCCGGCAACGGCTTCCGCAATGCGATTTGATCCATCCTTCACCGGACAGACGTGACTGGCGGCGCTGGCTGCGAAGAACAGGATTGTTCCCGGGGCTCGATATGAGCAGCGGTATGGTGTTCGATACCCTTGAACAGGGAAGTATTGCCGCGATGAACGGGCACGGCATCGCTATCGCCGACCTGCATCTCACGCTTGATGCCCTGAAAAGTGGCCTGCTGGGCCTGCCGTTCAGGGAAGCTATTGCGACGGGGGATGGCTACTACCTCGTCTGGCCAAAAAATTCACTCAAAAGAGAGAGCATTCAGCATCTTCTGGCCTGGCTGCAAAACCATACCCCGGTCGTTCCGGCGCTGGATATCGATTATCTGGAATACGATGACAGTCGGGTTTATTAATACCGTTATGAATAAGATATGTTTGCCATCTTTTTATAACGTTCTGGCAAAGCGCTGTTCAGGCTGAGTATCTTATCCAGAATATAAAATGCTGGCGTGTTTTTCTGTTGCTCAGCGTCAATGATTGCCGCACGTAATAGCGTGGCGGCAGACGAAATTCTGTGAAAATATTCTTCAGTCTCGGGCGTCTGTAATTCACCCGACGTGGCGTAACGCACGTCCGGCCAGCCGGAGAAGTCGAGCAGCGGAAGGGGCTTTCCTGCTTCAGGATGACAGGCTGAAATCAGCGCAGCCGCTTGCTTAGGGTCGCGATGGGCAACGGATAGCATGTATACGCGCTGCGCAAACGGTGACAGAGCCTCAGAGTGATGTTTCGTCGCCATAAGCATGGCCATAAAATCCTGTAAATCATCGGCTGAATCGGTGTCAGGTGGTAATACAGTTTTCAATAACTGATATAACGCATCAAGTGTCATATTTGCCCCGGATCCTCTTATCATTATTATTCAGTTTGCGGCTGAACGTTTTATCGACCCGCGCAAAGGCGGGTCGTGAAGATGATATTTGAATGCGGTCGCATCAGAAAAACGATTAATAATGGCAATCACTGTGAGTTTTTCTCACTATAGCCTTTTCGTTTCACACTCCACCCAGGTACGCCTTCCTCACCTCCGGATCCTTCAGCAACGCCTCGCCGCTGCCGCTTAACCGAATCTGGCCGTTAACCATCACATAGCCGCGGTCGGACAACTTCAGCGCGTGGTGCGCATTCTGCTCGACCAGAAAAATCGTCATTCCGTTACGGGCCAGTTCGCGCAGCGTCTGGAAGATCTGTTTAACCACAATTGGCGCGAGGCCGAGGCTGGGTTCATCCAGCAGCAGAAGTTTAGGACGGCTCATCAGCGCGCGGGCGATAGCCAGCATTTGCTGTTCACCGCCTGAAAGCGTCATCGCCCGCTGGTTACGTCGCTCTTTGAGGCGAGGGAAGAGGTCGAACATGCTTTGCATATCTTCCGCTGCATGCTGATTGCCGACGGGGATTGTCCCCATCAGCAGGTTCTCTTCTACAGACATATCCGGGAAAATGCGTCGTCCCTCAGGTGCCTGCGCGATGCCGCCGGTGGCAACATAGTGGGTAGATTTGTGGCTGATATCCTCGCCGCAGAAGAGGATCTGCCCGTTGCGGATCCGGGGCTGACCAAAGACAGACATCAGTAATGTTGACTTCCCCGCGCCGTTAGCGCCAATCAGGGCAACGGTTTCCCCTTCGTTAACCTCAAGCGAAACCTGCTTCAACGCCTGGATCACCCCGTAGAAAACATCCACATCCTGAAACTGAAGCATCGGTTCGCTCACAGATTTACCTCGCTTTCGTCGGTGCCCAGATACGCGGCAATCACTTTTTCATTGTGCTGAATCTCAGCCGGTTTACCTCTGGCAATTACATCGCCGTGATCGAGCACAATGATGTCATCTGAAATGCCCATCACCATCCCCATATCATGCTCGATCAGCAAAACCGTGATGTCATGGTGGTCGCGCAGGAACCGGATGATCTCACTCAGCTTGTGCGTCTCCACCGGGTTCAGGCCGGCAGCAGGTTCATCGAGACAAATCATCTCCGGGCCGGTACACATGGCGCGGGCGATTTCGAGGCGTCGTTGCTGACCATAGGACATTTCCCCGGCCAGACGGTTCGCGCAATCCACCAGATCCACCACCTCCAGCCAGTAAAACGCCCGGTCCAGCGCATCGTTTTCTGCCCGACGATACGCAGGGGTATTCAGCACACCCGCCAGCAGATTGCGGTTGACGCGCATGTGCTGTGCCACCAGCAGGTTTTCCACAACAGACATCTCGCGGAACAGGCGGATGTTCTGAAACGTGCGCGCAAGACCCGCGCGGTTCACCAGATGCGTGCCGCCAAACATTTTATAGAACAGGCGTTGACCAAGCTGCGCCGGGTTGAGCCAGTCGCCCGGCTGGAATTTCTGGCCGAGCACCTGAATGACATTGGTGGTTTTATTTCGTGCATTGAACAGAATGTTGCCGCCGGAGGCCCGGTAGAAACCGGTCAGGCAGTTAAAGACGGTCGTTTTTCCTGCGCCGTTAGGCCCAATCAGTGCGGTAATGGAGCCGCGCTGCACCTCAAGATTGACGTCGTTTAAGGCCTTGATCCCGCCGAAGTGCATCATCAGATGTTCTACACGTAAAATCGTTGCGTTCATGGCGCCACTCCTTTACGCACGGTAAATCCGCTGCGGTTGATGCGGATCAGACCGCGAGGACGCCAGATCATCATCACCACCATCAGCATGCCAAACAGCAGCACCCGGTATTCCGCAAAGCTGCGCAGCAGTTCCGGCGTGACGGTCAGCACAAAGGCGGCCAGTACGACGCCGACGGTGGAGCCCATCCCGCCCAGGACCACAATGGCGAGGATCAGGGCCGATTCAAAAAAGGTGAAAGAGGTCGGGTTAACAAACCCCTGGTAGGTGGCAAAAAACACCCCGGCGATACCTGCCGTCGATGCGCCCAGGGTGAAGGCCGAGAGTTTGACCAGAACGTGATTCAGCCCCATGGAACGGCAGGCAATCTCATCCTCACGGAGCGCTTCCCACGCCCGTCCAATGGGCATTCGGGTCAGCCGGTGTTTAATGTAGAGCACCAGCATGACTACCAGGAAAAGTACCGCATAGATGAAAATAAACTTCATGTTGGGGTTATAGGTCAGGCCGAAGAACTCGTGGAAGGGGACGCCGCCTTCTTTGGCGCGTCGGCCAAACTCAAGGCCAAAAAAGGTTGGGGCAGGGGCTGAAACGCCGTTTGGCCCGCCGGTGAAGGTGAGCCAGTTGTTCAGCACCAGGCGGATGATCTCGCCAAACCCGAGCGTGACGATGGCGAGATAATCCCCGTGCATGCGCAACACCGGAAAGCCAAGCAGGGCGCCTGCGCCCGCGGCCATTAGCGCCGCCAGCGGCAGCATGCTCCAGAACCCAAGCCCCAGATACTGATACCCGAGCGCCAGCCCGTAAGCGCCGATGGCATAGAAGGCGACATAACCCAGATCCAGCAGCCCTGCCAGGCCAACAACAATGTTCAGCCCAAGACCGAGCAGGACGTAGATCAGTCCGAGAATGGCAACCGTCAGAAGGTATTTCGTTGCTACAAACGGGAAGCAGATCGCCAGCGTGACAATCAGCGGAATGATCCAGCGCATGCGGCTTTTATACGCCGGCGGCCGGACATACACGCCCGCATTGTCGGATTCAAACCGCGTCTGTAAACGTCTTCCGGCCGCCGTAGCTGAAAAGGCGCTCAGCAAAAAACGTCCCACCATCACCGTGCCAACAATCCACGCCAGCCGCTGGCCGTCAAAGGTAAAGCTGTAACCATCCAGTATCACACCCGCAATCGGGCCGAAAATAATCAGGGCGATCATTCCAGAAAAAATTGCGTCCAGAATGCAGCGCTTCAGGGAAAAACCGTCAGAGGTCATCGCGTTGTTCCTTACACTTTAGCCACGACAGGGCGGCCCAGCAGCCCCTGAGGACGGAAGATCAGAATTAAGACCAGCAATCCAAACGAGAACACGTCTTTATAATCCGAGTTCACCATCCCGGAGAATTGCGCTTCTGCGACGCCCAGAATCAGCCCGCCAAGCATCGCACCGGGCAAAGAGCCGATGCCGCCCAGCACCGCCGCCGTAAAGGCCTTGATGCCGATAACAAACCCGACGTAAAAATCAAAGGTGCCGTAATTCATGGTGATCAGCACGCCCGCCAGCCCGGCCATGGCTGCGCCGATAACAAACACCAGCGAAATTATTCTGTCAGTGTTGATACCCAGGATGGAGGCCATCTTACGATCCTGCTGTACCGCACGGCACATGCGTCCTAAGCGGGTACGGTTGATAATCCAGGTCAGCACCAGCATGCCCGCGAACGAGGCGATGAGGATAAAGACTTTGGTATAGGTTATCTGGACAAACCCTTCGCCAAGGTGAAAACGCAGCACGCCATCAAGCATGGTGGGCACGCCCTGCTGGCGCGGGCCCTGGCTGAGCTGGACGTAGTTTTGCAGTATCAACGACATCCCGATGGCCGAAATCAGCGGCGCCAGACGCGTCGAGTTGCGTAGCGGCTTATAGGCGATGCGCTCAATCGTCCAGCCATAAACGCCAGTGACCACGATGGTGAAAACCAGCGTCCCCAGGATCAGCAGCGGAAAGGAGTGGAGTCCAAAAAACGCCAGCAGGGCCAGGCCAATGGCCGAGAGATAGGCGGAGATCATATACACTTCGCCGTGAGCGAAATTGATCATACCGATGATGCCGTACACCATGGTGTAGCCGATGGCGATAAGACCGTAGACCGACCCCAGCGTTAAGCCATTAATTAATTGTTGCAGAAAGAATGTACTCATGGTCGCGCACCTGAATAAAGGGTTACGCCGACAGTCAGACCTGCCGGCGCTGAGCAGATTCCGTCCCGTTATGGCACTTCTTTATATTTGCCTTTGTCATCCCACTGGTAGACCACGTAGTCAGAGACTTTGAGGTCACCTTTGCTGTCCCAGGCTTTTTTACCCATCACCGTGTCGACAGGGTTGGCCTTCAGCCACTCGCTGGCTTTTGCGGAATCCGTCCCTTTCGTGGCCTTGAATGCCGCCGCGATAGCCTGCACAGACGCGTAGGCGTAGAGGGTGTACCCTTCAGGTTCAAATTTACCGGTGCGGAATTTCTCGATGACGGCTTTTCCGTCCGGGATCAGGCGCGGATCTTTACCGAAGGTCATGTAAATACCGTTGGTGTACTGTGCCCCACCGGCGGCGGTGACCATCTCTTCATTGACGATACAGTCTCCCGAGAAGAACTTCGCCTGCACGCCCTGTTCACGCATCTGGCGAACCAGCGGGCCCGCTTCCGGGTGACAGCCCCCGAAGAACACCACGTCCGGTTTTTGTGCGCCGATTTTGGTCACCAGCGCGTTAAAGTCTTTCTCCCCGCGGGACAACCCTTCGTACATCACCTCCTTAACGCCGCGTTTCGCCAGCGCCGCTTTAGTGGCATCCGCCAGCCCCTGACCGTAGGTGTCTTTATCGTGGATGATGACCACCCGTTTGGCTTTCAGCTTATCAAGAATAAAATCGCTGGCGACCTGGCCCTGCTGGTCGTCACGTCCGCACATGCGAAATATGTCGCTCATGCCACGTTCGGTAATCAGTGGGTTCGTTGAGCCGGGAGTGATGGAGAGGATCCCGGCATCGCTATAGACCTCGGAGGCGGGCATGGTCGACGAAGAGCAGAAGTGGCCGACGACCGCTTTCACCTTATCCTGATCGACTAAGCGGTTGGCAACGGCGACGGCCTGTTTGGGCTCGCAGGCGTCGTCGCCCTGAACCAGTTTGATTTTCTCACCGTTGATCCCGCCGGCGGCGTTAATGTCTTCCGCCGCCTGCGTAGCGCCATGCCAGTATTGATCGCCGTAGGTTGCGTTCGGGCCTGTGAACGGCCCGGCCACGCCGATGACGATATCGGCCTGCGCGGAAAAGGCCGTCACCAGACAACCGGCCAGCACCAGGGAGAGGGGAGTTTTGGTAAATTTCAGCGACATTATTATGTTCCTTAGCAAAGAGGTTTTTGCACCAGGTATAAACCCGAACGCCTGATGGCATCGTAAATCCAAAAACAAGAGCGAGAACAAAATGCACTTTAGAAGCAATCTCATGCTTAATACGGCGAGGATCCCACGCACCGCGAAGCGCGCAGAACATTAAGCAAAAAGGTTGCCAGAATGGTTAATCCCTTGACCGGGTCACAACACGTTGAGTATAGAGCGCCGTTTTATGCGCCTTTGCGGGATGATATGAATTTACAGCGGAGATCACATCTCCTTAACAACAAAGCCCATAAGTTGTGCAACGGTCACGATTTGCACGTTTTTGCAGCAATAAAGACCTAAACTTCAGATAGGCACGCGCGGCGATATATGTCAGGATCGTTTTTTTTATCAGGAGTATCAGCAATGGCTGAAGGCCCATTAAATGAAAGCGAGATGGCGTGGCTGGAAGAGACATTAATCTCTTACGGTCACGACGATGCATCCGTTATTGACGTGTCCGAACTGGACGGCATGCTTACCGCAGTACTTTCCGGTCCCGTTGTGGTGGAGCCCGACACCTGGCTGGTGGCGGTCTGGGGTGGTGAGAAATATATTCCTCGCTGGAAAAACGATCGTGAGATGAACCGTTTTATCGATCTCTGCTTTAAGCACATGAACGATATTGCCGAGCGTTTGAGCGAATACCCGGATCAGTTTGAACCGCTGTTTGGCTATAACGACGTTGACGGTCAGAGCTATACCGTGGTGGAAGAGTGGTGCTATGGCTACATGCGCGGCGTGGCGCTGACGGACTGGTCATCCCTGCCGGAAGCGCTGGAAGCGGACCTGGCGGTGATTGCCCTGCACGGGACGGAAGAGAACAGCGAGAAGCTGGATGCGCTGACCGAAGAGGAGTATATGGCCAGCATCGAGAGCATTCAGCCTGCGGCGCTGCGCTTGTATAACTACTGGGTGGCTAACCCGCAGCAGCCGGAAGCGAAAAAGCCGATCGTGAACGGGTCGAAGGTGGGGCGTAACGACCCGTGCCCGTGCGGGAGTGGGAAGAAGTTTAAAAGCTGCTGCCTGCATTAAATCATTAATTACTGTGGCCTGAATGGGGCACGGGTGTTGAGTCCCCGCTAAAATCGGCGAACCGGAGACCAGATGACAAGGGCTGGACGCCATGGATGGCGGCCAGAGGCGAATCGAGACAGGATGTCGAGTTGAGCCGACCGCAGGCAGATGGTCGGGAGGTGAGCGTAGTGCGAAGCACCGATTTTCCGCGGGGCCGCGGGGATTGATAAGGGGGCCGCCGCGGCCCCCTTATCCCGTTCACATGCTGTGAAAAAATTATATTCTGTTGATCTTAAGGTGAACGGAACAGTACCTCAGGACCTGTATAAATAAGTTATCCCACTTCCGGCAGCATCCCCGCTGCAATCAAAATCTGCACCAGAATAATCGCCACGCCGCACCCAAACACCACGCACAGCATTGGCGTACCACCCGCCACGCGATACCCCTGCTGCGGATGTTGCTGGCGGCTCTTCCACGCCAGCAGGGAAGGCAGCAGCAGGGCCAGTACCGATAACGCCACGCCAGCATACCCCAGCGCCATCACAAACCCGCGCGGGTAAAAGAGCGCGAAGGCCAGCGGCGGCAGGAAGGTCATCGCCCCCGTCTGTAAGCGTCCCGCAACGGTATTGCGCCGCTGGAACAGATCCGCCATATAGTCAAACAGACCAAGCGCCACGCCGAGGAAGGAAGTTGCCAGGGCCAGGTCAGCAAACAGATGTACCGCCAGCTCCACGTGTGAAGAGGCCACCACGTTACGCAGGGCAACCAGGAATCCATTCAGACCAGAATGCTCTGCCATCAGGCCGATAAAAGTATTGGAATCAATACTGCCCAGGGTTACCAGCTGCCAGAACAGGTAAGCAATCAACGGAATGGCGCTGCCGATAACAAAGACGCGGCGTAGCTTGCGAATATCACCGTTCATATAGCTCACGATGCTCGGTACGCTGCCGTGAAAACCGAAGGAGGTGAAAATAACCGGGATGGCCGAAAGCGCCAGACCTTTCTCCAGCGGGAGGGAGAGCAGGTTAATCTTGTGAACATGCGGTGCCAGCAGCACCAGCATCACAACAAGGAAAAGAATTTTGGCGCTGAACAAAAAACGGTTAAACAGATCGACCAGCGATGTGCCCGCACAAACCACGCCGCCACCAATCAGCGTAAAGACAATGGCGCCTGTTTCCGGTGAAAGTGACGCACCGAAGCCGTCATTGATACTTGACGCAATCAACTCTCCGGCGCCGCTGATGTAAGCGGCAGTCAGGGCGTACATCAGGAACATCATGCTGAAACCGGTGATCCACTGCCCGTAGCGTCCAAGATAGCGTGCAGCCAGGGAGCCTAAGCCAGTATCGGCAGGGACATGCTGATAAACCTCCAGCAATAATAGCGCGGTGTAACACATCAGGGCCCACAGACCGCCCAGCAGCACTACGGTAACCCCAAACCCGACGCCAGCGGCAGCCAACGGCATGGCCAACATTCCTGCGCCAATTGTCGTTCCGGCGACGATAAAAATACTTCCCAGAGTTCTGTTCTTCACGCTTTCCTCTACAACGCTTCCATACCGCGACTCATTCTGCGGCGCAGAGTAAGGGAAAAGCCCGGTCTCGTCAAATCACCGTTACATAGGGTGTAAAAATTAATTTACAAAAAGAAAAGGGTAACCTGAGCCAGCGCAAAGCGTGCCGTGGAGGGAGCGTTTAGTCTGCTTTTTATTTACGAGAGGTAACCATGTCAATTCACGGACACGACGTGCTGAATATGATGATTGAGTCAGGTGAGAGGTATACTGAGGAGAGTCTGGTTGAGGCGATACATGCCCGCTTTGGCGAAGCGGCGCGTTTCCATACCTGTTCAGCTTCAGAGATGACGGCCGCGGAGCTGGTGGCGTTTCTGGCGGCGCGCGGAAAATTCATTCCGGCAGCAGACGGATTTTCCACTCACGAAAGTAAAATTTGCCGTCATTAAATAAAACGGTGCTGAAAACTCAGCACCGCTTTTCTGTTAATTCTGCGTGTCGAGCGTCGACAGCTCTTTATCAATGAAGTACAGACCTTCCCCGGATTTACCTGCCAGAGATAATTTATCCAGCACGGATTTAAACAGCTTCTCTTCTTCGTGCTGTTCAGCCACATACCACTGAAGGAAATTAAAGGTTGGATAATCCTGGCTGGTCATGGCGGCATGAGCCAGTTCATTAATTTTCTGGGTGATCAGCTGTTCGTGCTCATAGGTGGCGCGGAACAGTTCATCAAGAGAGCCGTATTCGGCAAAAGGGGATGCCACGTTATCAATACGCGGCAGGCTGCCGGTGTCCGTCAGGTAATCAAACAGACGCTGCATGTGCGTCATCTCTTCCTGGGCATGACGACGCAGGAAGGCGGCCGCTCCTTCAAAGCTGTGATAGCTGCACCAGGCGCTCATCTGCTGATAAAGCAGGGAAGAAAAAAGCTCAAGATTCATTTGCGCATTGAGCTTGTCGATCATTTCAGTTTTTAACATGGTGCAGCTCCGGTTTATTAATTCTGGTTCACGATGAGCGACACTATAATTTGTTATTTAATTATTTGCAAAAAGTAAAATAAATATTTCTTTATTAAAAATACGAATGGGAATAAAACGCATTGCCGCTATTTATATTTATTAATGAGAATTGTTTTAGTTCTTATTAAATAAACTGCCAGCGTGACTGGCAGTAGCGGTTAATACCACGGATTCTGGCTGGAAGAGGTAACAGCATATCCCTGACATTTATACTGAATGGTCACACTTTCGTTCAGACAGAGTGAACCGCTGATCAGGGTGCAGGTTTTAATTGGCTGCCCGTAGGCTGACGCAGTGGCGTACCCCATATGTTTACAGGCTTTGGTTGCCGTACCGTTATTAACATACTCATCAGACCAGGCGTTTTGCAGCATGGCCTGGCCATAGTCGAGGCGCACAATTCCGTTTGGGGCATCCGTACTGCTGATTTCTGCCTGACGGTTGATACTGCACCCAGCGAGCAACAGGATCGTTCCGGCTATGATTATACGTTTCATGGTTCACTCTGCGTGACGGGAAATACGCCATTGTAACCAACGCGATGTGACGCAATGGCCGGAATAGCCGGAGGATCTGCCCTCTCACTGTGCAACGAGCCGGGCCACCGCGCGAAATTGTGAGCGCATCTTTGTTTTTTAAAACAAGTTTTCACTTAATTTGAAAGTGTGTTTGTTTGATAGTAAGGTTAAGTGGAAAAAGTATCCACAGCGGGATCGCCCGCCATGCATTCAGGAGAGACAAGATGAAAATTGCACTGATGATGGAAAACAGCCAGGCCGCTAAAAATCCCATCATCCTTAATGAGCTGAAAGCCGTTGCTGATGAGAAAGGTTTCCCGGTCTATAACGTCGGTATGAGTGATGAGAACGATCATCATCTCACCTATATTCACCTGGGCATCATGGCGAGCATTCTGCTTAACGCTAAAGCTGTCGATTTTGTTGTCACCGGCTGCGGTACCGGGCAGGGCGCGCTGATGTCCCTGAACATCCATCCGGGTGTGATTTGCGGTTACTGCATCGATCCTGCGGATGCCTTCCTGTTTGCGCAAATCAACAACGGTAACGCGCTTTCTCTGCCTTTTGCGAAGGGCTTCGGCTGGGGGGCAGAACTGAACGTACGCTTTATCTTTGAGAAAGCGTTTACCGGACGCAATGGCGAAGGTTATCCACCAGAGCGTAAAGAGCCGCAGGTGCGTAACGCCGGGATCCTGAACCAGGTGAAAGCGGCGGTGGTGAAAGAAAACTATCTGGATACCCTGCGAGCAATCGATCCTGAGCTGGTTAAAACCGCCGTCTCAGGCCAGCGCTTCCAGCAGTGCTTCTTCGAGAACTGCCAGGACAAAGAGATCGAAGCCTTCGTGCGCGGTATTGTTGGCTGATTCCGTTTTGCCGGGCGGTGCGTTGCCTGCCCGGCAGATAGCGTTACTTTTTCGATGAGACCGCGCTGCCTGCATCTTTGGTCAGACGCAGCGTGTCAACCATTCCCACCAGGCAGATTAGTGCGATCGCCACAAATGCCAGCCGGAAGCTCATTCCCGGCATGCCGGCAATCCCCATCGCCTCACTGACTTTTTCCCCGATACGAATACCAATCGCCCCGAGCGTGATCCCAAGCCCCACGGCAAGCTGCGTTGCGGTTGAAAACAGAGTATTGGCATAGCTCATCTGCACCGATGGCACATCCGCAAAAGCCAGCGTACTGATGGCTGTAAACTGAATCGAACGGAAAACGCCGCCCAGATAGAGGATCAGCATGACGAGCCACGCGGGCGTCTGCGGCGTCAGAAACGCGCAGGCCAGCAACGCCAGGACATTCAACGCACCGTTAATCAGCAACAGCCGCTTAAACCCCAGGCTGCGGATAAGCGGCGTCGTCGCCGGTTTAATGGTGAGATTGCCAACGAAAACCGCCAGCACCAGCAGGCCCGAATGGAACGCGTCCATGCCAAAGCCGACCTGGAACATCAGCGGTAACAGGAACGGAACCGCGCTGATGGAGGCGCGAAACAGCGATCCGCCGTACAGGGTGACGCGAAACGTCGGCACCTGCATCGCATCGAGTCTGATCATCGGCCAGGTTGCCCGCTTAAAGTGACGCAGTGCCAGACTTAACGCGACGATACCGACGATAAACAGCGTGGCGGTTAATCCTGTCCGCAGTGGCTCTGCGCCCATCAACTCCATCGCATAAACCAGGCTCACCATGGCAAGGGTGGTGACAACAAAACCCGGTAAATCAAACGGTCGGCGCGTATCTTCATGCAGGTCTGGAATGATGCGCAGTGCCAGCAAAATGGCGATTATCCCCAGCGGCACGTTAATAAAGAAGATCCAGCGCCAGTCGGCATAGCTGGTAATGAACCCACCCAGCGGCGGGCCGATGATCGGCGCGACCAGCGCAGGCCACGTCAGGGTGGCGATTGCCGTGATGAGCTGATGTTTTGGCGTGGTGCGTAGCACGGCCAGGCGACCCACGGGCACCATCAGCGCGCCACCCATGCCCTGAAGGACGCGCATCGCGACGAACTGATCGAGCGTGGTGGACAGGCCGCAAAATACCGAGGCCAGCGTGAAGATTGCCAGCGCGAGGGCAAACACTTTTCGCGCGCCGAAGCGGTCGGCGATCCAGCCGCTGGCGGGGATCAGCACGGCCAGGGTGATCAGGTAGGCGCTGATGCCGATATTCAGATCCACGGCCTGTACACCGAAGCTTTTTGCCATGTCCGGCAGCGCGGTGGCAATCACCGTCCCGTCCAGAAATTCCATAAAGAAAGCACCGGCCACCAGCAGCGCCGCAGGCGATAATCCACGGCTCTCTTTGCCGGATACGTTTTCACTCATTCTCTTCCTGCCCGCTCAAAAAATTTTATAAACATTTACTGGAATTTATAAGCCTGTAACGTGCGGATTTATCATGGCTTTTTTTAACAAACCAGCAGCACTGAGGGTTTAATAACCGTGATGTAGGTCACAAAATGGTTGATTTTTGGGATGGTGGTCATATTATAAGCGTATTGACAATAACACCTGCATAACACGTTACTGGAGCAACATAATGAAACTGCGCAAAATCCTGAAAAGCATGTGGGCAAACTACTGCACAACGTTTAAAGACGTCCCACCGGGTGCGATGTTCTGATAAAAAAACCTGCTTCGGCAGGTTTTTTTATGTCTGCGGACGACGAGAGGGAGATGGAAGGGCGTCTGTTTTGCTACTATGGCGGCCTTTGAATAAGGAGAACCCCATGTCACAAAACCTGAGCGCCGATCAGGAACTGGTATCTGACGTCGTCGCCTGCCAGCTGGTTATCAAACAAATCCTTGATGTGATTGACGTTATCGCGCCGGTTGAGGTACGCGAAAAGATGTCGACCCAACTGAAAAACATCGATTTCACCAACCATCCTGCTGCGGCGGACCCGGTTACGCTCCGCGCGATCCAGAAAGCGATCGCGCTGATTGAACTCCGCTTCACACCGCAGGGTGAGTCACACTAAAATAAACCGATGTTTTAAAATTAGAAACCCTTTTCTGCTTTTACGTCGAAGGGCGACAGAGCCTGTCGCCCGCAGAAGGATCAGAAGAACGTCTGTACCAGCAGATAGCTCACCACGCAGGCACAGCTGACGCCAATCAGCCCCGGCAGAATAAAGCTGTGGTTGATGATGAATTTACCGATGCGGGTGGTGCCGGAGCGATCGAACCCGATACAGGCCAGATCGCTCGGATAGGTCGGCAGCACAAAGTAGCCGTAGGATGCCGGGAAGAAGGCCACCAGCATTTTCGGATCGATACCCAGCATCAACCCCATCGGGGCGACCGCGGTCAAGGCCGCAGCCTGGCTGTTGACCAGTTTTGATACCAGGAACAGCACGATGGCATACGTCCAGGGATGACTCTTCACCACCCCCTCCAGCGCCATTTTCAGCTCGTCGAGATGCGCCTGAAAAAAGGTATCGCTCATCCACGCCACACCAAACACCGAGAAAATCGCGACCATCCCCGCCTTAAATACCGCCCCGTTTGAAATGGCCGACGCATTCACCTTGCAGGTCATCAGCATGATGGCCCCGGCGATCAGCATCATCATTTGAATGACAAGGTTCATCGACAGGGCTGTCATTTTCCCTTTGATCTCAAACGCCGGACGCAGCTCGGGCAGCGCACCCAGCAGGACCACTACGGCAATTCCGGCGAAGAAGATCCACGTGGACCAGTAGGCCTGTTTCGGGAAACGCTGATCCATCAACGTCTCCGTTCCTCCATAGATAAACTCCCGCTGTTTCGGATCTTTCAGCTTTTCCTGAAATTCAGTATCGTCTGCGAGGTTTTTCCCCCGGCGCAGGCTCCACAGTGCCGCAATGGCGACGCCAGACAGTGAGGCCGGTACGGAAACGGCGAGGATTTCGAGGATCCCCCACGCGTGACCGATGCCGTGCTGCGCACCCAGAATCGAGACCAGCGAAACGACAGCCACGGAAACGGGGGAGGCGGTGATCGCCATCTGAGAGGCCACCGAGGCCACCGCCATCGGCCGTTCCGGGCGAATGCCTTTTTTCAGGGCGATATCCGCGATAATGGGAAACATGGTATAGACGACGTGACCGGTCCCGCAGAGGAAGGTCAACATCCAGGTGGTAAACGGTGCGAGAAGGGTGATGTGCTGGGGGTGTTTACGCAGCAGGCGCTCTGCGAATTGCATCATTACATTCAGGCCACCGGCGGTCTGTAGCGTGGCCGCACAGCCGATGACGGCGAGGATTGTTAGCATCACGTCAACCGGTGGTTTACCGGGTTGCAGACCAAAGACAAAACTTAAAATAAACAGGCCGATACCGCTTATCAGCCCCAGGCCCATCCCGCCGAAGCGGGTGCCTATCAGCAGGCAGAGGATAATGACAATAAACTCAATGGTGATCATGATGCTCCCTCGTCAATGAATGTAATTAAACAAATCATTACACGATGTGTGGTTATTCATTGGGAGCAAGATCTGATTTGTTAAATGTCAGCAAAAGCAGGGAGTTGGTACCCACCCCCTGACGGGAGCGGGTGAAGGGACTTAGTGGTGTTGCACGGTAGCTATGTCGAGAAGATGGCGGTCCGTCTGCTCCAGACAAATCCCCGCACGTTTCGCGTTGCGGATTTCATCTGCGAGCGTCTTCAGCAGCATGCCATCCTGCTGCTGCTCTCTGTCCATATCGCGTAAAAACGTGAGGGTAATGATGTCCTGTTGCGCTTTGGCTTCATCAGCCAGTTTGCTCAGCTTCGCACAGCGTTGCTCGTACTCTTCGAGCGTTTTCTGAAACAGTTCTTCCAGAGAAGTGTAATTATCTTCAATCGTTTCAAGCTCTTTGACGGTAGGGTTTGCCCCGACAGCTTTCAAAAAGTTAAAGACACGCATCATGTGCGTGACGTTACTTTGCGCCTGAGTACGAAAGAAGGTGGCAGTGCCGTTGAGGCTTTTTCTGGAACACCACGCGCTCAAATGCAGATGCAGATTTGAAGCATAAAACTCCAGGTTCATCTGGGCATTCAGTTTTTGCATCATCGTTTGGGTAGTCATTCTCATATCCTTATTGACTGTGGGACTTGATGTCCGCTACTTAACCTGACCCGGCAGGTATTCACGATTGAATGGCGGAAATAGATTTCTGCAAGGTAAAAACTCGAAAATTCACTTCCTGTGTTCGATTTAAATAAGCATACGCTTCTCTTCGACTTAAGAAAACTCTTAATTGGGCTGTGTTTACCATAGATTACAAATTTAAATATAGCCCAGAATAGAAAGAAGGTTACGAGATTGGTAATTATATAACATGTTGATTTAAAAGGGTGTAAAATCAATTTTGCTCATTTTTATCGTTTCAGGAAACGTTCTTTGGCGGGAAATTCTGTAAAAGTGATAAATCAGAAATAATATTTGCAAATATATCCTGTCGTATCAAATTTGAGCTAAATCAATTTTCACTCAATATACGGTTCTGTGATCGCGGCGCAAGATTGTGATCTGATAACGCGGGAAAATGAAACGATGTTTTACATTGTTTCATTATTTGAGGTTTATGATGGCTAACGTTGCGGTGCTGCTGGCACCTAGTTTTGAAGAAGCAGAAGCGATTATCACTATTGATATTCTGCGGCGTTTACAGATTGAGGTGGAGACGCTGGCCTGCGCGGAGTCCCGTGCGGTAGTGAGTTACCATAATATCCCCATGGTGGCTGACAGTACGTTAACGGAGCGCATTAATAAGCTGTATGACGCGGTCGTATTGCCCGGTGGGCCGCAGGGGAGCGTCAATCTTGCTGCTAACCAGGAGGTGATCCGCTTTGTTTCCGCGCATGACGAGCACGGCAAACTTATCTGCCCGATCTGCTCTGCGGCCGCGCGGGTGCTGGGCGGTAACGGGCTACTGAAGGGGCGCCGCTACGTCTGTTCCGGCGATCTGTGGCAGAGCGTTGATGATGGAGTATATGTAGATGCGCCGGTCGTGGAGGATAATAACCTCATCAGCGGCAAGGGGCTGGGGCACGCTTTTGACTTTGCGCTGACGCTCTCTGCTCGTTTGTTGGGTGACGACGCCCCCGTGCGCGATCATGCTGAACACATCTATTACCGCTGGTAAATTTTCTGCCGGACGCTAAGGCGTCCGGGTTACAGGGATTTCTTAGCTGACCTTATGGATAATCCTGCTTAACTCCTTTCCATTTGTAGGACAATTACGTCCTTTTTTATGTCATTTTCCGCTGAATTTATGTACGCAATTACTGTAATTCTGCGGTGTGATGTCGCTCTCTTATGGATGATTAATTTCCCGCTAAAACTATCTCCAGCAATAACGCTTATAACAAGGTAAGCGCTAATGCCTTGTTTTAAGTCCGATTAAATAAGTTGTTCGCCATTATTCCCTACAGATAAGAATGCTTAAGCTGGAGTTTACCATGCACAAATTTACTAAAGCGCTGGCGGCCATCGGCCTGGCTGCCGTTATGTCACAATCCGCTATCGCTGAAAATTTAAAGCTCGGTTTTCTGGTTAAACAGCCTGAAGAACCGTGGTTCCAGACCGAATGGAAATTTGCTGATAAAGCCGGAAAAGATTTGGGATTTGAGGTAATTAAAATCGCCGTACCTGACGGTGAGAAAACGCTGAACGCCATTGATAGCCTGGCGGCCAGCGGTGCGAAAGGTTTCGTTATCTGTACGCCGGATCCAAAACTGGGGTCAGCGATTGCCGCGAAAGCGCGCGGTTACGACATGAAAGTGATTGCGGTGGACGATCAGTTCGTGAACGCCAAAGGTAAACCGATGGATACCGTTCCGCTGGTAATGATGGCGGCCACTAAAATCGGTGAGCGTCAGGGCCAGGAGCTCTATAAAGAGATGCAAAAACGCGGCTGGGATGTCAAAGAGACTGCCGTGATGGCCATTACCGCTGACGAGCTGGACACCGCCCGTCGTCGTACCACCGGGTCCATGGACGCCCTGAAAGCGGCTGGCTTCCCGGAAAAACAGATCTACAAAGTCCCGACCAAATCCAACGATATTCCGGGCGCCTTTGATGCGGCGAACTCCATGCTCGTCCAGCATCCGGAAGTGAAGCACTGGCTGGTGGTGGGGATGAACGACAACACCGTACTGGGCGGCGTGCGTGCAACGGAAGGCCAGGGCTTTAAAGCACCGGACGTGATCGGGATCGGCATTAACGGCGTTGACGCCGTGAGCGAACTGTCTAAAGCGCAGGCGACCGGCTTCTATGGCTCACTGCTGCCAAGCCCGGATGTCCACGGCTATAAATCCAGCGAAATGCTCTACAACTGGGTGACCAAAGGGGTTGAACCGCCGAAATTCACTGAAGTGACCGATGTGGTGCTGATCACCCGCGATAACTTCAAAGAGGAGCTGGCGAAAAAAGGACTGGGCGGTAAGTAATACGCTGTGATTGCGCCCCTCACTCACCGTGAGGGGCCAGACGTACACACTACAGGAATCACGGAGTCGTTATGCAACAGTCTGATCCGTATCTCTCTTTCCGCGGCATCGGTAAAACGTTCCCCGGTGTAAACGCGCTGACCGATATCAGCTTCGACTGCTATGCCGGCCAGGTTCACGCCCTGATGGGGGAGAATGGCGCGGGAAAATCCACGCTGCTAAAAATTCTCAGCGGCAACTACACGCCCACCACCGGCACGCTGGCTATTCGCGGCGAAGAGGTGGCCTTTGCCGACACCACGGCAGCATTAAATGCGGGCGTCGCCATCATCTATCAGGAGCTGCATCTCATTCCTGAAATGACCGTGGCGGAGAACATCTATCTGGGCCAGCTTCCGCATAAAAGCGGCGTGGTCAACCGCTCGCTGCTCAATTATGAAGCGGGCTTGCAGCTCAAGCACCTTGGGCTGGATGTCGATCCGCAAACGCCCCTTAAGTATCTCTCCATCGGCCAGTGGCAGATGGTGGAAATTGCCAAAGCGCTGGCGCGTAACGCCAAAATTATCGCCTTCGATGAGCCAACCAGCTCGCTCTCGGCGCGTGAAATAGAAAATCTCTTTCGCGTGATCCGCGAGCTGCGCAAAGAGGGCCGCATCATTCTGTACGTTTCTCACCGTATGGAAGAGATTTTTGCCTTAAGCGATGCCATCACCGTGTTTAAAGATGGACGCTACGTGCGCACCTTCACCGATATGCAGCAGGTTAATCACGATCAGCTGGTGCAGGCGATGGTCGGACGCGATCTGGGGGACATTTACCACTGGAAACCGCGCGAGTATGGCCCGGAGCGTCTGCGTCTGGATAACGTCAAAGCCCCAGGCGTGCGCACGCCCATTTCACTCTCGGTGCGCAGCGGCGAAATCGTCGGGCTGTTTGGCCTTGTGGGGGCAGGGCGCAGCGAGCTGATGAAAGGGCTGTTTGGCGGGACGCGCATAACCCTGGGCCAGGTTTTCGTCGACGGGAAAAAGGTCGATATTCAGAAGCCTGCGCAGGCGATTAACGCGGGGATTATGCTCTGCCCGGAGGATCGAAAGGCAGAGGGCATTATTCCGGTGCACTCGGTGCGCGACAACATCAACATCTCTGCCCGGCGCAAGTTCATCCGCGCGGGATGTCTGATTAACGACGGCTGGGAGGCGAGCAACGCGGATCACCATATCCGTTCGCTGAACATTAAAACCCCCGGCGCTGAACAGCTGATCATGAACCTGTCCGGCGGTAACCAGCAAAAAGCCATTCTGGGGCGCTGGCTATCGGAAGATATGAAGGTCATTTTGCTGGATGAACCAACGCGCGGTATTGACGTGGGGGCGAAACACGAAATCTATAACGTCATCTATGAACTGGCAAAACGTGGTGTGGCGGTCCTGTTCGCCTCCAGCGATCTGCCCGAGGTGCTGGGCGTCGCCGACCGCATTGTAGTGATGCGTGAAGGCGAAATTGCCGGTGAATTGCTGCATGAACAGGCGAATGAACAACAGGCGTTGAGTCTCGCCATGCCTAAAGTTAGCCAGGCTGTCGCCTGAGTAAGGAGTCAATGATGTCCTCTGTTACTACATCCGGAGCGCCGAAGTCGGCTTTCAGTTTTGGCCGCATCTGGGACCAGTACGGCATGCTGGTGGTCTTTGCTGCCCTCTTCGTCGCCTGCGCGATTTTTGTGCCGAACTTCGCCACGTTCATCAATATGAAGGGGCTGGGGCTGGCTATCTCCATGTCCGGCATGGTGGCCTGCGGAATGCTGTTCTGCCTGGCTTCCGGTGATTTTGACCTGTCGGTCGCCTCGGTGATTGCCTGTGCAGGCGTCACCACTGCCGTGGTGATCAACATGACCGAAAGCCTGTGGATCGGCGTGCTGGCCGGGCTGCTGCTCGGCGTGTTGAGCGGCCTGGTGAACGGGTTTGTCATTGCGCGCCTGAAGATTAACGCCCTGATTACGACGCTGGCGACCATGCAAATCGTGCGCGGTCTGGCCTATATCATCTCCGACGGCAAAGCGGTCGGGATCGAAGACGAGCGTTTCTTCACGCTGGGCTATGCCAACTGGCTGGGGCTGCCTGCGCCAATCTGGCTGACGGTAGGCTGTTTGATCCTGTTCGGTTTCCTGCTCAACCGCACCACCTTTGGCCGAAATACCCTGGCGATTGGCGGCAATGAAGAGGCGGCGCGTCTGGCGGGTGTCCCGGTCGTACGGACCAAGATCATTATCTTCGTGCTTTCCGGGCTGGTATCGGCGGCGGCGGGGATTATTCTGGCGTCGCGCATGACCAGCGGCCAGCCTATGACCTCCATTGGTTATGAGCTAATCGTCATCTCAGCCTGCGTTTTGGGGGGCGTTTCCCTCAAGGGCGGCATCGGAAAAATCTCATATGTGGTGGCGGGGATCCTGATTCTGGGGACCGTAGAGAACGCCATGAACCTGCTCAATATTTCTCCGTTCTCTCAGTACGTCGTACGCGGCCTGATCCTGCTGGCAGCGGTGATCTTCGACCGTTACAAGCAAAAAGCGAAGCGTACCGTCTGATTTATTTTTAGCCACTAACCTGCTCAACTATTAACCATAGTTGACCCCCTGACCGGCCCGCCAGTTTTGTTGACGGGCCGGTTGCTAAATGGCGAGCACCGTCACACTGTCTATACTTACATGGCTGTTTTGTTCACTGTAAGGAGGATTAGGGTGGCTGACTTGTTAACCGCACCGCCTGTACTGCCCGGAAAATTTGCTTTCTTTTTTGACCTCGACGGGACGCTCGCCGGGATTGAACCGCATCCGGATGACGTTGTTGTACCGGACACGGTGTTAGAGAATTTGCAGCAGCTCTCCCGACAGAACGAGGGGGCACTGGCATTGATTTCAGGGCGCTCAATGGCCGAGCTGGACGTGCTCGCCAGTCCTTATCACTTTCCGCTGGCCGGTGTGCACGGAGCGGAGCGCCGCGATATCCATGATCAACTGCATATAGTTTCACTCCCCGACACGCTGATTCAGGCGCTGCATGCGCAACTCTCTTCGGCTCTGGAAATGCTTCCCGGTACGGAACTGGAAGCCAAAGGCATGGCTTTTGCGCTGCACTACCGTCAGGCGCCCCATCATGAGGCGGCGATATTTTCGATAGCAAGAAGCGTGGCCGAAGCCCATCCGGAGCTGGCGTTACAGCCGGGTAAATGTGTGGTCGAGATTAAACCGGCAGGAATTAACAAAGGCGCTGCCATTGCAGCGTTTATGGCGGAAGCGCCGTTCAAAGGGCGTACGCCAGTCTTTTTTGGGGATGACCTGACCGACGAGGCCGGGTTCAGGGTGGTAAACCAGGCCCAGGGCATGTCTGTCAAGGTTGGATCTGGTGAAACCATTGCCGGATGGCGGCTGGATAATGTCGCCAGCGTCTGGCAGTGGATATCTGACGTCGCTAACCAGCAACAACAACAAATAGCGCAAAACAACGGGAGAAATCATTATGGGTCGCTTAGTCGTCGTCTCTAATCGCATCGCACCGCCGGATGATAAAAAAGCCAGTGCCGGTGGCCTGGCGGTCGGGGTATTAGGTGCCCTCAAAGCCGCGGGTGGTCTCTGGTTTGGCTGGAGCGGGGAAATCAGTAACGAAGAGAAACCGCTAAAAAAGGTGTCACGGGGCAATATCACGTGGGCATCCTTCGCCCTTAGCGAGAAGGACTATGATGAATATTATTCCGAGTTCTCAAACGCCGTGCTGTGGCCAGCGTTTCACTATCGTCTGGATCTGGTGAAATTCCAGCGTGAATCCTATGAAGGCTACATGCGCGTCAACGCGCTGCTGGCAGATAAACTACTGCCGCTGATCGAAGAAGACGATATTTTATGGATCCACGATTATCATCTGCTGCCTTTCGCCAGGGAGTTGCGGAAACGGGGTGTGAATAACCGAATCGGTTTCTTCCTGCATATTCCGTTCCCGACCCCGGAGATCTTTACGGCGCTGCCGCAGCACGAGGAGATCCTGGAGGCGCTGTCAGATTACGACCTGCTCGGTTTCCAGACGGAAAATGACAGGCTGGCCTTCCTCGACAGCGTGTCGGGCAAAACCCGGCTGGTCACTCACGGCGGTAAATCTCATACCGCGTGGGGACGAAATTTCCATACCGAAGTCTACCCGATCGGTATTGAGCCAGACGAAATTGCCGAGCAGGCCTCCGGTCCGCTGCCGCCGAAGCTTGCCCAGCTCAAGGACGAACTCAAGCACGTTAAGAATATCTTTTCGGTTGAACGACTGGATTATTCCAAAGGGTTGCCGGAGCGATTCCTCGCCTATGAAACCCTGCTGGATAAATTCCCGCAGCATCATGGCAAGATCCGCTACACCCAGATAGCGCCGACCTCGCGCGGTGAGGTTCAGGCCTACCAGGATATTCGTCACCAGCTTGAGACCGAAGCAGGGCGCATCAACGGGCGCTATGGCCAGCTCGGCTGGACTCCACTTTTCTATCTGAATCAGCATTTTGAGCGCAAAATCCTGATGAAAGTGTTCCGCTATGCGGACGTCGGGTTGGTCACGCCGCTGCGCGACGGGATGAATCTGGTGGCAAAAGAGTATGTAGCAGCACAAGATCCTGCTGACCCGGGCGTGCTGGTGCTGTCCCAATTTGCCGGTGCGGCAAACGAGTTGACCTCAGCGCTGATTGTGAACCCTTACGATCGCGATGACGTGGCAAATGCCCTGAATCGCGCGTTAACCATGCCGCTTGCGGAACGCATTTCACGTCATTCGGAAATGATGGAGACCATCGTCAAGAATGATATCAACCGCTGGCAGGCGCGTTTTATTGACGATTTGCGCGCGATCCAGCCGCAAAGTCAGGAAGGTGATCTGCAAAAAAAGATCGCGACCTTCCCTAAACTCGCCTGATTTCCTTCGGGGGCATTAATTGCCCCCGAGAGGCACCAGCAGGACATCCACCTGGCTTGACGAAACGATGGATTTTGCCGAGCATGCCGCCCGGGAAAAAAAGCTCTGGTTATGATTTCCGCAAATGACCAGGTCAATATTCTGTTTCCGACAAATGTCGAGAATATGTTCACTTAATTCCCCGGTGGCAATCACCGTCTGATGGACAGGATAGTTTGCCCGCTCAACCAGCTCGCGCAGAAATTGCTGCGTTTCTTCCTGAAGAACCTCACGAATATCTTCCAGCATAGGCGCTGCCAGTTGGTTATACATCTCGGGTTCAGCTGCCAGGGTGATCAGACTTATGCGGGCATTGTTCGGGCGGGCAATGGAAACGGCACGGGCGACGAGTTGATGACTTTCTGGGGAAACCGCAACAGAAACAAGAAGATGGGAGTAACTCATCACACACTCCTTTTATGTCAAAATGACACGTTTCTTAAGCTTTACCGCGAATCTGCCGCTTCTGCAAGAGCTACATGCGACAATAGTGTGAACCTTATCATAATTATTCATTAATTATTCTTATAAGAAGAATAACGAAATGGGAGCGCAAAATGAAAGTAATTAACAACTTAACGTAAATCACACATTTAGCCTTCCGTGCTGTTAAATCGCGTTAACCGATCGTCAACGCAAGCGTGATGCTGACCCATGGAAGCTCCTGTCTCGAATTGAAAGCTTAACCTGCTGTTTTTACTTAATTAAATCTGGCTGTTCCCTGACGTTCGCGCCCGTTCAGACGCGGAAGGGCAGCGCTTCTCCGACATAGCAATTTTCATACCCGATCCACTCATCCCTCTGCATGAGTATTCGTTCCATAAGAATATAACCAAGCTTCGGTTGCTCAATAAACAGTCAAATTACAAGTCACGCTGATGGATTTATGGGTTACATTCGCGTAAATTATGTGACGAAGATCACATTTTTTTTAAATTCCAGGGGGGGCTGCGTTGTATGTGTCAAAACTGACGAGTAGAGTTTGCGTCGAATTAGGAAAAATCTTAGTTATTTGTAAGAAAATATAAAATGTGTAACCGACATTTTGGCCATGTTAACCGGTCACGCGCTTTACGACGTACAAACCTAAATTCAACTATGCATTTGGCCTTTTCTTTTTATACCGGGTGATTTCCCGGCGACATCACGGGGTGCGGTCTTTCCGCATAAAAATAATAGTTGGTTATTCGGGATGGGAAAAATGCATACATCCGAGTTGCTAAAACATATTTATGACATCAATTTGTCGTATTTATTGCTCGCGCAGCGTTTGATTAGTCAGGACAAACCGTCAGCGATGTTTCGTCTGGGTGTTAACGAAGAGATGGCAACCATGCTGGGTGGATTAACCCTCCCGCAAATGGTCAAGCTGGCTGAAACCAATCAACTTGTCTGCCAGTTCCGTTTTGATAACCCGCAGACCATTACGCGTCTGACTCAGGAATCTCGCGTGGACGATCTGCAACAAATCCACACCGGTATTCTTCTCTCCACCCGTCTGCTCAACGAAATCAGCCAGCCTGATGACGTAGCCCGGAAGAAAAGGGCTTAACAATGAGCGAAAAAAGCATTGTTCAGGAAGCCCGTGATATCCAGCTGGCAATGGAACTCATCACGCTGGGCGCGCGTTTACAAATGCTGGAAAGCGAGACGCAGTTGAGCCGTGGTCGTCTGATCAAGCTGTACAAAGAACTGCGTGGTAGCCCGCCGCCAAAAGGCATGCTGCCGTTTTCCACTGACTGGTTCATGACCTGGGAGCAGAACATTCATGCTTCCATGTTCTGTAACGCCTGGCAGTACCTGCTTAAAACGGGGTTATGCAGCGGCGTTGATGCCGTGATCAAAGCCTACAAACTTTACCTTGAGCAATGCCCGCAGCAGGAAGAGGGACCTCTGCTGGCGCTGACCCGCGCCTGGACGCTGGTGCGTTTTGTTGAAAGCGGCATGCTTGAATTGTCGCGCTGCAACTGCTGTGACGGCAATTTTATTACCCACGCGCATCAGCCTGCGGGCAGCTTCGCCTGTAGTTTGTGCCAGCCTCCATCCCGAGCCGTAAAAAGACGTAAACTTTCCCGGGATGCTGCCGATATTATTCCACAACTGCTGGATGAACAGATCGAACACGCTGTTTAACCCGAACCTGTGGGCAAGATTCCAGCAGCGGTAAGCGATTACCGCTGCTTTTTTTTACCCTGCGTTCAGGTCTCGCGCTCGAAATGAACGTCCTGCCATAGTCACTAGCGGAAGGATGATGTCGTGCTTATCTTATTAGGTTACCTGGTAGTTCTCGGTACAGTTTTCGGCGGTTACATGATGACCGGCGGGCACCTTGGAGCACTCTATCAACCGGCTGAACTTGTCATCATCGGCGGTGCAGGGGTAGGGGCTTTTATCGTTGGTAACAACGGTAAATCGATCAAGGGCACGCTGAAGGCGATTCCGCTGCTGTTTCGTCGCTCGAAATACACCAAAAGCATGTATATGGATCTGCTGGCGCTGCTCTATCGCCTGATGGCGAAGTCACGTCAGCAGGGGATGTTCTCGCTGGAGCGGGACATCGAAAACCCGAAAGAGAGCGAAATTTTCGCCAGCTACCCGCGTATTCTGGCCGACGCGATGATGCTCGATTTTATCGTCGATTACCTGCGCCTGATCATCAGCGGCAACATGAACACCTTCGAAATTGAAGCCCTGATGGACGAAGAGATTGAAACCCATGAGAGCGAATCCGAAGTGCCGGCCAACAGCCTGGCGCTGGTGGGCGACTCGCTTCCGGCGTTTGGCATCGTGGCGGCGGTAATGGGCGTGGTACATGCCCTGGCCTCGGCGGATCGCCCGGCGGCTGAACTGGGCGCGCTGATTGCCCACGCGATGGTGGGGACGTTCCTCGGTATTTTACTGGCCTACGGCTTTATCTCCCCGCTGGCGAGCGTGCTGCGCCAGAAGAGCGCCGAAACCACCAAAATGATGCAGTGCGTGAAAATTACGCTGCTCTCAAACCTCAACGGTTATGCCCCGCCGATCGCCGTCGAATTTGGTCGTAAGACGCTCTACTCCAGCGAACGTCCGTCGTTTATCGAACTGGAAGAGCACGTGCGCGCGGTGAAAAACCCCAACCAACAGACGACAACTGAGGACGCATGAAAAACCAGTCCCATCCGATCGTCATCGTAAAAAAGCGCAAGCATAAGGCGCACGGGCACGGTTCTCACGGCTCCTGGAAGATCGCGTACGCCGACTTTATGACCGCCATGATGGCGTTCTTCCTGGTGATGTGGCTGATCTCCATCTCCAGCCCGAAAGAGCTTATCCAGATTGCGGAATATTTCAGGACGCCGCTGGCGACGGCGGTCACCGGCGGGCCGCGCATTTCGAACAGCGACAGCCCGATCCCCGGCGGCGGTGATGATTACACCCAGCAGCAGGGCGAAGTGAAAAAACAGCCTAACATCGACGAGCTGAAAAAACGGATGGAGCAGGCGCGCCTGAAAAAACTGCGCGGTGACCTGGATCAGCTGATTGAAGCGGACCCCAAGCTGCGCGCGCTGCGTCCGCATCTGAAAATTGACCTGGTACAGGAAGGGCTGCGTATTCAGATCATCGACAGCCAGAACCGGCCGATGTTTAAAACCGGCAGCGCCGAAGTCGAGCCCTACATGCGCGATATTCTGCGTGCGATTGCACCGGTACTGAACGGTATTCCTAACCGCATTAGCCTGTCCGGACACACGGATGATTTCCCGTACGCCACGGGAGAGAAAGGATACAGCAACTGGGAGCTTTCTGCCGATCGCGCCAACGCCTCGCGTCGCGAGCTGGTGGCGGGTGGGCTTGATGATGGCAAGGTCCTGCGCGTGGTCGGCATGGCTGCAACCATGCGCCTTACCGACCGCGGACCGGATGACGCCATCAACCGTCGTATCAGTCTTTTAGTGCTGAACCAGCAGGCGGAGCAGGCCATCCTGCATGAAAACGCCGAAAGTCAGAATGAGTCACTGGACGATTTAAAACAGCCTGGGGCCGTCCCTTCGGCTGCCGTTCCAACATCGCCACCAGCCAATCCGAGGTGATAGCGTGAGCATGGATATTACCGATTTTTACCAGACATTTTTTGATGAAGCCGACGAATTGTTGGCCGATATGGAGCAACATTTGCTGGATCTGGTGCCCGAGGCGCCGGACTCAGAACAGCTCAATGCCATCTTCCGTGCGGCGCATTCCATTAAAGGCGGAGCCGGAACGTTTGGATTTACCATTTTGCAGGAAACCACCCATTTAATGGAAAACCTGCTGGATGAAGCACGACGCGGTGAGATGCAGCTCAATACCGACATTATCAACCTGTTTTTGGAAACGAAAGATATTATGCAGGAACAGCTCGACGCCTATAAAAGTTCGGCAGAGCCTGATGCCGCCAGCTTTGAATACATCTGCAACGCGCTGCGTCAGTTAGCGCTGGAAGCCAAAGGTGAGGCGTCTGCGCCCGCTGTCCCTGCGGCAAAACTGAGCGTTGTTGACGCCGTGGCCGAACCCGCTACGGCGCCTGACGCGCCCGCAGGAAAACTGCGCGTGGTGCTGTCACGTCTGAAGGAGAACGAGGTCAACCTGCTGGAAGAGGAGCTGGGGAACCTGGCGACGCTCAGCAACGTGGTGAAGGGCAAAGACAGCCTGGCCGCGACGCTCGACGGCGGGATCGGCCAGGATGACATCGTGGCGGTGCTCTGCTTCGTCATTGAAGCGGATCAGATTGCGTTTGAAACCGAGGCGGCGGCCGTTGAAGCGCCAGCTCCGGCAGATAATACCCCTGCGGTAGTTGCCGCTGCCCCGGCACTGAAAGCCGTGCCAAAAGAGACGGCTGCCCCGGCCCGCGGTGAAAAACCGGCGGCGCGTTCCAGCGAGTCCACGAGCATTCGCGTGGCGGTGGAGAAAGTGGATCAGCTAATCAACCTGGTGGGTGAACTGGTGATCACCCAGTCGATGCTGGCCCAGCGTTCCAACGAGCTGGACCCGGTGACTCACGGCGATCTCATCACCAGCATGGGCCAGTTACAACGTAACGCCCGCGATTTGCAGGAATCGGTGATGTCCATCCGCATGATGCCGATGGAATATGTCTTCAGCCGCTTCCCGCGCCTGGTGCGCGACCTGGCCGGCAAGCTCAACAAACAGATCGAACTCACGCTGATGGGCAGCTCCACCGAGCTGGACAAGAGCCTGATCGAACGCATTATCGACCCGTTAACGCACCTGGTGCGTAACAGCCTCGACCACGGCATCGAGCTGCCGGAAAATCGCGTGGCAGCCGGAAAATCGCCCGTGGGCAACCTGATCCTGTCAGCGGAACATCAGGGCGGCAACATCTGCATCGAAGTGACCGATGACGGCGCGGGCCTGAACCGCGAGCGCATTCTGGCGAAGGCGATCTCGCAGGGAATGGCGGTCAACGAAAACATGACGGACGAAGAAGTGGGCATGCTGATTTTTGCCCCGGGCTTCTCAACCGCAGAGCAGGTCACCGACGTTTCCGGCCGTGGCGTGGGCATGGACGTGGTGAAACGTAACATTCAGGAGATGGGCGGTCACGTTGAGATCCAGTCTAAGCAGGGTGCAGGCACCACGATTCGTATCCTGCTGCCGCTGACGCTGGCCATTCTTGACGGCATGTCCGTTAAAGTGGCGGACGAAGTCTTTATTCTGCCGCTGAACGCGGTGATGGAGTCCCTCCAGCCGCGTGAAGAAGATCTGCATCCGCTGGCGGGCGGGGAGCGCGTGCTCGAAGTACGCGGCGAGTATCTGCCGCTGGTGGAACTGTGGAAAGTGTTCGAAGTGGACGGGGCAAAAACCGAGGCCACGCAGGGTATCGTTGTGATCCTGCAAAGCGCCGGACGCCGCTACGCGCTGCTGGTTGATCAGCTGATTGGTCAGCATCAGGTGGTGGTTAAGAACCTGGAAAGCAACTACCGCAAAGTGCCGGGGATCTCTGCTGCCACCATCCTGGGTGATGGTAGCGTCGCGCTGATCGTCGATGTATCGGCACTTCAGGGATTAAATCGTGAACAACGTGTGGCGAACACAGCCGCCTGATTAAGTAAAAGGTAATAACATGACCGGTATGAGTAACGTAACGAAACTGGCGGGAGAGCCATCGGGGCAGGAATTCCTGGTTTTCACTTTAGGTGATGAAGAGTACGGTATCGACATCCTGAAAGTGCAGGAAATTCGTGGTTACGACCAGGTAACGCGCATTGCGAACACGCCAGCGTTTATCAAGGGTGTGACCAACCTGCGCGGTGTGATTGTGCCTATCGTGGACCTGCGCGTGAAATTCAGCCAGGGCGATGTGGAGTACAACGATAACACGGTGGTGATCGTCCTGAATCTGGGGCAGCGCGTGGTGGGGATCGTGGTGGATGGCGTGTCTGATGTACTGTCGCTGACCGCAGATCAAATCCGTCCTGCGCCGGAGTTTGCGGTCACGCTGTCGACGGAATACCTGACGGGGTTGGGTGCGCTCGGCGAGCGTATGCTAATTCTGGTGAATATTGAGAAGCTGCTGAACAGTGAAGAGATGGCGCTGCTGGATATTGCGGCGAATCATGTAGCATAAAATGAAGCCGGGTAAGCGTCAGCGCCACCCGGCTCTTTTGTATCCTTACGCCTCCTGCTCCACCAGCTCTGCCTCCGCTTCCCGCGCCCCTTCATTCTGCGACAGCATCGCCGTCGCAATCCCGTTCCCCAGCACGTTAATGGCGGACCGTCCCATATCCAGGAAATGATCAATCCCCATCAGCAGCAGGATCCCGGCCACCGGAATGTTAAAGCTCGGAATGGTTGCCGCCAGCACCACCAGCGACGAGCGCGGTACACCCGCAATGCCTTTCGAGGCCAGCATCAGCGTTAACATCAGCACCGTCACCTCGGTGAAACTCAGGTGAATGTTGTACGCCTGGGCGATAAACATTGAGGCGAACGAGCAGTACACCATGGAGCCGACCAGGTTAAACGAGTAGCCGATCGGCAGGACGAAAGAGGCGATATTCCGTGAACAGCCGAAGCGCGCTAACTGCTCCAGCGTTTTCGGGTATGCCGCTTCAGAGCTGCTGGTGGTAAACGCGACCAGCACCGGATCTTTCAGCATCGCCACCAGGCGAAAAATCTCTTTTTTCAGCACCATGTAACCTACCGCCAGCAATACCAGACAGGTCAGAAGGATCGCCACATAGTAACCGCCAATAAACGAGGCATAGTTCAGCAAAATGCCCAGCCCCTGGGTGGCAATGACGGACGAAATTGCGGCAAAAATGGCCAGCGGCGCAACGTACATCACGTAGCCCGTCACCTTCAGCATAATGTGGGAGACCACATCCAGCGCCGCGACCAGCGGGGCGTTGAATTTTTGGCCCAGTGACGCGCCGCCAATGCCGAAGAACATCGAGAAGACCACAATTTGCAGGATCTCATTGTTCGCCATCGCGCCGGCAATGCTGGTTGGAATGGTGTGTGACAGGAAGGCTTTCAGCGACATCCCACTAACGGCCAGGCCGGTATCAACCGTCTCTGTGGGTATGCTCAGGTTCAGACCGCTGCCGGGTTGTTCAAGGGTAACAATAAACAGCCCCACCAGAATGGAAAGCACGGATGAGCTGATAAACCACACCATCGCTTTACCCCCGACGCGCCCAATCGTCGACGTTTCACCCAGCTTCATAATGCCCACCGTCAGGGTGCTGAACACCAGCGGGGCAATCACCATCTTAATCAGCCGCAGGAAAATATCGGTCAGTAGCGTAATGTTCTCCGACCAGGCCTGTATCGCGTCGGACGAAGCATACTCATGGATCGCCGCACCTGAAAGAATACCCGCCAGCATGAAAATCACGATGAAGAGCGTGAGTTTGTTTGCACTTGCCACAAAAAATCCTCTATGCGCTAAAAGAGTTTCCTGCGTCGATGCATACAAAATTTTTATTTAAGCGCAGGAAAATATTCGAGGCATAAATTGAAGTAAAGCTGCGTGAGTTACAACTTGTTTTTAATTTTTATGAAATTCGTTGTTTTTATCATAACGATATATTGTGATGCAGATCACATTACACGCGATATATCCTCAGATTAAGCAAGAATAATGCCCGTTTTATTTTGCTAACTCTTTGTAATGTTTGTTAATAGTCTGTTAATTGGGGGCGGGTGTCTCACCTTCGTTGAAAGTGGTTGAAGCGTGAACCATAAACTAAATTCTCAGTAACCGCGCCGGGGAATGTTTAAGCGGGGCTAACATACTGAACAGTATGAATAAAATATGGCAAGCGGACCATTATTTCTTCTGGAGGGTGGTAAATGAAAAGAAAACTTCTTTTTATCTGCGCGGGTACACTGCTGACGGCGGCGACTGTCGGTCAGGCGCTGGCAGTCACCAGTAGCGGTACTATCGGGGCGACGCTGACGTTGACGAACGGTTGTTTGATCAACGGCTCGCCAACGCAAAACGGCATTAACTTCGGGACACTCGATTTCGGGACCCATCCTGCGACATTCTCCACCCTGACAACCCAGTTAACCGGGGCCAGCGGCGGAAATACCTTTACCATTCAATGTACCACTGCCAGTTACACGGTGGCGATCACCGGCAACACCAACGCGACCGCACCCGGAACCGTTGTCGGCACCCCCGGCACACCCGCCCGATATCTGGTGAACACCGCCAATGCGGCACAGGGCGTGGCATACAGCCTCTATAGCGACAGCGGGTACAACAACGTGATTGCTAACAACGCCGCGTTGCCCGTAGCTTCCACAGCGGGCGGGGTGAACAGCTATACCCTCTACGGGCGCATAACGGGCGGCGGCAATAGCGTAACGGTTGTACCGGGAACCTATACCGACACGATTAACGTCAGCGTCACCTACTGATTCAGCCATGAAGGCATTGTGTTTATGTCTGCGCGAAAGCGCAGAGGGCGTCGTGCACCCTTTTTTGGCCCTGATCGTCGGGCTGATGATGATCTGCGACGCCAGGGCGGTGACATCCCAGTCCTTCAGGGTGAGCGCGACGGTAGTACCAGGATGCTCGGTGAGTACCGGCACGGGCGGGCGCTTTGGGACGCTGGATTTTGGAACCCGCAATGGCGTGGACAACACGCCGGTCAGCACCAGCTTTGTCGCCGACGGCGCGTTGTCCATCGCCTGCACACCGGGTGTGGCGCTAAGTATGAGCATTAACGGCGGTCAGAATTATAGCTCTGTGAGGCGGATGACGCGTTCAGGCGGGACAGAGGTGGTCGGTTACCGGCTCTACAGCAGCAGCTCACTGGCCGCGAACAGTGAAATTGGCGTTAACCAGGCCATACCGATTACCTATACCAACAGCAATAACATCGCGCTGCCTCTTTTTGGCGTCGCGCTCCTGACGGGGTTTAGCCTGCCGGGAACATATTCAGATCAACTCACCGTGACCTTGTCATGGTAGGAAAGGGAGAACATCGATGAAGCCATTTTTCAGGCGATCAGGCCTGGTGGGTCTGTTGGGGGCAACGGCTCTGGCAGCGGGCCAGGCGCAGGCAGCGGCAACCATTCTTTTGTGGCCCATCGATCCGTGGCTTTCGGCAGAGGCCAGAGCAACTGAATTGTGGATCCAGAATCAGGGCAACAGCGCCACGACAATGCAGATACGCATTGTGCGCTGGAAACAGGAGGGCGGATATGAGCGTTACACCGCCCAGCAGGATGTGGTCGCCAGCCCGCCGATCGTGACTATCGCTAAAGGCAGTAAACAGCTTATTCGCCTGATCAAGCAGGGGACGATCCCGTCGGGGGTTGAGCAGGCCTACCGCATTATTGTGGATGAAATTCCCCAGCCGGATGCCAAAGCGGAACCGTCCATGGGCCTCAAACTGCAAATGCGCTATTCGATTCCTTTATTTGTTTATGGGCAGGGTATCCCCACCCTCAACGAAGGGGCACACCACGCGCTGGCGAACACCCAACAGCTGAGCTGGCGGGTCATTCAGGAGGGGGGGAAACCCGCGCTTCAGGTCCGTAATCAGGGGGATGTTCATGTCCGGCTCAGCCAGGTTGCGGTTGAGCAGGGCGGGCAAAAACGCACGGTTGCCGAGGGGCTGCTGGGTTATGTGCTGCCAGGCAGCACCCGAAGCTGGCCGCTTCCGGCAGGGATTTATCAGCCGAACCGGATGAGCGCGCAAATTAATGCCAGGGATACGCAATGGCAATCGACGCCCGTCAACTGAAACCGGCGATGATGATCCTGCTTTGCGTCAGTACCAGCGCCTTTGCCGAAACCGGTGACGACAGTTTACCGCCGCCGCCGGATGCACGGACGATGAACGGCGAAGCAGTATTCCAGCTCGCCCTGGTGCTGAACCACTATGACACGGGTCTGGTGGTGCCGGTGACGCAGCGCGAGGGCGCCTGGTTTATTTCGGGCGCGGATTTGCTCCGCGCCGGGCTGCCGCCCGCGCATGTGCCTGCCGGAGAGGTGAATCTCTCGACGCTTACGTCGGTACGCGCAGAGTACGACAGCACGGCCCAGCGTCTGTTGCTGACGGTCCCCCGGGACTGGGTCGCCGCGCGGATCACGCCGTTCAGCGAACAGAACACGCATAGCAAGCCGCACTATGGCCGCGGCGCGCTGCTCAATTACGACGTTTATACCAACCATTCCGAGCACACGGGCGGCCAGGCGTCGGTCTGGCACGAGTTCCGCTATTTCAATGAGGATTATTCGTTTTCATCGACGGGTTACGCCCGGCAGAATTTCACCGGTAACAGCGGGCAGCAGGAAGGGTACGTGCGCTACGACTCAACGTTTCTGATCACCAACGAGGAAGATGCCACCACCTGGACCGTCGGGGACGTCATCAGCGATGCGCTGAGCTGGAGCACCAGCGTGCGCATGGGCGGGATCAGCTACGGGCGCGACTTCTCCCTGTGTCCTGATCTGGTGACCTGGCCGCTGCCGGCGTTTTCCGGCGAGGCGGCTGTCCCGACCTCGGTCGATCTCTTTATTAATGGCTACCGTTCCGGCTCCACCCGCCTTCAGCCGGGGCCGTTTACCCTCACCAATCTGCCGTATATCAACGGTGCCGGGGATGCGGTGCTGGTTACCACTGATGCGCTGGGTCGTCAGGTGAGTACCACGCTGCCGTTTTATGTCAGCAGCGATCTGCTTAAGCAGGGGTTAAGCGACGGCGCCGTGACGCTGGGCAGCCTGCGGCGTAACTACGGTATTGAGAATTTTGACTATGGCCCGGCGGCGGGCAGCGGATCGTATCGCTACGGGGTGACCGACTGGCTGACGCTGGAGGGGCATGCGGAAGGGGCGGAGTCGCTGGCGCTCGGCGGAGCGGGCACGGTGCTGAAGCTCGGGCGTTTTGGCGTGGTAAATACCTCGTGGACCCAAAGCCGCATGCGCGGCGATAGCGGCGGCCAGATAAACTGGGGCTATCAGTACAACACCAGCGAGTTTAGCGTAGCGACCCAGCATACCCGGCGCGACCGTGGCTTCGGCAACCTCGCCCTGTACGATCAGCCCACCGTTTATGATGAAAATGATAACCCCGTTGCCAGCCTGAGCCGCAATACCGACCAGTATTCCTTAACCTTTAACCTCGGCGGTTACGGCAATATCGGCGCGGCGTGGATCGGGGTTGAAAGTTTTGACAGCAAAAAAACTGAGCTGCTCAACCTCTCCTGGAGCCGTAATTTGTGGGACTCAAGCAGTATTTATCTGGCTGCCAGCCGTGACCAGCAGCGGGGCGACTGGACGGTTGCGCTGTCGTTGCAGGTTCCCCTCGGCGAACGTGACAGCGCGGCCGTCACCTTTGAAAACACTCCTGACGCAGGCAGCACTCAACGCATTAACTACAACCACTCGATGCCTTCAGACGGCGGCTTTAGCTGGAACATGGCCTGGGCCAACCAGTCGCGGTCGAGTAACTATCAGCAGGCCACGCTCGGCTGGCGGAATAACAACGTGGAGCTACAGGGCGGCGGCTACGGTGAGAAGGGCATGATGACCTGGTGGGGCGAGGCGATGGGTTCTGTCGTGCTGATGGACGGTGAGCTATTTGCGGCGAACAAAATCAACGATGCGTTTGTGGTGATCAGCACCGACGGACATCCGGACGTACCCGTCAGCTACGAAAACCAGCCGGTTGGTAAAACCAATAACAAAGGTTATCTGTTGGTCAGCGGCGTTTCCGCCTATTACCCGGCAAGCTACCGCATTGATACCCTGAACTTACCTGCGGATACCCGGCTGAAAGAGACCGAGCGTCGGGTGGCGATTCGTCGGCATAACGGTTATCTGGTGGATTTCCCGATGGAGCAGGAGCGGGTTGCCAGCGTCATTCTGCACGATGCGCAGGGCAATGCGATCCCGGTGGGAAGCCAGGTCAGACGCGCATCCCGCAGCAGCGCGGTTGTCGGCTATGACGGCCTCGCCTGGCTGGAAAACCTCAACGATGTGAATCCGCTTGAGGTCATCACCCCGGAGGGTAAACGGTGTACGGCAACGCTGACCGTTGGCGCAAACCCTGAGCATAAGCTGCAAACCTACGGTCCGCTGACCTGTCGGGAGGCGCCGTGAGACGCCTGTTAATCGCGCTTCTGCTGCTGTGCTCCGGCGGCAGCTGGGCGGCCTGTACCGTCAGTACGGTGAATGCCTCGTTTGGCAGCGTCACCTCGTTCGCACTCAGCGGCACCGGAGAAGTGGAAACGACGGGCACGCTGGTGGTGACCTGCGATACCGTTCTCAACCTGTTAACCAACGACTCGGTGACGCTGAATTACACTTCGGCATCCGTCTTTGCGAATAGCCGGGCGACCATGAAGCGTACGGACAACGCGGCTATTACCGATGTCATTCCTACGCGCCTGTGCGGGGCGTCCGGCTGCGGCGGAAACAGTGAAGTACAAATCAG
Organism: Enterobacter cloacae complex sp. IR5402; assembly: GCF_049238125.1. Classification (NCBI taxonomy): domain Bacteria; kingdom Pseudomonadati; phylum Pseudomonadota; class Gammaproteobacteria; order Enterobacterales; family Enterobacteriaceae; genus Enterobacter; species Enterobacter cloacae complex sp. IR5402. Next base: position 60,432 of record NZ_JBMKHO010000015.1, read on the forward strand.
CAAAGCCTATACCTGGAGTGGAAACACGCTGCTCGGGCTGCTGGGTTCAAGGCGCTACAACATTCCCCTTTATTTCCGGACCGTAATGGGGCAGAACGTCACTGCCGGGCCGTACCAGGTGTTGTTAACGTTCAGCATCAACTACAACGTGTGCGCTGTTGGCGCGGTCGGTGCGTGCCTGACCCCGCAAACCGGCACGGCAACCACCTCCATTCTCGTCAACATGACCGTCACCAACGATTGCAGCACCATGACCACGCCGGACGTGAATTTTAACAGCGCGCCGCTGGTGCAAAATTTTCCCACCGTTTCACAGTCGGTTGCCGTCACCTGTACCAAAGGCAGCACCTACACCATAGGCATTAATAATGGGGCAAATGCCCTGAACAACGTGCGTCGTATGGTCAGCGGCAGCAACTTCATGAGTTACGACATCTACAAAGAGGCGACCAGCAACCGCTGGGGTAGCAGCGGCAGCGAGCGCTGGGCCAGCGCCAGCTCATCGCAGGTCAGTACGGACGGGCTTTTACGTACCTACAACTACACCGCCAAAGTTCTGACCAGCCAGGCCACGCCGCCTGCCGGAACCTACACCGACACGCTGATTGTCGACGTCGCATTCTGACTCCCGCGCTTTTCCCTTTCGCAAATGTAAAGTTCCTGTGGCCTGTGCCGATAACACCGTTAATAAATCTATGAGAAGGTGTTGTATGTTGAACCGTATCCGCGTTGTCACAATGCTTATGATGGTGCTGGTCATTTTCGCACTTCTTCAGCTTACTTCTGGCGGCCTCTTTTTCTCGTCGTTAAAACAGAACCAGGACAGCTTCGCGGCCTCGAACGCTTTGCGAATGCAGCAAAGCGAACTGACCACGACCTGGGATCTGATGTTGCAGACGCGTATCAACCTGAGCCGCTCGTCTGCCCGCATGATGATGGACCCAAATAACCAGCAGAGCAGCGCAAAAACGGAACTGCTGAAGAATGCGCGCGCCACGCTGGCAGACGCGGCGAAACATTACGACGCCTTCAAAAAAATCGCCCCTCAGCCGGCAATGGCGCAGGCGAGCGCGAACATAGATGAAAAATATCAGGCCTACTTCGCCGGCCTCACGGAGCTGGTGCAGTTCCTGGAGAAGGGCAATATGGACGCCTATTTCGCGCAGCCGACCCAGGGAATGCAGAACGCCCTCGGCGCGGCGCTCGGCGAGTACGCTAAAGCCAGCGGCGAGCTTTATCACTCCGCGTTCACGCAAAGCCAGAACGACTACCGTTTCGCTAAATGGCAGATGGCGGTTCTCGCCCTCGCGCTGGTCATCGTACTGGTGGCCGTGTGGTACGGCATTCGTCATATCCTTCTTAACCCGCTTGGCCGCGTCATTGCCCATATCCGTGATATTGGCCGGGGCGATCTCACGAAAACGCTGACTGTTTCTGGGCGCAATGAGATCACCGAGCTGGCAACCAGCGTCGACCATATGCAGCGTTCGCTGATTGATACCGTCGCCAACGTGCGCGAGGGGGCGGATGCCATCTATACCGGCACGAGTGAAATCGCGATGGGCAACAACGATCTTTCGTCCCGTACCGAACAGCAGGCATCCGCTCTGGAAGAGACGGCGGCCAGCATGGAGCAGCTCACCGCGACCGTGAAGCAGAATGCCGACAATGCCCTCCAGGCGTCGCAGCTTGCAGAGAGCGCGTCCGACACCGCCCAGCGCGGCGGTCGGGTGGTCGACGGCGTGGTGAAAACCATGCATGACATTGCCGACAGCTCGAAGAAAATCGCCGACATCATCAGCGTTATCGACGGCATCGCCTTCCAGACCAACATCCTGGCGCTGAACGCGGCCGTTGAAGCGGCGCGTGCGGGCGAGCAGGGGCGCGGGTTTGCCGTAGTCGCCGGCGAAGTGCGTAACCTCGCCAGCCGCAGCGCCAATGCGGCGAAAGAGATCAAAGCTCTGATTGAAGACTCTGTTTCACGCGTGGATACCGGCTCGGTGCTGGTGGAAAGTGCGGGTGAAACCATGAATGACATCGTGAATGCCGTGACGCGCGTGACGGACATCATGGGTGAAATCGCCTCTGCATCGGATGAGCAGAGTCGTGGTATTGACCAGGTCGCCCTGGCGGTATCGGAAATGGATCGTGTGACGCAGCAAAACGCCGCCCTGGTGCAGGAGTCCGCTGCCGCGGCCGCTGCGCTGGAGGACCAGGCGAGCCGCCTGAAAATGGCCGTCTCGGCGTTCCGTCTTACTTCAAAAACAACAAATACGGTCAGCTCGCGGTCGGTGTACGGCGAAGCAGCCCCGGCGCCCGTGACAGCACGTACGCGCGCAGCGGTGACCGGACAAGATGAAAACTGGGAAACATTTTGACTGACAATTAAACCGCGGCTGCTTGCCGCTTGATGGGAGCGTGGATGTTAAATCGTATTCGTATCTCGACCACACTGTTTTTGATTCTGATCCTGTGTGGGGTTTTGCAGGTTGGCAGTAACGGGTTGTCTTTCTGGGCGTTTCGCGATGGCTATCAGAATTTGCAGGAAGTTGAGACGAGTAATCAGCAGCGCTCCGCACTGGCACAAACGCGTGCCGTGCTGTTGCAGGCAAGCACTGCGCTGAACAAAGCAGGGACGTTAACCGCGCTGAGCTATCCGCCGGAGGATATTAAGGCGCTGATGGTTGTGGCCCGCAGCAGCCTGAAGCAGGCCGACGCGCAGTTTAAGGCTTTTATGGCGCAGGAGGCGGTCAGTGAGAAAGAGAAAGCGCTCAAAGTCGCCATGAAAAAGACCTTTGATGTGTGGTACGGCGATCTCGACCATCAGGCGACGTGGCTGGAGAACAACCAACTTTCTGACTTCCTGACCGCGCCGGTGCAGGCGTCTCAGGCGGCGTTTGACGACAGCTTTAACGCATGGCAGCAGGATATTAACCAGTTTGTGGCGCGTGCCGGTGCGGACAGCCGTACCAGTTACCGCATGTCAGGGGTGATATTCCTGACTATGGTAATCCTGGCGGCCCTGCTGACCGGCGGCTCGCTGTGGTGGTCGCGCAAAATGATCGTCCAGCCGCTGGCCATCGTCAGCAGTCACTTCGACAGTATTGCGAAGGGCGACCTGGCGCGTCCGGTGGCCGTGTATGGCAGGAATGAAATATCAGCGATTTTCGCCAGCCTGAAGGCGATGCAGAGTTCGCTGCGGGAAACGGTAAGCAACGTTCGCCAGGGCAGTTACGCCATGCATACCGGGATCTCCGAGATTGCGGCAGGCAATAACGACCTCTCTTCCCGCACTGAACAGCAGGCGGCATCGCTGGCGCAGACGGCGGCCAGCATGGAGCAGCTGACCGCGACGGTAAGCCAGAACGCCGATAACGCGCGTCAGGCGTCCGACTTGTCAAAACAGGCAGCGATGACGGCGAAACGTGGGGGCGATCAGGCTTCTCACGTTGCCAGCACGATGCAGGAGATTGCCGCCAGCTCGCAGAAAATTGGCGACATTATCAGCGTTATCGACGGTATCGCGTTCCAGACCAATATTCTGGCGCTGAACGCGGCGGTGGAAGCGGCGCGTGCCGGCGAGCAGGGGCGCGGGTTCGCGGTGGTTGCCGGTGAAGTCCGAAACCTCGCCAGCCGCAGCGCCAATGCGGCGAAAGAGATCAAAGGGCTGATAGAAGAGTCGGTCTCCCGGGTTCAGCAGGGCTCCGCGCTGGTGGATACCGCCGCGCAGACCATGCACGAGATAGTCACCTCCGTGACGCGGGTTAACGACATTATGGGCGAGATTGCCTCGGCGTCTGATGAACAACGCCGTGGTATTGAGCAGGTGGCGCAGGCCGTTACACAGATGGATCAGGTTACACAGCAGAACGCCTCACTGGTGGAAGAGGCGGCGGCTGCGACCGATCAGCTGGCAAACCAGGCGGATCACCTTACCGGGTTAGTCGCCGTATTTAATGTGAAAGAGCACGTTGAAGCAGTAACAGAAGTCGGACGGTCACAGGCCGTGCCCGTTGTATCCTGAATGTGATTGAGAAGGCGCTATGACATCACCCATGCCCTCAGGGCAAACGTCATTATTGTTGCAGATGACACAGCGCCTCGCGCTGTCCGACGCGCATTTTCGTCGGATATGTCAGTTAATCTACCAGCGTGCGGGGATCGTGCTTGCGGACCATAAGCGAGACATGGTCTACAACCGGCTGGTGCGGCGCTTGCGCACGCTGGGGCTGGACGATTTTGGCCGCTATCTGAGCATGCTCGAAGCGAACCAGAACAGCGCCGAATGGCAGGCATTTATCAACTCATTAACCACCAACCTGACCGCGTTTTTCCGCGAGGCGCATCACTTCCCGGTGCTGGCGGAACACGCCCGCCGCCGTGGCGGAGAGTATCGCGTCTGGAGCGCGGCGGCCTCTACCGGGGAAGAGCCGTACTCGCTGGCCATCACCCTGGCGGACACCCTGGGCATGGCGCCGGGTCGCTGGAAAGTGTACGCCAGCGACATCGACACGGAAGTGCTGGAAAAAGCCCGTAACGGCGTTTATCGCCAGGATGAGCTGAAAACGCTGTCTCCCCAGCAGCTACAGCGTTACTTCATGCGCGGTACCGGCCCGCATGAAGGACTGGTGCGCGTACGCCAGGAGCTGGCGAACTGCGTGGAATTTGCCCCCGTTAATTTACTGGATAAGCAGTACAACGTGCCGGGGCCATTCGACGCCATTTTTTGTCGTAACGTGATGATCTATTTTGATAAAACGACGCAGCAGGACATTTTGCGTCGCTTTGTTCCGTTGCTCAAGCCTGACGGTTTACTGTTTGCCGGGCACTCGGAAAACTTCAGCAACCTCGTGCGTGAGTTTAGCCTGCGTGGGCAAACGGTATATGCGCTGAGTAAGGAAAAAGCATGAGTAAAATCAGGGTATTGTCTGTCGATGATTCGGCGCTGATGCGTCAGATCATGACCGAAATCATCAATAGCCACAGCGATATGGAGATGGTGGCGACAGCGCCCGATCCGCTGGTCGCGCGGGATTTAATCAAAAAATATAACCCCGACGTGCTGACGCTGGATGTTGAAATGCCGCGCATGGATGGCATCGATTTCCTGGAAAAATTAATGCGCCTGCGCCCGATGCCGGTGGTGATGGTGTCATCTCTGACCGGTAAGGGTTCAGAAATCACCCTGCGCGCGCTGGAGCTGGGGGCGGTGGATTTTGTCACCAAGCCGCAGCTCGGCATTCGCGAGGGGATGCTGGCGTACAGCGAGATGATCGCCGAGAAGATCCGCACCGCGTCCCGGGCGAAGCTTGCCGCGCATAAACCGACGGCAGCCCCGGCAACCCTGAAGGCGGGGCCGTTACTCAGCTCGGAAAAGTTGCTGGTGATTGGCGCGTCAACCGGAGGAACAGAGGCAATTCGCCATGTACTCCAGCCATTGCCGCTCTCAAGCCCGGGTATTCTGATTACGCAACATATGCCGCCGGGCTTTACCCGCTCGTTCGCGGAGCGCCTGAATAAGCTGTGCCAGATCAGCGTGAAAGAGGCGGAAGACGGCGAGCGCGTGCTGCCGGGTCACGCCTATATCGCCCCGGGTGACAAGCACATGGAGCTGGCGCGCAGCGGGGCGAACTATCAAGTCAAAATTCATGACGGGCCGCCGGTTAACCGGCACCGTCCGTCGGTGGATGTGCTGTTTCATTCGGTGGCGAAACATGCGGGGCGCAACGCCGTTGGGGTGATCCTGACGGGGATGGGTAACGACGGCGCCGCCGGAATGCTTGCGATGCACCAGGCTGGCGCCTGGACGATTGCGCAGAATGAAGCAAGTTGTGTGGTGTTCGGCATGCCGCGCGAGGCCATCAATATGGGTGGCGTAAGCGAAGTGGTCGATCTTAGCCAGGTAAGCCAGCAGATGCTGGCGAAAATCAGTGCCGGACAGGCAATACGTATTTGACTCAGGAGTATTATTTTATGGCGGATAAAGAGCTTAAGTTTTTGGTTGTGGATGACTTTTCCACCATGCGTCGCATTGTGCGCAACCTGCTGAAAGAGCTGGGCTTCAACAATGTTGAAGAAGCAGAAGACGGGGTGGATGCGCTGAACAAGCTCCAGGCTGGCGGGTTTGGTTTTGTGATTTCCGACTGGAACATGCCGAACATGGACGGTCTCGAACTGCTGAAAACCATCCGCGCGGATGCAGGCATGGCCTCTCTGCCGGTGCTGATGGTGACCGCAGAAGCGAAGAAAGAGAACATTATTGCCGCTGCACAGGCGGGCGCAAGCGGCTACGTGGTGAAGCCATTCACCGCGGCGACTCTGGAAGAGAAGCTCGGGAAGATCTTCGAGAAACTCGGCATGTGAGGTGATGGATATGTTGCAACCTGCTATGAAACCCGTTGAAGAACATTCGCCGAGCGACATTATTGCCCGCATTGGTAGCCTGACCCGCATGCTGCGCGACAGCCTGCGTGAGCTGGGGCTGGACCAGGCGATCGCCGAAGCGGCGGAAGCCATCCCTGACGCGCGCGACCGTCTGGACTACGTCGTGCAGATGACCGCGCAGGCGGCCGAGCGTGCACTGAACAGCGTTGAAGCCTCGCAGCCGCACCAGGATGCCATGGAGAAGGGTGCGAAAGCGCTGAGCAAACGCTGGGATGAGTGGTTTGAGAACCCTATTGAGCTGGCGGATGCCCGCGAACTGGTAACGGATACCCGTCAGTACCTGGGTGACGTGCCGGGCCACACCAGCTTCACTAACGCCCAGCTGCTGGACATCATGATGGCGCAGGATTTCCAGGACCTTACCGGCCAGGTGATCAAGCGCATGATGGATGTGATTCAGGAGATTGAACGTCAGCTGCTGATGGTGCTGCTGGAGAACATTCCGGAACCGGCTGCCCGTCCGAAACGCGAGAACGAAAGCCTGCTCAATGGTCCACAGCTTGACACCAGCAAAGCGGGCGTGGTGGCAAGCCAGGATCAGGTGGACGATCTGCTGGATAGCCTTGGTTTCTGATTGCCCGTTCTGCCTCAGGTCGTTAACGCGGCCTGAGGCAGCTCAGAACAAAAACAGCGAAAAGAGCCCGAATAAACGGGCTTTTCCCGCCATTGGATTTTCTCTGCGCTGGCATGATACCCGTGAATTAATGGGCTGCGAGCAGGCACAGTGGCAGAAGAGAACGACGACAAAACAGAAGCCCCCACACCCCACCGACTTGAAAAAGCCCGTGAGGATGGGCAGATCCCCCGATCCCGAGAGCTGACATCCCTGCTGATCCTGGTGGTGGGCGTCTGCATAATCTGGTGGGGCGGGGAGATGCTCGCCCGCAGACTGGCGGGAATGCTCTCTGCTGGCTTACGTTTTGATCACAGCATGGTCAATGACCCCAATCTGATCCTCATTCAAATCATCAACCTTGTGAAAAGCGCGATGATCGCCTTGCTGCCGCTGATCGCGGGCGTGGTCATCGTGGCCCTTGTTTCGCCGGTCATGCTCGGTGGCCTGGTGTTCAGCGGTAAATCGCTGCAACCGAAATTCTCCAAGCTCAACCCGCTACCCGGTATTGCGAAAATGTTCTCCGCGCAAACCGGGGCTGAGCTTCTTAAAGCGATCCTGAAATCGCTTCTTATGGGCAGTACAGCCGGGTTTTTTCTGTGGCACCACTGGCCGGAGATGATGCGCCTGATCAGCGAGTCCCCGATGACGGCGATGAAAAATGCCCTGAACCTGGTCGGGTTATGCTCGCTGCTGGTGGTACTCAGCATTATTCCGATGGTGGCGTTCGACGTTATCTTCCAGATCTATTCCCATATCAAAAAGCTGCGAATGTCGCGTCAGGACATCCGCGATGAATATAAACAGATGGAAGGCGACCCCCACGTTAAGGGCCGTATCCGGCAGATGCAGCGTGCCGCCGCGCGTCGGCGCATGATGGAAGATGTGCCGAAAGCCGACGTCATCGTCACCAACCCGACCCACTACTCCGTGGCGCTTCAGTACGACGAAAACAAAATGAGCGCGCCGAAAGTGGTGGCGAAAGGGGCCGGACTGATTGCGCTGCGCATTCGTGAAATCGCGACGGAAAACCGCGTACCGATCCTGGAAGCACCGCCGCTGGCCCGTGCGCTGTATCGCCACGCGGAAATTGGACAACAGATCCCGGGCCAGCTCTACGCCGCTGTCGCAGAGGTGCTGGCCTGGGTGTGGCAACTGAAACGCTGGCGTTTAGCGGGCGGTCAACGACCTGTAAAACCTGAGAACCTTCCGGTGCCTGAAGCACTGGATTTTTTGAACGAGAAGGACACTGATGGCTAATCTGGTGGCAATGTTGCGCCTGCCCGGCAACCTGAAATCGACGCAATGGCAGATCCTTGCCGGACCGATTCTGATCCTGCTAATTCTGTCGATGATGGTGCTGCCGTTACCGGCATTTATTCTCGACCTGCTTTTCACCTTCAACATTGCGTTGTCCATCATGGTGTTGCTGGTGGCGATGTTCACCCAGCGCACGCTGGAGTTCGCCGCGTTTCCAACGATCCTGCTGTTCACCACGCTGCTGCGTCTGGCGCTGAACGTTGCCTCCACGCGTATCATCCTGATGGAAGGGCACACCGGCGCGGCGGCGGCGGGCAAGGTGGTCGAAGCCTTCGGTCACTTCCTGGTGGGCGGCAACTTCGCCATCGGTATCGTGGTGTTCGTCATTCTGGTGATTATCAACTTCATGGTTATCACTAAAGGTGCGGGGCGTATCGCAGAAGTAGGCGCGCGCTTCGTGCTCGACGGGATGCCGGGTAAGCAGATGGCCATCGACGCCGACCTGAATGCCGGGCTGATCGCGGAAGATGAAGCAAAAAAACGCCGTGCCGAAGTGACCCAGGAGGCAGATTTCTACGGCTCCATGGACGGTGCGAGTAAGTTTGTGCGCGGTGACGCCATCGCGGGCATTCTGATCATGGTGATTAACGTCGTCGGCGGCCTGCTTGTCGGCGTGCTGCAACACGGCATGGACATGGGCCACGCAGCGGAAAGCTATACGCTGCTGACCATTGGTGATGGTCTGGTGGCGCAGATCCCGGCGCTGGTGATCTCCACCGCGGCGGGTGTGATTGTGACCCGCGTCAGCACCGATCAGGATGTAGGCGAGCAGATGGTGGGGCAGTTGTTCAGCAACCCGCGCGTTATGCTGCTCTCCGCGGCGGTACTGGGCCTGCTCGGTATGGTGCCTGGCATGCCAAACCTGGTATTCCTGCTGTTTACTGCCGCGCTGCTGGGCCTTGCCTGGTGGATGCGTGGCCGTGAAACGCAGCCTAAGGCAGAGCCAGCGCCGGTCAAAATGCCTGAGAACACCCAGGCGGTGGAGGCCACCTGGAACGACGTTCAGCTCGAAGATTCGCTGGGGATGGAAGTGGGGTACCGCCTGATCCCGATGGTGGATTTCCAGCAGGATGGTGAACTGCTTGGCCGTATCCGCAGCATTCGTAAAAAATTCGCCCAGGATATGGGCTTCCTGCCGCCGGTGGTCCACATCCGGGACAACATGGATCTCCCGCCCGCGCGCTATCGCATCCTGATGAAAGGGGTAGAAATCGGCAGCGGTGATGCGTACCCCGGCCGCTGGCTGGCAATTAACCCGGGCACGGCCGCAGGCACGTTGCCGGGTGAGCAGACGACCGACCCGGCCTTTGGTCTGGCGGCAATCTGGATTGAGAGCGCTCTGAAAGAGCAGGCGCAGATCCAGGGTTACACGGTTGTTGAGGCCAGTACCGTGGTGGCGACGCACCTCAACCATCTGATTGGCCAGTTCTCTGCGGAACTGTTTGGTCGTCAGGAGGCGCAGCAGCTGCTCGACCGCGTAACGCAGGAGATGCCGAAGCTGACCGAAGATTTAGTGCCGGGCGTGCTGACCTTAACCACCCTGCATAAAGTGCTGCAAAACCTGCTCGACGAGAAGGTGCCCATTCGCGATATGCGTACCATCCTTGAGACGCTGGCCGAACATGCGCCGCTGCAAAGCGATCCGCACGAACTGACGGCGGTGGTACGAGTGGCGCTCGGACGCGCCATTACCCAGCAATGGTTCCCGGGAACCGGCGAAGTGCAGGTCATTGGCCTGGATACACCGCTGGAACGGCTGCTGCTTCAGGCGTTGCAGGGCGGTGGCGGGCTGGAGCCGGGTCTGGCGGACAGATTACTGGCGCAAACCCAGGAGGCGCTGGCGCGTCAGGAGATGCTGGGCGCGCCGCCGGTGCTGCTGGTGAATCATGCGCTGCGTCCGCTGCTGTCGCGCTTCCTGCGCCGGAGCCTGAACCAGCTGGTGGTGCTGTCGAATATGGAGCTGTCCGATAACCGCAATATTCGCATGACGGCGACCATAGGAGGGAAATAATGCGGAAGTGGCTGTGGATCTTACTTTTCCCGCTGGCGGCGCAGGCCGCAGGCGAGGGGGCATGGCAGGCCAGCAGTATAGGCTTAACGCTCAACCATCGCGGGGAGTCGATCTCCTCCCGTCCGTTGTCCGCCTCTGAGCCCGTGTCCGGGCAGATGACGCTGGTGGCCTGGAATTACACCCTGACGGGACCCACACCAGCCGGGTTGCGGGTGCGGCTGTGCTCGCTGACCCGCTGCGCGGAAATCGAGGGACAAAGTGGCACCACCCAGGCCTTCAACGGGGTGTCTGCTCAGGAGCCTTTACGCTTTATCTGGGAAGTGCCAGGCGGTGGACGTCTGATCCCGGCGCTGAAAGTTCAGCGCAACGAGGTGCTCGTCAACTACCGCTAACTGCCTGCCTTTTCACCAGTCTTCAGGCATTTCTGAAGGCTGGCTCGCAAAATTGACCTTCCCTTTTGATACAAAAGAAACGCTGTTTTATAAATCAGTGACACGCGTATTGACACTCTTTGCATTTTTGCCATTCACCCCTTTGTGATGGCAGAAACAGAAAGGTATCAACAGGTCGATACTTTTACTGTAGCCGTGTAAAAACTCCCGGACGAGGTTTGCTTACAGGGAGTCTCCCAAAACTGATTAGGGTTGACGGCAATGAAAACACGTAAAATTGGACTCGCAAATTATCTTGCTTACGGGTCAGGGGACTTCCTCGGGGCGGGAACCACCGCCCTGACGGCCGCCTGGCTTTTGTATTTTTATACCACCTTCTGTGGACTCACACCGATTGAAGCAACCTTTATCTTCGCCGCCGCAAGGGTGCTGGATGCGGTTGTCAGCCCGTTAATGGGCTTTTTAACCGATAACTTTGGCACCACCTGGCTGGGCAAGCGTTTTGGCCGTCGTAAGTTCTTCATCATGCTCGGTATTCCCTGCGTTTTCAGCTACTCGCTGATGTGGGTAGGGGACATGAGTTTCTGGTACTACCTGCTGACCTATCTGATCTTTGATATCGTCTACACCATGATCCTGGTGCCATACGAAACGCTGGTGCCGGAGATGACGGACGATTTCAAACAGAAAACCAAATTCTCCGGGGCGCGTATCTCTATGGCGCAGATGTCCGCTATTCTGGCTTCCTTCCTCCCGGGGATCCTGCTCACGCATTTCGGCAAAGACAACGCGATCTCCTTCTTCTATGCAAGCCTGGTCTTCTCCGTACTCTGCGCGCTGATGCTTACGTTCGTCTGGTTCTTTACCTGGGAGCGCCCGCGGGAAGAGTGGTCTGAAGCGGCCCTGCGTGCCGAAGAAGAGAAGAAAAAGCTGACCCTGGGCCAGAGCCTGAATCGCCTTTTTGTTGAATTAAGTTCGACGCTGCGTATCAAGATTTTCCGCCAGCATCTGGGGATGTACCTTGGCGGCTACATCGCACAGGACGTCTTTAATGCCGTGTTTACCTATTACGTGGTATTTGTGCTGATGCAGGAGGCGTCAATGGCTTCCAACCTGCTGGGCACGATGGCCATCTTCCAGTTCCTCGCCGTGATCGGCATGATCCCGCTGTGCATTCGCTTCGGGCCTGCGCCGTCTTACCGCATGGTGGTCGTGCTGTTTGGTCTGGCTTCGCTCTCTTACGCGGTACTTTATTACGCGGGCCTGAGCGACGTTTACGCTCTGCTGCTGCTGATCTCTGCGGTTGCCGGTCTTGGTCGCGGGGGGATCAACTACGTACCGTGGAATACCTACACCTACATTGCGGACGTGGACGAAGTGATCACCGGCCAGCGTCGCGAAGGGATCTTCGCGGGCATCATGACGCTGACCCGTAAAGCGTCTCAGGCCGGTGCGGTAATGCTGGTGGGGATCGTGATGCAGATGTCTGGCTTTGTCAGCGGGCAAAAAGTGCAGCCTGCGGAAGTGAGCCACACTATCCTGATGATCCTGAGCGTCGGCACCATTCTGGTACTGTTCTGCGGCTTCCTGGTCTCCCTGCGCTTCAAACTCAATTTGCAGACCCACAGCACCCTGCGTGAAGAGACCGCGAAAATGCGCGAGTCCGGCCATGCGATGCCAGAGGCGGTGACCCCGCAGGCCCGCGCCACCGTGGAGATGCTGGCCGGTATGCCGTATGAATCCCTGTGGGGCAACAACAATATCGGTTATCTGAATCGCAATAAGCCGGCGGCCCCTTCGCTGAAGGATCGCGCGGTACTGAATTCGACATACAACAGAGGTTAAGATGATGAAAGTTTGGCCTGTCAAACATAGCCCGTTACTGCGTCAGCCTGAGCGCTTTATCGCCAGGGATGAGCTGAAATCGCTGATTCAAAAGGTGACGCATAACCTGGTCAATATCCACGACAAAACGGGTGAGTTTTTGCTGCGGCTGGACGACGGGCGCGTGATCGACACCAAAGGCTGGGCCGGATGGGAATGGACCCACGGCGTCGGTTTATACGGTATCTGGCAGTATTACTGCCAGACCGGTGACGAAGGCATGCGCGAGATTATCGACAGCTGGTTTACTGACCGTTTCGCTGAAGGCGCAACCACCAAAAACGTGAATACCATGTCGCCGTTCCTGACGCTGGCGTATCGCTACGAAGAGACCAAAAACCCGGCCTGGCTGCCGTGGCTGGAAAGCTGGGCGGAATGGGCGATGAATGAGATGCCGCGCACCGAACATGGTGGCATGCAGCACATCACCCTGGCGGAAGAGAACCATCAGCAAATGTGGGATGACACGCTGATGATGACGGTGCTGCCGCTGGCGAAAATCGGCAAGCTGCTGAACAAGCCGGAGTACGTCGAGGAGGCGATCTATCAGTTCCTGCTCCACGTACAGAACCTGATGGATCGGGAGACGGGGCTGTGGTTCCACGGCTGGAATTACGACGGCAATCACAACTTTGCCCGGGCCCGCTGGGCGCGCGGCAACAGCTGGCTGACCATCGTGATCCCGGATTTCCTCGAGCTGGTGGATCTGCCGGAAAACAACGCCGTTCGTCGCTATCTGGTGCAGGTACTGAACGCGCAGATCGCCGCACTGGCAAAATGTCAGGACGAGAGTGGCTTGTGGCATACGCTGCTGGACGATCCTGAATCTTATCTGGAGGCGTCGGCCACGGCAGGGTTTGCCTACGGCATTCTGAAAGCCGTGCGCAAGCGTTATGTCGGCGCAGAGTACGCAGAGGTGGCGGAGAAAGCGATTCGCGGTATCGTGAAAAACATCTCGCCGGAAGGGGAGCTGCTGCAAACCTCGTTCGGGACCGGGATGGGAAGCGATCTTGAGTTTTATCGCCAGATACCGCTCACGTCGATGCCGTACGGGCAGGCGATGGCGATACTGTGCCTGACGGAGTATTTGCGGAAGTATTTCTGATAATAAAAAACCCGGCGCTTGCCGGGTTTATTTTTTACATACGTTCTACGGTTTCGATACCCAGAGTGTCCAGACCGAGCTTCAGGGTCTTCGCCGTCAGCTGCGCGAGCTTCAGGCGGCTGTGGCGCACCGCTTCGTTCTCGGCAGAGAGGATAGGGCAGTGTTCGTAGAAGCCAGAGAACAGACCGGCGAGATCGTACAGGTAAGCACACATAACGTGCGGCGTACCGTCACGCGCGACCACGGAGAGCGTCTCTTCGAACTGAAGCAGGCGGGCAGCCAGCTGTGCTTCACGGTCTTCGGTAATAGACACCGTAGCATTCGCCAGCACGCTTTCGTCGATATTGGCTTTACGGAAGACGGAGAGTACCCGGGTATAAGCGTACTGCATGTATGGCGCCGTGTTGCCTTCAAACGCCAGCATGTTGTCCCAGTCGAAGATATAGTCGGTGGTACGGTTCTTGGAGAGATCCGCGTATTTCACCGCGCCAATTCCCACCGCGTTAGCAAGTTTCTCCAGCTCGTCAGCAGGCATGTCCGGGTTCTTCTCGGCCACCAGGCGACGCGCGCGTTCCAGCGCTTCATCCAGCAGATCGGAAAGCTTCACGGTGCCGCCCGCACGGGTTTTGAACGGCTTACCGTCTTTACCCAGCATCATGCCGAACATGTGATGTTCCAGCGGCACGGAATCCGGCACATAACCCGCTTTACGCACGATAGTCCACGCCTGCATCAGATGCTGATGCTGACGGGAGTCGATGTAATACAGCACGCGGTCCGCATGCAGGGTTTCGTAACGGTATTTCGCACAGGCGATGTCGGTGGTGGTGTAAAGATAGCCGCCATCCTTTTTCTGGACGATCACGCCCATCGGTTCGCCTTCCTTGTTTTTATACTCATCAAGGAACACCACCGTTGCGCCTTCGCTTTCCACCGCCAGATTTTTAGCTTTCAGGTCCGCCACAATGCCTGGCAGCATCGGGTTATACAGGCTTTCACCCATCACGTCGTCACGGGTCAGGGTCACGTTCAGACGATTATAGGTAAGCTGGTTCTGGGACATGGTAATGTCCACCAGCTTGCGCCACATCTCGAGGAAGTACGGGTCGCCACCTTGAAGTTTCACCACGTAGCTGCGCGCGCGCTCGGCGAAGGCTTCGTCTTCGTCATAGTGCTTTTTGGCTTCACGGTAGAAACCTTCCAGGTCTGCCAGCGCCATTTCGCCTGCGTTTTCCTGCTGCTGTTTTTCCAGATACGCGATCAGCATGCCGAACTGCGTGCCCCAGTCGCCTACGTGGTTTGCGCGGATCACCTTGTGACCAAGGAACTCCAGGGTACGCACTGCCGCGTCACCGATGATGGTGGAGCGCAGGTGACCGACGTGCATCTCTTTCGCCACGTTTGGCGCGGAGTAGTCAACCACCACGGTCTGCGCTTCTGGCTGAGCCACGCCCAGACGGTCAGATTTCAGCGCCGCGTCAACGTGGCTTGCCAGGAATGCAGGCTCAAGGAAAATGTTGATAAAGCCTGGACCGGCGATTTCGGTTTTGCTGGCGATGCCGGTGAGATCCAGATGCGTCAGTACCTGCTCAGCGAGCTGTCGCGGCGGCATGCCCAGTTTTTTAGCCACTGCCATCACGCCATTAGCCTGATAGTCGCCAAACTGTACTTTCGCTGACTGACGAACCTGTGGTTCGCAATCCGCAGGCGCACCTGCGGCAATCAGTGCCTGACTGACTTTTTCTGAGAGAAGAGCCTGAATATTCACCTGGATACCTTACGTTTTTGATGCGGGTAAAAAACACCCACGCCAGTTTAAGAATTTAGGGCGGGAGTATACTGCAAATGCCTTCGGGCGTCAGCCCTGCGGGGGGCGAAGATCGCTCAGAATCCAGGCGAAGACGGTATGCATAATCATGCAGTCGAAAAAACCGTGATTCTGCGGTTGGTCGACAGAGGGCAACAGAGTAAATTAGCGGCTTTGCGACACGAAACGAGACTGACCTATGGCGAACTGGCACACCATTGACGAACTGCATGATATTTCCGCAGATTTACCGCGCTTCACCCAGGCGTTCACAGAACTTGCCACCCGTCTCGGGCTGGATATCGCGCCGCTTGAGGCCGATCACATCTCTTTGCGCTGCCACCAGAATGCCACCGCCGAACGCTGGCGGCGTGGCTTTGAACAGTGCGGAGAACTGCTGTCGGAGAATATCATTAACGGTCGCCCGATCTGCCTGTTCAAACTTCATGCGCCGGTAACGGTGGCGCACTGGCAATTCACCGTTGTGGAACTGCCCTGGCCAGGAGAGAAGCGTTATCCGCACGAAGGCTGGGAGCATATCGAAATTGTTCTGCCTGGGGAGCCCGAGACGCTGAACGCCCGTGCGCTGACGCTGCTTTCCGACGAGGGGTTAAGCCAGCCGGGTATTTTCGTCAAAACCAGCTCGCCAAAAGGGGAGCGCGAACGCTTACCGAACCCTACGCTTGCCGTAACGGACGGCAACGTGACGGTGAAATTCCATCCCTGGACTATCGAGCAGATCGTCGCCAGCGAAGCGTAAGCATTGTGAGCGTCGATCCAGACACCAATCGGGCAACGTGCCACGATGATACGTTGAGTGAAATTTAAGGAGGATGACATGGCGCTGCTGGAAATTTGTTGTTACAGCGTGGAGTGTGCCGTCACTGCGCAACGGCACGGGGCCGATCGCATCGAGCTTTGCGCGGCACCGAAAGAAGGAGGATTAACCCCGTCCTTTGGCGTGCTGAAATCAGCCCGTCAGGCCATCACTATTCCGGTGCACCCGATTATTCGCCCGCGCGGCGGTGATTTTTGTTATACGGCGGGTGAGTTCAGTGCCATGCTTGAGGATATCGCCCTCGTCCGTGATTTAGGTTTTCCGGGGCTGGTGATCGGTGTACTGGACGAAGACGGCAACATCGATCTTCCGCGCATGCGCCAGGTTATGCGCGTTGCCCGGGGAATGACGGTCACTTTTCATCGTGCGTTCGATATGTGTCAAGATCCGATACAAGCCTTTGATACGCTGGCAGAACTGGGCGTGGCGCGCGTTCTGACGTCGGGCCAGCAGTCCTCGGCTGAAAAAGGACTGAAATTAATTACGGAACTAAAAGCACATTCCGGTGTTCCAATAATCATGGCGGGCGCAGGAGTACGCGCCAGCAATCTGGAACTGTTTTTAAACGCAGAGGTGGAAGAGCTGCACAGCTCAGCGGGTAAATGGATACCTTCACCCATGCGTTATCGCAATACAGGGTTGTCAATGTCGACGGATGCTGAAGCGGATGAGTACTCGCGCTACGGTGTGGATGGAGAGTCGGTTGCGGTAATGAAATCGTTGATTGAACGTCATCACGTGTAGCAACGTACCGATTTTTACCGCGCATCATGTCGCCCAATATGATGCTTGCTTGTACCAGGCCCCTGCAAATTACACAGGGGCCTTTTTTTCTCCTTCATATTTCAAGCCGCAGCCGCGTTGGCCGCCTCGCTCACCCCGGTCACTTACTGATGTAAGCTCCCGGGGATTCGCTGCGTTGCCGCCTTGCTGCAACTTGAACTATTTTGGAGAAAACGTGCGACGCGTAGGCCGGGTAAGGCGCAGCCGCCACCCGGTACAAACTACGGCTTCGTCGCAATCAATACCGCACGCATCGGGGCCGGATAGCCTTCGATGGTTTTACTGTGATCGTCCGGGTCGAGGAATTGCTCCAGCGATTCGGTGATCATCCAGTCGGTGCGACGCTGTTCTTCAATCGACGTCACGCACACATCGGCGATGCGTACATCGACAAACCCACATTTCTCCAGCCAGTTCTTCAGCGCCAGCGCGGAAGGGATGAAGTAAACGTTGCGCATCTGCGCATAGCGATCGCCCGGCACCAGAACGGCATGTTCATCGCCTTCGATAACCAACGTTTCGAGCACCAGTTCGCCGCCGCTGACCAGCTGATCTTTCAATTGCCAGAGATGCTCCAGCGGGGAACGACGGTGGTACAGCACGCCCATCGAGAAAACGGTATCAAAGGCTTTCAGGGCAGGGAGTTGCTCGATACCCAGCGGCAACAGGTGCGCACGCTGGTCGTTACCCAACAGCTTACGCACCGCTTCAAACTGGCACAGGAACAGCTGCATCGGATCGATACCGATGACCAGATGCGCGCCTGCGCCGATCATGCGCCACATGTGATAGCCGCTACCGCAGCCCACGTCCAGAATGGTGCGCCCGGTCAGGTCGGATAAATGCGGCAGAACGCGATCCCACTTCCAGTCAGAGCGCCACTCGGTGTTGATGTTTACGCCGTAAAGTGAAAACGGCCCTTTGCGCCACGGCATCAGGTTACGCATCAGCGTTTCGATGCGGTTGATCTGCCCGGCCGGGAGCGGCTCTTCGCTCTCCGCCGTCACGCTGTGCAGTAAATCCAGACGATGAGGCGTCAGTTCAGGCAGAAACTCCACGGCGTTGGACCACTGCTTCAACAGACCATGCTGCTGATCGCGCTGCCAGGTGGCAATTTGCGCAGGCAGGGTTTCCAGCCAGTGGGAAAGATGGTTTTTGGCAATCAGCTGATAGAAATTACCGAACTCGATCATGCTGCGTCTCCGGCTTTCAGCGCCACCAGAGAACCAAAGTTAAAGCACTGGAACCACAGTTCGCTGTGTTCAAATCCGGCTTTGCGCAGGCGCGCTTTGTGGGTTTCTACGGAATCCGTCAGCATGACGTTTTCAAGCATGCTGCGCTTCTGGCTGATCTCCAGCTCGCTGTAGCCATTTGCACGCTTGAAATCATGGTGCATGTTGAACAGCAGTTCGCCCACGCTGGCGTCTTCAAAGCTGAATTTCTCAGACAACACCAGCGCGCCGCCCGGGTTAAGGCCTTGATAAATTTTATCCAGCAACCGCTGACGATCGTCCGGCACCAGGAACTGAAGGGTAAAGTTCAGAACCACCATCGAGGCGTTCTGGATGTCGATATCGCGGATATCGCCTTCTACCACCTCCACAGGCGTAGGGGCTTTATACGCGTCAATGTGGCGACGGCAGCGTTCGACCATGGCCGGTGAGTTATCGACAGCCACAATCTTGCAGCCTTCGTGATGAACGTTACGACGAATGGACAGCGTTGCCGCTCCCAGCGAACAGCCCAGGTCATAGACCTGCGTGCCGGGTTGAACAAAACGCTCCGCCAGCATGCCGATCATGGAGATAATATTGGAATAACCGGGAACAGAGCGCTGGATCATATCCGGGAAGACTTCGGCTACCCGTTCATCAAAGGTCCAGTCGCCCAGGCTGGCGATAGGCGCGGAAAAAAGCGTGTCGCGATCTGACATAACGTAAAAATCCGGGAAAAATAAAGGGGCATATTGTGCGCTAATGGAAGGAGAAAACCAACTCCCACGGCATATACCAAAGGTTAGCCAGCACCATCAGCAAAAGCGAGCACCAGGTCGCGCTCATGCCGGAACGACGCCAGCGGATCAGGCGGTGGTGAAAACCATAATAATGCATCAAACGCCCTGCTATCAGCAGCAGCCCGCAGACGTGCACCATCCAGGTTTCAGCGCCATCCATCTCCATTAACAGCAGTAAAATTAACGCGACGGGAATGTACTCGACCGCGTTGCCGTGGATCCGGATTGCGCTTTGCAGCTCAGAAAAGCCCCCGTCACCGTACGAGACGCGGTACTGCATTCTCAGGCGCACAACATCAAATGAAAACTTAATCAGCAGTAATGCACCTAACACCGCATACAGCGCGCTGACCATACTAACTCCCTGTTTTTGGCAGATGGCACGTCTCTATGATAGGGGGTGATTTCAGAAAAGAGAAGATTGTTGTGGGATGGACGGCGCGGGGCCAACCGACGGAACCGCCTGCTGCAAGGCCTGCCAGAGAGCATCGACCAGTTCAGGCGCCTGTGCGATATCCGGCGTATGTAAAAAAAGGTACGGCGTGGTGGTGTGCTCCCATTTCGCCAGCGTTTGCAGCCAGACGGCGAACATCTCCTCATTTTGCTGCATGTTATCGCTGCCGATAAACCGGACCATCGGGTTCTGCGCCGTTACGATCGCATGGACGGGTACTTTCGGTTTTTTGCGCTGGGCATCAACAACGGCTTCGCTGTGCGGGATTGCGCTGTGCACGGGGCGGCTGTCGAGGATCACGCGGTTGACCGATCGTTCATGCAGGCCGCGATTGAGCGCTTTCTCCGCGTCGCCTTTGGCAAAGAATTCCGGATGCCTCACTTCTACGCCGTAGGTGAAATCAAGTGGCAGGGCCTCGAGAAACTGCCAGAGGGCGGGCAGGTCGCGTGGGCCAAACGTGGCGGGAAGCTGGAGCCAGTACTGGCCAATACGGTTGGCCAGAGGCGACATCCGGGTGAAAAACTCGTGGGTTAAATCATCGCAGTTGCGCAGCGCGGCGTTGTGGGAGATGGTCGCCGGGAATTTAAAGCAAAAGCGGAAGTCGTCGGTGGTTTGCTCGCGCCAGCGTTCGACGATCTCCGCGCGGGGCAGAGCGTACAGCGTGGTATTGCCCTCCACGCAGTTAAAGTGTCGGGCATACTCTTCAAGGTTGGTAATACCCAGGCGCACCCATTTCGGGTGCGACCACTGGGGCAGGCCCACGTACATCATAGCGCGCTGAGGATCTCATCCGTGCTGCGCACGCGACCGATACGCGGGAAGATATGGGTCATGCTGCCCTGGTGCTGATCCGCAGAGGCTGCGCTGCACGCATCTTCCGCGATCACCAGGTTAAAGCCCAGCTCCCAGGCGTTACGGGCGGTGGATTCCACACCAATGTTGGTGGAGATCCCGCACAGAATAATCGTGTCGATCCCGCGACGGCGCAGCTGGAGCTCCAGGTCGGTGCCGTAGAATGCGCCCCACTGGCGTTTGGTGACTTCTATATCGCCGTCGCGTTTACCGAGCGAGACAGGATATGTCCACCAGTTGTCCGGCAGCGCCTGCGCCGGGGCCTGAGCATCAACCGGCTGTTTTAACGCTTCGGCGAAATCAGCGGACCAGCCGACGCGCACCATAACAACAGGCGAGCCGCTGGCGCGACATTTTTCTGCCAGGCGCGCAGCGCGGCTGACCACATCGTCAGCGGTGTGCGGACCACCGGCAAAAGGCAGAATGCCTTCCTGTAAATCAATGACCACAAGGGCGGTTTTGGTGGCATCAAGTGTAAACATCGTCGCTCCCGTCAAATGATTGCTTTTCTACACCTTACGACGTGATGGCCTGTTATCGGTCGGATAATTTTGTTAATTTTTGTGAGAATAGGCAATAAGAGTTCAGCAAACGCGCGTCAGGCCGTGCTTCGCTCTTATCGTGCGGCAGAATTTCCAGTATAATAGCCGCCTTTTTTCATCCAGTTGTGACATACAGAAAGCTGCGACATCGTAGCCTGCGAGACAGGCGACAATCAGCCTGCGGCTAATTAAGGGATATCTCATGCGTACAGAATATTGCGGGCAGCTGCGTCAGTCCCACGTCGGGCAGCAGGTCACCCTGTGTGGTTGGGTCAATCGTCGTCGCGATCTTGGTAGCCTTATCTTTATTGATATGCGTGACCGCGAAGGTATCGTTCAGGTGTTCTTCGATCCGGATCGCGCTGATGCGTTGAAGCTGGCTTCTGAGCTGCGCAATGAGTTCTGCATTCAGGTGACGGGCACCGTGCGTGCGCGTGACGAGAAAAACGTCAACGCCGACATGGCGACCGGCGCTATCGAAGTGCTGGCGTCTGATCTGACGATCATCAACCGCGCGGAAGCGTTGCCGCTGGACTCCAACCACGTCAACACCGAAGAAGCGCGTCTGAAATACCGCTACCTGGATCTGCGTCGTCCGGAAATGGCTCAGCGCCTGAAAACCCGTGCGAAAATCACCAGCCTGGTGCGCCGTTTTATGGATGACCACGGTTTCCTTGATATCGAAACCCCGATGCTGACCAAAGCCACGCCGGAAGGCGCGCGCGATTACCTGGTGCCATCCCGCGTCCATAAAGGCAAATTCTATGCGCTGCCGCAGTCTCCACAGCTGTTCAAACAGCTGCTGATGATGTCTGGCTTCGATCGCTACTATCAGATCGTGAAATGCTTCCGCGACGAAGACCTGCGCGCTGACCGTCAGCCAGAATTTACCCAGATCGATGTGGAAACCTCCTTCATGACCGCTGAGCAGGTGCGTGAAGTGATGGAAGCCCTGGTACGTAGCCTGTGGAACGACGTGAAAGGCGTCGAACTGGGCGATTTCCCAATCATGACCTTCGCGGAAGCCGAGCGTCGCTACGGCTCCGACAAACCAGACCTGCGTAACCCGATGGAGCTGGTGGACGTGGCAGACCTGGTGAAAGCCGTTGAGTTCGCGGTCTTTGCTGGCCCGGCTAACGATCCGAAAGGCCGCGTGGCGGCACTGCGCGTGCCGGGCGGAGCGGCTCTGAGCCGTAAGCAGATCGACGACTACGGCAACTTCATCAAGATCTACGGCGCGAAAGGTCTGGCCTATATTAAAGTGACCGAGCGTGCGAAAGGTCTGGAAGGTATCACCAGCCCGGTGGCGAAATTCCTGAACGCGGACATCGTGGAAGCGATCCTGGAGCGCACCGGCGCGCAGGACGGCGACATGATCTTCTTCGGTGCAGATAACAAGAAAGTGGTTGCGGATGCGATGGGCGCGCTGCGTCTGAAGCTCGGCAAAGACCTGAACCTGACCGACGAAAGTAAATGGGCGCCGCTGTGGGTGATCGACTTCCCGATGTTTGAAGACGACGGTGAAGGCGGCCTGACCGCGATGCACCACCCGTTCACCTCGCCAAAAGACATGACGCCGGCAGAGCTGAAGGCAGCACCGGAAGACGCAGTGGCAAACGCCTACGATATGGTCATCAACGGCTACGAAGTGGGCGGTGGTTCCGTGCGTATTCACAGCGGTGAAATGCAGCAGACCGTGTTCGGCATCCTGGGCATCAACGAACAGGAGCAGCGCGAGAAGTTCGGCTTCCTGCTGGACGCGCTGAAATACGGTACGCCTCCGCACGCGGGTCTGGCTTTCGGTCTTGACCGTCTGACCATGCTGCTGACCGGCACCGATAACATCCGTGATGTGATCGCCTTCCCGAAAACCACTGCCGCCGCGTGTCTGATGACCGAAGCGCCAAGCTTTGCCAACCCGGCCGCACTGGCTGAGCTGGGCATTGAGGTGGTGAAGAAGGAAGAGAAAAACTGATATGGCATATAAGCGTCCCGTTTCGGTTCTGGTGGTCATTTATGCAGAAGACACGAAGCGGGTGCTGATGTTGCAGCGGCGCGACGATCCGGATTTCTGGCAGTCGGTTACCGGCAGCCTGGAAGAGGGGGAGACCGCACCGCAGGCCGCCGCGCGTGAAGTAAAGGAAGAGGTCGCCATTGATGTTGCTTACGAGCAACTGACCCTGAAGGACTGTCAGCGCACGGTGGAGTTTGAAATTTTTAGCCATTTACGTCATCGCTATGCACCGGGAATTGAGCGCAATACGGAATCATGGTTCTGCCTTGCGCTTCCCCATGAGCGGGAGATCGTGTTCACGGAACACCTGACCTACCGCTGGGTGGATGCGGCGGATGCCGCCGCACTGACCAAGTCGTGGAGCAACCGGCAGGCGATTGAAGAATTTGTAATTAACGCTGCCTGAGAAGGCGCGATTTTTGGAGAACTTTTTATGGCAGGTCATAGTAAGTGGGCCAACACCAAACACCGCAAAGCGGCACAGGATGCCAAACGCGGTAAAATCTTTACCAAAATCATTCGTGAGCTGGTGACAGCGGCGCGTCTGGGCGGCGGCGATCCGGCCTCTAACCCACGTCTGCGCGCAGCGGTGGATAAAGCCCTGTCCAACAACATGACGCGTGACACCCTGAACCGTGCAATCGCACGTGGCGTGGGCGGTGATGAAGACGCGAACATGGAAACCATCATTTATGAAGGTTACGGTCCTGGCGGTACGGCGGTGATGGTTGAGTGCCTGTCCGACAACCGTAACCGTACCGTTGCGGAAGTGCGCCACGCGTTCACCAAAACCGGCGGCAACCTGGGCACTGACGGTTCTGTAGCGTACCTGTTCAGCAAAAAAGGCGTCATCTCCTTCGAGAAAGGCGACGAAGATGCGATCATGGAAGCGGCGCTGGAAGCCGGTGCGGAAGACGTGGTGACCTACGACGACGGCGCTATTGATGTTTACACCGCATGGGAAGAGATGGGGGCCGTGCGTGATGCGCTGGAAGCGGCTGGCCTGAAGGCGGATAACGCTGAAGTCTCCATGATCCCGTCTACCAAAGCGGACATGGATGCGGAAACCGCACCGAAACTGCTGCGTCTGATCGACATGCTCGAAGACTGCGACGACGTACAGGAAGTGTACCACAACGGTGAAATCTCTGATGAGGTTGCAGCGACTCTCTGATGAGAGCGTGTAGATCCGTTACAGGAGACGCGTGATGTCGATTATTCTCGGGATTGACCCAGGCTCACGCGTCACCGGGTATGGCGTTATCCGTCAGGTGGGACGCCAGTTAACCTACCTCGGCAGTGGGTGTATTCGCACCAAAGTGGACGATCTGCCGTCGCGCCTGAAGCTCATCTATGCGGGCGTGTCGGAGATCATCACCCAGTTTCAGCCGGACTATTTCGCCATCGAGCAGGTCTTTATGGCGAAAAATGCTGACTCGGCGTTAAAGCTCGGTCAGGCGCGCGGCGTGGCGATTGTTGCCGCCGTGAACCAGGATCTGCCGGTGTTCGAGTATGCGGCCCGTCAGGTTAAGCAGACGGTGGTGGGCATTGGTAGCGCGGAGAAAAGCCAGGTGCAGCACATGGTGCGTACCCTGCTGAAGCTCCCTGCGAACCCGCAGGCCGACGCCGCGGATGCGCTGGCCATTGCGATTACCCACTGTCACGTCAGCCAGAATGCGATGCAAATGAGCGAGTCGCGGCTCAATCTGGCGCGAGGCAGGTTACGATAATGACAAATCAGGCTGGATGTTTATCCAGCCTTTTTTTATTATGTCGGCAGATAATTTCTTCCAGAACGCAGGAGCGTCACGTGATAGGCAGACTCAGAGGCATCATCATTGAAAAACAACCCCCGTTAGTGCTGCTGGAAGTGGGTGGCGTGGGCTATGAAGTCCATATGCCGATGACCTGCTTCTACGAGCTTCCGGAGGCGGGCAAAGAGGCGGTTGTCTTTACCCAGTTTGTGGTGCGTGAAGACGCTCAGCTGCTGTACGGATTCAATAACAAACAGGAACGCACCCTGTTCCGCGAATTGATCAAAACCAACGGCGTCGGGCCGAAGCTGGCGCTTGCGATTCTGTCCGGTATGTCAGCGCCACAGTTTGTGAACGCCGTTGAGCGTGAAGATCCGGCTGCGTTAATTAAACTTCCGGGCATCGGGAAGAAAACTGCCGAGCGTTTAATTGTCGAGATGAAGGACCGCTTTAAAGGTCTGCATGGCGATCTGTTCACGCCGGCAGCCGATCTGGTGCTGACTTCCCCGGGCGCGCCTGCATCGGATGATGATGCCGAGCAGGAAGCGGTTGCCGCGCTGGTGGCGCTGGGCTATAAACCTCAGGAGGCCAGCCGGATGGTGAGCAAAATTGCTAAACCGGATGCCAGCAGTGAAACCCTGATTCGTGAAGCGCTGCGCGCTGCATTGTGAGGTAAAGGATGATTGAAGCAGACCGCCTGGTATCGGCAGGCACTATTCAGCCAGATGACGTGGTGGATCGCGCGATCCGTCCCAAACTGCTGGATGAGTATATCGGCCAGCCGCAGGTTCGTTCTCAGATGGAGATTTTCATCCAGGCGGCAAAGCTGCGCGGCGATGCGCTCGATCACCTGCTGATTTTTGGTCCGCCGGGGTTAGGTAAAACCACCCTGGCGAATATCGTCGCCAACGAAATGGGCGTTAACCTGCGTACCACTTCCGGCCCGGTACTGGAGAAAGCAGGGGACCTGGCGGCGATGCTGACTAACCTCGAACCGCATGACGTGCTGTTTATCGACGAGATCCACCGTCTTTCTCCGGTGGTGGAGGAAGTGCTCTATCCGGCAATGGAGGATTACCAGCTGGATATCATGATCGGTGAAGGTCCGGCCGCGCGCTCGATCAAAATCGATCTGCCACCGTTTACCCTGATTGGCGCCACGACCCGTGCCGGCTCGCTGACTTCTCCACTGCGTGACCGTTTTGGTATCGTGCAGCGTCTGGAGTTTTATCAGGTGCCCGACCTTCAGCATATTGTGGGGCGCAGCGCGCGCTACATGGGGCTGGATATGAGCGAAGAGGGGGCGTTTGAAGTGGCGAAGCGCTCCCGCGGTACGCCGCGTATCGCCAACCGCCTGCTGCGCCGGGTGCGTGACTTTGCCGAGGTGAAGCACGACGGCACTATATCGGCCGAGATCGCCGCCCAGGCGCTGGATATGCTGAACGTCGATGCTGAAGGTTTTGACTATATGGACCGTAAGCTGCTGCTGGCGGTGCTGGATAAGTTCTTTGGCGGGCCAGTAGGGCTGGATAACCTGGCGGCGGCAATTGGCGAAGAGCGTGAGACTATCGAAGATGTGCTGGAGCCGTATCTGATCCAGCAAGGCTTCTTGCAGCGTACCCCGCGCGGTCGTATGGCGACGGTGCGGGCGTGGAATCATTTCGGCATTACGCCGCCCGCGATGCCGTAAGTAGCGATAAATTCTAGCCCCGGTAAGCGAAGCGCCACCGGGGACATGCTGACTACTGCGCGGTCTTTTTCATCATACTGAAAATAAACAACACCGCCGCGCACAATACCACCGACGGCCCCGCTGGCGTGTCATAAAACGCCGAGAAGGTTAACCCGCCCGTCACCGCAATCATTCCGATAATCACCGCGATACCGGCCATTTGCTCCGGCGTACG
Source organism: Enterobacter cloacae complex sp. IR5402 (assembly GCF_049238125.1). Taxonomy (NCBI): domain Bacteria; kingdom Pseudomonadati; phylum Pseudomonadota; class Gammaproteobacteria; order Enterobacterales; family Enterobacteriaceae; genus Enterobacter; species Enterobacter cloacae complex sp. IR5402. Next base: position 87,166 of record NZ_JBMKHO010000015.1, read on the forward strand.
CGCAAAACGGCGCGCCGTGGCGGCAGGGATTATCAGCAGCGACGTGATGATCAGCGCGCCGACAAACTTCATCGCCACACCGATGGTTAACGCCGTCACCAGCATCAACAGCAGCTTCACGCGCTGAAGCTTCACGCCGTCGACAAAGGCCAGATCCGGGCTGACGGTCATCGCCAGTAAACTCCGCCACTGCCACAGCAGGATCCCGAGCACCACCGCCACGCCAATGGCAATGGAAATGAGATCTTCGGGCGTGACGGCCAGCAGATCGCCAAACAGGTAGGCCATCAGATCTACGCGGATGTTTGACATCAGGCTCACTACCACCAGGCCCAGCGACAGGGCGCTGTGCGCCATAATGCCGAGCAGGGTATCAATTGCCAGGTGAGGGCGTTTTTCCAGCCAGACCAGACCGGCAGCCAGCAGCAGCGTGACGACAATCACCGCATAAAACGGGTTCACGTCCAGTAATAAACCAAACGCGACACCCAGCAATGAAGCATGGGCCAGCGTATCGCCGAAATAGGACATTCTGCGCCAGACGACAAACGAGCCGAGTGGACCCGCGGCGCAGGCAAGCATAATCCCGGCCAGCCAGCCGGGCAGTAACAGTTCAATCATGAGTGTCCATTTCCCCGACGCAGGACAATTCGTCCCTGTAAATCATGGCGGTGATTGTGATTATGACGATAGATGCCCAGCTGCTCGGCGCCACGATGGCCAAACATAGAGATAAATTCCGGATGCATTGACACCACTTCCGGCGTGCCGGAACAACAAATGTGATGGTTCAGGCACAGTACTTCGTCGGTTTTGGCCATCACCAGATGCAGATCATGGGAGACCATCAGCACCGCGCAGTTAAGCTCCCGACGGAGCTGGTCAATCAGATCGTACAGCGCAACCTGACCGTTGACGTCAACACCCTGCGTCGGCTCGTCCAGGACCAGCAGCTGAGGGCTGCTGAGCAGGGCACGGGCAAGCAATACGCGCTGGGTTTCACCGCCCGACAGCTTTTGCAAGGGCGCCTCAACAAGATGTCCCGCCTGAACGCGTTTCAGCGCCGGGAGGATGTCCGCTTTACGCGTACCGGGACGGAGGCGCAGGAAGCGGCTCACCGTCAGGGGCAGGGTGGCATCAAGATGTAATTTTTGCGGCACATAGCCGATACGCAATTTGTCTTCGCGGACGATAACACCTGCGTCAGGGGCTACCAGGCCTAATACGACGCGCACCAGCGTCGATTTGCCTGCACCGTTAGGGCCGAGCAGCGTGAGTATTTTGCCGGGCTTCAGATTCAGCGACACGTCAGAAAGGACGCGGCGCTGGCCGAATGAGACCGAAACATTTTCAAGAGAAACTAAAGTCGTCATGTCAATTTAAGCTTGCAGAAGTCATCGAATGTTATAATATCACATTCCACGCATTCATTACGATGATTAGTCGCATTATGTTACAGAAAAATACGCTTCTTTTCGCAGCTTTATCCGCTGCTCTTTGGGGTACAACAGCACAAGATGTTAACGCCGCTGTTGTCGCTTCGCTTAAACCGCTTGGATTTATCGCCTCTGCCATCGCGGACGGGGTCACTGAGACACAGGTTCTGCTGCCTGACGGGGCTTCCGAGCATGATTATTCTCTGCGTCCATCTGATGTAAAACGCTTACAGAACGCGGACTTAGTCGTCTGGATTGGTCCTGAGATGGAAGCGTTCATGCAGAAGTCAGCCAGACAGCTTCCCGCTGAGAAACAGGTGACGATTGCCGGGCTGTCCGGCGTGAAACCGTTACTCATGAAAGGAGCTGAGAACGAGGGTGATGAGCATGACCACGACCATGCTCATGGTGAAAAAGGTGACGACCATCACCATCACGGCGAATACAACATGCATCTCTGGCTCTCCCCAGAGATAGCGCGGCTTACAGCGGTTGCAATCCACGACAAATTAGTGGAACTTATGCCGCAAAGTCGAATCAAACTCGACGCCAACCTGAAGGATTTTGAGGCTCAATTAGCCGCAACCGACAAACAGGTGGGTAACGAGCTCGCACCGCTTAAAGGAAAAGGGTACTTCGTTTTTCATGATGCCTACGGGTATTACGAGAAACATTACGGTCTGACCCCGCTGGGGCATTTTACCGTCAACCCTGAAATTCAGCCTGGTGCGCAGCGTTTACATGAAATCAGAACACAGTTGGTTGAGCAAAAAGCGACATGCGTTTTTGCTGAGCCACAGTTCAGGCCAGCGGTCGTAGAAGCCGTGGCCAGGGGAACATCCGTGCGCATGGGAACCCTTGACCCGCTAGGTACGAACATCCAGTTGAGCAAAGCGAGCTATTCGCAGTTCCTCAGCCAACTGGCGAATCAGTATGCGAGCTGCCTGAAAGGAGATTAACGAGGAAGTGAATACGTGCAACAGATAGCCCGCTCTGTCGCCCTGGCATTTAACAATCTGCCTCGACCCCACCGCGTTATGCTGGGGTCGCTTACAGTTCTCACATTAGCGGTCGCCGTCTGGCGGCCCTATGTTTACCACCCGAGTTCCGCCCCAATCATCAAAACCATCGAACTGGAGAAGAGCGAGATCCGCTCTCTGCTGCCCGAGGCCAGCGAGCCTATCGATCAGGCCGCTCAGGAAGATGAAGCGATTCCCCAGGATGAGCTGGATGACAAGATCCAGAATGAAGCTGGCATTCATGAATATGTTGTATCCACTGGCGATACGCTGAGCAGCGTCCTGAACCAGTACGGTATCGACATGGGCAACATCAGCCAGCTCGCCGCATCCGATAAAGAGCTGCGTAACCTGAAAATTGGTCAGCAACTTTCCTGGACCTTAACGCCCGACGGCGATCTGCAACGTTTGACCTGGGAGATGTCCCGTCGCGAAACCCGCACCTACGATCGCACTGCAAACGGTTTCAAAATGACCAGTGAATTGCAGCAGGGCGACTGGGTTAACAGCGTCATGAAAGGGACCGTCGGCGGCAGCTTTGTTTCCAGCGCACGCGATGCCGGCCTGACCAGCGCTGAAATCAGCTCGGTGATCAAAGCCATGCAGTGGCAGATGGATTTCCGCAAACTGAAAAAAGGCGATCAGTTCTCTGTCCTGATGTCCCGCGAAATGCTGGACGGTAAGCGCGAGCAGAGCCAGCTGGTGGGCGTTCGTCTGCGTTCAGACGGCAAAGACTACTACGCCATTCGCGCGGAAGACGGTAAGTTCTATGACCGCAGCGGTACGGGTCTGGCAAAAGGCTTCCTGCGTTTCCCAACGGCGAAACAGTTCCGCGTCTCCTCCAACTTTAACCCGCGTCGTCTGAACCCGGTAACGGGCCGCGTAGCGCCGCACCGTGGCGTTGACTTCGCTATGCCGCAGGGCACGCCAGTGCTGGCGGTAGGAGATGGTGAAGTGGTCATGGCGAAACGCAGCGGTGCTGCTGGCTATTACGTTGCTATTCGTCACGGTCGTACGTACACCACCCGCTACATGCACCTGCGTAAACTGCTGGTCAAACCGGGCCAGAAGGTGAAACGTGGCGATCGCATCGCGCTGTCCGGTAACACCGGCCGGTCGACGGGGCCGCACCTGCACTATGAAGTGTGGATCAACCAGCAGGCGGTTAACCCGCTGACGGCGAAACTGCCGCGCACCGAAGGGCTGACCGGAAAAGATCGCAAAGATTACCTGGCGCAGGTGAAAGAGGTGATGCCGCAGCTGCGCTTCGACTAAGCTCTCCTGATTTAAAAAGCCGGCGTCAGTATGCGCCGGCTTTTTCTTTTGTGCGCGGGCGGCAGCCTCGCTACACTATCCGCATATATTTTTGCGTCACCAGACCCTGGAACCCGCATGGAAACCAAAAAAAACAATATTGAGTACATTCCTGAGTTTGAAAAATCTTTTCGCCACCCGCGTAACTGGGGCGCCTGGATTGGCGTATACGCGTTTGCTGGCATGGCGTTGCTACCTGCTTCCCTTCGCGATCCGGTGCTCGGTAAAGTGGGGCGCCTGGCAGGGCGCTTGGGTAAAAGCGCGCGCCGACGCGCGCAAATAAACCTGTTGTACTGTTTCCCGGATAAAAGCGACGCCGAACGCGAAGCAATCATTGATGACATGTATACCACTGCGCCGCAGGCGATGGCGATGATGGCGGAACTGGCGCTGAAAGGGCCGGAGAAGATCGTCGAACGCGTTGACTGGAAAGGGCTGGAGATCATCGACGAGATGCGTCGCAATGATGAAAAGGTGATTTTCCTGGTGCCGCACGGCTGGGGGGTCGACATTCCGGCGATGTTAATGGCGTCGCAGGGCCAGAAAATGGCGGCGATGTTCCATAATCAGGGAAACAAAATCTACGATTTCGTCTGGAATACCGTGCGCCGTCGCTTTGGCGGACGCTTGCACGCCAGAAACGATGGCATTAAGCCTTTCATTCAGTCGGTACGTCAGGGTTACTGGGGCTACTATCTGCCCGATCAGGACCATGGTCCTGAGCACAGCGAGTTTGTCGATTTCTTCGCAACCTATAAAGCCACGCTACCAGCGATTGGTCGCCTGATGAAAGTCTGCCGCGCCCGCGTGATCCCACTGTTCCCGGCTTATGACGGTAAAACGCATCGCCTGAGCATTGAGGTACGTCCGCCGATGGACGATCTGCTGACCGCAGACGATCACACCATCGCACGCCGCATGAATGAAGAGGTGGAAGTGCTGGTGGGGCCGCATAAGGAGCAATATACGTGGATCCTGAAGCTGCTCAAAACGCGTAAACCTGGCGAAACAGAGCCGTACAAGCGTAAAGAACTTTTCCCGAAGAAATAGGAAACCTTCACCCCTCTCCCTTAGGGAAGAGGGGTGCGGAGCTTACTCTACGGTCAGTACGCGGGTGGTATTGGTTGAGCCGATGGTGCTCATCACGTCACCCTGCGTCACGATAACGATATCACCGGATACCAGATAACCTTTGTCGCGCAGCAGGTTCACGGCATCGTGCGCGGCGGCCACGCCGTCGTTGGTGCTGTCGAAGTATACTGGCGTCACGCCGCGATACAGCGCCGTCAGGTTCAGCGTACGCTCGTGACGGGACATGGCGAAGATCGGCAGACCGGAGCTGATACGGGACGTCATTAGCGCGGTACGGCCAGATTCGGTCATGGTGATGATCGCCGTGACCCCTTTCAGGTGGTTGGCTGCGTACATCGCGGACATCGCAATCGCTTCTTCCACATTGTCGAACTGGATATCCAGGCGGTGCTTGGAGACGTTAATGCTTGGGATCTTCTCTGCACCCAGGCAGACGCGCGCCATGGCGGCCACGGTTTCCGCCGGATACTGGCCCGCCGCGGTTTCCGCTGACAGCATCACCGCGTCAGTACCATCCAGCACGGCGTTCGCCACGTCCATGACTTCTGCACGGGTCGGCATTGGGTTGGTGATCATGGATTCCATCATCTGGGTGGCGGTGATCACCGCGCGGTTCAGCTGACGCGCGCGACGGATCAGCGCTTTCTGGATACCGACCAGTTCAGGGTCGCCAATTTCCACGCCCAGGTCACCACGGGCAACCATCACCACGTCAGACGCCAGGATCACGTCGTCCATCGCGTCCTGATCGCAGACCGCTTCAGCGCGTTCCACTTTTGCAACGATTTTCGCATCGCAGCCTGCATCGCGCGCCAGGCGGCGAGCATAGTTCAGATCTTCACCGCAGCGCGGGAAGGAGACGGCCAGATAATCCACGCCGATCTGCGCTGCGGTCACGATATCCGCTTTGTCTTTATCGGTCAGCGCTTCGGCAGACAGGCCACCGCCGAGTTTGTTGATGCCTTTGTTGTTGGAGAGCGGGCCGCCGACGGTCACTTCGGTGAACACCTTCATACCCTGAACTTCCAGCACTTTCAGCTGTACGCGTCCGTCGTCCAGCAGCAGGATGTCGCCAGGCACAACGTCAGCAGGCAGACCTTTGTAGTCGATACCCACTTTTTCCTTATCGCCTTCACCTTTGCTCAGGTTGGCGTCCAGCAGGAATTTATCGCCGATGTTGAGGAAGACTTTGCCTTCTTTAAAGGTCGATACGCGGATTTTTGGACCTTGCAGGTCACCGAGGATGGCAACATGGCGGCCCAGTTTAGCTGCGATTTCACGCACTTTGTCGGCACGTAATTTATGGTCTTCTGGCGTACCGTGAGAGAAGTTCATACGCACCACGTTAGCACCCGCGGCGATAATCTTTTCGAGGTTATTATCGCGGTCGGTGGCCGGGCCTAAGGTGGTGACGATCTTGGTTCTGCGAAGCCTTCTGGACATGTAATACTCCGTTGACTGAAACAACTTTGGTGTTGCGTGAACATAGAATCGGCCTTCATCTATCGCAAGGCAGTAGCGAGGGGACCGAATGCCGTAAATCGTACTTCGTCGTTATTAGGGAACATCGCTCTTTATAAGCAATTCTTTATCAAAACGCGATTCTTTCAGGGCTTCCTTGACCCGCTTCAAGTTATCCCGGAATTTTGCGCCCCGGCGTAAGGTAAAACCGGTCGCCAGCACGTCGATGACCGTCAACTGCGCCAGGCGGGAGACCATCGGCATGTACATGTCGGTATCCTCCGGTACGTCCAGGGTAATGGCGAGCGTCGCTTCCCGGGCGAGCGGCGTACCTGCCGTCGTCAGGGCGATGACCATCGCATCGTTGTCACGCGCGAGCTGCGCCAGCTCCACCTGGCTCTTGGTGCGGCCCGTATGAGAGATGAGTACCACGACATCATCTTCGCTACAATTCATACAGCTCATGCGTTGCAGCACAATGTCATCGGAGTAAATCACCGGCACGTTAAAGCGAAAGAACTTATTCATGGCGTCATGCGCCACGGCGGCGGACGAGCCAAGGCCAAAGAAGGCAATCCGTTTGGCCTGCGTGAGAAGATCGACCGCGCGATTCACTGAACTCATGTCCAGAGACTGGCGAACGTGGTCGAGCGTGGCCATTGCCGATTCAAATATTTTTGCGGTGTATGCATCAACGCTGTCGTCTTCATCGACATTGCGATTAACATACGGGGTGCCGTTTGCCAGACTTTGGGCCAGATGCAGTTTAAAATCAGGAAAGCCGCGCGTGTCCAGACTACGACAGAATCGATTGACCGTCGGTTCGCTGACGCCCGATTCCTGTGCCAGAGCGGCGATGCTTGAATGAATCGCCTGAGCGGGCGCGGCGAGAATAACTTCAGCCACTTTGCGCTCGGATTTGCTAAGGTGTTCCAGTTGAAACTGGATTTTTTCCAGCATGTTCATTGTTAACAAGACGCTCATGAGGGCATAAACGATTTCATAAAGAGATGAAACCTTGATTCGATTTAGCCGATATTACCCCCAGGACTCCCGAAAGGGTAATCGTCGACAAGAAATGTTGTTGTTTTTTTTCATTACTTGATCGACGTCGGGTTTTGCTCTGACCCCGTTGCGCAAAGAATCGACGTTTGCTGCGTCATCAGACGGGCGTAATGGCCCAGGCGACGAAAAATCACCGTATCGCACGCGACGTTAAGCGCTAATGGTTTCAGGAAACGCGTAAAAGCAGTACAGTGCATTGTAATAAAATTACAACGATACCTGGCAGAGTACCAGGCGATCTAACTGAGGAGAATGACATGGCGGTAACGCAAACAGCCCAGGCATGTGACCTGGTCATTTTCGGCGCGAAAGGCGATCTTGCACGCCGAAAATTGCTGCCTTCCCTGTATCAGCTCGAAAAAGCGGGCCAGATCCATCCCGACACCCGGATCCTTGGGGTAGGGCGCGCAGACTGGGATAAGGAGGCTTATACCAAAGTCGTGCGTGAGGCGCTCGAAACGTTCATGAAAGAGAAAATCGATGAAAGCCTTTGGGATAAGCTGAGCGGGCGTCTCGATTTCTGCAACCTGGACGTCAACGATGTAGGCGCCTTTACCCGTCTGGGTGAAATGCTTGACCAGGAAAATCGTGTCACTATTAACTATTTCGCCATGCCGCCAAGCACCTTCGGCGCCATCTGCAAAGGTCTGGGCGAGGCGAAGCTGAACGCTAAACCGGCGCGCGTAGTGATGGAGAAACCGCTGGGTACGTCGCTGGCGACCTCGCGTGAAATCAACGACCAGGTAGGCGAGTTCTTTGAGGAGTGTCAGGTTTACCGTATTGACCACTATCTGGGCAAAGAGACGGTACTGAACCTGCTGGCGCTGCGTTTTGCCAACTCCCTGTTTGTGAACAACTGGGACAACCGCACTATCGACCACGTGGAAATTACCGTGGCGGAAGAGGTGGGCATCGAAGGCCGTTGGGGCTACTTCGACCAGGCCGGCCAGATGCGTGACATGATCCAGAACCACCTGCTGCAAATTCTGTGCATGATTGCCATGTCTCCACCGTCAGATCTGACGGCCGACAGCATTCGTGACGCCAAAGTGAAAGTGCTGAAATCACTGCGCCGTATTGACCGCTCCAACGTGCGTGAGAAAACCGTGCGCGGCCAGTACACCGCAGGTTTTGCCCAGGGGAAAAAAGTTCCTGGCTATCTGGAAGAAGAGGGCGCGAACAAGTCCAGCAACACCGAGACGTTTGTGGCGATCCGCGTGGATATCGACGACTGGCGCTGGGCCGGTGTGCCGTTCTACCTGCGTACCGGGAAACGTCTGCCAGCAAAATGCTCCGAAGTGGTGGTCTACTTCAAAAATCCGGAACTGAACCTGTTCAAAGAATCCTGGCAGGAACTGCCGCAGAATAAACTGACCATCCGTCTGCAACCGGACGAGGGTGTGGATATTCAGATCCTGAACAAAGTGCCGGGTCTTGATCACAAACACAACCTGCAAACCACCAAGCTCGACCTGAGCTACTCTGAAACCTTCAACCAGACGCATCTGGCCGACGCTTACGAGCGTCTGCTGCTGGAAACCATGCGTGGTATCCAGGCGCTGTTCGTCCGCCGCGATGAAGTGGAAGAGGCGTGGAAGTGGGTCGACTCCATCACCGAAGCGTGGGCAGCCGATCAGGACGCGCCAAAACCGTATCAGGCGGGAACATGGGGACCTGTCGCCTCCGTTGCGATGATCACCCGTGATGGCCGCTCCTGGAACGAGTTTGAATAACCACCTTCTCTAGCCCAAAGGTGTTATTTTACCGGTAACATGATCTAACACAGCAAGTGGCATAATTTTTATCTTTTAAGCTCCGCGTGGATTCACCCGCGGAGCTTTTTTTATTACACTCCCTTCAGACATTTTGCCCCTGTGCTCCGGATATCAGGCGTTTCAGCGTTGTTAACAACCGTCAGAAACTGTGTAAACTCCCGAGCCTGGACAGATAAATTAGAGGAGCTTTTATGAATCCGACATTGTTACGCGTAACACAACGCATTGTTGAACGCTCGCAAGAGACCCGTGCTGCCTACCTTGCCCGCATCGAACAGGCGAAGAGTGAAACGGTCCATCGCTCACAGCTGGCCTGCGGGAATCTGGCCCACGGCTTTGCGGCCTGCCAGCCTGGTGATAAAGACGCGCTGAAAAGCATGTTGCGTAACAATATCGCCATCATTACCTCCTATAACGACATGCTTTCAGCCCACCAGCCGTATGAGGTCTACCCGTCTATCATCCGCAATGCGCTGCACAGCGTGAACGCGGTGGGCCAGGTTGCAGGCGGCGTGCCGGCCATGTGTGATGGCGTAACCCAGGGCCAGGACGGTATGGAACTGTCCCTGCTGAGCCGCGAAGTGATCGCCATGTCGGCGGCAGTGGGCCTGTCTCATAATATGTTTGATGGCGCGCTCTATCTGGGCGTGTGCGACAAAATCGTCCCGGGGCTGGTGATGGCCGCGCTGTCGTTTGGCCATCTGCCAGCGATTTTTGTGCCGTCAGGCCCGATGGCAAGCGGTCTGCCAAACAAGGAAAAAGTCCGTATCCGCCAGCTGTATGCCGAAGGAAAAGCGGACCGTCAGGCACTGCTGGAAGCGGAAGCCGCGTCTTATCACGCGCCGGGCACCTGTACATTCTACGGTACGGCCAACACCAACCAGATGGTGGTGGAGTTTATGGGGATGCAGCTACCGGGCTCGTCGTTCATCCAGCCGGATGCGCCACTGCGTAAAGCGCTGACCGAAGCCGCAGCCCGTCAGGTGACGCGCCTGACCGGTAACGGCAACGAGTGGATGCCAATGGGCAAAATGGTGGATGAAAAAGTTATCGTAAACGGGATTGTCGCCCTGCTGGCGACCGGCGGTTCAACCAACCATACCATGCACCTTGTCGCGATGGCGCGCGCGGCGGGCATTCTGATTAACTGGGATGACTTCTCCGATATCTCCTCCGTGGTACCGCTGATGGCGCGTCTGTACCCGAACGGTCCGGCGGACATCAACCACTTCCAGGCCGCGGGCGGCGTGCCGGTGCTGATGCGCGAGCTGCTGAAAGGCGGCCTGCTGCATGAGGATGTCAACACGGTGGCGGGCTTTGGCCTGCATCGCTATACCCTTGAACCCTGGCTGAACAACGGTGAGCTGGACTGGCGCGAAGGGGCGAGCGACTCGCTCGATCCTCAGGTTATCGCAACCTTCGAACAGCCATTCTCTCCTCACGGCGGCACCAAAGTGCTGAGCGGTAACCTTGGACGTGCCGTGATGAAAACCTCTGCCGTGCCGGAAGAGAATCAGGTGATTGAAGCCCCGGCGGTGGTGTTTGAAAGCCAGCACGACGTTTTACCTGCTTTTGACGCGGGTCTGCTTGATAAAGACTGTGTGGTCGTGGTGCGTCATCAGGGACCAAAAGCGAACGGGATGCCAGAATTACATAAACTTATGCCGCCGCTTGGTGTATTATTGGACCGCCGTTTCAAAATTGCACTGGTGACCGATGGACGCCTCTCGGGGGCATCCGGTAAAGTGCCTTCAGCGATTCATGTCACCCCGGAAGCCTACGACGGCGGCCTGCTGGCGAAAGTGCGTGATGGTGACATGATCCGCGTTAACGGTCAGACAGGCGAGTTAACCCTGCTGGTGGACGAAGCAGAGCTGGCGGCGCGTCAGCCACATATTCCTGACCTGAGCGCATCCCGCGTGGGTACCGGACGCGAAATGTTTGGTGCGTTGCGTGAGAAACTCTCCGGTGCGGAGCAGGGCGCAACCTGTATTACGTTTTAAGACGACTTGATTTTAACGATCTGGCGAGAGAAAACTCTGATGAAAAACTGGAAAACAAGTGCAGAAGCAATCCTGACTACTGGCCCTGTCGTGCCGGTTATTGTGGTAAACAAACTGGAGCACGCTGTCCCAATGGCGAAGGCGCTGGTTGCGGGTGGCGTTCGTGTTCTGGAAGTGACCCTGCGTACGGCCTGTGCGATGGATGCGATTCACGCTATCGCCAAAGAAGTGCCGGAAGCGATCATCGGTGCAGGTACGGTTCTGAATGCGCAGCAGCTGGCGGAAGTGACCGAAGCGGGCGCACAGTTTGCCATCAGCCCGGGGCTGACCGAGCCCCTGCTGAAAGCCGCAACCGAAGGTTCTATTCCGCTGATCCCGGGTATCAGCACCGTTTCTGAACTGATGCTGGGCATGGACTACGGCCTGAAAGAATTCAAATTCTTCCCGGCTGAAGCGAACGGCGGCACCAAAGCGTTGCAGGCGATTGCGGGCCCATTCTCCCAGGTGCGTTTCTGCCCAACGGGCGGTATCTCTCCGGCAAACTACCGTGACTACCTGGCGCTGAAAAGCGTGCTGTGCATCGGTGGCTCCTGGCTGGTTCCGGCGGATGCGCTGGAAGCAGGCGACTGGGATCGCATCACTAAACTGGCTCGCGAAGCGGTAGAAGGCGCGAAACAGTAACAAATGCCCAATGCATAAAGCAGGCCCTCTGGCCTGATGCTGGTCACTTTATGTGACCAGCATGTATAAGTTCTTCTTCTCTACACAACATTTCTAATATCCCTAACCCCAGGCGTATTATTTTTCATTATTAAATAATCCTTCACTTATATATTTGATGAATAAATCATTCTGAATTTATGTGTGATAAAATTGTCTGGTCCTTTTTTATTTATTCTGTGAATAGATTCACTTCCCGTGAATTAATTCAACCTGAAGTTGGGTATTTTAATGGGGGAGCGATGGGTGTATTGTTTTTAATGAACGGAATGTTTGTTAAAAGGATAGCTAATAATGTCAGGGGAATCTGAGGTAGCTCAAAGGCAGGACACGTTAAACAGATATTTATTGTATTTCCCGCGTAGCAAAAATGTTATTTCAGATGTTCATTCTTTTACAGGAAAAGAGATATTAAGCGAGCCTTATCGCTATACCATTCGCTTTACCAGTCCGGATCTAAACATTGCCATTAATGCTGTTCTTAATCAAAGGGCTGAGTTTATTCTGCGTGCACCCAATCTGGAAGCCTCATGGCATGGGCAAACCTCCTGGCTGCCGGTTCGCCAGATTAATGGCACGATCACCCAATTTTCGCGGCTGATGTCTTCAGGTGACGAAGCACTGTATGAATGCGTGCTGGAGCATGAGCTGGCGCTGCTGGATCAAAATTACCGTTCTGCGGTTTACATGAACATGACAGTCCCGGAGCTCGTTACAAAGCTGATGAAGGACAGTGGTCACTTTGACGGCTACAACATTGATTTTGACCAACTGAGCCACAGTTATCCACGACGGGAAATGATCGTTCAGTGGAAAGAAACCGATTTGCGGTTCATCCGTCGGCTGCTGGCAGAGATAGGGATCTGGTTCCGATTTGAGAATCACAACAAAGTGAAAACGGAAACCGTCGTTATTTTTGGGGATTCTGCGCGTCGTTACAACTTCAGCGACAAACAGATGCCTTATGTCCGACATTCAGGCATGACCAGTTATAGCGAATACATTACCGATCTGGAGGAGCAGCACGGCCTGATCCCCAAAAATGTGTTGGTTCGCACCTATAACTACCGTGACCCGCAATCGCCGCAGACGGATAAGACCGTTAAAACGAGCGATATTCCCGAAGGTGTAACGACAGGCCAACACTATCACTATGCCGATCACTATCTGACTGCGGGGGATTTTCACGGTGAAGAGGCGGAAACCGCCGCATTTTACGCTCGTCTGCGTTATGAACGCCTGTTGAACGGACAGAGTCTTCTGGGGGCGACAACCAGCGATCCCGAGCTTCAGCCAGGCATTATGTTTTATCCCTCAGGGCCTGTACCTGACGGGTTTAAGTCCGGGTTTGTGATAACTGCGATGACTATCCGCGGCAGCCGTGCTGAACACTATCGCGCCGTACTTTCTGGGATCCCCTATATCCAGGGCTATAGCTTCCGTCCTGAATACTTATCCCGGCCGGTGATAGCCGGAACGGTGCCCGCCAGAGTGAAGGCTATCGGGGGAGATAAAACCTATGCCGGACTTGATGCGGTTGGGCGCTACAGGGTTAAGTTCGATTTTGACCTTGATGAAAAACGGGTCGGATTCGAAAGCGCCCTGGTACGCCTCGGCAGGCCGTACGCCGGTGACACCTTTGGTATTCACTTTCCGCTACTGGAGGGGACTGAAGTTGCCGTTGGTTTCGAAGGCGGCGACCCGGACAGACCTTATATCGCCCATGTCATGCACGACGGCAGCCACCCGGATTTAGTCACAAACCGTAACGATACCCGAAACGTGATCCGCACAGCCGCGTTGAACAAGATCCGTCTTGAAGATCGTCGCGGGCAGGAGCACATCAAAATCGCTACGGAGTACGGCAAAGGGCAAGTGAGTGTGGGTCACCTGGTTGATGCTGAAGGCAAAAAGCGCGGGGAAGGTGTGGAGGCTCGCACCGACGACTGGATGGCGCTGCGTGCTGCGAAAGGCGTGATGATCACCACGGAAGCCCAGCCCCGCGCGGGGGGGAAGCAACTGGATATGACAGCGGCTATTGCACAACTTGAAAAGGCGTTGTCGCTGGCGATGACCCTACAGCAAAGTGCGCTTACGGCAGGCGCGAGTAATGTGGAAACCGATCGGCAAAATGCGCTCAGCCAGACGCTGAGTCATCTCGCGGAGCCCGGTATTTTGGCATATGGAAAAAGTGGAATTGCGCTGGTTACGCCGGACAGCCTGCAACTTTCCGCCGGGAAAGACCTGATTGCCACAGCGGGCGGGAATGCCAGCGTGAATGTGGTGAAAAAATTCTCGCTGGCCGTAGGGGAAAAACTGTCGCTGTTTGCCCGCAAACTCGGCATCCAGATGATTGCCGGTGCGGGGGATATTACGACGCAGGCGCAGCGGGGCGAAATGCACATGCTGTCGCAGCAGGATTTCACGCTGACGAGCACCGCCGGGAAAATGAACGGCAGTGCCAGAAAGGGAATGCAGTTTGTCTGCGGGGGCGGCGGGATCCGTATCAGCCCGACCGGACTGGTCACCATTTTCTCGCCGACGGGCATTGAGCTCAAAGCGCCGAGCCTGAAATACGACGGTCCGGAAAGTGTGTCGGTACCGACGCCATCCTTTGAGAAAGGCGCCTTTAAACATCGCTACAAACTGCACGCCGGCGATGATCCGGAGCAAATTCTGGCAAACAAAAAATTCAGGCTGACCAGTGCATCCGGACAGAGGGTGGAAGGCGTGACGGACAGCTGCGGTCGTTCACCCCTGCTCGATGCTGACGACCTCGACAGCTATAAAATGGAGATAATGGAATGACGGAGGCGAAGACAAAACCCTACGCTCCACGGGTGGTATCAGAAGGCGATATTCCGGTACACAAAACCCTGGGCGAAGTCGCCCAGACGCGCAACGTCGGGATACCGCGCCCGATGCCCGGCATTGTGATCCTCGTCCATGGCGTGAACGACGTGGGTGAAGCCTACCAGAACCAGGAGAAAGGTATACTTGCCGGGCTGGGTAAGCGACTTAACCGGCAGGATTTTTACGCCCACGAATGGAAAGACTACAGAATTATCACTCCAGGGCGTTCCCCCATCATCCCGTTTTACTGGGGATATAAACCGGTTACGCATGCTGATTACCGGGCGGACCAGAAGCGCTACCGGGAGGAGGTCGGGAAGCTGAGTGACAAAGCGCATCTTCCCTATGATGCATACCAGGAAGATAACGAGACGAATAAAAAGTCGCTGGGTAATGACGGAAAAGGGCCGTTTCAGTACCAGAACGATAACTTTAAAAATGCACTTGATACGAGTTTTGCCAAGGGGGGCGGGACCTTTGCCAACGCAACGACGACGATCCCGGATATGCTGGGACCCGGCGCCGGTGGCTTCGGCGTTGCCGCTGCGGGATTTGCCTCGCTGCACTTCAATGATGGCGATTTTACCCATCCCATTTATGAAAACCCGCACCGCATTTACCAGTTTTTTGCCGCTCAACGGCTGGCGGATTTGATTATTCAGATTCGTCAGCCGTTAGTAACTCAAAACGATGTTATCAATATCGTCGCTCACAGTCAGGGCACGATTATTACTATGCTGGCAAATATGCTGGTGAAACAGGCCGGGTATGCTCCGGTAAACTGTGTGATTCTTAATCACTCACCGTATTCTCTTGAGTCGCGCGTGGCTGAAAATATTCAGCCGGGTTATCAACAGACCGACGATGCCAGACAGCAGACATTTAAAAATTTCTGTCGCCTGATGCATACGCAATGGAAAGGGGGTGGGAAAATGGCAGAGAGCGAATTACAGGCTCTGGAGGCCTCCTGTACCCTGCGTAAACCTTCCGATAATCCGCTGCGAACGGATGACAGATATTGCCGAAGCAACGACGGTAAAGTGTATAACTACTTTTGCCCGAACGATGGCGTCGTGTCGCTGGAGAATGTGCAGGGGTTTGGCTGGCGGGGCATTCCTCAGAATATCGCCAGTGATATACCGAATCTGTTTCAGCGTGTGTTTTACCAGCATGGTGAAGTAGGAAACATCCCTGACGCTAACCCCTTTGAGTTACCGCCGCGAAATGAGGGGGATGCAAAATATGCCTTTCTCACGAACGCCAGTTACAGCGCTCGCGATGTGGTAATAAACGGTGAGGAGTTACCGGAACCTTTTATTTTCAAACTCCAGGGGGAGGATAATCACCCGGATAACGATCCTAAAACCAGTGATAAACCGTATACCTATTATGTCGATCCGGACAGCCCGGACGCCTACATTTCCTATTCCGCCAAAGCCAGCGCCATTAAGCGCACGGTAACGACAACCTTTGCTGTGAACCGCTATCAAAATATTGGCTGGCAGCCTGGTCACGTTTTATCTGCTTCAGAGCTTAAAGAAGAGAGTTTTGAACGCAAGCATGAGGTTATTTATGGTGAGGTGTCAGGTTCGCGTGATTTTCAGTTAGTTACCCTTACCTGGAAGAAAACACCGGAAGAACTGCAAGCGGAATGGCAGAAAATTGACCCGGTAGGCTACAGCCAGCACTCCTCTATTGTGATGAGCGAATTTGCGCCATCGCACGCTATGGCGTTTGATTTGGCTATTGGGCAGTGCAAATCATTCGATTATCAGGCGGGGAAATTTTGGGAAGGGTTGTTACATCGTGCGGACTGGCGCGATCCGCAGAACGGTTATGAACCAGCATTAGAATATTATCGAAGCGGAAAATTACCAGAGACACAAACTAAATTTTATATGAACTGGCCTGATGAGGTACTACCGAAAGGCGACTATGGTGTGAAAAATCATTTTAACAATTCTACAACTATAAAACCGTCCCGAGATCTAACCGCAGGAAATCAGGTAATGACAAATCTGCAATGGGATATGCCTAAACCCAAAAGTGAGAGCCAACTAGTTCAAGGATAGAGCATGAAAACATTATTTATAGGACTGGCGATTACTACCATTGTTCTGGCGACGGGCTGCCAGGCGAAAGAGCCACCGACACAGGTTGTTTACCGGTTCGATGATCACCGTTTTCTCGAATTGAAAGGCTGGGGCTGCGAAGGTGAACTCTGGTATACGGATACTCTTCGGGGTATTCATACCAGGCCCGTCAGTCAATTTTATCGGATTTTCACCAAAAAATTTGTTCATCCTTCTGAACGATATATTGCCATACCCACC
>NZ_JBMKHO010000016.1:0-103891 GCF_049238125.1 Enterobacter cloacae complex sp. IR5402
CCCATGCCGAACTCAGAAGTGAAACGCCGTAGCGCCGATGGTAGTGTGGGGTCTCCCCATGTGAGAGTAGGGAACTGCCAGGCATCAAACAAGAAGAACCCCGTACCGTAAGGTGCGGGGTTTTTTGCTTTTGTTTTTCTCCCTCTCCCTGTGGGAGAGGGCCGGGGTGAGGGCACCAAACCGCACCATCCCCTCCTTGAAACTTTCTCACCTTACGCTTGCAGGCTCGACATTAACCCCGTTTCTGGGTATCGTTAGCTGTCTGGATGTCTAAACGTTTATACGTATGCTGTGAGGATTTAAGGTTATGCCGATTCGGGTGCAGGACGAGCTACCAGCCGTCAATTTCTTGCGTGAAGAGAATGTCTTCGTAATGACAACTTCGCGTGCTTCTGGTCAGGAAATTCGCCCGCTGAAGGTGCTGATCCTTAATTTGATGCCAAAGAAGATCGAAACAGAGAACCAGTTCTTGCGTTTGCTCTCCAACTCTCCGCTTCAGGTTGATATCCAGTTGCTGCGCATTGACGCGCGTGAGTCACGCAACACGCCTGCTGAGCATCTGAATAACTTCTACTGTAATTTTGAAGATATTCGCGATGAGAACTTCGATGGATTGATCGTCACCGGCGCACCGCTGGGTCTGGTGGAATTTAATGACGTTGCCTACTGGCCACAGATCAGGCAGGTGCTGGAGTGGGCAAAAGATCACGTCACGTCCACCTTGTTTGTCTGTTGGGCGGTACAGGCCGCATTGAATATCCTGTATGGTATTCCCAAGCAAACCCGCAGCGACAAACTTTCTGGCGTATACGAACACCACATCCTTCACCCGCATGCGCTGCTGACGCGTGGTTTCGATGACACTTTCCTGGCCCCGCATTCTCGCTACGCCGATTTTCCGGCACAGCTGATCCGAGATTACACCGACCTGGAAATCCTGGCCGAAACGGAAGACGGCGATGCCTACCTGTTCGCCAGTAAAGACAAACGCATCGCGTTCGTTACCGGCCATCCTGAGTACGATCCGCATACCCTCGCGGCAGAGTATTTTCGTGACGTTGAAGCGGGTCTGAATCCGGATGTCCCGTACAACTATTTCCCGAAAAACGATCCACAAAACACGCCTCGGGCAACCTGGCGTAGTCATGGAAATTTGCTGTTTACCAACTGGCTCAACTATTACGTCTACCAGATTACGCCGTACGATCTTCGCCACATGAATCCGACGCTGGAGTAATCGTCTGCATTAAACGATCCTAAAGCGTTTCAGCTATTCAGATCAGGCACCTTCGGGTGCCTTTTTTATTTCCGAAATCCTGTTCAACATACCAGGAAACTTTAACTCTATAGTAATCATGAAGTTGCGTTGCAATTAAAATTAAAATGGAAATTGTTTTTGATTTTGGAAAAATTATAGATAGTCTTAATTCTGCTGAGCGAAAACTACACAACGATCTTTCGCTCGCGTCGGGGGCGTGATTTGGATCTTTGATGAGGAGCAGAACGATGACTCAACAGGCAACAACGGTCGATGAACTGACCTTTACCCAGCCGAATGGTGAGCAAGAACAGCAAGTTTTGACGGCAGAAGCGGTAGAGTTTCTGACTGAACTGGTGACTCGCTTTACGCCACAGCGTAATAAACTGCTGGCGGCGCGCATTCACCAACAGCAGGGGATCGATAACGGCAAGTTGCCAGGATTTATTTCGGAAACTGCTTCCATTCGTCATGGTGATTGGAAAATCCGCGGAATCCCTGAAGATTTACAGGATCGTCGTGTGGAGATCACCGGCCCGGTAGAGCGCAAAATGGTGATCAACGCCATGAATGCCAACGTCAAAGTCTTTATGGCCGATTTTGAAGACTCGCTGGCACCGGACTGGCAGAAAGTTATCGACGGGCAGATCAACCTGCGCGACGCCGTCAATGGCACCATCAGCTATACCAACGAAGCCGGTAAAATTTACCAGCTCAAACCGAATCCGGCGGTGCTGATCTGTCGCGTACGCGGTCTGCATTTGCCAGAAAAGCACGTCACCTGGCGCGGAGAAGCGATTCCGGGCAGCCTGTTCGACTTTGCGCTGTACTTCTTCCACAACCATAAAAACCTGCTGGCGAAAGGCAGCGGCCCCTATTTCTATCTGCCGAAAACCCAGTCCTGGCAGGAAGCGGCGTGGTGGAGTGAAGTTTTCAGCTACGCAGAAGACCGCTTCAGCCTGCCGCGCGGCACCATTAAAGCCACGCTGCTGATTGAAACCCTGCCTGCCGTATTCCAGATGCATGAGATCCTCCATGCGCTGCGTGACCATATTGTGGGCCTGAACTGCGGCCGCTGGGATTACATCTTCAGCTACATCAAAACGCTGAAAAACCATGCCGACCGGGTATTGCCGGATCGTCAGGTTGTGACTATGGATAAACCGTTCCTCAGCGCCTACTCGCGCCTGCTGATTAAGACCTGTCACAAACGCGGCGCCTTTGCGATGGGCGGCATGGCGGCCTTTATCCCGAGCAAAGATGCTGAGCGTAACAACCATGTGCTCAACAAGGTGAAAGCCGATAAAGAGCTGGAAGCCCGTAATGGCCACGACGGGACGTGGATTGCCCATCCCGGTCTGGCCGATACGGCGATGGAAGTCTTTAACCGCGTACTCGGCGACAACAAAAACCAGCTGTTTGTCACCCGTGAAGATGATGCGCCCATCGCAGAAGAACAGTTGCTCGCGCCGTGTGCGGGCGAGCGTACGGAAGAGGGCATGCGCGCCAATATTCGCGTCGCCGTGCAGTACATCGAGGCATGGATCTCCGGCAACGGCTGCGTGCCGATTTACGACCTGATGGAAGATGCCGCCACGGCGGAAATTTCACGTACCTCCATCTGGCAGTGGATCCACCATCAAAAAACGCTCAGCAACGGCAAACCGGTAACCAAAGCCCTGTTCCGTCAGATGCTGGCCGAAGAGATGCGGGTCATCCAGGACGAACTGGGCGAGCACCGCTTCAGCAGTGGGCGTTTTGACGATGCTGCACGTCTGATGGAGCAAATCACCACCTCTGATGACTTAATCGACTTCCTGACCCTGCCGGGCTACCGCTTCCTGGCGTAATTCACCACATAACAATATGGAGCATCTGCACATGAAAACCCGTACCCAACAGATCGAAGAGTTACAAAAAGAGTGGACCCAACCGCGCTGGGAAGGCATTCGCCGCCCGTACAGCGCAGAGGAAGTGGTGAAGTTACGTGGCTCGGTTAACCCGGAATGTACGCTGGCGCAGAACGGCGCGGCAAAAATGTGGGATCTGCTGCACGGGGGAGCTAAAAAAGGCTATATCAACAGCCTCGGCGCACTGACTGGCGGTCAGGCATTGCAGCAGGCGAAGGCCGGCATTGAAGCTATCTATCTTTCCGGCTGGCAGGTCGCGGCGGATGCTAACCTTGCCTCCAGCATGTATCCGGATCAATCTCTTTATCCGGCGAACTCGGTGCCGTCAGTGGTGGATCGGATCAACAATACCTTCCGCCGTGCGGATCAGATCCAGTGGGCCGCGGGTATCGAACCCCACGATCCGCGTTTTATAGACTATTTCCTGCCGATCGTCGCCGATGCGGAAGCCGGTTTCGGCGGCGTGCTGAACGCCTTTGAGCTGATGAAATCCATGATTGAGGCCGGTGCAGCGGCCGTTCACTTTGAAGATCAACTGGCGTCGGTCAAGAAGTGCGGGCATATGGGCGGGAAAGTGCTGGTACCAACCCAGGAAGCGATCAAAAAGCTGGTTGCCGCGCGTCTGGCTGCTGACGTGCTCGGCGTGCCGACGCTGGTGATTGCCCGTACCGATGCTGATGCGGCGGACCTGATCACCTCTGACTGCGATCCGTACGACAGCGAATTTATTACCGGCGAGCGCACCAGCGAGGGGTTCTATCGCACGCATGCCGGTATCGAACAGGCCATCAGCCGCGGTCTGGCCTATGCCCCTTACGCTGACCTGGTCTGGTGTGAAACCTCCACGCCGGATCTGGCGCTGGCGAAGCGTTTTGCCGATGCGATTCATGCGAAGTATCCGGGCAAGCTGCTGGCCTATAACTGTTCGCCGTCCTTCAACTGGCAAAAGAATCTGGACGATACCACCATCGCCAGCTTCCAGCAGCAGCTGTCGGATATGGGCTACAAGTACCAGTTCATCACCCTGGCGGGTATCCACAGCATGTGGTTCAACATGTTCGACCTGGCGCACGCCTACGCGCAGGGCGAAGGCATGAAGCACTATGTTGAGAAGGTGCAGCAGCCAGAATTTGCGGCAGGCAAAGAGGGATATACCTTCGTTTCGCACCAGCAGGAAGTGGGAACCGGCTACTTCGATAATGTGACCACGATTATTCAGGGCGGGGCCTCCTCCGTCACGGCATTAACGGGCTCAACGGAAGAAGCACAGTTCTAATCTTTTCCCCCTCTCCCCCCTCGGGGAGAGGGTTGGGGTGAGGGGGAATATATGTCGCGTGGTCTGGAATTACTGATTGCCCAAACTATTTTGCAGGGCTTCGATGCCCAATATGGCCGCTTTCTGGAAGTCACCTCCGGCGCGCAACAGCGTTTTGAGCACGCCGACTGGCATGCGGTTCAGCAGGCCATGAAGCAGCGTATCCATCTTTATGATCACCATGTAGGTCTGGTGGTGGAGCAACTGCGCTGTATCACCGACGGTAAAAGCCCGGATGCGGATTTTTTACTGCGCGTGAAAGAGCATTACACCCATCTGTTACCCGACTACCCGCGCTTCGAGATTGCGGAGAGCTTTTTCAACTCCGTCTATTGCCGGTTATTTGACCACCGCTCATTATCTCCTGAGCGGTTATTTATCTTCAGCTCCCAGCCGGAGCGCCGCTTCCGTACCATTCCGCGTCCGCTGGCGAAAGATTTCTTTCCCGATCGCGGCTGGGAAAAGCTCCTGCACCGCGTCTTAACGGATTTGCCGCTGCGCCTGCCGTGGGAGAATAAACCCCGGGATATCGGCTATATCCATGCGTATCTCAATGAAACCTTCGGCGAGGAGGTGCTCAGCCGCAGCCATTTGCAGGTTGCCAACGAGCTTTTCTACCGGAATAAGGCCGCCTGGCTGGTGGGCAAACTGGTTACGCCGACAGCCATCGTGCCGTTTCTGCTGCCCATTCACCGTACCGACGACGGCCAACTGTTTGTCGATACCTGCCTGACTACCAGCGCTGAGGCCAGTATCGTATTTGGCTTCGCCCGTTCCTATTTCATGGTCTATGCCCCACTGCCTGCCGCCCTGGTGGAGTGGCTGCGCGAGATCCTGCCGGGCAAAACCACCGCCGAGCTGTACATGGCGATTGGCTGTCAGAAGCATGCCAAAACGGAAAGTTATCGGGAATACCTGCGTTATGTCACCACGGCTGATGAGCAGTTTATCGAAGCGCCGGGGATCCGCGGCATGGTGATGCTGGTTTTCACACTGCCGGGCTTCGACCGCGTGTTTAAGGTGATTAAGGATAAATTCGCCCCGCAGAAGGAGATGAGCGCCGCGCACGTTCGCGCCTGCTATCAGCTGGTTAAAGAGCACGATCGTGTCGGGCGAATGGCCGATACCCAGGAGTTTGAAAACTTTGTGCTGGATAAGCAGCAGATCGATCCGTCGCTGATGTCGCTGCTAATGCAGGAAGCGCCGACGAAAATTACCGATCTTGGCGATAAGATTGCGATTAGCCATCTCTATATCGAACGCCGGATGGTGCCGTTAAATATCTGGCTGGAGCAGTCCGAAGGCCAGGCTTTACGAGACGCCATTGAAGAGTACGGCAATGCGATTCGCCAGCTCGCCGCCGCCAATATTTTCCCCGGCGACATGCTGTTTAAAAACTTCGGCGTCACCCGTCACGGGCGGGTGGTGTTCTACGATTACGATGAAATTTGCTACATGACCGAGGTGAACTTCCGCGATATCCCGCCGCCGCGCTATCCGGAAGATGAACTGTCCAGCGAGCCGTGGTACAGCGTATCGCCGGGCGATGTGTTTCCGGAGGAGTTTCGCCACTGGCTGTGTGCCGACCCGCGCATCGGGCCGCTATTCGAAGAGATGCATGCCGATCTGTTCCGCGCCAGCTACTGGCGCGGGCTGCAAACGCGGATCAAAAACGGACACGTGGAAGATGTCTACGCTTACCGCCGCAAGCAGCGGTTTTGCATCCGCTTTTCTCCCTCTCCCTGTGGGAGAGGGCCGGGGTGAGGGCATCAGGCGGCAATGCACGTTTAACGAATCCCACCATACGCCAGCGTCACCTCTTTCGCGGCCTTAATCACCATCGCGCCCAGCTCGGTGACGCGGTCGTCGGTCATGCGTGAAATCGGCCCGGAGATGGAGATGGCGGCAAACGGCTCGCGGTGCTCGTCAAAAATGCAGGACGCGAGGCAGCGCAGCCCGAGGGCATGTTCTTCGTCATCAAACGAATAGCCGCGCTTGCGGGTTAGAGCCAGATCTTCTTTCAGATGCACGGGCGACACCAGCGTGGCGTGGGTATAGGCGTGCAGCCCTTTACGGTGCAGCAGCCCCGTTACCTGCTCTTCGCTCAGCTGCGAGAGAAACGCTTTCCCTGCGCCAGAGGCGTGCATTGGCAGCTTGCCGCCAATCGGTGCGGACATGCGCATCAGCTGCGTACACTGCACCTGGTCGATAATAATCGCCTGGTGATCGCTCTGATCCAGTACGGCCAGGTTTACCGTCTCGCCGGACTCCTCCATCAGCTTGCGCAGAATCGGGTGGACAATCGCCAGCAGGTTGCGGCTTTGCAGGAAGCTGCTGCCGACAATAAACGCATGCGCCCCCACCGCCCAGTGTCCCAGCTCGCCCACCTGACGCACGAAGCCGAGCTGCTGCATGGTGGTCAGCAGACGGTGCGTGGTGGAGTTCGGCAGGCCAGCCTGCTGCGCCAGCTCCGTCAGGGCCACGCTGCCGTGCGATTCGGCTATCCATTCCAGCAGCTTCAGGCCGCGCGTCAGGGATTGAACCTGTCCGCCAGGTTGTGCAGCGGTGG
The DNA here is from genome assembly GCF_049238125.1 of Enterobacter cloacae complex sp. IR5402. NCBI lineage: Bacteria > Pseudomonadati > Pseudomonadota > Gammaproteobacteria > Enterobacterales > Enterobacteriaceae > Enterobacter > Enterobacter cloacae complex sp. IR5402. The sequence continues at coordinate 7,053 of NZ_JBMKHO010000016.1, forward strand.
TTGCAGCAGGTTTTCTGCCGCGTTTAGCGGGAACGGTCGTAACCATGACGAACTCCTTTTTCTGTATCGTGGAAATCATTTTCGTTTTATTTGGTGGTTTTGCAACCGCTTTCCTGACTGATCGGAGGAGTGATAGTGAACATGTCTCATGTTACCGCTGAGCGACTTTTCCACCCTGCGAGATTGTGCCAGTATGGAACGCAGCCTTTTGGCCTTGTTGAGCGTTGTCGGGAGCAAGTGTGAGCAGCAAAGTAGAGCAACTGCGTGCGCAGTTAAATGAACGAATTCTGGTGCTGGACGGCGGCATGGGCACCATGATCCAGGGCTATCGTCTGAGTGAAGACGATTTCCGCGGCGAGCGCTTTGCCGACTGGCCTTGTGACCTGAAAGGGAACAATGACCTGCTGGTGTTGAGCAAACCGTCAGTCATCATAGATATCCACAACGCTTACTTCGAAGCGGGTGCGGATATTGTAGAAACCAACACCTTCAACTCGACAACCATCGCCATGGCGGATTACCAGATGGAATCCCTGTCGGCGGAGATCAACTTTGAAGCGGCGAAGCTGGCGCGCGCCTGCGCCGACGAGTGGACGGCCCGCACGCCGGACAAGCCGCGCTACGTTGCCGGGGTGCTTGGCCCAACCAACCGCACCGCGTCGATTTCACCGGACGTCAACGACCCGGCGTTTCGTAATATCACCTTTGACCAGCTGGTTGTTGCCTACCGTGAATCGACCAGAGCGCTGGTGGAAGGCGGTTCCGATCTGATCCTGATTGAAACGGTATTCGACACTCTCAACGCCAAGGCCGCGGTTTACGCGGTGAAAGAGGAGTTCGAGGCGCTGGGCGTCGACCTGCCGATCATGATTTCCGGTACCATCACCGATGCCTCGGGGCGCACGCTTTCCGGCCAGACAACCGAAGCGTTTTATAACTCTCTGCGCCATGCCGAAGCGCTCTGCTTCGGCCTGAACTGCGCGCTGGGGCCGGACGAGCTGCGCCAGTACGTGCAGGAGCTTTCGCGCATCGCAGAGTGCTACGTCACCGCCCACCCGAACGCCGGTCTGCCGAACGCGTTCGGTGAGTATGATCTGGATGCCGACACCATGGCGGCGCAAATCCGCGAGTGGGCCGAATCTGGCTTCCTCAACATCGTCGGCGGCTGCTGCGGCACCACGCCGGAGCATATCGCCGCCATGAGCCGCGCCGTCGCCGGGCTTCCACCGCGCAAGCTACCCGAGCTTCCGGTAGCCTGTCGTCTGTCCGGCCTGGAGCCGTTGACCATCGGCGACGACAGCCTGTTTGTGAACGTGGGTGAGCGTACAAACGTCACCGGCTCCGCGAAGTTCAAGCGTCTGATCAAAGAAGAGAAGTACAGCGAAGCGCTGGACGTTGCCCGCCAGCAGGTGGAAAGCGGCGCGCAGATTATCGATATCAACATGGACGAGGGGATGCTCGACGCCGAAGCGGCGATGGTGCGTTTCCTCAACCTGATTGCCGGTGAGCCGGATATCGCCCGCGTGCCGATCATGATTGACTCTTCTAAATGGGACGTCATCGAAAAAGGGCTGAAATGCATTCAGGGCAAAGGCATCGTTAACTCCATCTCGATGAAAGAGGGGGTCGATACCTTTATCCACCACGCGAAGCTGGTGCGTCGCTACGGGGCCGCCGTGGTGGTGATGGCCTTCGATGAAGTGGGTCAGGCCGATACCCGCGAGCGCAAGATTGAGATTTGCCGCCGCGCGTACAAAATTTTGACCGAAGAGGTGGGCTTCCCGCCGGAAGACATCATCTTCGACCCGAACATCTTCGCCGTCGCGACCGGCATCGAAGAGCACAACAACTACGCCCAGGACTTCATCGGCGCGTGTGAAGACATTAAACGCGAACTGCCGCATGCGCTGATCTCCGGCGGCGTGTCAAACGTCTCGTTCTCGTTCCGCGGCAACGACCCGGTTCGTGAGGCGATCCACGCCGTGTTCCTCTACTATGCCATCCGCAACGGGATGGACATGGGGATCGTCAACGCCGGCCAGCTGGCAATTTACGACGATCTGCCAGCCGAGCTGCGCGACGCCGTAGAAGACGTGATCCTCAATCGTCGTGACGACGCCACCGAACGCATGCTGGATCTGGCGGAAAAATACCGCGGCAGTAAATCTGACGAATCAGCCAACGTTCAACAGGCCGAATGGCGCTCCTGGGATGTGAATAAGCGTCTGGAATACTCGCTGGTAAAAGGCATTACCGAGTTTATCGAGCAGGATACTGAGGAAGCGCGTCAGCAGGCCGCCCGTCCGATTGAAGTGATCGAAGGGCCGCTGATGGACGGCATGAACGTGGTCGGCGATCTGTTTGGCGAGGGCAAAATGTTCCTGCCGCAGGTGGTGAAATCCGCCCGCGTCATGAAACAGGCGGTGGCGTATCTGGAACCCTTTATCGAAGCCAGCAAAGAGAAGGGCTCCAGTAACGGTAAAATGGTCATCGCCACCGTGAAGGGCGACGTACACGACATCGGCAAAAACATCGTTGGCGTGGTGTTGCAGTGTAATAACTACGAAATTATCGATCTTGGCGTGATGGTCCCGGCGGATAAAATCCTCAGGACCGCGCGCGAAGTGAATGCGGATTTGATTGGTCTTTCCGGGCTGATTACGCCGTCGCTGGACGAAATGGTCAACGTGGCAAAAGAGATGGAGCGCCAGGGCTTCACCATTCCACTGCTGATTGGCGGGGCAACCACCTCGAAAGCCCACACGGCGGTGAAAATCGAGCAGAACTACAGCGGGCCGACGGTGTATGTCCAAAACGCCTCGCGCACCGTGGGCGTGGTCTCCGCGCTGCTGTCCGACACCCAGCGCGATGACTTTGTCGCCCGCACCCGCAAAGAGTATGAAACCGTCCGCATTCAGCATGGACGTAAGAAACCGCGCACGCCGCCGGTTTCGCTTCAGGCGGCGCGCGAAAACGATCTGGCGTTCGACTGGTCCAGCTATACGCCGCCGGTCGCACACCGTCTGGGCGTGCAGGACGTGACGGCCAGCATCGAAACGCTGCGTAACTACATCGACTGGACGCCGTTCTTCATGACCTGGTCGCTGGCGGGCAAATATCCGCGCATTCTTGAAGATGAGGTGGTGGGCGAAGAGGCGAAGCGCCTGTTTAAAGATGCTAACGACATGCTCGACAGGCTGAGCGCAGAGAAAGCCCTCAACCCGCGCGGCGTGGTGGGGCTGTTCCCGGCGAACCGCGTGGGCGACGACGTGGAAATCTACCGCGATGAAACCCGCACCCATGTGCTGGCCGTGAGCCACCATCTGCGCCAGCAAACCGAGAAAGTGGGCTTTGCCAACTACTGCCTGGCGGATTTCGTCGCACCGAAACTCTCCGGTAAAGCCGACTATATCGGCGCCTTTGCCGTAACCGGCGGTCTGGAAGAAGACGCGCTGGCGGATGCGTACGACGGGCAGCACGATGATTACAACAAAATCATGGTGAAAGCGATTGCCGATCGCCTGGCGGAAGCCTTTGCCGAGTATCTGCACGAGCGCGTACGTAAGGTGCACTGGGGCTACGCGGCCAATGAGAATCTCAGCAACGAGGAGCTGATCCGCGAAAATTACCAGGGCATTCGTCCGGCGCCGGGGTATCCGGCCTGCCCGGAACACACCGAGAAGGGCACTATCTGGAAACTGCTCGACGTGGAAGCGCATACGGGCATGAAACTTACCGAGTCGTTCGCCATGTGGCCGGGCGCGTCCGTTTCCGGCTGGTACTTCAGCCATCCGGACAGCAAGTACTTCGCCGTGGCACAGCTTCAGCGCGATCAGATTGAGGATTACGCTCTGCGTAAAGGCATGAGCGTGTCAGAGGTGGAACGCTGGCTGGCGCCGAATTTAGGCTACGACGCAGACTAACGTCACTTTTCCTTACAACAAACAGGGCACCGCTATGGTGCCTTGTCTCTTTCTTACGTTTAAACCCTTATACTGAACCTCAGGAAAGCGAATAACGATAAGGAGGAATGCCTACCGTGTTGACGTTGTTACACCTGCTCTCCGCAGTCGCACTGCTGGTATGGGGCACCCATATCGTTCGTACCGGCGTGATGCGTGTGTTTGGCGCACGTTTACGTACCGTTCTCAGCGGCAGCGTTGAGAAGAAGCCGCTCGCCTTCTGCGCGGGTATTGGCGTCACGGCGCTGGTGCAAAGCAGCAACGCCACCACCATGCTCGTCACCTCGTTCGTGGCGCAGGATCTGGTGGCGCTCGCCCCGGCGCTGGTGATTGTCCTGGGCGCCGACGTCGGTACCGCGCTGATGGCGCGTATCCTGACGTTCGATCTCTCCTGGCTGTCGCCGCTGCTGATTTTTATCGGCGTCATTTTCTTCCTCGGCCGTAAGCAAAGCCGTGCCGGGCAGCTTGGCCGCGTCGGTATTGGCCTCGGGCTGATCCTGCTGGCGCTGGAGTTGATTGTGCAGGCTGTCACGCCGATCACCCAGGCCAACGGTGTACAGGTCATCTTCGCCTCGTTAACCGGCGATATTATGCTGGATGCGCTGATCGGCGCAGTATTCGCCATCGTCAGCTACTCCAGCCTGGCAGCGGTCCTGCTGACGGCGACCTTAACCGCCGCAGGGGTCATTTCCTTCCCGGTGGCGCTGTGCCTGGTGATCGGTGCCAACCTCGGCTCTGGCCTGCTGGCGATGCTCAACAACAGCGCCGCCAACGCTGCCGCCCGCCGGGTGGCACTGGGGAGTTTGCTCTTTAAGCTGGTGGGCAGCCTGATTATTCTGCCGTTTGTGCACCCGCTGGCGAACCTGATGGACAATCTCTCTCTGCCGAAAGCGGAGCTGGTGATCTACTTCCACGTCTTCTACAACCTGGTACGCTGTCTGGCGATGGTGCCGTTTGCCGCGCCGATGGCCCGCTTCTGCGAGCGGCTAATTCGTGATGAACCGGAGCTGGACGCGCGCCTTAAACCGAAGCATTTGGACACCTCTGTGCTGGACACGCCCGCGCTGGCCATCGCCAATGCCGCCCGCGAAACGCTGCGCATGGGTGACGCGATGGAAACCATGCTGGAAGGGTTGCAAAAGGTGATGCACGGTGAGCCGCGTGAAGAAAAAGAGCTGCGCAGGCTGGCGGACGATATCAACGTGCTGTATACCGCCATCAAGCTCTATCTGGCGCGGATCCCCCAGGACGAGCTGGCGGAAGAGGAATCCCGCCGCTGGGCGGAAATCATTGAGATGTCGCTTAACCTGGAGCAGGCTTCGGATATTGTCGAGCGTATGGGCAGTGAAATCGCGGACAAATCCCTGGCAGCACGTCGGGCGTTTTCTGTGGAAGGGCTGAAGGAGCTGGAAGCGCTGCACGAACAGCTGGTCAGCAACCTGAAGCTGGCGATGTCGGTCTTCTTCTCCAGCGACGTGCCGAGCGCGCGCCGCCTGCGCCGCAACAAGCATCGTTTCCGCATCCTTAATCGCCGCTACTCGCACGCCCACGTTGAGCGTCTGCATCAGCAGAACGTGCAGAGTATCGAAACCAGCTCGCTCCATCTGGGGCTGCTGGGCGATATGAAACGTCTCAACTCGTTGTTCTGCGCGGTGGCGTACAGCGTGATGGAGCAACCGGATGAAGATGACGAGCGGGATGAGTATTAATCCCCAGAGGGTTTGATTGTTAACCCAAGGCCCAATGCTTTCATGACCGCCAGCGTGGTTTTGAGCGTTGGGTTCCCCTTATCACTGAATGATCGATACAGTTGTTCTCGTGACAGGCCCGTTTGCAGGGAAATGGTCGACATCCCTTTCGCTCGGGCGATGACGCCCAGCGCTTTAGCAATGTACGCTGAGTCACCCGTCTCTAATGCATCAGCCATAAACACAGCGATTTCCTCGTCATCCACCAGTGCGTTGGCTGGATCGTAGGGTGTTAATTTATGCATGCTCATTCACTCCTGCCATTGGGATACATTGCTCAGCATTTCTGCCATAAGTATGTCTCTGGCCTGGCTGCTTTTGTCACCACCACATAACAGCACGATGATGCAATTGCCCTGGTCCTTAAAATAGACTCTGTAGCCCGGGCCAAAGTGGATCCTCAGTTCACTGATACCTTCCCCCACGGGTCTAATGTCGCCCGCTAAGCCATTTGCCAGCCTAAAGAGGCGGGAAGCGATAATCGTCTTTGCCCGCCTGTCCTTTAAATTTTGCTCCCAGCGTCGGAAGGATTCTGTCTGAACGATCTCCTTCATATTACTCCCTGTGATTTATAAACTACAAGCAATTGTCTCTGGAGAGTAAAGCTAAAAGGAGTTAGCTCAAGGATAAATAGCCTGACGCTAAATCCTGAAAGCGTCTCGCAAACTAAAAAACCCGTCTCAGTAACCGTCGGCTAATCTTTTTTTCCAGCCCAAACCTAAGGTATATTTCGCCCTTCACAGGAGAAACTATGCTGCCAACTCAATCAACCCGATTAAACAAATACATTAGCGAGAGCGGGATCTGCTCACGTCGCGAGGCTGACCGTTACATTGAACAGGGTAACGTGTTTCTTAACGGCAAACGCGCCACCATTGGTGATCAGGTGGTACCTGGCGATGTGGTGAAAGTGAATGGTCAGGTCATCGAACCGCGTGATGCCGAAGACCTGGTGTTTATCGCGTTGAACAAACCGGTTGGGATTGTCAGCACCACGGAAGATGGCGAGCGGGACAACATTGTTGATTTCGTGAACCACAGCAGCCGCATTTTCCCGATTGGCCGTCTGGATAAGGACTCTCAGGGGTTGATTTTCCTTACCAACCACGGCGATCTGGTCAACAAAATTCTGCGTGCCGGTAACGACCACGAGAAAGAGTACATCGTGACGGTGAACAAGCCGGTGACGGACGAGTTCATTCGCGGGATGGGCGCAGGCGTGCCGATTCTGGGTACCGTGACGAAGAAGTGTAAAGTCAGAAAAGAGGCGCCGTTTGCGTTTCGTATCACGCTGGTGCAGGGCCTGAACCGCCAGATCCGCCGCATGTGCGAGTACTTCGGTTACGAAGTGACGAAGCTGGAACGCACGCGCATCATGAACGTCAGCCTGTCCGGGATCCCGTTGGGCGAGTGGCGTGACTTAACGGACGACGAGCTGATCGAGCTGTTCAAACTTATCGAAAACTCCTCGTCCGAGGCGAAGCCGAAAGCTAAAGCCAAACCGAAAACGCAGACGATTAAGCGTCCGGTGGTGAAGGCACCGCAGGCGGAAGAGAAAGGGCGGGGCAAGCCGGGCAACGGAAAACGCTTTACCCAGCCGGGGCGCAAAAAGAAAGGGCGCTAATTAGCGCCTTCCACGGGTTGATGTATTGGCGGACCAGGAAAAGGTCGCCTCTGCATCCGGCTTATAAGCCTGCTCTTTTTTCAGCTTGCGGGCTTTTTTCGCCGCAGCCTCACGTTGCGCCATCAGCTTGTCGATGTACTCTTTTTTAACCTGATTGGTTTCGGCGTTCGTCAGCGTGCGGCCATGCGCGATGCGGGCGCGGTCGAGAAGCGTTTTAAGTTCGCGCTGCTCGGCTTCGGTCATGTCTTTCTGGGTCAAACGTGGTGTAGCCATTGCTGAAGCCTCCTGATGGGGAGGCTTCAGTGTAAAGCAAGCCGGGACAATTAACCCTGTTTCACCGCATCTTTTTTCGGTTGGTCATCAATCGGCTTACCGGACCAGTACCCTGCTAACAGCGAACCGGACAGGTTATGCCAGACGGAGAACAGCGCCCCCGGTAGCGCTGCCAGCGGTGAGAAGTAAATTTTACCCAGCGCCGCCGCCAGGCCGGAGTTCTGCATCCCCACTTCGATCGCCAGCGTGCGGCAGGTGGATTCGTCAAAGCCAAACAGCTTCCCGCCCCAGTAACCGCCCAGCAGACCAATAGTGTTATGCAGCACAACCGCGACGATCACCACAAAGCCCACCGAAGCAATGTGCGATGCGGAACCGGCTACCACGGCGCTGATAATGGCCAGTATGCAGATCATCGAAAACGCGGGCAGATACGGCTCAACCGCTTTTACCACCCGCGGGAAGAGATGGTGGATCACCAGCCCCAGCGCAATCGGGATCACCACGATTTGCAGGATGCTGAGCAGCATGCCCATCACGTCCACCTGGATATGTGCGTCCACGTACAGGCGGGTTAACAGCGGCGTGGCAATCACGCCCACCAGCGTGGAAACGGACGAGATAGTGACGGAAAGCGCCACGTCGCCTTTCGCCAGATAGATCATGACGTTAGATGCCGTGCCGCTGGCGACGCTCCCCACCAGCACCATCCCGGCGGAAAGGTCGGGCGGCATATTAAAGGCCATCGCCAGCAGCCAGGCCGCGAGCGGCATCACCAGGTAGTGCAGGAAAATCCCTGCGGCAACCGGCGCCGGGCGAGACAGCACGCGTTTGAAATCGTCAATTTTCAGATGCACGCCCATGCCGAACATAATCAGCATCAGTAGCGTGGTGACCCACGGACCAATGCCCGTGAACGTGGCAGGAGTGTAATACGCGAGTACGGAGAGCAGCAGCGCCCATAACGGGAACAGCCGGGTGATAGCGGAGAGCATAGTGAATTCCTTGCAGTATTGTCGTGTTGTTTTGTTATAAAAAAGCCGGGTCTGTGCCCGGCTTATCGATATTGTTTAACGTGCTAACGAATTTTATTCAAACAAATTCTGATGAAGTTTCTGCACGACCTGCTCGGCCTGATCGGCAGGGACCAGGAAGCAGAGGTTGTAGCTGGATGCACCGTAGCAGATCATGCGGATATTGAACGGGTCGAGCACGCCGAACACCTCTTTACCCACGCCACAGGCGCGCGACAGCTTGTTGCCGATGATGGCCACCAGCGCCAGGTCTTCTTCCACTTCCACACGGCACAACTCGGAAAGCTCAATCAGCAGCGACTGCGTCAGCAGGGTATCACCCGTTGAGGTTGAACCGGTGGTGTCCAGCGTCAGCGCAATACTCACTTCAGAAGTGGTAATCAAATCTACAGAGATATTGTGGCGCGCCAGGATGCCAAACACTTCTGCCAGGAAGCCGCGGGAATGCAGCATATTATGGCTGTGCAGGGTAACCAGCGTCTGCTTACGACGCAGGGCCAGCGCGCGGAACAGCGGCGGGTTCTCGGTTTTCTTGCAGACCAGCGTCCCGCCCGCCTTTGGATCTTTACTTGAGCCAACGAAGACCGGAATGTCGCTGCGCACGGCGGGCAGCAGCGTGGCCGGGTGCAGCACTTTCGCGCCGAAGGTGGCCATTTCAGCCGCCTCTTCAAAGGCGATCACGTCAATACGTTTTGCCGCAGAGACCACGCGCGGGTCGGTGGTGTAGATTCCCGGCACGTCCGTCCAGATATCCACGCGGGTGGCGTGCAGGGCTTCACCCAGCAGGGCGGCGGTGTAGTCGCTACCGCCACGGCCCAGCGTGGTTGTGCGCCCTTTGGCTTCGCTGCCGATAAAGCCCTGGGTGATCACTATGCCTTCATCCAGGCGCGGGGCAAGCTGCTGGTTAGTCAGTTCAGCCAACGCTTCCACGTCCGGCTCGGCGCGGCCAAAGCGGTCGCTGGTGCGCATGACTTTACGCACGTCGAACCACTGCGCCTGAATATTGCGCTCGCGCATGATCTCAACGAACAGCAGGGTAGACATTAATTCACCGTGGCTGACCAGCTCATCGGTCAGGGCGGTAGAGGTTGCCAGCGACGCGGCTTCGGCCAGAGTGGTGATATTTTCCAGCAGGCGTTCCACTTCCTCACGAATGACGTTCGGGTTTTGCAGACGCTCGAGAATGTCGAACTGAATTTTGCGCAGTGCATCCAGCTTCACGAAACGCTCGGTCGCTTCCAGTCCTTCAGACAGAGAAACCAGCAGGTTCGTCACGCCGGCTGAGGCGGAAAGTACCACCAGGCGGGTATTCGGATCGGCCAGCACCACATCGGCGCTGCGGTTCATGGCATCGTAGTCTGCCACACTGGTGCCGCCAAACTTGGCGACCACAAAACTCGTCATAACAACCTCGTGTCAGGGAATGAATAGAGCGACCTTGGCACAAGAATGAAGCGAGAACAGGTGCAGGCGCAAAATACGGCCCTATAAATAAAATGCGGGGGAGGTCCTGTCAATGCTGGGATTATGCGGATTTTTCATGGGGGGGTACCCCTCAGAAACAGGACTTATAACAGGCCCATATTTTATGCTCCTTTTCACCCCTTTTTGACCAACATTTCGCCACGCCGGAAGGGCGCGACAGCAGCTATACTTTTCGGGTCTTTTCACCTGCGTTTGATGCAGACCAGGGCAATGGCATAAAAACCATCACAATTTTTATTTGCAGGCGCTACAATCGACCGCAGTCACAATTCTCAAATCAGAAGAGTATTGCTATGAAAAACATCAACCCAACGCAGACCGCTGCATGGCAGGCACTACAGAAACATTTTGATGAAATGAAAGACGTCACCATCGCGGATCTGTTCGCGAAAGATGCCGATCGTTTCAGCAAGTTTTCCGCCACCTTCGATGACCTGATGCTGGTGGATTTCTCCAAGAACCGTATCACCGAAGAGACGCTGGCGAAGCTGCAAGATCTGGCGAAAGAGACTGAACTGGCAGATGCCATCAAATCCATGTTCTCCGGTGAGAAGATCAACCGCACCGAAGACCGTGCCGTGCTGCACGTGGCGCTGCGCAACCGTAGCAATACCCCAATCATCGTTGACGGCAAAGATGTGATGCCGGAAGTGAACGCGGTGCTGGAAAAGATGAAAACCTTCTCCGAAGCGATCATCTCAGGTAGCTGGAAAGGCTACACCGGCAAAGCGATCACCGACGTCGTAAACATCGGTATCGGCGGCTCTGACCTCGGCCCGTTCATGGTGACCGAGGCGCTGCGCCCGTACAAAAACCACCTCAACATGCACTTCGTGTCCAACGTCGATGGGACCCACATCGCTGAAGTGCTGAAAAAGGTGAACCCGGAAACCACGCTGTTCCTGGTGGCGTCTAAAACCTTCACCACTCAGGAAACCATGACCAACGCCCACAGCGCGCGCGACTGGTTCCTGAAAACCGCGGGCGACGAAAAGCACGTGGCGAAACACTTTGCGGCGCTGTCCACCAACGGTAAAGCGGTAGGCGAGTTCGGCATTGATACGGCGAACATGTTCGAGTTCTGGGACTGGGTTGGCGGCCGCTACTCTCTGTGGTCTGCAATCGGCCTGTCCATCATTCTGTCCGTCGGCTTCGACAATTTCGTTGAGCTGCTCTCCGGCGCGCACGCGATGGACAAACACTTCTCCACCACCGCGCCTGAGAAAAACCTGCCGGTACTGCTGGCGCTGATCGGGATCTGGTACAACAACTTCTTCGGCGCTGAAACCGAAGCGATTCTGCCGTACGACCAGTACATGCACCGCTTTGCGGCCTACTTCCAGCAGGGCAACATGGAATCCAACGGCAAGTACGTTGACCGTAACGGCAACGCGGTGGATTACCAGACTGGCCCAATCATCTGGGGCGAGCCGGGCACCAACGGTCAGCACGCGTTCTACCAGCTGATCCACCAGGGCACCAAAATGGTACCGTGCGATTTCATCGCCCCGGCGATTACGCACAACCCACTGTCCGACCACCATCCGAAGCTGCTGTCTAACTTCTTCGCCCAGACCGAAGCGCTGGCGTTCGGTAAATCCCGCGAGGTGGTTGAGCAGGAGTACCGTGATCAGGGTAAAGATCCGGCAACGCTGGAGCACGTGGTGCCGTTTAAAGTGTTCGAAGGCAACCGTCCAACTAACTCCATCCTGCTGCGCGAAATCACGCCGTTCAGCCTGGGGGCGCTGATTGCCCTCTACGAGCACAAAATCTTCACTCAGGGCGCTATTCTGAACATCTTCACCTTTGACCAGTGGGGCGTTGAGCTGGGCAAACAGCTGGCAAACCGCATTCTGCCAGAGCTGGGTGACGATAAAGCGATCGACAGCCACGACAGCTCCACCAATGGTCTGATTAACCGTTATAAAGCCTGGCGTGCGTAATAAATATGTCATGAACAATGCCGGCGATATGCCGGCATTTTTTTATCGGATAATTCCTGATGTCTGTTAGTTATCTCAAATTCTGAATCTGAGTTTAATCCGAAAAAGACAGTAACCCCGTTAATTGCTGAGGTTTATTTTAAGAAAATACGGAGTGATGCTTTAATGTTCTTATATTATAAATTATTGATTTATATTGATTATATATTTGCTTGATTCTTTTTTCCTTCCATTTTTAACCATTAGTCTGAAAACCTCATCCCTATTTACCCCCACGGTAAACCCACTGCTTTAGTTGTGTATACTCGAATCCGCCTGAATTTCTTTTCGGGCAAATCTCCATTCATTCATTGAAGGGAAATTGTTATGAAGAAAGTACTGTATGGCATTTTTGCCATATCTGCGCTTGCGGCGACGTCTGTCTATGCAGCTCCGGTCCAGGTCGGGGAAGCAGCAGGGTCGGCAGCGACGTCTGCGTCTGCGGGGAGTTCTACCGCAGCCAGCACCAGCGCCGTAAGTTCAGCCGTGGGTGTCGCGCTGGCGGCAACCGGTGGCGGTGATGGCTCCAATACCGGAACCACGACCACTACGACGACCAGCACCCAGTAATACCGGGTGTTTTAATCATAACCACACTTCGGTGTGGTTATTTCGCCCCTTCGGAGAAGAGTCGTGAAGCGACCTGCAATCATCCTGATTTGCCTGCTGTTGCAGGCGTGCTCAGCTACCACCAAAGGGCTGGGCCACTCACTGTGGGACAGCATGTTCGGCACGCCGGGCGTGCATCTGACCGATGACGAACTTCAGAACATGCCGTATGCCAGCCAGTACATGCAGCTAAACGATGGTCCGCAACTGTTTGTGGTGCTCGCTTTCGATGAAAACGGGCAGCAGAAATGGGTGACGCAGGATCAGGCCACCATCGTGACGCAGCATTCCCGCATCGTGAAAACGTTGCTCGGCGGCGACAACCTGCTTGAGGTGAACAACCTGGCTGAAGATCCGCTCATCAAGCCGAATCAGATTGTCGATGGTGCAAGCTGGACGCGCACGATGGGCTGGACCGAGCACAAACAGGTGCGCTACGCCACGGCCCGCTCCACCTTCCGCTGGGACGGTACGGACAGTGTCAAAGTGGGCAGCGACGAAACGCAGGTGCGCGTGCTGGATGAAGAGGTGACAACCGATCAGGCCACCTGGCATAACCGCTTCTGGGTGGACGAAGAGGGGCAAATCCGCCAGTCCTTACAGTATCTCGGTGCCGGATTCTTCCCGGTGAAGACCACCCTGATCAAGGCGGCGAAATCATGAAAATGTTCATCCACATTGCGTTTCTCGCCAGCCTGGCCTCGCCGCTGGCGTGGTCTGCGGGAACGGTACAGGTCTACACCCCGGACAGCGAAAAACCTAAAACCTTAACCAATGCCGGGCATCTGCTCGATCTGGTGGGGCAGCCGAGGCTGGCGAAAAGCTGGTGGACCGGGGCGGTTATCAGCGAGCGTCAGGCGACGATTGTAGCGGAACAAAAACATCAGGCGCTGCTCGCCCGACTGAGCGGGCTGGCACAACAGGAAGATGCCGACGATGCCGCGGCTATTACTAGCCTGCGTCAGCAGCTTCAGGCGGTTAAGGTGACGGGGCGCCAGAAGGTGAATCTCGATCCCGACGAAGTGCGTGTCGCGGAAAACGGCAATCCGTCGCTGGAAGGGGACTATACCTTGTGGCTTCCGGCTCAGCCTTCCACCGTCACCGTGATGGGGCTTCTCAGCAGCCCTGGCAAAAAGCCGTTTACGCCGGGCCGGGACGTGGCGAGCTATCTCGACGAGCAAAGTCTGCTCAGCGGAGCGGATAAAAGCTATGCCTGGGTGGTCTATCCGGACGGGCATACGCAGAAAGCGTCGGTGGCTTACTGGAATAAACGCCATATCGAACCTATGCCGGGCAGCATCATTTTTGTCGGTTTTGCCGACCATTTCTGGACGAAAGCGTATGACGGGCTTAATGCCGATATCCTTCGCTCCCTGATACAGCGGATACCGGAATAATGAAAAAAACCTATCTCTACAGCATGCTTGCACTGTGCGTGAGTGCCGCCTGTCATGCAGAAACGTATCCGGCACCCATCGGCCCGTCGCAGTCCGATTTTGGCGGCGTGGGCTTACTGCAAACCCCAACCGCGCGTATGGCCCGCGAGGGGGAAATCAGCCTTAACTATCGCGATAACGATCAGTACCGTTACTACTCTGCGTCCGTGCAGCTGTTCCCCTGGCTGGAGACCACGCTGCGCTACACCGACGTGCGTACAAAACAGTACAGCAGCGTAGACGCTTTCTCCGGCGATCAGACCTACAAAGACAAAGCCTTCGACGTGAAGCTGCGCCTGTGGGAAGAGAGCTACTGGATGCCGCAGGTCTCCGTTGGTGCGAAAGACATTGGCGGGACCGGCCTGTTTGACGCGGAATACATCGTGGCCAGCAAAGCCTGGGGACCGTTTGATTTCTCACTCGGTCTGGGATGGGGCTATCTGGGTACCAGCGGCAACGTCAAAAATCCGTTCTGCTCCTACAGTGATAAATACTGCTACCGTGATAACAGCTACCAGAAAGCGGGCTCCATCAACGGCGACCAGATGTTCCACGGCCCGGCCTCGCTGTTTGGTGGTGTAGAGTATCAAACGCCATGGCAGCCGCTGCGCCTGAAGCTGGAGTACGAAGGTAATAACTACAGCGAAGATTTTGCCGGCAAAATTGAGCAGAAGAGCAAGTTTAACGTCGGCGCTATTTACCGCGTCACCGACTGGGCCGACGTTAACCTCAGCTATGAGCGCGGTAATACCCTGATGTTTGGCTTTACCCTGCGCACTAACTTTAACGACATGCGGCCGCACTATAATGACAACCCGCGGCCAAAATATCAGCCGGAGCCGCAGGATGCGATCATTCAGCACTCCGTGGTAGCGAACCAGCTGACGCTGCTGAAATATAACGCGGGCCTGGCGGATCCGAAGATCCAGACCAAAGGCGATACGCTGTATGTTACCGGCGAGCAGGTGAAATACCGCGACTCCCGCGAAGGGATCGAGCGCGCCAACCGGATCGTCATGAACGATCTGCCGGAGGGGATCCGCACGATCCGCGTGACGGAGAACCGCCTGAATCTGCCGCAGGTCACCACCGAAACCGATGTTGCCAGCCTTAAGCGTCATCTTGAAGGCGAACCGCTCGGGCATGAAACCGAGCTGGTGCAAAAACGCGTTGAGCCGGTGGTGCCGGAAACCACCGAGCAGGGCTGGTATATCGATAAATCGCGCTTCGATTTCCATATCGATCCGGTGCTGAACCAGTCCGTGGGGGGGCCGGAAAACTTCTACATGTATCAGCTGGGCGCGATGGCGACGGCGGATCTGTGGGTGACCGACCACCTGTTGACCACCGGTAGTCTGTTCGGCAACATTGCCAACAACTACGACAAATTTAACTACACCAACCCGCCGAACGATTCAAAACTGCCGCGCGTGCGTACCCGCGTTCGCGAATATGTGCAGAACGATATCTACGTGAATAACCTCCAGGCCAACTACTTCCAGTATTTCGGCAATGGCTTCTACGGCCAGGTTTACGGTGGCTATCTGGAAACCATGTTCGGCGGCGCCGGGGCAGAAGTGCTTTATCGTCCTGTCGACAGCAACTGGGCGTTTGGGGTTGATGCCAACTACGTGAAACAGCGTGACTGGCGCAGCGCGCAGGACATGATGAAGTTCACCGACTACAGCGTCAAAACCGGCCACCTGACCGCCTACTGGACGCCGTCATTCGCGCAGGACGTGCTGGTAAAAGCCAGCGTCGGCCAGTATCTGGCGGGCGATAAGGGCGGCACGCTGGATATCTCCAAACACTTTGACAGCGGCGTTGTGGTGGGCGGCTATGCCACCATCACCAACGTTTCGCCAGACGAGTACGGGGAAGGGGACTTCACCAAAGGGGTGTACGTGTCGATTCCGCTGGATCTGTTCTCATCAGGCCCAACCCGCAGCCGTGCGGCAGTGGGCTGGACGCCGCTGACGCGCGACGGTGGTCAGCAGCTTGGACGTAAATTCCAGCTGTATGATATGACCAGCGATAAGAACATTAACTTCCGCTGATGCTTCACGCCGGGCGGCACTGCGTTTGCCCGGCCTACGGTTTTTGTAGGCCCGGTAAGCGCAGCGCCACCGGGCGAATGCGCCAAACATAAACAAAAAATATAGATCCCCGTCACATTTTTGCGTTATACAGGAACCTCGCCCTGGAGAATGAGGTGCTGTATGACATCCCTGACTCGTCCGCGCGTTGAGTTTATCTCAACGATACTCCAGACCGTACTGAACCTCGGTCTGCTGAGCCTTGGCCTGATCCTGGTCGTTTTTCTGGGTAAAGAGACGGTGCATCTGGCGGATGTGCTCTTTGCTCCTGAGCAAACCAGCAAATACGCACTGGTGGAAGGCCTGGTGGTCTACTTTCTCTACTTTGAATTTATCGCCCTGATTGTGAAGTACTTTCAGTCCGGCTTTCACTTCCCGCTGCGCTATTTTGTCTACATTGGCATCACCGCCATTGTGCGGCTGATCATCGTCGATCATAAATCCCCGCTCGACGTGCTGATCTACTCGGCGGCGATCCTGCTGCTGGTGATCACCCTCTGGCTGTGCAACTCAAAGCGGCTAAAACGCGAATAAAAAAAGGGCGCTCCGAAGAGCGCCTAACAACAGTCACAAGTTGGTTCAATACAATACGTCTAAAGTTGAGGGTTGCAGAGGCATAACAAATGAAACTTAACCTTTCACACCGCCCGCCGTCAGGCCGTTGACCAGCCAGCGCTGGGCCAGCAGGAACACCACGGTAATCGGGATGGCAGAGAGGACGGCCGCCGCGGCAAAGTCGCCCCACAGGTAGTTTTGCGGGTTGAGATACTGCTGCATACCGACGGCCAGGGTGTAGCTGTTTACATCGCGCAGTAACAGAGAGGCGACCGGTACTTCGGTGATCGCCGCGATAAACGACAGAATAAACACCACCGCCAGAATCGGCACCGACAACGGCAGCAGCACCAGGCGGAACGCCTGCCACGGTGTCGCGCCATCCAGTGCCGCCGCTTCTTCCAGCGAGCCGTCGATGGTTTCGAAATAGCCTTTAATGGTCCACACGTGCAGGGCGATACCGCCGAGATAGGCGAAGATCACGCCGCCGTGAGTGTTCAGGCCGATGAACGGCACGTACTGGCCCAGACGGTCAAACAAGGCATATAACGCCACCAGCGACAGTACGGCCGGGAACATCTGGAAAATCAGCATCCCTTTCAGCAGGGTCGCTTTGCCCGGAAAACGCATACGGGCGAAGGCGTAAGCACAGGTGGTGGAGAGCGTCACGATGCCGATGGCTGTGATGGTTGCCACCTTCACCGAGTTCCACAGCCACAGCAGCACCGGGAACGGCGGCGGCGTGACGCGGCCATCCGCGTGTTCCACGCTGAAGCCCAGCGCGAGCTTCCAGTGCTCCCAGGAGATTTCGTCCGGGATCAGGCTCCCGGTGGCGAAGTTCCCCGAACGCAGGGAGATGGCGATAACCATCAGCAGCGGGAACATGATCGCCGCGATGAAAATCAGCAGGCCTAAGTGCGTCACGAGGAGGCGCAGTTTCTGAGATTTGGGTTGTACCATTGCCATGTTCAGTGCCCTCCTTAGTCAAATTTCATACGTGTGGCTTTCAGGTTCACAATCGCCAGGGCGCCCACCAGCAGGAAGATCAGGGTGGCAATCGCCGCCGCCAGGCCGAAGTCCTGACCGCCGCCGCCCTCGAAGGCGATGCGGTAGGTGTAGCTCACGAGCAGGTCGGTATAGCCTGCCGGCGTGGTGGTGCCGAGACGGTCCGGACCGCCGTTGGTCAACAGCTGAATCAGCACGAAGTTGTTAAAGTTAAAGGCGAAGCTGGCAATCATCAGCGGCGTCAGCGGCTTAATGAGCAGCGGCAGGGTAATTTTGAAGAAGTTCTGGAACGGACCCGCGCCGTCCATCGCCGAGGCTTCGTAAAGGTCGTCCGGGATGGCCTTCAGCAGCCCCATGCACAGGATCATCATGTACGGATAGCCCAGCCAGGTGTTCACGATGATAATCATCGAGCGGGCGGTGGTCGGGTCGCTGAACCAGGCCGGTTTGATACCGAACAGCGCGCTCAGCATCATGTTGATTTCACCGAAGCTCTGGTTAAACAGCCCTTTGAAAATCAGAATCGAGATGAACGACGGCACGGCGTACGGCAGAATCAGCAGCACGCGGTAAATCGCTTTGCCCTTCAGGGACTCCCACTGCACGAGGCAGGCCAGCACCATGCCCACGGCCACGGTCAGGATCACGGTCAACACCGAGAAGACCACCGTCCAGACGAAGATGGCGAAGAACGGTTTCTGGATGCCTTCGTCGGTAAACACGCGGGTAAAGTTGTCCCAGCCGATGGTGACGGTATAGCCCGGGCTGAGTTTGTCATCCCCCCAGCTGCCGTCGGCATTCACAGACTGATAGAAACCAATATCGTTGTTCGGGCGGTACTTCACGCCGCTCTGGTTGTTGGTCAGCGTGCCGTCATCCGCCAGGGTATAGAGCGGTTGGGTGCCGGAGAACTGGCGCAGCGAGCTCATGATCACTTTGCTTTCGTCTGGCAGTACGGCGGTGAGCTGGGTCAGTGCCTGGCGATTCTGGGTGATGATACGCAGGTTGGCACGTTCACCTTCCGGCAGGGCCGCAGCCTCTTTTAAGGTCAGCTTCTGCTCACCGCCAAATTTGAACGCGTCGGAAAGATAGGTTTTGCCGCTCTCACCGTCAGTGAGCGCTAACTTCCACTCATCACCCGCAGGATACAGGCCGAAGTTAAAGGTTTTACCCGCCTGATAAGAACGGTCCAGAAGCACCTGGGTGGCACGCTCCTGCGCGAGCTGGTTGGTGCTGCTGTAGTTGGTAAAGGCAATCGCGATGGTGCAGATCAACGGAAAGAGGACAAACAGCCCCATCCCGGCAACGCCCGGGTAAACATAGCGCCAGGCATACGCTTTACGGTTGGCGAAAATATACAGGCCAACCGAGCTTAAAATCAGCGTCATGATGGCGAATAGGTATTCCCCTTGCACGTACATTAAAACAACAAGGTAACCCACCAGCAGACACAGCAGACCTATCACTGACCACTTCAGTGCGTCGCTTTGCCACCAGTGTTTCTTTTTAATGACATCCATGGGGTTCTTCCTCTACAACGGTGGAAACTTATCGTCAGGTGGCGCTGCGCTTACCTGACCTACGGATCGTGCCGTAGTCGTAGGGCGGGTAAGCGCATGCGCCACCCGCCGTTTTTCAGACTTACTTAGTAATACGACCCTGAGCATCTTTCAGCGCGGCATCGACAGTCTGGCGACCGCTTGCAGCGTTAATGACGGCGGTACGGGTGGCGTACCAGAATGCAGCCATCTGAGGGATGTTCGGCATGATTTCGCCTTTCTGGGCGTTATCCATGGTGGCCGCAATACGTGGATCTTTCGCCAGCTGATCCTGGAAGGATTTCAGCGCAACGGCGCCCAGCGGTTTGTCCTTGTTCACTTCATCCAGACCCTGATCGGTCAGCAGGTAGTTTTCGAGGAACTCTTTCGCCAGCTCTTTGTTCGGGCTGGCGGCGTTGATGCCTGCGCTCAGCACGCCCACGAACGGTTTAGACGGTTTGCCGTTGAAGGTTGGCAGCAGGGTCACGCCGTAGTTGATTTTGCTCTTGTCGATGTTGGTCCAGGCCCACGGACCGTTGATGGTCATCGCGGTTTCGCCTTTGTTGAACGCCGCTTCCGCGATGGAGTAGTCAGTATCCGCGTTCATGTGTTTGTTCTTAATCAGGTCAACCAGGAAGGTCAGACCTTTTTTCGCGCCCGCACTGTCCACGCCCACGTCTTTCACGTCATATTTGCCGTTTTCAAACTTGAACGCGTAGCCGCCGTCGGCAGCAATCAGCGGCCAGGTGAAGTACGGTTCTTGCAGGTTGAACATCAGAGCGGATTTACCCTTCGCCTTCAGCTCTTTATCCAGAGCAGGGATCTCTTCCCAGGTTTTCGGTGGGTTTGGCACCAGGTCTTTGTTGTAAATCAGTGACAGGGCTTCAACCGCGATTGGGTATGCGATCAGCTTGCCGTTATAGCGAACGGCGTCCCAGGTGAACGGGAACAGTTTGTCCTGGAAGGCTTTGTCTGGCGTAACTTCTGCCAGCAGGCCAGACTGCGCGTAGCCCCCGAAACGGTCATGCGCCCAGAAGATAATGTCCGGACCATCGCCCGTTGCCGCAACCTGCGGGAACTTCTCTTCCAGTTTGTCCGGGTGCTCTACGGTAACTTTGATACCGGTGTCTTTCTCGAATTTTTTGCCCACTTCGGCCAGACCGTTATAGCCCTTGTCGCCGTTAATCCAGATAACCAGCTTACCTTCTTCAATTTTGGCGAGAGCCGGTGCGGAAATCATCATTGCTGCGAGGGCGGACAATGCGAAAACGCGTGCGCCAGTCTTGATCTTCATATCTGCCATCCTTTATTGGTGATGTGCTCGTGGATACATAAGGTGGTTCAACGTGACTCAGTCTCCTTATTTGACATCCTCTTTCCATCCTCCCAGTCCCTACGCCCCACCCCCTGTTTGTGTGATCCCTGTAACATAAATTTAAGTTATGAGTGCTGGCGCACATAAAAACCCACTGAATTTTGCAGGCCGCTTCACGATTTTCGCCTCGGCCCCTCAGCTGCGGTCGCAGAGCCTGCTCTCTCATCCTCCCGCCTCCTCCCCCATAAAAAAGCCGGGGGGTGGAGGATTCACGAAAGTAATGGAACACGCATAGTGAACTTATCTTGAATGTTTCTGTCGGTGACAGGTTGTAACGAAGGGAGAAGGGCATGGCGAGCGTACAGCTGCGTAATGTAACGAAAGCCTGGGGCGACGTAGTGGTGTCAAAAGACATCAATCTGGACATCCACGAAGGTGAATTTGTGGTGTTCGTGGGTCCATCAGGCTGTGGTAAATCGACTCTGCTGCGTATGATTGCCGGTCTTGAAACCATCACCAGGGGCGATTTATTTATTGGTGATACCCGAATGAACGACATCCCGCCAGCTGAACGCGGCGTGGGCATGGTGTTCCAGTCTTATGCGCTTTATCCGCATCTTTCCGTTGCCGAGAACATGTCCTTTGGCCTGAAGCTGGCCGGCGCGAAAAAAGAGACCATTAACCAGCGCGTCACCCAGGTGGCGGAAGTGCTTCAGCTGGCACATCTGCTGGAGCGTAAACCGAAGGCGCTCTCCGGCGGTCAGCGTCAGCGTGTGGCGATCGGCCGTACGCTGGTGGCCGAGCCGCGCGTGTTCCTGCTCGATGAACCTCTCTCTAACCTGGATGCCGCCCTGCGCGTCCAGATGCGTATCGAAATCTCCCGTCTGCACAAACGCCTTGGACGCACGATGATTTACGTCACCCACGATCAGGTCGAAGCGATGACGCTGGCCGACAAAATCGTGGTGCTGGATGCCGGTCGCGTGGCGCAGGTGGGCAAACCGCTGGAGCTGTATCACTACCCGGCAGACCGCTTTGTTGCGGGCTTTATTGGCTCGCCAAAGATGAACTTCCTGCCCGTAAAAGTGACCGCGACGGCAATCGAACAGGTACAGGTGGAGCTGCCAAACCGTCAGCAAGTCTGGCTGCCGGTCGACAGCGCCAACGTACAGGTGGGGGCCAATATGTCCCTCGGTATCCGCCCTGAGCATTTACTGCCGAGCCACATCGCTGATGTGACGCTGGAAGGTGAAGTTCAGGTCGTCGAACAGCTTGGTCACGAAACACAGATTCATATCCAGATCCCCGCCATCCGTCAGAACCTGGTCTACCGCCAGAATGACGTGGTGTTGGTAGAAGAGGGTGCCACATTCGCTATCGGTTTGCCGCCAGAGCGTTGCCATCTGTTCCGTGAGGATGGCACTGCATGTCGTCGGTTGCACAAAGAGCCAGGCGTTTAAGCATTCCAATTATAAAGAAAAGCAATGATCTCAGGAGATAGAATAATGATTACTCTGCGCAAAGTCCCTCTGGCTGTCGCCATTGCGGCAGGCATCCTGTCTGCCCAGGCGGGCGCCGTAGACTTTAAAGGTTATGCTCGTTCCGGCATTGGCTGGACCGGAAGTGGCGGTGAACAACAATGTTTCCAGGCAACAGGCGCACAAAGTAAATACCGTCTCGGTAACGAATGTGAAACCTACGCCGAACTGAAACTGGGCCAGGAAGTGTGGAAAGAAGGCGACAAGAGCTTCTATTTCGACACCAACGTAGCGTACTCCGTTTCTCAACAGAATGACTGGGAATCCACCAGCCCGGCCTTCCGTGAAGCTAACGTGCAGGGTAAAAACCTGATTGAATGGCTGCCAGGCTCTACCATCTGGGCCGGTAAGCGCTTCTATCAGCGTCATGACGTACACATGATCGACTTCTACTACTGGGATATCTCTGGTCCTGGTGCCGGTATTGAAAACATCGATCTGGGCTTTGGTAAACTCTCTCTGGCAGCGACCCGTTCTTCTGAGTCCGGCGGTTCTGCAACCTTCGCCGATCGTGATGCGAACGGCGACCGTATTTATGACAACGTGGTACCAAACGATGTCTTCGACGTCCGTTTAGCCGGTCTGGAAACCAACCCGGGCGGTACGCTGGAGCTGGGCGTTGACTACGGTCATACCAACATTCCTGACGACTACTATCTGCAACCTGGCGCCTCTAAAGATGGCTGGCTGTTCACCGCTGAACACACCCAGAGCATGATGAAAGGCTTCAACAAGTTCGTACTGCAATACGGTACGGATTCCATGACCTCTAACGGTAAAGGTATTCCACAGGGTGGCAGCATCGATAACGACGGCTCTATGTGGCGCGTGCTGGACCACGGTGCAATCACCCTGGCAGACCGTTGGGACCTGATGTACGTCGGTATGTACCAGAACATCGATCGTGACAACAACAACGGTACCGAGTGGTGGACCGTGGGTGTTCGTCCAATGTTCAAATGGACGCCGATCATGAGCACCTTGCTGGAAGTGGGCTACGACAACGTTAAGTCTCAGAAAACTGACGACAAAAACAGCCAGTACAAAATCACCCTGGCACAGCAATGGCAGGCAGGCGACAGCATCTGGTCCCGTCCGGCTATCCGTGTCTTCGCAACCTACGCGAAGTGGGATGAGAAATGGGGCTATGCAAACAACGACTCAGGTGCAGGTTACACCTCTGGCGTAGCGTATAGCGACACCTCCGCGAAAACCTTCAGCCGTGGCGACAACGATGAGTGGACCTTCGGCGCCCAGATGGAAATCTGGTGGTAATTCGTCGAGCCTGACGTAATGACCTGAAAAGAGGGGCGTAAGCCCCTCTCTCCTTAGGGTGCTGCGCGCTATTGCCTGGCCACCGCAGTGCTCACGCTATCAGAGGTAATAACAATGAAAATGAAGAAAAGTCTCGTCGCGCTGTGCCTCTCTGCGGGGCTGTTGGCCTGTGCGCCTGCGCTCACCTATGCAGATGTGAATTTTGTTCCTCAAAATATCAGTGCTGCGCCAGCTATTCCGGCTGCGGCACTTCAGCAACTGGTGTGGACGCCAGTTGATCAGTCGAAAACGCAAACCACCCAGCTTGCCGCTGGCGGTCAGTCGCTGAACGTGCCGGGTATCAGCGGTCCGGTTGCGGCTTTCAGCGTGCCGGCGAATATCGGCGAGCTGACCCTGACGTTAACCAGTGAAGTCAATAAACAGACCAGCGTCTTCGCGCCTAACGTGCTGATCCTCGATCAGAGCATGACGCCATCCGCATTCTTCCCAAGCGACTATTTCAGCTATCAGGAGCCTGGCGTCATGAGTGCCGATCGGCTGGAAGGCGTTATGCGCCTGACGCCAGCCCTGGGTCAGCAGAAGATTTATGTCCTGGTGTTCACGACTGAAAAAGATCTGCAACAGACAACGAAGCTGGTTGATCCGGCGAAAGCCTACGCAAAAGGCACCGGTAACGCTGTCCCGGATATCCCGGATCCGCATGCTCGCCATACTACCGACGGCCTGATCAAGCTGAAAGTCTCCACCAACAGCGCCTCCAGCGTACTCGTAGGCCCGCTGTTTGGCTCATCTGGCCCGGGGCCGGTAACGGTGGGTAATACTGCCGCGCCTGTGTATGCCGCGCCAGCCGCAACACCGGCCGCGGCTCCGGCCCCGGCGAAAAAAGCCGAGCCGGTGCTTAACGATACTGAAACGTACTTTAACAACGCCATCAAGCAGGCAGTTAAAAACGGCGATGTCGATAAAGCGCTGAAACTGCTTGATGAAGCCGAGCGTTTAGGTTCAACCACTGCCCGTTCCACCTTTATCAGCAGTGTAAAAGGCAAGGGGTAACCGTCTCCCCACAGTGCTGATTTTGTTAGTCGTTTGGTGCGCCTTCGCGGGCGCACTTTTTTTGGCTAAGTTGCACCATTGTTGCGATAGTGATCGTTAAATTCTGTTTGTCCGTCCTCATTTTGCCAATCTGCGATACAATGCTTTTACGTTATGTATCGGAGAGTCTGGCATGTCACACCCCGCGCTCACGCAGCTGCGTGCGCTACGCTATTTCGACCACATCCCTGCGCTTGACCCGGAACAGCTGGACTGGCTGCTGCTGGAAGATTCCATGACAAAACGTTTTGAGCAACAGGGTAAAACGGTCACGGTGACGATGATTCAGGAAGGGTTTGTCTCGCCTGCGGAGATTGCCAGCGAGCTGCCGCTGCTGCCGCAGGAAGAACGCTACTGGCTGCGTGAAATTTTACTCTGTGCGGATGGCGAGCCGTGGCTTGCCGGGCGGACGGTGGTTCCTGAGTCTACACTTTCCGGGCCGGAGCTGGCATTGCAACGCCTCGGCAAAACGCCCCTGGGGCGCTATCTGTTCACCTCGTCTGAACTGACCCGTGATTTTATTGAAATTGGTTGCGATGCCGATTTGTGGGGGCGCCGTTCCCGCCTTCGTTTGAGTGGCAAGCCGTTAATACTGACGGAACTCTTTTTGCCTGCATCGCCGTTGTACTAAGAGGGAGAGAAAATGGAGTGGAGTCTGACGCAGAATAAGCTGCTGGCCTATCACCGCCTGATGCGTACTGATAAACCCATTGGCGCGCTGCTGCTGCTGTGGCCGACCTTATGGGCGCTGTGGGTTGCCACGCCGGGCGTGCCGCCGCTGTGGATCCTGGCGGTGTTTGTGGCGGGTGTCTGGCTGATGCGCGCTGCGGGTTGTGTGGTCAACGACTATGCTGACCGGAAATTTGATGGACATGTTAAGCGCACCGCGAATCGTCCTCTGCCGAGCGGTCAGGTGACCGGGAAAGAGGCGCGCATTCTGTTTGTGGTGCTGGTGCTTCTCTCTTTCATGCTGGTGTTAACCCTTAACACCATGACCATTCTACTGTCCGTTGCGGCTCTGGCGCTGGCCTGGGTTTACCCGTTCATGAAGCGATACACCCATCTGCCGCAGGTGGTATTGGGTGCGGCATTTGGCTGGTCGATTCCCATGGCGTTTGCCGCGGTCAGCGAGTCCGTTCCGCTCAGCTGCTGGCTGATGTTCCTGGCGAATATTCTCTGGGCCGTTGCGTACGATACCCAATACGCGATGGTCGATCGCGATGACGATCTCAAGATTGGCATCAAATCGACGGCGATCCTGTTTGGTCGTCACGACAAGCTGATCATCGGCATATTACAGGTGGCGGTGCTGGCGCTGATGGTGGCGATTGGTCGCCTGAACGGGCTGAACTGGGAGTTTTACTGGTCCGTACTGGTGGCGGGGCTGCTGTTTGCGTATCAGCAGAAGCTGATCGCGAAGCGCGAGCGTGAAGCCTGCTTTAAAGCGTTTCTGAATAATAACTACGTCGGGCTGGTGCTGTTTCTGGGCCTGGCGATGAGTTACTGGTCATAAAAAAGCCGGGTGGCGGCTTCGCCTTACCCGGCCTACGATTTAGCGGAACATGTAGGCCGGGTAAGCGTTAGCGTCACCCGGCTTTAGCATCATTCGCCCTGCGTCGAACTCTCAATCGTTAAACGCACATCCGCGGTAATCAGCTCTGCCAGCATCTGGTAAACCTTCATCGTCTCTTCCGGCTCGGCATCGCCCGTATCGCTAATGTACCCTTCGTCGCGCAGCGTCAGCACCAGGGAGCTGAATACCGCTTTGTCGAAGAATTCCGGGGCGTTAATGCCATGCAGAACGGAGAGGCGCTGGGCCAGCGTCCGGCTCTCTTTTTCCAGCGTACCGCGGTTGATGGACGGATTTGCACTCAGCAACCAGAAGGTAATGGCGTAGCGCTGCAACGTCTCACGCGCACCGGAAGCCAGGAGCTGCAAGGTACGTGAACGTGACGGATTGATATGCAGTTCATCATCACTGATGGTAATCAGCCCCTGACGATGCATCTCTGCCGTCATTTTATCGAGCTCTGCCGCCAGTTCATCCTTACTCCAGCGCAGGAACAGCTCCGCTTTCAGCATCGGGTAGATGGCCTGAATATGGCGCAGCAGCTCCTGACGCGAAATACGGCGGTGCTGGGTAATAATGGCCGCCATCAGCGACGGCAGCATCAGCATGTGCGTGATGTTATTACGGTAGTAGGTCATCAGCACGGCCTGCTCGCGCGGCAGAATGATGATGTCACCAATCGTATCTTTCTCGACTTCGAACTTGTTCATCTGCAACGCGTGATCGATCAGCTCGCTGGCGGTGGCAGACGGCACGGTCGAATCCACGGAATACGGCACGTTGCGCATGATATCCAGGTAGCAGTCAATCTGCTCGGTCAGCTGTTCGCGGGTCAGTGAACGCTGGCGAGAGGCCAGAAGCGCAGTACAACACAGGTTCATGGCGTTTGCCGCACCAGCATTGTTGATGCGTACCATCAGCTCGGATGCAATGCCGTTGACCGTTGGCGTCAGCCAGGCCGGACGTACCGCTTCGATAGGATCGATAGACTCGCGCCACTCCGGAACATGATGGTTCAGATATGTCATCAGCGGCAGGGGCTCGCCAAAGTTCACGTATCCCTGGCCGAGGTTGCGCAATTTACTCAGCCCACGCAGCATCTGCGGCAGACTCTCTTTCTCTTTAGTCGCACCGCGCAGCTCTTTCGCGTAGGTGCCCACTTCCATCACGTGTTCATAACCGATGTAAATCGGCACCAGCGTGATAGGACGGGTACCGCCACGCAGCATGGCCTGAATGGTCATCGACAGCGTGCCGGTCTTTGGATCGAGCAGACGACCGGTACGCGAGCGACCGCCTTCAACAAAGTACTCCACAGAATAACCGCGGCTGAACAGCTCGCCCAGATACTCCCTGAAGACGGTGGAGTAAAGCTTGTTACCTTTAAAGGTACGACGAATGAAGAACGCACCCAGACGGCGGAAAATCGGGCCTGCTGGCCAGAAGTTCAGGTTGATACCGGCAGCAATATGCGGTGGCACCAACCCCTGGTGATAGAGCACGTAAGAGAGCAACAAGTAGTCCATGTGGCTGCGGTGGCAGGGCACATAGACAATCTCGTGGCCGTCGTGCGCTAACTGACGCACGCGTTCGGCGTTGTGGACGTTAATCCCCTGATAGAGGCGGTTCCACGTGAAGCCGAGGATACGGTCAGAGAGGCGAATCATCTCGTAGGAGAAGTTCGCGGCGATCTCTTCCATCAGCGCGATTGCGTTCTGCTGCGCTTTCTCGTGCGAAATTTTCTTGCTGCGCGCTTCGTCTTCTACGGCACGGGCAATCGCTTTGGAAGCCAGCAGCTTGTTGAACAGATCCTGACGTGCCGGGAGACGTGGTCCAACGGCCGCCAGACGCTGACGTGCAAAGTGCATACGCGCAACGCGCGCCAGCTTTTGCGCAATGATTTTGTCAGTGCCGTGTTCATCCGCCATGCGGCGCAGTGAAACGGAAGGTGAGAAGCGGACAAAACTGTCGCGTCCCAGCCAGGAGACGGCGAAAAACTTCTGAATGCCGTTGAGCATACGCAGCGGCGGGTTCTCTTCCCCTTTTTCGCGCCCCGGACGACGGCCAAACATCACCGACACCGGCACCATCTGCACGTCCAGATCGGGGTTGCTGCGGTGCAGATCGAGGTAATCATGGAACAGCTTAATGGACTCTTCTTTCGGCGTGTAATAGGTGAACACGCGCGGCCCGCCATGGATGAACACGTAGCGTGGCAGCAGCGTACCGTCGACTTCCAGCGGTTCAAGTGGGTCAGGTAAATCGTGCGCCAGACATTGAGCGCGAAGCGTCAGCAGGTCTGCCTTCGAGTTATAAGGCAAAACGTACATAATAGGGCGCGACGTATCGAGCCCTAATTCCAGCGCAGGTTCTGCTGGGATAGACTTACTTTTTACCAGGACGCTTAATGGTAAATTAAGTAATTTGTAGTAAATTCGTGGCCAGCCGGACATAAACGATGTAAAGCCTCTGGTTAATAATGCAATTGCGGCGCAAGGATAACAGAAAGCGCGCAAAATTTCTGTTGTTACCCGTCATACTTCAGGTTGCAGCAAAACGCGCTGCGGCTTTAGTTACAGACGCTATTTATCATAAAAGGTTCTTTTAATGGCCAATAATACCACTGGGTTAACTCGAATCATTAAAGCTGCCGGTTATTCATGGAAAGGTTTCCGCGCTGCATGGGTTAATGAAGCCGCTTTCCGCCAGGAGGCGGTTGCTGCAATCGTTGCCGTTGTCATCGCCTGCTTCCTTGATGTTGATGCTATCACCCGCGTACTGCTCATCGGATCTGTCTTTCTGGTGATGATAGTGGAAATTCTTAATAGCGCTATTGAGGCCGTTGTTGACCGAATCGGGTCGGAATTCCATGAATTGTCTGGCCGGGCGAAAGACATGGGTTCCGCTGCCGTACTGCTGGCGATTATCACTGCGGCGATCACCTGGGTCACGCTGCTTTGGTCGCATTTCCGATGAGCCTCGAGGAATAATTAAGTCCCTGGTTTTTTGTGCAGTTTTTGGTTCCAAAATCGCCTTTGACTGTATATACTCACAGCATAACTGTATATACACCCAGGGGGCGGTATGAAAGCGTTAACGACCAGGCAGCAAGAGGTGTTTGATCTCATTCGGGATCATATCGGCCAGACGGGTATGCCACCCACGCGTGCAGAAATTGCGCAGCGTCTGGGCTTCCGTTCTCCTAATGCTGCCGAAGAGCACCTTAAAGCGCTGGCGCGTAAGGGCGTGATTGAGATTGTTTCCGGCGCCTCACGCGGTATTCGTCTGCTGGTGGAAGAAGAGAGCGGTATTCCGCTGGTGGGTCGCGTAGCGGCAGGTGAACCTCTGCTGGCGCAGCAGCACATCGAAGGGCACTATCAGGTTGATCCAGGCATGTTCAAGCCGAGCGCCGATTTCCTGCTGCGCGTTAGCGGAATGTCCATGAAAGATATCGGTATTCTGGATGGCGATCTGCTGGCGGTACACAAAACGCAGGACGTGCGTAACGGGCAAGTCGTGGTGGCGCGCATTGATGATGAAGTGACGGTTAAACGCCTGAAGAAACAAGGCAATACCGTGCAGCTTCTGCCTGAAAACAATGAATTCTCCCCGATTGTGGTGGATCTCCGCGAGCAGAGCTTCTCTATTGAAGGACTGGCGGTCGGCGTTATCCGCAACGGTGAATGGCTGTAATCTCTTCCTGACAGGCTGTAGTTCCTCTACAGCCTGGCCTGTTTTCTGATTCCGGTAATTTCCATGGCATTGCTAACTTCTGCCGATAAGGCGTTGTGGCGTCTTGCGCTACCGATGATTTTTTCCAATATTACCGTTCCTCTGCTTGGGCTGGTGGATACGGCGGTTATCGGGCATCTCGATTCGCCGATTTATCTCGGCGGCGTCGCGATCGGCGCAACGGCGACCAGCTTTCTCTTTATGCTGCTGCTTTTTCTGCGCATGAGTACGACGGGCCTGACGGCCCAGGCGTATGGTGCAAAAGATCCCCTGCGTCTGGCGCGTGCGCTGGTTCAGCCGCTCATTCTGGCATTCGGTGCCGGCGCGTTAATCGTTCTGTTGCGTACGCCGCTGATTGATCTTGCGCTCCATATTGTAGGCGGCAGCGATGCCGTACTGGAACAGGCCCGGCGGTTCCTCGAAATTCGCTGGCTCAGCGCGCCCGCTTCACTGGCAAACCTGGTCCTGCTGGGCTGGCTGCTGGGCGTGCAGTACGCCCGCGCGCCGGTGATCCTGCTGGTGGTGGGCAACCTGCTTAACATTGTGCTCGATCTGTGGCTGGTGATGGGGCTGCACATGAACGTCCGGGGCGCGGCGCTGGCCACGGCAATTGCCGAGTACGGTACGCTGCTGATCGGTTTGGGGATGGTCTGGCGCGTGCTGGCGATGCGCGGTATCACCCTGGATCTGCTGAAATCGGCCTGGCGCGGCAACATTCGTAAGCTGCTGGCGCTTAATCGCGACATCATGCTCCGTTCTCTCCTGCTGCAACTCTGCTTTGGCGCCTTAACCGTTTTTGGTGCGCGTCTTGGGCCTGAGATCGTTGCCGTCAACGCAGTGCTCATGACGTTACTGACCTTTACCGCTTACGCGCTGGATGGTTTTGCTTACGCCGTCGAGGCGCATTCAGGGCAGGCCTATGGCGCGCGTGAAAGCGGCCAGTTACGTGAAGTCTGGCGTGCTGCCTGTCGTCAGGCGGGTCTGGTGGCGCTGGCCTTTGCTCTGGTATACGCCTGTTTTGGTGGGCATATTGTCGCACTACTCACCTCGTTGCCCGCGCTACGTGAGCTGGCCGATCGCTACATCCTCTGGCAGGTAGTATTACCGGTGGTGGGTGTGTGGTGCTATTTGCTGGACGGCATGTTTATTGGTGCGACGCGAGGGGCGGAGATGCGCAACAGCATGGCCGTCGCGGCGGCGGGGTTTGGCCTGACGCTGCTGACCCTGCCGTATCTCGGCAATCATGGTCTGTGGCTGGCGCTGGCGGTGTTTCTCTCACTGCGTGGCCTTTCGCTGGCCGTTATCTGGCATCGTCACTGGCGAAACAATACCTGGTTTCCAGCCCCGCACGATATATCGTAACGGTTAAAGATTCCGAATATAAAAACAACTACCGAATCCTTAACTACAATAATAATCACGTCCAGCAGAAAAGAACGTAGCGGGCGATACTCATAGACGCTTAACACGAGGACACGATTATGAATAAAGACGAAATCGGCGGCAACTGGAAGCAATTCAAAGGTAAAGCGAAAGAACAGTGGGGTAAGCTGACAGATGACGATATGACCGTCATTGAAGGTAAGCGCGATCAGCTGGTAGGTAAAATCCAGGAGCGCTACGGTTACGAAAAAGATCAGGCGGAAAACGAAGTCAAAGACTGGGAAACCCGTAACGACTACCGCTGGTAACCGGTACTATCCCCAAGGGCGGCCCTGAGCCGCCTTTTTCTTTGGCTTTAACGCGGCTTTTTCTTCACCAGGATAGAGTGATCGTGCTGACAGTCATCCTGATGACGGCATGACTCCACCTCCACGCAGGCAGAACATAAGCCGTGGGCTTCAATCACGTTATGGCGCAGCGCAAAGCCCATTCTGGCTGCCAGCGTATGCATAATATCTTCCACACCTTCCGCACACTCTTCCTTCACCACACCACAGCGATCGCAGATAAACATGGCGGACGTGTGAGTTGGCTGGTCAAAAAGATGGCACAGCACATAGCTGTTTGTTGATTCCACTTTATGCACAAACCCTTGCTCCAGCAGAAAATCCAGCGCCCGATAAACGGTCGGCGGTTTTGCCTGCGGCTCGCTTTCACGCAGCAGATCGAGCAGATCGTAGGCGCTGATGGCGCCCTGTTGCAGGCTCATCAGACGCAGTACCTCAAGGCGCTGCGGGGTCAGGCGCACATTGCGTTGCGCGCACAGCTTTTCAGCTTGCGCTAACAGCTCTTTTGTGGACTTGTCCATCGGGCACCTCGGATGTGGTAAGGGGTGAAAACTCTCACTTTATCATGTTCTGCTAAAAACACCGAGATCCGCCAGGCTGTGCTATACCTGACGCATCGCAAATCAGGAGATCGCAAAATGAAAAGACCTGACTGTATTCGGCACTGGCGGGACGTGGAAGGCGTTGATGACGCAACGTATCCTGACAGCAACGAACGTTTTTCTATTGGCGCGCCGCTGGCCCGCAAACTGGGTCTCGGCCGCATTGGTATTCACCATGAACGGCTGCCGCCCGGACGCCGCACATCTTATCCGCATGCGGAAAGCGACGAAGAGGAGTTTGTTTACGTTCTGGAGGGTTACCCTGAGGCCTGGATCAATGGCTATTTATGGAAGCTCGAACCCGGAGACAGCGTGGGATTTCCAGCCGGGACGGGCGTGTGTCACACCTTTATCAACAATACCGATGAAGAGGTGCGCTTACTGGTGGTGGGTGAGGCCAATAAAAAACATAACCGTATCTACTATCCGCTCAATCCGGTGTATGCCGCGACGCGCGAAGACCGCTGGGTCGACCATCCGCCTCAGTTTTTTAGGCCGCACGATGGAAAACCTGGGCGAAAATAATTTCCTCTTCTATAAATATTGATGGTCGTCACATATTACAACAGGCCGGGATGGAATTTAACTTAAGGAAATAGCGGGTCTTTTTGCACTTATTCACAGCAATAGTTCGTTCCTGTTTGGGTGATAACAGACAGGGTTAACTAATAACAAACTATTTACGAGCACACTGTGAAAAAACATTTTAAATTTTCGATGGTTAGCATCGCTGTCTCCTTTTTTATGGCAAATCAGGCGGGAGCAGCCAATACCTGGACGGAAGCGCGTAGCGACGCAATGGGCGGAACGGGTGTCGCGGCAGGGAGCTATGGCAGCGGGGCGTTAATCAACCCCGCGTTGCTGGCAAAATCTAAGCCCGAGGATGATGTGACGGTTATTTTGCCGTCCGTTGGCGTGCAGGTGACCGATGAAGACAATCTTCAGGACGAGATTGATACCATTAACGACAAAATCAATCATTACAAGGATGTGGTTGATAGTCTGACCCCCATTGAAGTTATCACCAATCCATTAGGTTCGATCAATCAGTTCCAGGGCGCAGCGAAAGATCTCGCTGATGAACTGGACTACCTGAAAGGCAAGACCGCACACGCCACCGCAGGGGCGGGGATTGCCGTCAGTATCCCTAACGATGTTCTTTCCGTGGCCTTTATGGCAAAAGGCTATGCCCATGGCCGGGTCAGCTCTTCAATCGATCAGCAGGACATTGATTATCTGCGCGGTATACAACGAAGCGATGCGGTGGCTGCCGGTGTGGCGCTGGATGCCGCGCTAAACGGTACCGATCAGATCACCAAAAACCTTAACTCTACGGCGTCTGGTCGGGCGGCGATTGTGTCCGACTACGGTATTGCGGTGGCCCGTCAGTTCGATCTTGGCGGCGTTCCGGTTTCCGTTGGCGTCACGCCGAAGTTGCAAAAAACCTGGCTCTATAACTACACCACCTCTATCTACGATTACGACAGTAATAAGTGGAACGACAGCCGCTACCGTACCGACGACACTGGCTCCAACGTCGATGCCGGTATTGCGGCTGATTTCGGTGAAAACTGGACGGTCGGTGTGAGCGGACAAAACCTGATGTCGCGCGATATCGATACCAAAGATATCCGCATTCGCAACGGACGCACGGGAGAGGTAGTGAGTTATAAAGACACCTATCAGATCCGTCCGCTGGTCACTGCCGGGGCCGCCTGGCATAACGATCTGGTCACGCTTACCGCAGACGGCGATCTGACCGAAACCAAGGGCTTTAAAAGCGAAGACACCTCCCAGTACGTTGGCGTCGGTGCCGAAGTCACGCCGCTGAGCTGGCTGGCAGTACGCGCCGGTTATCGTGCGGATATGAAAGGGAACGACAGCAACGTCTTTACCGGCGGTGTCGGTTTCGCGCCGTTCAACGCCGTCCACGTTGACCTGATGGGGCTTTATGGCGAAGACGAGACCTGGGGCGCAGGGGCACAGTTGAGCATGACGTTCTAAAGTCCACCGGAGGCGCTGCGCCTCCGGCTTTTCTTTATGCTATAGTAGCGCCCCTTTTCCACCAGATGCTTAAAACTTCGCCATGTCGTCAGAATTCCAGACCGCTTTCCCTGCACACCGTTTCTCCATTGCGCCAATGCTCGACTGGACGGACAGACACTGCCGCTATTTCCTGCGCCAGCTCTCCCGCCATACGCTGCTGTACACCGAAATGGTCACTACCGGCGCAATTATTCATGGCAAGGGCGATTATCTGGCGTACAGCGAAGAGGAGCATCCGGTTGCGCTGCAACTGGGTGGCAGCGATCCGGCTGCGCTGGCGCAGTGCGCGAAGCTGGCTGAAGAACGCGGCTATGACGAGATTAACCTCAACGTCGGTTGCCCGTCCGACCGTGTGCAAAACGGTATGTTCGGCGCGTGTCTGATGGGTAATGCACACCTGGTGGCGGACTGCATCAAAGCGATGCGCGACGTCGTCTCTATCCCGGTCACGGTCAAAACCCGTATCGGCATAGACGACCAGGACAGCTATGAGTTTCTGTGTGATTTCATCAACACCGTATCAGGGAAGGGTGAATGCGAGATGTTTATCATCCACGCCCGTAAAGCCTGGCTCTCTGGCCTCAGCCCGAAAGAAAACCGCGAGATCCCGCCGCTGGACTACCCGCGCGTGTACCAGCTGAAACGCGACTTCCCACACCTGACCATGTCGATCAATGGCGGTATTAAGTCGCTGGACGAGGCCAAAGCGCACCTCGAACATATGGATGGCGTGATGGTCGGACGCGAGGCGTATCAGAATCCGGGCATTCTGGCGACGGTTGAACGGGAAATCTTTGGCGTTGAGGGTGCTGACACCGATCCCGTGGCCGTAGTGCGCGCCATGTATCCGTACATTGAGCGCGAGCTGAGTCATGGTACGTATCTGGGCCACATTACCCGCCATATGCTTGGCCTGTTCCAGGGCATTCCTGGTGCGCGCCAGTGGCGTCGTTATCTCAGCGAGAACGCGCATAAAGCCGGTGCGGATATTGAGGTACTGGAACACGCGCTGCGTCTGGTTGCGGATAAACGTTAAATTTCGCTAAAAGATGGTCAAATACGCCACGCCCTGCAACACATTGCGGGGCGTTTTGCTTTCAGAACAACAACTTATTTTTGGCATGATTCTTGTAACGATCGCAGCATCATTCGGGAACTCGTGGGAGAGCACCATGCTTGAACTACTTTTTGTGATTGGTTTCTTTATCATGCTGATGGTCACGGGCGTGTCGCTGTTCGGTATCCTGGCCGCGCTCGTTGTGGCCACGGTGGTGATGTTTGTCGGCGGTTTATTTGCCCTGACGATTAAACTCTTGCCGTGGTTACTTCTGGCGATTGCGGTGGTATGGGCGATACGGGCGATTAAATCGCCAAAACTGCCCAGTTATCAGCGTAATAACCGCTTCCGTTACTAAGGTATTGAGGGGTACGTCACATACCTGCAACTTTTCCGGCAGCAATCCTTAGAACAGAATAGGATTTACTTATCGAATCTGTCACTATGGCTGCCGCTAAAGAATTCATCGAGCTGTACCCTACATACAGCCGAACTAAAAAAAGAAAGGGCTTCCCACGGGAAGCCCAATTTCTTTTTATGGCTCAGGGAATTAACAGACTCGACCCCTGCGTTGCCCGGCTCTCCAGCACCTCATGCGCACGTTGCGCATCGGTCAGCGGATATTTCTGCGCCTCTGCCACATCCACTTTAATCACCCCGCTGGCGATCAGCGAGAACAGCTCGTTGCTGGCTTCCTCGAGTTCTTCCCGGTTGGTGATGTAACCTTGCAGGGAAGGGCGAGTGACGTACAGTGATCCTTTCTGATTCAGAATGCCCAGGTTCACCCCGGTGACAGCCCCGGAGGCGTTACCGAAGCTCACCATCAGCCCGCGACGTTGCAGGCAGTCCAGCGAAGATTCCCAGGTGTCTTTCCCCACCGAGTCATACACCACGCGGACCTTTTTGCCGCCAGTGATCTCTTTTAGCCGCTCAACGATGCTCTCTTCCCGGTAGTTGATCACCTGCCATGCGCCCGCGTCCAGCGCACGCTGCGCTTTTTGCGCGCTGCCTGTGGTGCCGATCAGCTTCGCGCCCAGGGCTTTCGCCCACTGGCAGGCAATCAGCCCCACGCCACCTGCGGCTGCGTGAAACAGGAATTGCTCGTCAGGCTTAATTTCGTAGGTTTTACGCAGCAGATAATAGACCGTCAGCCCTTTCAGGAATGAGGCGGCAGCCTGCTCGAAGCCGATCGCATTTGGCAGAAGCGCCGCTTTCTCGGCCGGAACGTTATGGATGGAGCTGTAAGCGCCCAGCGCCGACTGCGCGTACACCACGCGATCGCCTTCCTTAATGTGCTTAACCGCGCTGC
This sequence comes from Enterobacter cloacae complex sp. IR5402, assembly GCF_049238125.1. Lineage (NCBI taxonomy): Bacteria > Pseudomonadati > Pseudomonadota > Gammaproteobacteria > Enterobacterales > Enterobacteriaceae > Enterobacter > Enterobacter cloacae complex sp. IR5402. The sequence goes on from NZ_JBMKHO010000016.1 coordinate 43,666, forward strand.
CCACTTTGCTGACGATGCCGGCCGCCTCTGTGCCCAGCCCGCTCGGCATCGACGGAGGCGGATAGAGGCCGCCGCGAATATAGGTATCGATGTAGTTAATGCCGATAGCTTTGTTTTCCACCTGGATTTCGTTCTCGCCAGGCGCAGCGGGGGTAAATTCCACCGCTTTGAGTACGTCAGGGCCACCATGCTTGTGAAATTCAATACGTGTTGCCATGCTTCCTCCAGAATGTGGTAATCTTTCGACCCACTCTTTATCTCGGTAACTCCATTCACTATGGCAGGAAACAAACCCTTCAACAAACAGACTGAACCTCGTGAGCGTGATTATCAGGTCGCCGGGTTAAAAGTCCCGCCGCACTCGATTGAAGCGGAACAGTCGGTGTTGGGCGGTTTAATGCTGGATAACGAACGCTGGGACGACGTCGCCGAGCGCGTTGTCGCGGAAGACTTCTATACCCGCCCGCACCGCCACATCTTTACGGAAATGGCGCGTTTGCAGGAGTCGGGCAGCCCGATCGACCTGATTACGCTCGCAGAATCGCTGGAGCGTCTGGGACAGCTCGACAGCGTCGGCGGATTTGCCTATCTGGCAGAACTGTCAAAAAACACGCCAAGTGCCGCGAACATCAGCGCTTACGCTGATATCGTTCGTGAACGTGCCGTTGTCCGCGAGATGATCTCGGTGGCGAATGAGATCGCCGAGGCCGGTTTCGATCCCCAGGGGCGCACCAGCGAAGATCTGCTCGACCTGGCGGAATCCCGCGTCTTTAAAATCGCCGAAAGCCGTGCGAATAAAGACGAAGGCCCGAAAAACATCGCCGATGTGCTCGACGCCACCGTTGCACGTATTGAGCAGCTTTTCCAGCAGCCGCACGATGGCGTGACGGGGGTGAACACCGGTTATGACGATCTCAACAAGAAAACGGCAGGTCTTCAGCCGTCGGATTTGATTATCGTGGCCGCACGTCCGTCGATGGGTAAAACGACATTTGCAATGAACCTCGTCGAAAACGCGGCGATGTTGCAGGATAAGCCGGTGCTTATCTTCAGTCTGGAGATGCCCTCTGAACAGATCATGATGCGTTCTCTGGCGTCCCTGTCGCGCGTGGATCAGACCCGCATCCGTACCGGTCAGCTGGACGATGAGGACTGGGCGCGGATCTCCGGCACCATGGGGATTTTGCTGGAAAAACGGAACATCTATATTGATGACTCCTCCGGCCTGACGCCGACGGAAGTGCGCTCCCGCGCGCGCCGTATCGCCCGTGAACACGGTGGCATCGGTCTCATCATGATCGACTACCTTCAGCTGATGCGCGTTCCGTCGCTTTCCGACAACCGTACGCTGGAGATTGCCGAGATTTCGCGCTCGCTCAAGGCGTTAGCCAAAGAGCTGCACGTGCCGGTGGTGGCGCTGTCGCAGCTTAACCGCTCTCTGGAACAACGTGCAGACAAGCGCCCGGTCAACTCCGACCTGCGTGAATCCGGCTCCATCGAGCAGGATGCCGACTTAATCATGTTCATCTACCGTGATGAGGTTTATCACGAGAACAGCGACCTGAAAGGGATCGCCGAAATTATTATTGGTAAGCAACGTAACGGCCCCATCGGTACGGTACGTCTGACCTTTAACGGCCAGTGGTCGCGTTTCGACAACTATGCCGGTCCTCAATATGATGATGAGTAATTTCTAAGGAATTCAAATGCAAGCGGCAACTGTTGTTATTAACCGCCGCGCTCTGCGACACAACCTGCAACGTCTGCGAGAACTGGCGCCCGCCAGTAAGCTCGTTGCAGTCGTGAAAGCGAACGCTTACGGACACGGTCTTCTTGAGACCGCGCGAACGCTCCCCGATGCCGACGCTTTTGGCGTCGCCCGTCTCGAAGAAGCTCTCCGCCTGCGCGCAGGTGGAATTACGCAACCGATTCTGCTCCTCGAAGGCTTTTTTGAAGCCTCGGACCTGCCGACCATTGCCGATCAGCACCTGCACACGGCGGTGCATAACGAAGAACAGCTGGCCGCGCTGGAAACGGCCGAACTGAGCGAGCCGGTCACCGTCTGGATGAAGCTCGACACGGGCATGCACCGTCTGGGCGTGCGGCCGGAAAGCGCGGAGGCGTTTTATCAGCGTCTGTGTCAGTGCAAAAATGTGCGTCAGCCGGTGAACATCGTCAGCCACTTTGCCCGCGCCGATGAGCCTGAATGCGGCGCAACGGAACAGCAGCTTGATATCTTCAACACCTTCTGCGAAGGCAAACCGGGGATGCGCTCGATCGCGGCATCCGGCGGTATTCTGCTGTGGCCGCAGTCGCACTTCGACTGGGCGCGTCCGGGCATCATTCTTTACGGCGTATCGCCACTGGAGAACAAACCCTGGGGGCCGGACTTTGGCTTTAAGCCGGTGATGTCGCTGGTTTCAAAGCTGATTGCCGTGCGTGAGCACAAAGCGGGAGAGCCGGTAGGTTACGGCGGCACCTGGATCAGCGAGCGCGATACCCGTCTTGGCGTGGTGGCGATGGGCTACGGTGACGGCTATCCCCGCGCCGCACCAACGGGCACGCCGGTGCTGGTCAACGGTCGTGAAGTGAAGATTGTCGGCCGCGTGGCGATGGACATGATTTGTGTTGATCTGGGGCCCGACGCGCAGGATAAAGCGGGGGACGATGCGGTGATGTGGGGCGAAGGCCTGCCGGTAGAACGTATTGCTGAAATAACAAAAGTGAGTGCTTACGAACTTATCACGCGTCTTACCTCAAGGGTCGCGATGAAATATGTCGACTAAGCATGAGCGGGATGCGGTGCATCCCGCTTCTGTTAACATCCCCTCGATCTTCTTCCGCTTCCGGTTTATTGTTGAATTCCCTGCCTCATAATAATCCGGAGAACATCGCGTGTTTCAGAAAGTAGACGCCTACGCCGGCGACCCTATCCTCTCCTTGATGGAGCGTTTCAAAGAAGATCCTCGCAGCGACAAAGTGAACCTCAGCATTGGTCTTTACTACAACGAAGACGGCATCATTCCTCAGTTGAAAGCCGTTGCCGAAGCTGAAGCGCGTCTTAACGCAACCCCGCACGGTGCTTCGCTTTATCTGCCGATGGAAGGATTAAACACCTACCGCAACACTATCGCGCCGCTGCTGTTTGGTGCCGACCACGCGGTGCTCGCGCAAAAGCGCGTGGCGACTATCCAGACGCTGGGTGGCTCGGGTGCGCTGAAGGTAGGCGCAGATTTCCTGAAAAAGTACTTCCCGGATTCCGGCGTGTGGGTCAGCGACCCGACGTGGGAAAACCACGTTGCGATCTTCGAGGGCGCGGGCTTTAAGGTTGAAACCTATCCGTGGTTCGACAGCGAAACGAACGGCGTGCGCGTTGATGCGCTGCTGGAAAAACTGAACACCCTGCCGGAGCGCAGTATCGTATTGCTGCATCCGTGCTGCCATAACCCGACGGGTGCGGACCTCACCAATGCCCAGTGGGATGCGGTGATCGAGATACTGAAGGCGCGTAACCTGATCCCGTTCCTCGACATCGCCTATCAGGGCTTTGGCGCGGGCATGGAGGAAGACGCCTACGCCATTCGCGCGATTGCCAGCGCGGGGCTTCCCGCTCTGGTCAGCAACTCCTTCTCAAAAATCTTCTCCCTGTACGGCGAGCGCGTTGGCGGTCTGTCCGTGGTGTGTGAAGACGCTGAAGCGGCGGGCCGCGTACTCGGCCAGCTGAAAGCGACGGTCCGCCGTATCTACTCCAGCCCGCCGAACTTTGGTGCGCAGGTGGTGGCGACAGTTCTCGGTGACGAAAGACTGAAAGCCACCTGGCTTGCGGAAGTGGAAGCGATGCGTAAGCGCATCCTGTCGATGCGTCAGGAGCTGGTTAACGTCCTGAAAGAGGCCGTGCCTGGGCATAACTTTGATTATCTTCTCAAGCAGCGCGGGATGTTCAGCTACACCGGACTGAGCGCAGCGCAGGTCGATCGCCTGCGTGAAGAGTTCGGTGTCTACCTGATCGCCAGCGGCCGTATGTGCGTGGCGGGTCTGAATGCCAGCAACGTCCAGCGCGTGGCGCAGGCGTTTGCAGCTGTGATGTAAGTACTCACTACTTATTATCTCCCTCTCCCTGTGGGAGAGGGCTGGGGTGAGGGCATCAGGCCGCAGAAAATCTTGCCCGGTGGCGGCTGCGCCTTACCGGGCCTACATCACTCATCCACACTTTGTGATCGTCTTCTTTTTATTCCGCTTAATAAGTAAAAACTCCTTTCCTTCCCCTCCCGCTGGGGTTATGGTCGGATAGTTTTTTGACCATCCGCTCAAAATAAAAAGATAACAAACTGAATATTCAGGGGAAAATATGCGCAAGATCACACTGGCGCTCAGCGCCGCCTGCTTATTGTTCTCGCTTAATAGTACCGTTGTTGCGCGGGCTTCTGCACCCACGCCGCTTTACACCGGCACCACCGCCGCCATTCTTGCCGAACAGGCCCCCATTCACTGGGTTTCAGTGGCACAAATTGAAAACAGCCTGACGGGTCGCCCGCCGATAGCCGTGGGCTTCGATATTGACGATACCGTTCTCTTCTCCAGCCCCGGTTTCTGGCGCGGCAAAAAAACGTACTCCCTTGACAGCGAAGCCTATCTGAAAAACCCGGAATTCTGGGAAAAGATGAACAACGGCTGGGATGAGTTCAGTATCCCGAAAGAGGTTGCCCGCGCGCTGATCGCCATGCACGTAAAGCGCGGCGACAGCATTTACTTCGTGACCGGACGTAGCCAGACCAAAACCGAAACCGTCTCGAAAACGCTACAGGATGATTTTCTGATCCCGGCGGCCAGCATGAATCCGGTCATTTTTGCCGGGGACCAGGAAGGGCAAAACACCAAAACCCAGTGGCTGGAAAAGAAAAATATCAAAGTGTTCTACGGGGATTCAGATAACGACATCACCGCGGCGCACGACGTGGGAGCCAGAGGCATCAGGGTGTTACGCGCCTCGAACTCCACCTACCGACCGCTGCCGATGGCCGGAAAATTTGGTGAAGAGGTGATCGTTAACTCTGAATACTGATGTATTAACGGCGGGGTGAATGCTTTTTTAAGCAAATCTCGCCGCGCGGGTTTTACCTTTCGCTTTCTTGCTGCACACTTAGAAAGATTCACCTTTCATAATGGAGCAGCACATGTGGTATCAACAGACCCTGACCTTAAGCGCAAAACCACGCGGATTTCACCTTGTGACGGACGAAGTCATCGGGCAAATCCGCGACCTGTCGCGCGTCAAAACGGGTTTGCTGCATCTGCTGCTTCAGCACACGTCTGCTTCTCTCACGCTCAATGAAAATTGCGATCCCACCGTCCGGTCTGACATGGAGCGGCATTTTCTGAAAACCGTCCCGGATAACGCCCCGTATGAGCATGATTACGAGGGGGCGGACGATATGCCTTCGCACATCAAATCCTCTTTGCTGGGCGTCTCGCTGATGCTGCCGGTCCACAACGGACGGTTACTGCTGGGAACGTGGCAGGGGATCTGGCTGGGAGAACATCGCATTCACGGTGGTTCGCGTAAAATTATCGCAACGCTACAAGGGGAATAAAGATGACAATTTCGGAGATACTTCAGTACTGCATGAGCAAGCCGGGGGCGGAACAAAGCGTTCACAGCGACTGGAAAGCCACGCAGATCAAAGTGGGGGATGTGTTGTTCGCGATGGTGAAAGAGGTGGATGCGCGGCCAGCGGCATCACTGAAAACCAGTCCTGAACTGGCCGACTTACTGCGCCAGCAGCACGATGATGTCAGGCCTAGCAAGCATCTGAATAAAGCACACTGGAGTACGGTGTTTCTCGACGGCTCGCTGCCAGATTCGCAAATTTACTACCTGGTGGATGCGTCGTATCAACAGGCGGTTGAACTGCTGCCGGAAACGATCCGACAGCAGCTCTCCGTGTGACGATTACAGCAACGGTTTGAGGAAGCGCGCGGTGTGCGAGGCTTCGCACTCTGCAACGGTCTCTGGCGTACCGGAGACGAGGATTTCACCGCCGCCGCTGCCGCCTTCCGGGCCGAGATCGACAATCCAGTCCGCGGTTTTAATCACGTCCAGGTTGTGCTCAATCACCACGATGGTGTTGCCCTGATCGCGCAGCTGGTGCAGCACGTCCAGCAGCTGCTGGATATCCGCAAAATGCAGGCCGGTGGTCGGCTCGTCCAGAATGTACAGCGTCTGACCGGTACCGCGTTTGGACAGCTCACGCGCCAGCTTCACGCGCTGCGCTTCACCGCCGGACAGCGTTGTCGCTGACTGCCCCAGACGGATATAGGTCAGACCCACATCCATCAGGGTTTGCAGCTTACGCGCCAGCGCAGGGACGGCGTCAAAGAACTCGCGCGCCTCTTCGATGGTCATATCCAGCACTTCGTGGATGGTCTTGCCTTTGTACTTAATCTCCAGCGTTTCGCGGTTATAGCGCTTGCCTTTGCACTGGTCGCACGGCACGTAGATATCCGGCAGGAAGTGCATCTCAACCTTGATTACGCCGTCGCCCTGGCACGCTTCACAGCGGCCGCCGCGCACGTTAAAGCTGAAACGGCCTGGCGTGTAGCCGCGCGAACGCGCTTCCGGTACACCCGCGAAGAGTTCACGAACGGGCGTAAAGACGCCGGTATAGGTCGCCGGGTTGGAACGCGGGGTGCGGCCAATCGGGCTCTGATCGATATCGATAACCTTGTCGAAATGCTCCAGCCCCTGAATGTCGCGGTACGGTGCAGGTTCAGCCAGCGTCGCGCCGTTCAGCGCCGTCTGCGCAATCGGGAACAGCGTATCGTTGATCAGCGTCGATTTACCGGAACCGGACACGCCGGTGATGCAGGTGAACAGCCCGACAGGCAGCGTCAGGGTCACGTCCTTCAGGTTGTTGCCGCGCGCCCCGGTTAGCTTCAGCACTTTTTCCGGGTTCGCCGCCACGCGCTGTTTTGGTACTTCAATTTTGCGCTTGCCGCTCATGTACTGGCCGGTCAGCGACTCGGGCACCGCCATAATGTCTTTCAGCGTCCCTTCTGCCACCACCTGTCCGCCGTGCACGCCAGCGCCCGGGCCGATGTCGATCACGTGGTCAGCGGCGCGAATGGCGTCTTCGTCGTGCTCAACCACAATCACAGTGTTGCCAAGGTTACGCAGGTGAACCAGCGTGCCGAGCAGGCGTTCGTTGTCGCGCTGGTGTAGGCCGATAGACGGCTCATCCAGCACATACATCACGCCGACTAAGCCTGCGCCAATCTGGCTCGCCAGACGGATACGCTGGGCTTCACCGCCGGAGAGCGTTTCAGCCGAGCGGGAAAGCGTCAGGTAGTTCAGGCCAACGTTCACGAGGAACTTGAGGCGATCGCCGATCTCTTTCAGCACTTTTTCAGCGATTTTCGCGCGCTGGCCGGAGAGCTTCAGGTTGTTGAAGAAGTCCATCGCGTGGCCGATGCTCATGTCTGAGATGGTCGGCAGCGCCGTGTTTTCGACAAACACGTGACGCGCTTCGCGACGCAGGCGCGTGCCCTCGCAGGTGGCGCAGGAGCGGTTGCTGATGAACTTCGCCAGCTCCTCACGCACCGCGCTGGATTCGGTCTCTTTGTAGCGGCGCTCCATGTTGTGCAGCACCCCTTCGAACGGGTGGCGACGCACGGAAGTGTCACCGCGATCGTTCATGTACTTGAACTCAATGTTCTCTTTGCCGGAACCGAACAGGATCACTTTATGTACGTTCGCGCTCAGGCTGGCCCACGGGGCTTCAACGTCGAACTTGTAGTGCTCCGCCAGCGACTTCAGCATCTGGAAGTAATAGAAGTTACGCTTGTCCCAGCCGCGAATGGCGCCACCCGCCAGCGACAGCTCCGGATTCTGGATCACGCGATCAGGGTCGAAATACTGCTGAACGCCCAAGCCGTCACAGGTCGGGCACGCGCCCGCCGGGTTGTTGAACGAGAACAGGCGCGGTTCCAGCTCGCGCATGCTGTAGCCGCAAATCGGGCAGGCAAAGTTGGCGGAGAAGAGCAGCTCTTCCGCTTTTGCATCGTCCATGTCTGACACCACCGCCGTGCCGCCCGACAGTTCCAGCGCCGTTTCAAAGGATTCCGCCAGACGCGTCGCCAGATCTTCACGTACCTTAAACCGGTCAATCACCACTTCGATGGTGTGTTTCTTTTGCAGCTCCAGCTTTGGCGGATCGGACAGGTCACACACTTCGCCGTCGATACGGGCGCGGATATAGCCCTGGCTTGCCAGATTTTCCAGCGTTTTAGTGTGTTCGCCCTTACGCTCTTTAATGATTGGCGCCAGCAGCATCAGGCGTTTGCCTTCCGGCTGCGACAGCACGTTATCCACCATCTGGCTGACGGTCTGGGCCGCCAGCGGAACGTCGTGATCCGGGCAGCGCGGCTCGCCCACGCGCGCATACAGCAGACGCAGGTAGTCATGGATTTCGGTAATGGTACCGACCGTGGATCGCGGGTTATGCGACGTGGATTTCTGCTCAATGGAGATAGCAGGAGACAACCCTTCAATGTGGTCGACATCCGGTTTTTCCATCAGCGACAGGAACTGACGCGCGTACGCCGAGAGCGATTCAACGTAACGACGCTGTCCTTCGGCATACAAAGTGTCGAAAGCCAGTGAGGATTTGCCAGACCCCGAAAGCCCGGTCACGACGATGAGTTTGTCGCGAGGGATTATGAGGTTGATATTCTTGAGATTGTGGGTGCGGGCGCCCCGAACTTCGATCTTATCCATTCACCTTTCCCGGTTGGAACACGGATTGCCTGATTTGTTTGAAGGACAAACGGCTGTCAGAAACGGCTAATTATGACACAAAATGACCTGTTTGAATATACAGTATTGGAATGCATTTTCTGATTCACTGTGTAACAATGTCGAGTCCGCGAGAGAACTCTGGAACATGCTACGCAACTATCAAAGTGTCGCATGGAAATGGTACACTCGCGCGTTTACACTATTAAGAAACGTATTCAGGAGACACGAACATGGCCAGCAGAGGCGTAAACAAGGTGATTCTCGTCGGTAATCTGGGCCAGGACCCGGAAGTACGCTACATGCCGAGTGGTGGCGCAGTTGCCAACATTACGCTGGCTACTTCCGAATCCTGGCGTGATAAAGCGACCGGTGAAATGAAAGAGCAGACCGAATGGCACCGTGTTGTGCTGTTTGGCAAATTGGCTGAAGTGGCCGGTGAGTATCTGCGTAAAGGCTCTCAGGTTTACATTGAAGGCCAACTGCGTACCCGCAAATGGACCGATCAATCCGGTCAGGAAAAATACACCACGGAAGTGGTGGTGAATGTTGGCGGCACCATGCAGATGCTGGGTGGCCGTCAGGGCGGCGGCGCACCGGCAGGTGGCGGCCAGCAGCAGGGCGGTTGGGGCCAGCCTCAGCAGCCGCAGGGTGGCAATCAGTTTAGCGGCGGCGCGCAGTCCCGTCCGCAGCAGCAGTCTGCTCCGGCACCGTCTAACGAACCGCCAATGGACTTCGACGACGATATCCCGTTCTGATATCCAGACGCGTGAAACACAAAAAACCCAGACAATGTCTGGGTTTTTTTATAACAGGCTATCAGGTAATCACCATCGGCCAGTCTGGTGGGGTGTGGCTCATGGCTTCAACCATCACCACTTTAATGTTTTCCCAGACAGCGGCTATATCCACCAGCGTAATACCGAGCAAACCTGTTGCGAACCAGCATGCGGCGCCTAACCCTAACAGGGTGCTAATCACAGCAAGACCTGCGTAGTCGGACTTTCGGAACTGAATGTTTAACGTGCTGGCCAGGAACATCAAAACCGCGCTCAACAACGGCCAGCGCAGGAGCACCATGCTGGTGGTAATGGTTGCCATAAAACTCATCCTCGACAAAACAGACGAACTGGAATGAAACAATGTTTCTCGTTACATAAGATGTGTGAACTATATCACATTTGCTGTTTTATTAGCCAGTATCCGCGTGAGGTAAAAGTGGGTTTATTACCAGGGAAAATATATCGTCGTCGCTCGTATCCGCGTCTGGTCGGAATTTTTATTTTTAATTCATTCAGATAGCAAAACCTTTGCAAAACACCTTCGGCTGTATAGCGTTTACAGCAGTATGTCTATGGATTATGCTTGTGTGGAACAATAAATGTACCCGCAGAAATAATTCATCGCATTGAATTAATTGCCTTTTTTGGATTTTATATTCTTTGTTTTACACTCAGCATGCTCTTTGATTTCGTGGTCTTATTCTTTTATTCAGATATGAGTTATTGCGGTTGCTCTCTCGATTAATGACCTGCGAAAAGATAATGAAAGAACAAAGACGCGAGATTATTAACGACAGCATGCAGGCGCTGCACGCCCTGGCGAAGCTGATGCCGCAACTCAACGCGCAGTGTTCGCCGGTGGAAATGCTGGAAACCATCAACAGCGCTCTGGGGGCAAATCTCTCGTGGGTCAGTGTCGAATCCGCAGACGGGCCGCGCGTGGTTTGTGCCGGCGACGTGACGTGTCACGCCTTCAACGTGGCGGATTTTCTTGCCAGCACCCTGTTGCAGCGGCATCACCGCGCCTGGCGGGTTATCTACTGGAAAGCGCATATTGGCCGGGCGGTATTTTCCCCTCAGCACCCGGGCTATGCGCGGCTGCAAAGCGGCGTCCTGTGTAAACTCTCAGCGCATGGCAGACAGTGCAGTGGTTATTTCTTTTTGGCTTTTAATGGAAAACTTACCTCGTTGCCGATACTGAAAAATATCGTGGTGGTATTGGTTGAGAAGCTAAAAGATTATTTTGATGACATCATCGTGCGGGAAAAAACGGCGCAAGAAATGCAGCGCGTCGTCACGCAATATAAAACCTTATTTGAGCGTGCGCCGGTATTAATGAACGCCTTTGACAGGCATAACCGGTGTGTATTGTGGAATGCCGAATGCGAAAAAGTCTTTGGCTGGAGTATGACTGAAATCGACGAGCACCCCGATCCGCTGGCCCTGTTTTATCCGGATCCCGAGGAGCGACAGCGCGTGCAGGAGTCGGTTCGTTTCGCACCACTTAAGGATATGTACGAATGGCACCCGGTGCGTAAAGACGGGACGCAGTTAACGATTCTCTGGTCAAACATCCTTTTGCCGGATAACTCCATTCTCAATATTGGCCTGGATATCACCGAACGTAAAAAAGCAGAACAGCAGCTGACCGTCAAAGCCACCACGGACGATCTGACGGGCTGTCTGAATCGCTCGACAATCTTACAGCAGCTCAAAATGGCGCTGGCAGCCAGTTCGCCGCAGGATGTCAGTAGCCACTTCTGTCTCCTGATGTTCGATCTCGATTATTTCAAGCAGATTAACGATCGGTGGGGACATCAGGTTGGCGATGCGGCATTGATTCACTTTTGCGACCGTATTCGCGAGGTGAGCCCGGCCGGGTCAGCGCTGGGACGGGTGGGGGGCGAAGAGTTTGTTCTTCTGCTGGCGCGTACGGATGGTATGGCCGCTACGTTGCTCTCTTCTCGCCTGCGTGCCGCGCTGATCTCAAAACCGCTGCGTGTGGGCGATAAAACGCTGGTACTCTCCTTCAGCGCCGGGGTGGTTGAAGTCTGTCAGGGGCAACGAGATACTTCTGCCATACTGATGCGTGCCGATAAGGCATTATATGACGCCAAGCGTACGGGAAGAGGAAAAACGGTCCTGGCGTCTGATTATTTATAAATCAGCATAAGAACAAAGAGCAGGCTATTTCAGCCAGCGAATTTTCCACACCTGTCGCGGGTAATTATTTTCCTTATCAGAAACGAAATGAATACTTTTAGTTTGGCTTACGGGAAAATATTATCGGCATCACGAATTTTAGGATTTTTAATACCAAAAGTCAGTTGCTAACTTCCTATGATTCATGCAACGTAATCACCTGTTTATCAAAGCAGCCGGTCTTCATTGCTACAGGCGTACAACATGCAGGGATACAGAGCGGGAAATGAATCGTAGCGCGCGGCGCAAAATGCTCAAAGTGGTCGGGATTATCATGGTAGTTATGCTGCCGGTGATGCTTGCGCTATGGTTTGCCCAGCTTAGTGCAGTGTCGGAAATCAGCGCCCAGCTGCGCACGTTTGCTGAACTTGCTTTAAATAAAACTGAACGGGTTATTCAACAGGTTGACCTGGCCCGGAAAGACGCGGAAAAATATCAGGGCAAAGTGTGTACGCCGGAGCATCGTCAATATATGTTGAACGTTTCCCGCGGTCGCCTTTTTGTTGCCGATTTAATTTATGCTGATGGCCAGGACTTTCTCTGCTCGACCCTTTTTACGCCGGAGCATCCTTACATCATCCCCGCTGCCAATTACACACGTAAACCCGACGTTGCTATCTATTATTTTCGCGATACACCATTTTTTAATGGTTATAAAATGATATATATGCAGCGCGGAAATTATGTCGCAGTGGTCAACCCGCTTTCGTACAGTGAGGTGATGTCAGACGATCGTTCCCTGTCGTGGGGAGTGTATGACACCGTCAGCAATGCATTCTTTTCTGTGAGCCAGAAAGCCAATATTTCTTTATTGCATTCGATGCTTCGACATCAGGAAACGACTTTTCAGAAAGATGACCGTTTTTATACGATCGTAAAATCAGAGCAGCGGCCCATTGCGGCCATCGTTTCAACCTCCAGTGCCCGTTTTTATAAAACGCTTTATCATCAGGCTACCCTGACGCTACCGCTAGGGATAATTTGCAGCATTATTATTCTGCTGGTGTGGTCGCGTACACACCGTGAATTCAATTCGCCTGGCCGACTTCTGCACCGGGCGCTGAATAAACGCCAGCTGTGCGTCCATTATCAGCCCATCATTGATATTAAAAATAACCAGTGCGTGGGGGCAGAGGCGTTGTTGCGCTGGCCTGGATTCAACGGTCAGGTTATGAGCCCGGCGGAATTTATTCCCCTGGCAGAAAAAGAGGGGATGATTGAGCGCATTACGGATTACGTCGTGGAGGAGGTGTTCAGCGATCTGGGGCATTTTCTTGCCGCTCATCCCGATCTGTATGTCTCGATTAACCTGTCGGCGTCAGATTTCCACTCTTCACGTCTTATCGCCCTGATCTCCGACAAAGCCCGCTTTTACTCGGTTCGCGCGCAGCAGATCAAAATTGAGGTGACGGAGCGGGGGTTTATTGACGTGCCGAAAACCACGCCGGTCATTCAGGCGTTTCGTCAGGCGGGGTATGAAGTGGCGATTGATGATTTCGGAACCGGCTACTCTAACCTGCATAACCTCTATTCGCTGAACGTCGATATCCTGAAAATCGACAAATCCTTTATCGATACCTTAACCACCAACAGCACCAGCCACCTGATTGCCGAGCACATCATTGAGATGGCGCAAAGCCTGCGGCTGAAAACCATTGCGGAAGGGGTCGAGACGGGGGAGCAGGTGAGCTGGCTGCTGAAGCGTGGCGTACAGTATTGTCAGGGATGGCACTTCGCGAAAGCGATGCCGCCCCAGGCATTTATGGCCTGGCAGCAGCAACCCTTGCGTTAACACGCATTAATTGAGCTGATGGCGGTAGTCGCTCGGCGTACGGTCAAACTCGCGGCGGAAGACGCGGGAAAAGGTCTGCTGCGACACATAGCCCAGATCCATTGCGATATCAAAAATGGGCCGCTGCGTTGAGCGTAACGCCTGCGCCGCCAGCAGGAGCCTGCGCTGGCGAATGTAATCACCCAGCGTTTGATGCATTACAGTGCGGAACATTCTCTGTAAATACCATTTCGAATAGCCCGACTTCTTAGCGACCACATCAATGTTCAACGGCTGGTCGATATGTTCATCAATCCATTCAATAAGCGTCTGAATAATTTGCTGATGCGACATAAGGTTACCCCTCTGTGGAGACATCTGTCCTGGTTGATTCGTCATTTTCTCTGCGGGGGAGTATAATTCCTCAAGTTAACTTGAGGTAAAGAGGTTTTATGGAAAAGAGATTACCGCGCATCAAAGCACTGTTAACCCCCGGTGAAGTGGCTAAGCGAAGCGGTGTGGCGGTGTCGGCGCTCCACTTCTATGAAAGCAAAGGGTTAATAAAAAGTATCCGTAACGCCGGAAACCAGCGGCGCTATACGCGCGATGTGCTCCGCTACGTGGCGATTATCAAAATTGCGCAACGTATCGGCATTCCTCTGGCCACCATTGGTGACGCGTTCGGCGTATTGCCGGAAGGGCACTCACTGAGCGCGAAAGAGTGGAAGCAGCTGTCGTCCCAGTGGCGAGAAGAACTGGATCGTCGTATTCACACGCTGGTGGCCCTGCGCGATGAACTGGATGGCTGCATTGGTTGCGGGTGTTTATCACGTAGCGATTGCCCGCTGCGTAACCCGGGCGACAGGCTGGGCGAGCAGGGAACAGGGGCACGGTTGCTGGAGGAGGATTGAGAGGTGTTTGCCGGGTAAGGCGCAGCCGCCACCCGGCAACAAACATAAAGAACTAAAGCGCCACTAAGGGCGCTTTAGTTTTTTCCGGTCTTTGTCTTTCTCTCTATCCCGCTGGCTCACGGGAGGGTTTCCCCCGACATCAGTACCCCTCGTGTCGAGCTTGTGAAGGAGGTTCCGGTTTGTACTGACACTTTAATTTTATGCCCGGCCGCCGTTTTTGCCACCGGAGACGGTGAGATTTTAGCCGAATTTTTTTCGTGAAGTTGTTCAGTTTTCTATAGTTAAAAAGTATGAATCATCGGAGAACATCATGCTAACGGTCCACCACCTTAATCAGTCTCGTTCACATCGTGTCCTCTGGGCGCTGGAAGAGCTGGATCTGACGTACGACATCGTGCGCTACCAGCGCGAAAAAACCATGCTCGCGCCAGACTCGCTCAAAAAAGTGCATCCGCTGGGAAAATCCCCGGTACTCGAAGATAACGGACTGGTTCTGGCCGAATCAGGTGCAATTCTGGAATATCTTCAGGAAACGTACGATTCGGCGTCACGATTCAAACCGTTAGATCCCGCCCATAAAGTGCAGTATCGCTTCTGGCTGCATTACGCCGAAGGGTCTTTGATGCCGCTACTGTTAATGAAGCTGGTGTTTAACAGCCTCGGCAAACCACCCGTCCCGTTTGGCCTGCGCACGCTGGGTAAGGCGCTGGGGCAGGGGGTGCAAAAAGCGTATCTCAACCGCCAGCTGGAAACGCATGCGCGCTTTATTAACGATCATCTTGCCGAAAACAGCTGGTTTGCCGGCGACACGCTGACCATGGCTGATATCCAGATGAGTTTTCCCCTCTTCGCCCTGCTGGCGAGAGGCGGCATCGACAATCTCGACCACATAGCGGCGTGGAAACAGAGAGTGGAGGCACGTCCGGGCTGGCAGACAACGCTTGCGAAAGGCGGCCCGCTGACGATCCCCGGCGAGGGATGAAATTTAACGAAATTGCGCATGGACGATAACGTTTGCGCATCCTCTGCTTAATTCTTCATCGTCATGAGGCAATTTTAGCGAAAAACGAGAAAGTTCAGTTGAAAAGGGCGGGTATTAGGCTAGATAATCGTTTGCCTTAATTTGACCACCCGTTTGTAAGCGCGGAGCTAAACGTTTGCTTTTTCTGTGACGCCCTTTCGTCGCAAACGCAACACAAGGATTTGACGTTTAGCTGGCAGTGGCGTCTCCACCTCGCTTACGGACTTCCTAAAAAACTCTCAGGGGATGTTTTCTATGTCTACGCCATCTGCGCGTACCGGCGGTTCACTTGACGCCATGTTTAAAATTTCTGCTCGCGGCAGCACCGTGCGCCAGGAAGTTGTTGCCGGTCTGACCACGTTTCTGGCGATGGTGTACTCCGTCATCGTGGTGCCGGGCATGCTCGGCAAAGCGGGCTTCCCGCCAGCGGCGGTCTTCGTTGCCACCTGCCTGGTTGCGGGTGTGGGTTCGATTGTGATGGGCCTGTGGGCGAACCTGCCTCTGGCGA
The DNA here is from genome assembly GCF_049238125.1 of Enterobacter cloacae complex sp. IR5402. Lineage (NCBI taxonomy): Bacteria > Pseudomonadati > Pseudomonadota > Gammaproteobacteria > Enterobacterales > Enterobacteriaceae > Enterobacter > Enterobacter cloacae complex sp. IR5402. The sequence continues at coordinate 59,652 of NZ_JBMKHO010000016.1, forward strand.
TCGGGTGCGCCATCTCCCTGACCGCGTTTACCGCCTTCAGCCTGGTGCTGGGCCAGCAGATCAGCGTCCCGGTAGCGCTCGGCGCCGTGTTCCTGATGGGCGTGCTGTTCACCGTAATTTCAGCAACCGGCATTCGTAGCTGGATTTTGCGCAACCTGCCGCAGGGCGTGGCGCACGGCACCGGCATCGGTATTGGTCTGTTCCTGCTGCTGATCGCTGCCAACGGCGTCGGCCTGGTCATCAAGAACCCGCTGGACGGCCTGCCGGTTGCGCTGGGTAACTTCGCGAGCTTCCCGGTGATCATGTCGCTGGTGGGTCTGGCGGTGATCATTGGCCTGGAAAAACTGAAAGTGCCGGGCGGCATTCTGCTGACCATTATCGGCGTGTCCATCGTCGGCCTGATCTTCGACCCGACCGTTCATTTCTCCGGGATTTTCGCCATGCCGTCGCTGAGCGATGACAAAGGCAACTCCCTGATTGGCAGCCTGGATATTGTGGGCGCGCTGAACCCAGTGATCCTGCCAAGCGTGCTGGCGCTGGTAATGACCGCGGTGTTTGACGCCACCGGCACCATCCGCGCGGTGGCCGGTCAGGCGAACCTGCTGGATAAAGACGGACAGATTATTGACGGCGGCAAAGCGCTGACCACCGACTCCCTGAGCAGCGTTTTCTCTGGCCTGGTGGGTGCGGCGCCTGCGGCGGTGTACATTGAGTCCGCAGCGGGTACGGCGGCAGGCGGCAAAACCGGCCTGACGGCCATCACCGTTGGCGTGCTGTTCCTGCTGATCCTGTTCCTCTCTCCGCTCTCTTATCTGGTGCCAGCTTACGCGACCGCACCTGCGCTGATGTACGTTGGCCTGCTGATGCTGAGCAACGTGGCGAAAATCGACTTCGCGGATTTTGTTGATGCCATGTCCGGCCTGATCACTGCGGTATTCATCGTGCTGACCTGTAACATCGTGACCGGCATTATGATCGGCTTCGCCTCGCTGGTGATTGGGCGTCTGGTCTCCGGTGAGTGGCGCAAGCTGAACATTGGGACCGTGGTCATCGCCGTTGCGCTGGTGGCGTTCTACGCGGGCGGCTGGGCCATCTGAATTGACTTTTTATGCGAAAACGGGTGGCTAAGGCCGCCCGTTTTTATTTTCAGGACTCATCCTGTTGCCTTTTACGTTACTCTGGAGAGGATAGAATAAGAGGCACGACGCCTCAGGTTTGGCTTATAAGAAACACAGCAAACAGGGAACGCATGGAAATTTTCTTCACAATACTCATCATGACCCTTGTGGTCTCATTATCCGGGGTGGTTACACGCGTACTGCCCTTCCAGGTCCCCCTGCCCTTAATGCAAATAGCTATCGGCGCGCTGCTGGCGTGGCCGACGTTCGGTCTGCACGTGGAGTTCGATCCGGAACTGTTTCTCGTGCTGTTTATCCCGCCGCTGCTGTTTGCCGATGGCTGGAAAACGCCGACGCGCGAATTTCTGGAGCACGGGCGAGAGATCTTCGGCCTGGCGCTGGCGCTGGTGGTCGTCACCGTGGTCGGGATTGGTTTCCTGATCTACTGGGCCGTACCAGGGATCCCGCTCATCCCCGCCTTTGCGCTGGCTGCCGTGCTGTCGCCTACCGACGCCGTGGCGCTGTCCGGCATTGTGGGTGAAGGGCGCATTCCAAAGAAAATCATGGGCATTTTGCAGGGCGAGGCGCTGATGAACGACGCCTCTGGCCTGGTCGCCCTGAAGTTTGCCGTGGCGGTTGCCATGGGCACCATGGTCTTTACCGTAGGCGGCGCGACCCTGGAATTCTTCAAGGTGGCGATTGGCGGTATCCTCGCGGGCTTCGTAGTGAGCTGGCTGTACGGACGCTCGCTGCGCTTCCTTAGCCGCTGGGGTGGTGATGAACCGGCGACGCAGATCGTCCTGCTGTTCCTGCTGCCGTTCGCCTCTTACCTGATTGCCGAACATATCGGCGTGTCGGGCATTCTGGCGGCGGTAGCTGCGGGGATGACCATCACCCGCTCCGGCGTGATGCGCCGCGCACCGCTGGCGATGCGCCTGCGTGCAAACAGTACCTGGGCGATGCTCGAGTTTGTCTTTAACGGCATGGTGTTCCTGCTGTTGGGCCTGCAACTGCCGGACATTATGGAATCCTCGCTGATTGCGGCCGAAGCGGATCCAAACGTTGAAGTCTGGATGCTGTTTACCGATATCGTGCTCATCTACCTTGCACTGATGCTGGTGCGTTTCGGCTGGCTGTGGACGATGAAGAAATTCAGCGTTCGCTTCCTGACCAAAAAGCCGATGGAGTTTGGCTCGTGGACTACGCGCGAGCTGCTGATTGCCTCATTCGCGGGCGTTCGCGGGGCGATCACCCTTGCTGGTGTCCTCTCCATTCCTCTGCTGCTGCCGACGGGTGACGTCTTCCCGGCGCGCTACGAGCTGGTGTTCCTGGCGGCGGGCGTGATCCTCTTCTCCCTGTTTGTCGGCGTGATTATGCTGCCGATTCTGCTGCAACATATTGACGCAGGGGACTCCTCGCAACAGCACAAAGAAGAGCGGATTGCCCGTGCGGCGACGGCGGAAGTGGCGATTGTCGCCATCGAGAAGATGGAGGAGCGTCTGGCCGCCGATGCCGAAGAGAACATTGATAACCAGCTGCTGAAGGAAGTCAGTTCACGCGTGATTGGTAATTTGCGTCGCCGTGCTGACGGACGTAACGACGTGGAAAGTTCGTTGCAGGAAGAGAACCTCGAACGCCGTTTCCGCCTGGCGGCGCTGCGCTCCGAGCGTGCCGAGCTGTATCACCTGCGCGCGACGCGGCAGATCAGTAACGAGACGCTGCAAAAGCTGCTGCACGATCTGGACCTGCTGGAAGCGTTGTTGATAGAGAATCAGTAGCGCGCTTTGCCCCCTCACCCTAGCCCTCGCCCTATGGGGAGAGGGGTTGGGGTGAGGGGTCAGGGCACCCAAAACCCCTCACAGCATTGCAACCACGCCTGCGCGCTGTGCGACAGATAGACCCCTTCACGCCAGATCATCCCCAGCTGCCAGTGCAGGTCGCTCTCCAGCGGGATCCAGCGCAGCGTGTTTTTATCCAGCCGCTCGCAGATCGGCTGCGGCAGAATGGCAATCCCCACGCCCGCCTGTACCATCGCCGCCAGAAAATCCCACTGGCCGCTGCGCACCGCAATGCGCGGCTTTACGTTGTGCTGGTTAAACAGTGCCATCAGCTGGCGGCTTAAGGCAAAATCTTCGTTGTAAATCAGCAGCGGGTGTTCGCCGAGCAGCTCGGGTTTTACTGCGTCTATCTTCAGCCAGTCGCCGGAGCGCGGCACCAGCACGCACAGCGGGTGGCTGAACAGCGGCAGCGTCGCCAGGCCGCTTTCCTCCTCTACGGGAAGGGCCGTCATGGCCACGTCCAGTTCACCGTTCATCACCGCCTGCTGCACGGTCAGGCCGCCAAATTCAGAAATTTTTAGCTCAACGCCGGGGTAGCGCTGGCGAAACAAGCTTATCGGCCCGGCCATCATCATGCCGACCATCGGCGGAATACCGAGCCGCAGCAGCCCTTTTGTCAGGTGGTTGATGTCCCCAAGCTCGGCCTCCAGCTGGCGGAACTCTGCCAGAATGGCCAGCCCGCGCTCGAACACTACGCGACCGGTATCGGTCAGCAGTAGCTTGCGCCCGTCGCGGATCAGCAGCGTACAGTTCAGCTCATCTTCGAGGTTTTTCAGCATCTTGCTGATGGTCGGCTGGGTTACGAATAACTTCTCCGCTGCGCGAGTAAAACTTTGCTGGCGAACCACCTCGACAAAATAGCGCAGCGTTCTTATGTCCATGATTATTCCTCGAAACTATACCTTCGATGATTTTAATTCATTTCAGTCGATACCGTACGCTCACTATACTGGCGCCTCGTCTCATTTCTGAGGAAAACCCCCATGGCCGTGGCGTTAAGCCGTGTTACGCCTGCCGTTGTGCAACGACTTCAGGTACCGGTTCAGGTACTGCTCTACGCGGGACTGTTTGTTTTCGCGGAATATCTTGTCGACTGGCTGCATCTGCCTTTACCCGCCAACCTGGTGGGGATGGTGCTGATGCTGACGCTGATCCTCTGTCGCGCGTTGCCCCTTAACTGGGTGCGCGCCGGGGCGCGCTGGCTGCTGGCGGAGATGCTATTGTTCTTTGTGCCGGCCGTGGTGGCGGTGGTGAATTATGCACAACTGCTGATGGTCGACGGCTGGCGCATCTTTGCGGTTATCGCCCTGAGCACGCTGATGGTGCTGGGCGCCACCGCCTGGGTGGTGGATAAGGTGTATCGCTTTGAAATCAGCAGGCAGAAGCATGACTAACTTTCAGATAAGCCTGCTGTGCCTGATTGCGACAGTTGTCATCTACTTTGCCAACAAGCGCCTGTATCGCCGCTTTCGCGCGCTGCCGCTGATGCCGTTGGTCTTTACGCCGATCCTGCTGGTGCTGATGCTGGTCTTCGGCCATATCTCCTGGCAGAACTACATTGGCGAATCCCACTGGCTGCTGTGGCTGCTCGGCCCGGCGACCATCGCCTTCGCCGTACCCGTTTATGACAACCTCGCTATTATCAGACGCCACTGGATGTCGCTCAGCGCGGGCGTCGTCACCGCGACGGTGGTGGCGGTGTGCAGCTCGGTCTGGCTGGCGCGCCTGTTTACCCTGTCGGATGAAATCCAGCGCAGCCTGGCGGTGCGTTCGGTGACCACGCCGTTTGCGCTGGCAGCCGCCAAACCGCTCGGTGGCCAGCCGGATCTGGTGGCGCTGTTTGTGGTGGTGACGGGCGTCTTTGGGATGGCGGTGGGCGATATGCTGTTTCTGCGGCTTTCTATTCGGGAAGGAATGGCCAAAGGCGCGGGATTTGGCGCGGCGTCGCACGGCGCGGGCACGGCACGTTCCTATGAGCTGGGACAGCAGGAGGGCGTTGTCGCGAGCCTGGTGATGATGCTTTCGGGCGTCACGATGGTGCTGATCGCACCGCTGGTGGCGTGGGTGATGTTTTAAGCTCCCCGGCCAGAATGGCCGGGGAGAAAGGTTTAGTGCGCGCGGCCCTGCTCAACGCCAAGACCGGTTTGTGAACGAATAAACTGGGCGCGGAATTTCTCGCGCTCCAGGTTACCTTCCGGCGAATTGTCGGTAGCCGAGAAGACCCAGATACCGACAAACGCCACGGCAATGGAGAACAGCGCCGGGTATTCATACGGGAAGATAGCGCTTTCGTGACCGAGGATCTGCACCCAAATCGTTGGGCCCAGAATCATCAGGATCACCGCCGTCAGCAGCCCCAGCCAGCCGCCAATCATCGCCCCACGGGTGGTCAGTTTTGACCAGTACATTGAGAGCAGAATGATCGGGAAGTTACAGCTTGCCGCAATCGAGAAGGCCAGCCCGACCATAAAGGCGATGTTCTGCTTCTCGAACAAAATCCCCAGCAGGATGGCGACGACGCCCAGCACCAGCACGGTGATTTTGGAGACTTTTAGCTCATCGCGCTCGCTCGCGCCTTTACGGAAAACGTTGGCGTAGAGGTCATGCGAGACCGCCGACGCGCCGGCCAGCGTCAGCCCTGCAACCACCGCGAGGATGGTGGCGAAGGCCACGGCAGAGATAAAGCCAAGGAACAGGTTGCCGCCCACCGCGTCGGCCAGATGCACCGCCGCCATGTTGTTACCGCCGATAAGCGCGCCCGCCGCGTCTTTAAACGCCGGGTTCGCCCCCACAAGCATGATCGCGCCAAAGCCGATAATAAAGGTCAGGATATAGAAGTAACCCATAAACCCGGTGGCGTAGAACACGCTCTTACGCGCTTCACGCGCATCTGACACCGTGAAGAAGCGCATCAGGATATGCGGCAGACCTGCGGTACCGAACATCAGGCCGAGACCGAGCGAGAGCGCGGATATCGGATCTTTCACCAGCCCACCCGGGCTCATGATCGCTTCCCCTTTCGGATGCACTGACATGGCTTCGGTAAACAGATTATTGAAGCTGAACCCAACGTGCTTCATCACCATAAAGGCCATAAAGCTGGCGCCGAACAGCAGCAGTACCGCTTTGATGATCTGTACCCAGGTGGTGGCCAGCATGCCGCCGAACAGGACATACATCACCATCAGCACGCCCACCAGCACCACCGCGATGTGGTAGTTCAGGCCGAACAGCAGCTCGATCAGCTTACCCGCACCCACCATCTGCGCAATCAGGTACAGCGCCACCACCACCAGCGAACCGCAGGCGGAGAGGGTACGAATCGGCCCCTGCTTTAGGCGATAGGAGGCGACGTCAGCAAAGGTATAGCGCCCCAGGTTACGCAGGCGCTCGGCAATCAGGAACAGAATGATCGGCCAGCCGACAAGGAAGCCGAGGGAGTAGATCAGGCCGTCATACCCTGAGGTATACACCAGCGCGGAGATCCCAAGGAACGAGGCGGCAGACATAAAGTCTCCCGCAATCGCCAGACCGTTCTGGAAGCCGGTGATGTTGCCGCCCGCGGTGTAGTAATCGTTACGGGAGCGCACGCGTTTCGACGCCCAGTAGGTGATATACAGCGTCAGCACCACGAAAATCAGGAACATGATAATCGCCTGCCAGTTGGTTGGCTGGCGCTGGACCTCGCCGGTAATGGCATCTGCTGCATGGGCAGCAAAGGGAAGTGTGGCGGCGAGCGCCGTCAGAATTCTCTTCATGATGCTTTTACCTCGCGCAGAACTTCTCTGTTAAGACGATCGAATTCACCGTTCGCACGCCAGACGTACACACCCGTGAGCACAAACGAAATGATGATAACGCCAATCCCAATCGGAATACCGCGCGTGACGCTGGTACCCTCATGCAGCGGGGTGCCCAGCCAGTGCGGCGCAAAGGCGATCAGCAGAATAAAGCCGACGTAGATAATTAGCATGATGATGGAAAGCAAGAAGGCAAACCGTTGCCGTTTTTCGACCAGCTCCCTGTAGTGCGCACTATTCTCTATCTGCTGACAAATATCGTTATTCATCACAGAAATCTCCAGAAGTAAGGTTGGTTTGTTTTATCCCCTCTCCCCTATGGGGAGAGGGTTAGGGTGAGGGGAGAGGGAGAAAAAAATTATGAAGGCATTGCGATGGCCTGCTTCTCTTCGAGCAGTTTGTCCACCACGCCAGGATCCGCGAGCGTTGAGGTATCACCGAGGTTGCTGGTGTCGCCTGCCGCGATTTTGCGCAGGATACGGCGCATAATCTTGCCGGAACGGGTTTTCGGCAGCGAGTCGGTCCAGTGCAGCACGTCCGGCGTGGCAAGCGGGCCGATCTCTTTACGCACCCAGTTGCGCACCTCGGTATACAGCTCTGGCGACGGCTCTTCGCCGTGGTTCAGGGTGACGTAGGCGTAGATCGCCTGGCCTTTGATGTTGTGCGGAATGCCGACAACCGCCGCTTCGGCAATCTTCGGATGCGACACCAGCGCAGACTCAATCTCCGCCGTGCCCAGACGGTGGCCAGAGACGTTCAGCACGTCGTCCACGCGTCCGGTGATCCAGTAATAACCGTCTTCATCCCGGCGCGCGCCGTCGCCGCTGAAGTACATGTTTTTGAAGGTCGAGAAGTAGGTCTGCTCGAAGCGCTCGTGGTCGCCGAACAGGGTACGCGCCTGGCCAGGCCAGGAATCGACGATCACCAGATTGCCCTCGGTGGCGCCTTCCTGCGGATTGCCTTCGTTATCCACCAGCGCAGGCTGTACGCCGAAGAACGGACGGGTGGCCGAACCGGCTTTCAGCTGCGTGGCGCCCGGCATCGGGGTGATCATAAAGCCGCCGGTTTCGGTCTGCCACCAGGTGTCCATCACCGGGCACTTCTCGTTGCCGATCTTCTTCCAGTACCACTCCCAGGCTTCCGGGTTGATCGGCTCGCCCACGGAGCCGAGGATGCGCAGGGAAGAGCGGTCCGTGCCTTCGATGGCTTTATCGCCTTCCGCCATTAATGCGCGGATCGCCGTTGGCGCGGTGTAGAGAATGTTGACCTGATGCTTATCAACCACCTGGCACATACGCGCCGGCGTTGGCCAGTTCGGTACGCCTTCAAACATCAGCGTCGTTGCGCCGCAGGCCAGCGGGCCGTACAGCAGGTAGCTGTGGCCGGTGACCCAGCCCACGTCGGCGGTACACCAGTAGATGTCGCCCGGATGGTAGTCGAAAACGTATTTAAAGGTGGTGGCCGCGTAAACCAGATAGCCGCCGGTGGTATGCAGCACGCCTTTCGGCTTACCGGTGGAGCCGGAGGTATAAAGAATAAACAGCGGATCTTCCGCGTTCATCTCTTCCGGCTGATGCTGGTCGCTCGCTTTTTCAATCAGATCGCTCCACCACAGGTCACGCCCCTCGTGCCAGTCGATTTTGCCGCCCGTGCGTTTGAAGACAATGACGTTACTGATGGATTTCACGTTCGGGTTTTTCAGCGCTTCATCAACGTTTTTCTTCAGCGGAATACCGCGCCCGGCGCGCACGCCCTCGTCAGCGGTGATCACCAGCTTCGAATTCGAGTCGACAATACGCCCGGCAACCGCCTCCGGCGAGAAGCCGCCGAAGATAACGGAGTGGATCGCGCCGATGCGCGCGCAGGCCAGCATAGCCACCGCCGCTTCCGGCACCATTGGCATATAGATCGCCACTACATCGCCTTTTTTAATGCCCTGGGCCAGCAGCACGTTGGCAAAGCGGCACACGTCGCGATGCAGTTCTTTATACGAGATGTGTTTACTCTGAGAGGCATCGTCGCCTTCCCAGATGATGGCCGTTTCGTTGCCGCGTTCGGCAAGATGGCGGTCCAGGCAGTTCGCCGCCAGGTTCAGCGTGCCGTCTTCATACCATTTAATGGAGACGTTGCCCGGCGCGAAAGAGGTGTTCTTTACCTTCTGATAAGGTTTGATCCAGTCGAGGATGTGACCCTGCTCACCCCAGAACGCGTCAGGGCTGGAAACGGACTGCTGGTATTTCTCCTGGTACTGCTCCGGACTTATCAGGCAACGGTCCGCAATGTTTGCGGGAATGTCGTGTTTGTGTATTTGGCTCATGGCTTTTTTTCTCCTTGTAAGATGTTAATAATATGTCGCAAAAACGTTAATAGTAGGGGCTTTACAAGCTTTGTTTAGTATTTGGGCGACAGATCACGCAATGTCTGAAGAGTATGAAAATTGAGCGAATGAAACTTTGAAGGGAAATAATTCATCTAAAGAATTATTCACTTTTTTGAAGCGAAAATATTTTGTATAACAAACGGTTATTTATGCGAATTGCTATAAATTACCGTCAATGACACTTTTTGCAGTGAAATGCCTTGTTCTTTAAGGCTTGCGCAGCATGCCGTGCAAATGATACTCATACGGCGCGTTAAAAAATCCCATAAACCAACGCAACACAATTCATACCCTTTCAGTATGTCTCCATAATCATGCAGTTTTGATGGTGCGGAGATTTCATTGAGGAAGTCAGTTTCTATGAAAAATTTGAAAGTCAGCCTGGCCTGGCAGATCCTGCTGGCCCTTGTGCTGGGCATCTTGCTGGGCAGTTACCTCCATTATCATAGCGACAGTCGCGAGTGGCTGATTGCGAACCTTCTCTCCCCTGCGGGCGATATCTTTATTCATCTGATCAAGATGATTGTTGTGCCGATTGTGATCTCGACGCTGGTGGTCGGTATCGCGGGTGTTGGTGATGCGAAACAGTTAGGCCGCATCGGCGTTAAAACCATTCTCTATTTCGAAGTGATCACCACGGTTGCCATCGTTCTTGGCATCACCCTGGCGAACGTGTTCCAGCCTGGTGCCGGGATCGATATGTCGCAGCTGGCGACGGTGGATATTTCGAAATACCAAAGCACAACCGCCGATGTGCAGAGCCATTCGCATGGGTTGATGGGGACTATTCTCTCGCTGGTACCGACCAACATTATCGCGTCCATGGCGAAGGGCGAGATGCTGCCGATCATCTTCTTCTCGGTACTCTTTGGCCTGGGGCTTTCTTCCCTGCCCGCGACGCACCGTGAACCGCTGGTGACCGTGTTCCGCTCTATCTCCGAAACCATGTTCAAAGTCACCCACATGGTGATGCGTTATGCGCCGGTCGGGGTGTTCGCGCTGATTGCGGTGACCGTAGCGAACTTCGGCTTTGCCTCCCTGTGGCCGCTGGCGAAGCTGGTGATTCTGGTGCACTTCGCGATTCTGTTCTTCGCGCTGGTGGTGCTGGGCATTGTGGCGCGCCTGTGCGGGCTCAGCATCTGGATCCTGATCCGCATCCTGAAGGATGAGCTGATTCTGGCGTACTCCACGGCAAGCTCCGAGAGCGTACTGCCGCGTATCATTGAGAAGATGGAGGCCTACGGTGCGCCGGCGTCCATTACCAGCTTCGTTGTACCGACCGGTTACTCCTTCAATCTGGATGGTTCAACGCTGTATCAGAGTATTGCAGCGATCTTTATCGCGCAGCTGTACGGCATTGACCTGTCGCTGTGGCAGGAAATCGTGCTGGTTCTGACGCTGATGGTGACTTCAAAAGGGATCGCAGGCGTGCCGGGCGTCTCCTTCGTGGTGCTGCTGGCGACGCTGGGCAGCGTCGGTATTCCGCTGGAAGGCCTGGCGTTTATTGCCGGTGTGGACCGTATCCTCGACATGGCGCGTACCGCGCTGAACGTGGTGGGTAATGCCCTGGCGGTACTGGTAATCGCTAAGTGGGAACACAAGTTCGACCGTAAAAAAGCGCTGGCGTATGAACGCGAGGTACTGGGTCGTTTTGATAAAACGGCTGACCAGTGATGTAAAAAGCCGGGTGGCGGCTTCGTCTTACCGGGCCTACATAAGCCGTAGGCCCGGTAAGCGCAGCGCCACCGGGCAACAATTTACTCCCCGCTCAATGCATCAAACTCTTCACACCCGGTATCAAACCCTTCGGTACAGCTCAGGTTTAACCAGTAAAGCGCTTTCTGCTTATTCGGTGTGATAAAGCCTTTCTCACCCTGCCTGAACAGCATTCCTGCCCAGTACTCCGCATAGCCCGTCCGGGACAGAGCCGAACTCCGCTTGAACCACGATGCGGCCTGCACGTCATCCTGAGGAACTTCAACGCCGTTGGCATAGATCAGCCCCAGCAGCTGTTGCGCGTCTACCGCCGAGTCGCTATCGATGTCTTCGGTCGCCGATTGCAGCAGTGCGATGGCCTGCGGGTAGTCGGTTTTGCCCGCCTGCGTGTTCACCAGCACACGCGCCAGCATGATCGCGCCGCGTTTGCTGCCCGCAATGTTTGCCTGTTGGGCCAGGGCTTTAGCCTGCGCATAGTCACCCTGCGAAAAGTGGATTTGCGACAGCAGCGCCATGGCGTCGACATCACCGCCTTTTGCCGCTTTTTCCGCCCACAGCGCCGCCTGCGCGCTGTCGCCGGAACTGAACCAGGTATCGGCGAGATAATACTGCGCGCGCGCATCGCCCGCTTCAGCCTGCTTTTTATACTGGCTGCCTATCTCATCGGCATGGGCAAACGCGGTTAAAAATAACAACATCAGAAAAAGGATTTTCATGGATTCTTATCATCTGGGTACACGCCGCGCAGTATAATCGCGGCGACAGAAGAAAAAAACGGGTGCGTTAAGACCTCAGCATCCCACAAGCCGGGCGGAACACGCGTTCCGCCCGAAGAGGTTAGCCTGCGTTACAGGCTAATTTCGCCGCCACCTCCTGATGTTCACTCTTTATTGAAAACTCGCAGAGCCTGCCGCGAGTAATAAAGGTAAAGATCACTATCGTCAGGCAAACAATAAAGACGATGCCTAACGCAGTTTTTAATGGCGTCATGCCTTTTACTCCTTGTCAAAAAAAGAATAAGAGGCTACTCTCAACTTGTTGGAGTTGAGGGAGTAGCCTCGGGTAAATGAAAATTTCCCGGGGCTTTCTACTTTCTGTCCCTCAACAATGCTCAAGACAGAAAGTCTTAAGCACCCGCCGCACATCTTATCCCTCTGAATTAAAATGCAAAGATGTAATTCTATTCTGCGTAAATTACATTATTTCTGCGAGCCGCTTTCCAGAATAATAATTTCTATTTCTTATGAATTAATCGGAAATAAAAAGGGAGTGAATATATCACTCCCTTTATTCAACGATAAATTAACGGCTTCAACCCATTGCGCTTTCGCGCAGTCGGGCTTTCAGCTTGTTATATTCGTCGATCACATACTGTTCCGCAGCGTGTTGATCCGCAATGGGCTCCACGTTTACGGCGCAGTATTTATACTCCGGCGTTTTGGTTATCGGGCTTAAGTTCTCGGTCACCAGCTCGTTGCAGGCGCCAATCCACCACTGGTAGGTCATATAGACTGCCCCTTTGTTCGGACGGTCGCTGACCTGCGCGCGGGTAATGATGCGGCCTTTACGCGAATTCACCCACACCAGCGCTTCATCTTCAATACCGAGCCGTTCGGCATCGGCGGTGTTGATCTGCGCGTAACCCGGTTCATCCGCCAGCGCCGCCAGCGCGGCGCAGTTGCCGGTCATGGAACGGCAGGAGTAGTGGCCCACTTCACGCACGGTGGAGAGCACCATCGGATACTCGTCGGTGAGCTTATCGATCGGCGCGACCCAGTCGCAGGTGAAGAACTGCGCCAGCCCGTTCGGGGTGTCGAACTTCTCTTTAAAGAGGTATGACGTCCCCTGATCGGATTCTGACTCATCCCGGCACGGCCACTGGATGTAGCCCAGCTCACCCATTTTTTCATAGGTTGCCCCATAAAAGTCCGGGCACAGATGCCGCAACTCGTCCCAGATCTCCTGGGTGTTGTTGTAGTGCATCGGGTAGCCCATGCGGGTGGCGATTTCGCTGATGATCTGCCAGTCCGTTTTCAGATCCCATTTCGGCTCGACGGCCTTGAAGAAGCGCTGGAAGCCGCGGTCTGCCGCCGTATAGACACCTTCATGCTCGCCCCAGGAGGTCGACGGCAAAATCACATCCGCCGCTGCCGCGGTTTTGGTCATAAAGATATCCTGAACAATCACCAGCTCCAGATCCTCAAAGCCTTTGCGCACTGCGGACAGTTCGGCGTCGGTCTGGAGCGGATCTTCACCCATGATGTAGGCCGCACGCACTTCACCGTGCGCCGCGCGGTGCGGCAGCTCGCTGATGCGATACCCGGTGTGTGCCGGCAGGCTCTCCACGCCCCAGGCCTTCGCAAACTTCTCGCGGTTTTCCGGGAATTTGACGTACTGGTAGCCCGGATAGGTGTCCGGCAGCGCGCCCATATCACACGCACCCTGCACGTTATTCTGACCACGCACCGGGTTCACGCCCACATGCGCTTTACCCAGATTGCCGGTCAGCATGGCGAGGCTGGTGAGCGAGCGCACGGTTTCCACGCCCTGGTAGAACTGGGTCACGCCCATGCCCCAGAGAATGGCGGCGGTTTTTGCCCCGGCATACATTCTGGCCGCCTGACGAATCTCCTGCGCGCTGACGCCGGTTATCGCTTCGACGGATTCAGGCGTATAGCCCTCGACTATTTTCTTATACTCTTCAAAGCCTTCTGTACGGGTCGCGACAAACGCCTGGTCGTACAGGTTCTCCTCAATAATGACGTGCCCCATTGCGTTCAACAGCGCGATGTTTGAACCGTTTTTCAATGCAATGTGCATATCCGCAATGCGCGCGGTTTCAATTTTGCGCGGATCGCAGACGATGATTTTCGCCCCATTCTGTTTAGCGCGAATAACGTGGTTCGCGACGATAGGGTGAGAATCCGCCGGGTTATAACCAAAGATGAAGACGAGATCGGTATTATCTATCTCGTTGATGGCATTACTCATTGCGCCGTTACCGACCGACTGGTGCAGACCTGCAACCGATGGGCCGTGTCAGACGCGAGCGCAGCAGTCGACGTTATTGGTACCAATAACGGCGCGCGCGAATTTTTGCATCACATAGTTGGTTTCATTCCCGGTTCCGCGTGAGGAGCCGGTGGTCTGAATCGCATCCGGGCCATACTTGGCCTTGATGGCGCTGAGGCCCGTGGCGACGTAATCCAGCGCTTCATTCCAGGAGACGGCTTCCAGCTTGCCGCCGCGCTCGCGGCGGATCATAGGGGTTTTCAGGCGCGGGGTGAGGATTTGGGTATCGTTAATAAAATCCCAGCCGTAATATCCTTTCAGGCACAGCGTGCCCTGATTGGTTTTACCCTGCGCCGCTTCCGCCCGGACGATTTTGCCGTTATTGACCACCAGGTGGATCTTGCAACCTGAGGCACAATAAGGGCAAACCGTGACGACTTTTTTCATCACTTTGCTCCAGTTAAACAGTTCTTACCTGCCCAATATGCAGCTTCTATGCCATGTTTTTATTATGGGTATTTCCTGACTTTACGACCCTTTGCGTGGCAAAACCCTGACGAAAAACAGCCAATCGTCAAAATTGACGTGTCGAAAGGGCAGGGGATGTGACATGGATTGAATTTCCGTCACGTAAAAAACAATTCGGCTGGAGCCGGCGGCAGAATGGTTCAGACTTAACATAATTCCCTGACGGAAGCATGCGATGAAACCGGCGATTCTGGTGGTTGACGATGATGTCGCAGTCTGCGAACTGCTACAGGATGTGCTCAGCGAGCACGTCTTTACCGTACTGACGTGTCACTCTGGGCAGGACGCGGTGAACCGTGTCCAGCAGGACTCCGGCATTGCGCTGGTTCTGCTGGACATGATGCTGCCGGATATCAACGGATTACAGGTTTTACTGCAACTGCAAAAGCAGCGACCATCGCTACCGGTGGTAATGCTGACGGGGCTGGGAAGTGAATCAGATGTGGTCGTCGGGCTGGAAATGGGCGCTGATGATTACATCGGAAAACCGTTCAATCCGCGCGTGGTGGTCGCCCGCGTTAAGGCGGTGCTGCGGCGTACCGGCGCGCTGGACGCGGAGCCTGCCGCGCCGCGCGTTGAAGGTATTGCCTTTAACGGCTGGACGCTGGACACCACCCGCTGCGAGCTGAGCGATCCGCAGCGTAATACCGTGCCGTTAACACAAGGCGAATATGGCCTGCTGCTGGCATTAACGCAAAACGCCCGCCGGGTACTGAGTCGTGAACAGCTGCTGAAGCTGACCCACAGCGAAAGCGCCGAGGTCTTTGACCGCACTATCGACGTGTTGATCATGCGGCTACGGCGAAAAATTGAGGTCAATCCGCACCAGCCTCTGCTGATCAAAACCATTCGCGGTCTGGGCTATGTTTTTGCCACGGACGTTTCCCATCATGAGAAAGCCGCCTGACCGTTCTCCTGAATAAACGCCTGAAGCTCGGCCAGCGTTTTCGCGCCGTCAATTGCATTAGCCGCCAGCAGGCTGGCCCGCGCGCAGGCGTGCGCCAGATAAATACTCTCCGTCAGCGGCAGGGATTCATGGCAGCCGTATAAAAAGCCCGCGCAAAACGCGTCGCCCGCGCCGACGCTGCCGATAATCTCGTCCTGCGTCAGCTTCCACGACGGAACCCATTGCCCTTTTTCACCCGGCGCTTCACCCCATGCCCCTTCCGGACAGTGGATCACCACCCGCTGTCGCACGCCTGCCGCCAGCAGTTGTGTGGCAGCGTCGGCGATATGGGCCATGTTCAGCGCATCATGGCCGTCACGGATCTCAAGCCCGCTAAACTCACCGGCTTCCAGCTCGTTAATCACCAGATAATCAAGATGGCGCAGGGCAGGGAGCACCAGCGGCTGATAGCGCGGATCGCCCTTGCGGGACACCAGATCGAGCGAGGTTTCATACCCCTGATCGCGCATCTGTGCCAGTAACCGCGCGCTGCGGGTGCCAAATTCCTCGTCCGGCATGTCCAGGCTGTCGAGCAGCAGCAGGTAGCCGAGATGGAAGATCTTCAGCGATCCGTCTAAACGATCGAAGGCGGGAAGATCCAACAGGCGGTTGGCGCCCGGCGAGTGGAAAAAAGTGCGCTGTCCGCTGGGGTCGGTCATCACCTGCGACATCGACGTTGGGGCGAACGTTGTACGCTGCACGCGCTGGCGATTGACGTGATACTGGTCGAGCATCGCCAGAATATAGTCTCCGTCGCTGTCTTCCCCAATCAGCCCCACCGCCTGTAACGGCAGGCCGACGTGCATTTTCGCCAGCGTCAGCAGAACGTTGAGCGGCG
This sequence comes from Enterobacter cloacae complex sp. IR5402, assembly GCF_049238125.1. Taxonomy (NCBI): domain Bacteria; kingdom Pseudomonadati; phylum Pseudomonadota; class Gammaproteobacteria; order Enterobacterales; family Enterobacteriaceae; genus Enterobacter; species Enterobacter cloacae complex sp. IR5402. The sequence continues at coordinate 75,828 of NZ_JBMKHO010000016.1, forward strand.
CACCGCCGGTTGAGCGCTCACTGTGGGTGATTTCCGCCAGCCAGCCGCGCTCCGGCCACTGTACGATCTGGTGGACGTGATCCACCAGCATGTTGCCTGCGGCGATAATCCCTTTGCGTTCCATTATGCCTGCCCCGCGCTGCCGAAGATGCGCATCTGTTCCGCAACCGTATCGGTAATGGCCTCTTCAATGCCCAGCAGCAGCTCTGCAAATTCATCGTACAGCGGCTGGCGGTTTGCCATGCGCTGCTCAACGGCGGCGAGCGCGGCCTGCGACATGCCGGTATAAAAGTTGATTTTATGAATGCCCAGCTCGATGGCGCGGCGGAAATCAGTATCGCTTATGCCAGAGCCGCCGTGTAAAACCAGCGGCAGGCCCGTCTGCTGTCGAATGGCGTCCAGACGCGGGAAATCAAGCTTCGGCTCGCCCTTGTATTTGCCGTGCGCGTTGCCAATGGCGACCGCCAGCGCGTCGATACCGGTTAAATCGACAAACTCGCGCGCCAGCTGCGGATCGGTGAAGAAGGCTTCATCCGCATGCCCGTAAAGCGCACCCCCTTCATCACCCCCGACCGCGCCCAGCTCCGCCTCTACCGAGACGCCCACCGCATGGCACATCTTCACCACTTCCCGCGTCTGGCGGATATTTTCCTCATAGCTCAGCGTCGAGCCGTCGAACATCACCGAGCTGAACCCTAAGCGCAGGGCGCGCACGACGGCCTCAAAATGCAGCCCGTGGTCGAGGTTAAGCACCACGGGAATATCGTGACGGGCGGCTTCGAACTTCACTGCTTCGACAAGCGACTCCAGAGACACGTACTTAAAATGCACTTCGGCGATGTTGATGATGAACGGCGAGCGTTCCTGTTTCGCGGCGGCAAACAGCGCGCGCAGGAAGTGGGAGTCGAGCACGTTGAACGCGCCCAGGGCGTAGCGGTGTTCCCTGGCGTGGGCCAGACCATCGGCAAGAGAAATCAATGGCATCATTCACTCCTTATATCCGAAACAGGTTGTACTCGTTGCACAGCACCAGCACCGCCGGTTCGTCTTCTTCAATGGTGTTGTAGCGGTCAATGGGCTGTAAAAAGTGGTTGTCGTGTTCATCGTCATTGACCGACGACACTTCGCCCACCAGCACGTCGCCAAAGCCGCGTTCACCCCATAAACTGTGGTACAGGCCGGGCGTCAGGCAGATGCTCTCCCCTGGTGTGAGGCGCAGCTGGCTGCCGGGCGTGTGCGTCTGCCGACAGCCGTCGACGGTAACGGTCACGTCGGTGTTTTCGGTCTCTTCATGCGCGCCCGCATTCCATAACTCAATAATCAGATTCCCGCCGCCGCGGTTAATGATGTCCTCCCGCTTGCGCCAGTGAAAATGCATCGGCGTCACCTGGCCGTCGCGGACGTGCATGATTTTTTCGGCATAGCACTTTTCATAGGGCACGCCGTTGGGGGAGCCGTTGCGCAGGGTGAACAGCGTTAACCCCTGTGCAGCGAAGTTGTTGCCACCAAATGCCGTCACGTCCCAGCCGAGCCTGAGGTCAAACACCTCCTGCCATGCGGCCTGGTCAAGCTGCTGCCATTTTGTCGGCGGAAAGCTGGCAAAAGGCGGGAGATGCACGTCGTGCATGGAGAAGAACTGCCGCGTATGGCCGAGGATTTCATTGATGTCGGAGCGTTTCATGGGGACTCCTTGAAAACAGTTCCCTCTCCCGGTGGGAGAGGGAAAAGGATCATTTAACCGTCCACCCCTTATACGTGCCGACGTTCTTTTTATCGATCATCGTCACCGGGATCAGCACAGGCTCTTTCGGCGCAGGTTTGCCCTGAAGAATGTCATAGCCGATCTCCACCGCCTTCGCCGCCATCACCTGCGGATCCTGCGCTGGCGTCGCCACAAACAGGGAGTTTTCGCGCTTCAGGGCTTCTTCACCGTCCGGGCTGCCATCCACACCAACGATAAAGAACTCGTTGCGCTGCGCCTGCTTCGCGGCCAGATCGGCGCCGATCGCGGTAGGATCGTTAATCGCGAATACGCCGTCTATCTTCGGATTAGCCGCCAGCAGGGAGGTCATGACCTCCAGCCCGCCTTCACGGCTGCCTTTGGCGTTCTGGTTATCCGAGAGCACTTTGATATCCGGGTGGCGCCTGAACTCGGTCTGGCAGCCCTCCACGCGGTTTTGTACCGCAGAAACCGGCGGCCCGTTGATGATCACCACGTTGCCTTTACCTTTCAGGCGGTCGGTAATGTACTTACAGGCCATCTCACCCGCCTGGGTGTTATCGGAGGTGATGGTCGCATCGGCTCCTTCCGCCGCCACGTCAACCGCCACGACCACGATCCCCGCCTCTTTGGCGCGTTTTACCGCCGGGCCGATCCCTTTGGAATCCGCGGCGTTGAGGATGATCATGTCCACTTTCGCCGCAATGAAGTTATCAATCTGCGACACCTGCTGGCCCAGATCGTACCCGCTGGAGACCAGCGTCACCTTGACGTTGTCCCCCGCCAGCTTGCGCGCTTCCAGCTCGGCACCTTTGGTGATCTGCACGAAGAACGGGTTAGCCAGGTCGCCCACCGTCACGCCGATGGATTTCAGATCTTTTGCCTGCGCAAACGGGGTTGCGGCCAGCAGCGCGCCAGCACAGAGCGCGGTCACTAAGGGCTTCAATCTCATGCTGTATTCCTCACGTAGGGTATTGTTGTTATGCACTTTGATGGTGTCGGGTACGGTATTTGTCGATCAGCACCGCAATGATGATCACCGCCCCTTTGATCACCAGCTGCCAGAAGTAGGAGACGCCCATCAGCGTCATGCCGTTGTTGAGGGTGGCGATGATCAAGGCACCGACCAGCGTGCCGGTGATCGTGCCGATCCCGCCGACGAAGCTGGTGCCGCCGAGGATCACCGCCGCAATTGCATCCAGCTCATACCCCGTGCCGAGGTTGCCATTGGCGCTGTAGAGACGTGAAGCGCTCATGACGCCGCCGAGACCGGAGAGCAGGCCGCTCATGCCGTAGACAAACAGCAGCACCAGCCAGACCTTAATGCCCGTTAAGCGCGCCGCCTGCATATTGCCGCCGACCGCATAGATGTGAACGCCGAGGGTTGTGCGACGCAGAATAAACCAGCACACCACAATCACCGCCAGGGCGATCACAACCAGCCAGGGGATCGGGCCGAGGTAGTTATTGCCGATCCACTCGAAGTTGATGTTGGAGTTAATGACCGTCGTGCCGTCCGCCAGCAGGTAGGCCGCGCCGCGCAGCGCCGTGTAGGTGCCGAGCGTGACGATAAATGGCGGAAGTCCGGCGAAGGCCACCAGCGCGCCGTTGAACAGCCCCAGTACCATACCGAGCATTAGCGCCGCCGGAATGGAGAGCATCGCAAATTCAGGGATAAGCGAGACCACCATCGCCGCCACCGCCGTGGTGCCCAGAATCGAGCCCACGGAGAGGTCAATCCCGCCGGTCAGGATGATGAAGGTCATCCCGGCCGCCAGAACAATGTTGATCGACGCCTGCCGGGTAATATTGAGCAGGTTACTTTCTGTGAAAAAGTTCGGAGCGATAAAGCCAAATACAGCCACAATCAGGATTAAAATCGGCAAAATGCCGATCGTTTGCATCAGATCGCTCATCAGCATTTTTTTGGCAGAGGCGGATTTCGCCACCTGCTGCGGATGGGTTGGAGTTGTCATAATTACACCGCCTGATGATGTGTGTCGTTCACGCCGGTTGCCAGCGTCATGATGTTTTCCTGAGAGATGTCGCGCCCGTGCAGTTCACCCGCAATGCTGCCTTCCCGCATCACGTACACCCGGTCGCTCATTCCTACTACTTCCGGCAGCTCGCTGGAGATCATCAGGATCGCCACCCCTTTGCGCGCCATCTGGTTCATGATGCGGTAGATCTCGCTTTTTGCCCCGACGTCCACGCCGCGCGTGGGTTCGTCCAGAATCAGAATGCGCGGGCCTATCGCCACCCAGCGGGAGATCAGCAGTTTTTGCTGGTTGCCGCCGGAGAGCCCGCCTGCGCGCACCTGAGAATGCGGCACGCGGATATTGAGCAGGGCGATGGCGTCATCGGAAATCGACTGCGCTTTTTTGCGGTTCAGCCAGCCGAAGGTGGCGTCGCGCTCCAGCGTCGCCATGGTGATGTTCTCCTGCGCCGCCAGCTCCAGAAATAGCCCCTGCTCCTTGCGGTTCTCGGTGAGAAAACCGATGCCGTTCTCAATGGCCGCGCGCGGGGAGTGGATCACCACCGGTTCGCCGTCCACTTCAATCATGCCGCCGGTGGCTTTGCGCACGCCGAAGATCAGCTGCGCCAGCTCAGAACGCCCGGCGCCGACCAGCCCTGCCAGCCCGACGATTTCACCGGAGCGCACCTGCAAACTGCACGGCTGCACTTTTTTGCCATCCGTGAGGTGATGCACGTTCAGACGCGGGCTGCCGAGCGGAATATCGCGCTCTTTGTTAAACAGGTCGCTTAACGGACGACCCACCATCATGCGCACCAGCTCGGAGGCGTTGAGCTTGTCGCGTGTCAGGCTGCCGACGTATTGCCCGTCGCGTAGCACGCTGACGCGGTCAGAGAGTTCATACACTTCCGCCATGCGGTGGCTGATGTAGATAATCGCCATCCCTTCATCGCGCAGGCGCAAAATCAGTTCGAACAGACGGTGGGTTTCGCGTGAGGAGAGGGCGGCGGTAGGTTCGTCCATCACCAGAATGCGGCTGTTGCGGTGCAGCGCGCGGGCGATCTCCACCTGCTGTTGCTCGGCGATGGTCAGCTTCATGACCAGGTCGGTGGCGCTGAACTGCGCGCCCAGACGGTCAATGACCGCCTGGGCCTGGGCAGCCATCTCTTTGCGCTGGACCAGCCCGCCGCGCGACAGCTCGCTACCGAGAAAAATGTTTTCCGCCACGGTCAGGTTAGGAGCAAGCTGCATCTCCTGATAAATCAGGGTAATTCCTGCGGCCAGCGCATCCTTCGGCCCTTTGATGTGAAACGGCTGACCGTCGATGAGGATGTCGCCGCTGCTGGCGGTATAGGCGCCTGCGAGGATCTTCATCAGCGTGCTCTTTCCGGCGCCGTTTTCCCCCATCAGCGCGTGGATCTCACCGGGGAAAACCGTCAAATCCACGCCCTTGAGCGCGTGGAAATTGCCAAAGGTTTTGGCAATGTGGCGCATCTCTAAAACCGGGGTTCTGCTCATGGCGGATCTCCTGTGAATGTCGATATCTGCACTTCATCACAGGCGCGTAAATGCAAAATGTCAGAAGCTGTTCATATTTGTCATAGTTATGAATAGCTAATCGCCATCACATTTTCCTTTTCCCTCTCCCTGTGGGAAGAGGGCCAGGGTGAGGGCACCAAACCGCAGAGGAGCCCAAACCCATGCCATCACGCCCCCCGTTCTTCACCAGCGCCCGCGGTCGCCTGCTGATATTTAACCTGCTGGTGGTGGCGGTAACGCTGATGGTCAGCGGCGTGGCGGTGCTCGGCTTTCGTCATGCCAGCCAGATCCAGGAGCAGGTGCAGCAGCAAACGCTGGATGACATGACCGGCAGCATGAACCTCGCGCGCGACACGGCCAATGTGGCAACGGCGGCGGTGCGGCTGTCGCAGGTGGTCGGTGCGCTGGAGTACAAAGGCGAAGCTGAGCGGCTTAAACAGACGCAAATGGCGCTGCGCCACTCGCTGGAGCAGCTTACCGATGCGCCGCTGGCGCAGCAGGAGCCGGCGCTGGTGACGCGTATTATTCGCAGGAGCAATGAGTTACAGCAGAGCGTGACGGGAATGCTGGAGCGCGGGCAAAAACGGCATCTGGAGCGTAACGCGCTGCTCAGCGCGCTGTATCAAAGCCAAAGCTACCTGCGTCATTTGCAGGATATCAACCGTCGTTACGCGAGCAATGTGCCAGACGCCCGGCAGCTTGCAGAGATGGACAGGCTGATCGTTGCCGCCATTGATACCCCTTCACCGCGCGCCACGGTGCAGCAGCTGGATGCAGTAACCGCGATGTTACCCGCGAGCGCCCTGCAACCGGTGGTCAACCTGGTGCTCCCGGATTTTAATGATGAGCTGCGCAAGCTCGCGCCACTGTCGAAGCAGCTGGAAGAGAGCGATCTGTCCATCAGCTGGTACATGTTCCACATCAAGGCGCTGGTAGCGATATTAAACCGCGACATCAATCAGTACGTTGAACAGGTGGCGCAGGCCTCCCGGCTGCGTACCGCCCAAAGTCACCAGGAGCTGCGCTCCATCAGCGTGTTTATCAGCGTTTTCGCGGTGCTGGCGCTGATCATCACCGGCTGCGCCTGCTGGTATATTTATCGCAATCTGGGCTCCAACCTGACGGCTATCTCAAGGGCAATGTCGCGTCTCGCTCACGGAGAGCAGAATGTGTCGGTGCCCGCACTACAGCGGCGTGATGAGCTGGGGGAACTGGCGCGCGCGTTTAACGTTTTTGCACGCAATACCGCTTCGCTGGAGCACACCACGCGGCTGCTTAAGGAGAAGACCTCGCAGATGGAGGTCGACCGCATCGAACGTCAGGGGCTGGAGGAGGCGCTGCTGCACAGCCAGAAAATGAAGGCGGTCGGGCAACTGACGGGCGGTCTGGCGCATGATTTTAATAACCTGCTGGCGGTGATTATCGGCAGTCTGGAGCTGACCGATTCAGCGTCACCGGACGCGCCGCGCATCACTCGTGCGCTCAAAGCCGCGGAACGCGGGGCCATGCTCACCCAGCGTCTGCTGGCCTTCTCGCGCAAGCAATCCCTGCAACCCCATGCGGTAGAGATGAAGCCGCTGCTGGAGAACCTGAGCGAGCTGATGCGGCACTCCCTTCCCGCCACGCTGACGCTGGATATTGAAGCGCAAACCCCGGCCTGGCCCGCATGGATTGACGTCAGCCAGCTGGAAAACGCCATTATCAACCTGGTGATGAACGCCCGTGATGCAATGGAGGGGCAAAACGGTGTGATTAAAATCCGCACCTGGAACCAGCGTGTGACCCGCAGCGACGGGCGCAGGCAGGATATGGTCGCGCTGGAGGTGATTGACCACGGCTGTGGGATGTCGCAGGAGGTGAAATCGCAGGTCTTTGAACCGTTCTTCACCACCAAACAGACCGGCAGCGGCAGCGGATTAGGGCTGTCGATGGTGTACGGCTTTGTGCGTCAGTCCGGGGGGCGCGTTGAGATCGAAAGCGCGCCGGGGCAGGGAACCACCGTGCGGCTCCAGCTGCCGCGCTCGACGCTGCCCGCGTTCTCCAATGATGCCGCGCTGGCGACCACGGCCCCGACAGAAAGTGAGCTGCTTGTGCTGGTCCTGGAAGATGAGGCGGGCGTGCGGCATACCCTGTGTGAGCAACTGCACCAGCTTGGCTACCTGACGCTCGAAGCCGAAAACGGCGAGCAGGCGCTGAACATGCTGGACGCATCACCGGATATCGGCATGTTTATCAGCGACCTGATGCTGCCGGGCGGCCTGAGCGGTGCGGAGGTGATCGGCCATGTACGCAGCCACTATCCGCAGTTGCCGGTGCTGCTGATCAGCGGGCAGGATTTGCGCCCGGCGCATAACCCGCAGCTGCCGGACGTTCCGTTACTGCGTAAGCCGTTTACCCGCCAGCAGCTGGCGCAGGCACTGCGGAAGGTGATGGTAATTTGAGATTCCTCCGCTACTCCCGTTAACAGCCAGTCATTACTTTAAGGCCAGTTCACCTGCGAGTCTGGCCTTATGAAACGTTACTCTACCGCTCTGTTATTGGGTCTGCTGACTTTAACCAGCCAACTGGCGCATGCCGATGTGATTGATGACGCCATTGGCAACATTCAGCAGGCGATCAACGATGCCTACAACCCCAGCAGCAGCCGTAATGACGATGACGACGATCGTTACGACCGCAGCCGTCAAATCGACAGCCGACAGTACGACGATCGTCGTCGGCAGCTCGAAGACAGACGCCGCCGTTTAGACGAGCGTCAGCGTCAGTTGGACGACGACAGGCGTCGGTTAGAAGAGGACGAGCGCAGGTTGGAAGACGATTACGATCGCGGCTAAGTGCGGCCTGTTGCCCTCACCCCAACCCTCTCCCACGGGAGAGGGAGAAAACCTAATCCAGCACCATCACCATCCCGTCATACCCCGCTTCAATGCCGGACGGCAGCGGGTTATCCATCATCCACACGTCAAACTGATGGCTGATATGCGTCAGGATCACCTGCGGACAGCCAATCACCTCGTTCAGCGCAATCACCGTATTCAAATCACAATGGTTGCGCGGCGTCTCCGGGCGCGGTTCATGGCTACAGTCGATAATCATCGCCTGCGGCTGATTGTTTAGCAGAAACGTCACCGTTTTATCCGGCAGTCCGGCGGTATCAGAAAGCCACGCCACGCGGCTGTGGGCGGACTCCAGCAGATAGCCAAACGTGAGTTTTGAATGGTTGAGCGGCAGCGGCGTGACCCGCAAGCCCTGAAGTTCAAACGTCACAAATGGCTCCACCGTGTGGCTGAAATCCAGGATGCCCGGATGTTTGAACAGATCGTCACAGCCTGCCTCGTCTGGCGGACCGTAGACGGGAATGGTGGCGCCTACGCCCCAGCGCAGAGGGAAAAGCCCCTGAACGTGATCCATATGATAATGGGTAAGCAAAAACTGCTGGAAGCTGCCCGCAGGCCAGTCGTCCATCAGGTGTGGAATACCCGCGTCCAGCAAGGTGACCGCATCGTTGAATTTCACCGCCGCGCTACAGGGGCGACGGCGATAATTTTCCTGTAAACGCGCCCGTCGGCACGCCGCGCAGTCGCAGCCAAACACCGGCACCAGCTGCGCCCCTCCGGTTCCTGTCAGCGTGATCGTCAGACTCATAACGCCCCTCTACAGCGGTTTGGTGAAGCGGAAATGGCTTTGCGTATACCCTTCACGAACATAAAAACGGTGCGCGTCCACGCGCTTCACGCTGGTGGAAAGCTCGGTCAGCTCGGCGCCTGCCTGCCGTGCGACGTCCTCTGCCCAGGCCAGCAGCTGGCTGCCCACTTTTAATCCACGCGCCTGCGGCATCACCACCAGTTCCTGGATCTCGCCGATCCAGCGGGCGTGATGCAGGTGAAACTGCATATGCAGGCCGATCATCCCGATGATCTGCCCGTCCAGCTCGGCCAGCTGGTAGCGCATATTGTGATCCTGCAAGTTGGCCAGATACCCGGCGTGAAACGCCTGATGATCGAACTCGGCCTGCTTAAGTTCGCAGATCAGCGCGTAAACGATCGGCGCATCGTCGGCGGTGGCGGGGCGAAGCTGGCAGTCAGGCATGCTGTTTCTCCTTCTGGCGGATAAGGGATAGAAAGGTCTCGACTGACTGTAGCAAACTTCCGTCGTTATTGAGGAGATGGCAACCCGACGGGGTGTAACGCGCCGCCCGTTCCAGCCGCTGGTCGATCTCGCGCGCGTTTTCGCGCCCCCGCTTTTGCAGCCGGCTACGCAGAACGTCCGGGGAAACCTGCAAACAGACCGGGAGCAGCGCCGCTTCGTACCGGGCGCGAGCCTGCGGGAGATGCGCCCGCGAGCCGTTGACCAGCACGTCAAAGCCCGCGTGCAGCCAGAGGTCGATCTCGATGCCGACGCCATAGTAGTAACCGTTGGCATGCCAGCTCAGCGCCAGCAGGTTTTGCCCGGCGCGGGTAAAAAACTCCTGCTCGCTCAGGGCGATATGGTTTTCACTCCCGGCGTTTGCCGCGCGGGTAATGTAGCGGTGCGCTACCAGCAGCTGTGAATGTTCCCGCTGCCGTAACGCCGACAGCAGGCTGTCCTTCCCGGAGCCGGACGGGCCCATTAACCAGATGAGTCTTCCCATCAGAACACCCTTTTTCCCTGACGCCAGACGTGGTCGATATGAACGTGCTCGCCCTTGCGGTGCGCCAGCACCAGGTCTGCCCGTTTGCCTTCGGCAATCTCACCGCGATCGTGAAGGTTGAGCGCGCTGGCCGGGTTTTTTGTCACCAGGCGAATCGCCTGTGGCAGCGTGAAGCTGTTGCCCTCATCGTCCGCCACCCGGAACGCCGCGTCCAGCAGGCTGGCGGGGTAATAGTCAGAGGAGAGGATATCCAGCAGGCCGAGCGAGGCGAGCTTGCTTGCCGCCACGTTGCCGGAGTGCGACCCGCCGCGTACGATGTTCGGCGCGCCCATCAGGACGTTCATGCCATGCTTACGTGATGCTTCTGCCGCCTCGAACGTGGTGGGAAATTCGGCGATCACGCTCCCAAGCTGGTGGGATTCGCGCACGTGATCGTGCGTGGCGTCATCATGGCTGGCCAGGGCAATATTACGGTCCCGGCACATAGCGGCAATGGAGAGGCGATTCGGCTGCGACCACTGGGCCGCCAGCGCCAGCTGCTCTTCTTCGTAACGGGCCATCTCCGCGTCGCTGAGAGAATATTTGCCCTGATAGTATTCGCGATACTTTTCAATGTTGGCGAACTGGCGCTGTCCCGGGGAGTGATCCATCAGGGAAACCAGCGAGACCGGCTCGCGGCCCACCAGCTTCTCAAACAGCGGCAGGGTGGTGTGGTGCGGCAGCTCGCAGCGCAGGTGCAGGCGGTGCTCGGCGCGGTTGAGGCCGCGCTTTTGCGTCTCCTCCACGGCGTTGATCATCTTCTCCAGGTTCTCCAGGCGATCGCCGCCGTCGCGCACGTCGCCGATCGCCACCGCGTCCAGCACCGTGGTGATGCCGCTGGCGACCATCAGCGCGTCGTGGCTGCTCATCGCTGAATGCGCAGGCCAGTCCACCTTCGGGCGCGGGGTGAAGAATTTATCGAGATTATCGGTATGCAGCTCAATCAGCCCCGGTAGCAGCCAGCCGCCTTCGCCGTCCATCGCGTCCGGTGAGCGGCTCTGGGTTTCGGCAAAGGCGCGGATGACACCGTCCCGCACCTCAACCGAGCCGTTCACGAACTCATTTTCCAGCACCAGCCTGACATTATTGATAATCATACGTTTGTCCCCATCGGGTGCAGTCTGTCCGCCACGCGATGGCGTACGGCGTCGTCGTGGAAGATCCCGACGATCGCCGCGCCGCGCGCTTTGGCCTGTTCGATCAGTTCTATCACCGCTGCGCTGTTTTTACTGTCGAGCGAGGCGGTGGGTTCATCCAGGAGTAAAATCGGGTAATCGACGATAAAGCCGCGGGCGATGTTGACGCGCTGCTGCTCGCCGCCGGAAAAGGTCGACGGGGCGAGGTGCCACAGACGCTCCGGTACGTTGAGACGCGTCAGCAGGCTGGCGGCTTTAGCGGCGCAGGTTTCGCGCGGCACGCCGAGATCCAGCAGAGGCTGCATGACCACGTCCAGGGCGGAGATCCGCGGGATCACCCGCAGGAACTGGCTGACCCAGCCGATCGTCGAGCGGCGTACTTCCAGCACTTTGCGCGCGGGAGCCTGGACCAGATCAACCCATTCATTGTTATGGCGGATATGGATATGGCCTTCGTCCGGCAGATAATTGGCGTACAGGGAGCGCAGCAGGGTGGATTTTCCGCTGCCGGAATGGCCATGCAGCACCACGCATTCGCCGTTGCTGACCTCTAATGAGGCATTTTGCAGTACCGGCAGGCGGACACCGTTTTGCTGGTGGAGCACAAAGGTTTTACTGACATTTTCAACGTGGATCATGTTGGCCTCTTAATTCTGTAATACCGAGGACACCAGCAGTTGGGTGTACGGATGATGGGGATCGTCGAGCACCCGATCGGTCAGCCCACTTTCCACCACCTGACCCTGCTTCATCACCAGCAGGCGGTCCGCCAGCAGGCGCGCAACGCCTAAATCGTGGGTGACAATCACTACCGCCAGGTTCAGCTCCACCACCAGGCCGCGCAGCAGATCCAGCAGGCGCGCCTGCACGGAGACGTCCAGCCCACCGGTCGGTTCATCCATAAACACCAGCTTCGGATGGGTGACGAGATTGCGGGCAATCTGTAAACGCTGCTGCATGCCGCCGGAGAAGGTTGTCGGCAGGTCGTCGATGCGCGAGGCGGGGATTTCAACCTCTTCCAGCCAGTGCTGCGCCGTGGCGCGGATGTTGCCGTAGTGGCGCGCGCCGGTGGCCATCAGCCGTTCGCCGATGTTGCCCCCCGCCGAGACCTGGCGGCGCAGGCCATCCATCGGGTGCTGGTGCACCACGCCCCACTCGGTGCGCAGCAGGCGGCGGCGCTCGGCTTCGCTCATGCCATACAGCGACACGCCCTCATACAAAATGTCGCCATTCTGCGGCGTCAGGCGCGCGGAGATGGACTTCAGCAGGGTGGTTTTACCGGAGCCGGACTCGCCGACAATGCCCAGCACTTCGCCCGGCCACAGCTCAAACGACACGTCGCTAAAGCCTTTGCCCGGCGCATAAAGGTGAGTCAGGTTATTAACCGAAAGCAGCGGTTTCATTGGCTGTTCGCCTCGCTCTGTTGGCGGCAGTAATCGGTGTCGGAGCAGACAAACATCCGTTTGCCCGTGTCGTCCAGCACCACTTCATCCAGATAGCTATGCTTCGAGCCGCAGATGGCGCACGGCTCGTCCCACTCCTGCACCGTAAACGGGTGATCGTCAAAATCCAGGCTCTCCACACGGGTGTACGGCGGTACGGCGTAGATGCGTTTTTCCCGTCCGGCACCAAAAAGTTGCAGGGCGGGCATCATGTCCATCTTCGGGTTATCGAATTTCGGGATCGGCGACGGGTCCATCACGTAGCGGCCGTTCACCTTCACCGGATAGGCGTAGGTGGTGGCGATATGGCCGAAGCGGGCGATGTCCTCATACAGTTTGACCTGCATGATCCCGTACTCTTCCAGGGCGTGCATGGTGCGGGTTTCGGTTTCCCGCGGCTCGATAAAACGCAGTGGCTCCGGGATCGGCACCTGGAAAATCAAAATCTGATCTTCAGTCAGCGGGGTCTCCGGAATGCGGTGACGGGTCTGGATCAGCGTCGCGTCTTCGGTTTTTTCAGTGGTGTTGACGCCCGTTACGCGCTTAAAGAAGTTGCGGATCGACACGGCGTTGGTGGTGTCGTCTGCCCCCTGGTCGATGACCTTCAGCACGTCCGCTTCGCCGATCACGCTGGCGGTGATCTGAATACCGCCGGTGCCCCAGCCGTAGGGCATCGGCATTTCGCGGCCGCCGAACGGCACCTGGTAGCCGGGGATCGCCACAGCCTTAAGGATGGCGCGGCGGATCATGCGTTTAGTTTGCTCGTCCAGATAGGCAAAGTTGTAGCCGCTTAAGTTAGCCATTGGCGCGCTCCCGTTGCAGGCGTTTCAGCAGTTCCAGTTCGGCCTGGAAATCGACGTAGTGCGGCAGCTTGAGGTGCGAGACAAAGCCGGCGGCCTCAACGTTATCCGCGTGGGCCAGCACGAACTCTTCGTCCTGTGCCGGGCCTGCAATATGCTCGCCGTAGTCCGGCGCCTGGAGCGCACGGTCAACCAGCGCCATCGCCATCGCCTTGCGCTCGCTCAGGCCATACACCAGCCCGTAGCCGCGGGTAAAATGCGGATCTTCATTCTCTGGCGCGACAAAACCGTTGACCATTTCGCACTCGGTCATTAGCAGTTCGCCGATGTTCACCGCAAAACCCAGCTCTTCCGGCACAATTTCGACATCGAGATAACCGCTGCGGATCTCTGCCGCGAACGGGTGGTTGCGCCCGTAGCCGCGCTGCGTGGAGTAGGCCAGCGCCAGCAGATACCCTTCATCGCCGCGCATCAGCTGTTGCAGGCGGGACGAGCGCGAACAGGGATAAACCGCCGGCGTGCGGGTGATGTCATCCGGTGTGCTGCCGGTGTCTTCTTCCGCCTTCGCCAGCCCCTGGTTTGCCAGCAGGCTAAAGACGTGCGGGGAGGCGTCTTGTTCAGCGTCAGAGACGCTGAGCTGCGGTGTTTCACCGTTCGCCAGCAGAGTGAAGTCCAGCAGGCGATGGGTGTAGTCGTAGGTCGGACCAAGCAGCTGGCCGCCAGGAATATCTTTGTACACCGCAGAAATACGGCGCTCTAAACGCATTTCCGCCGTTTTCACCGGCTCGCTTACCGCCAGCTTCGCAAGCGTAGTGCGGTAAGCGCGCAGCAGGAAAATGGCTTCCACGTTATCGCCGCTGGCCTGTTTCAGCGCCAGCGCCGCCAGCTCGCGGTCTGCGATGCCGCCTTCGGTCATCACGCGGTCGACGGCCAGGTTTAACTGCTGTTCAATCTGGGCGACGCTCAGCTCGGGTAAGGCGTCATCCCCCCGGCGTCTGTGCTCCTGCAAGGCATGGGCGGCGGCGATCGCCTTCTCGCCCCCTTTGACGGCAACGTACATCAGCACACCTCCACGTGAGTGGTTCTCGGGATCGCCAGCAGGCGCTCGCCGCAGGTCAGGATCAGGTCGATACCGAGCGGGAACGGATGCGGGCGCTCGGTCAGCTCATGAATGATGCACTCCGGCAACTGGGGGGCGACCATCCGCTCGTCGGCGATCCCTGCCCCCGTCAGGCGCAGCATGCGGCCACCGCTCAGGCTGGAGACCTGCAAAATCAGCGTAGCGCTGGTTTCCGGTGCGACGGCGCTGCCTTCGCTCAGGGCATTAAGTTGCTCATGGCTGATTTGCTCGTCGGCCACGGCGAAGACCGCCTGCTGGGGCTGCTCGACCAGCGGCGCGTTGGTGTGAAAGCGCAGGTTCTGGCTGGCGATATCGTTCAGCAATGCCCCTGACAGCCATACCGGGGTGTCGTTGTCCGCCAGCGTCAGCAGCACGCTGGTAGAGGCGAGGTTCAGCGGCAGCCAGCCCTGGGAGAGCTGGTGCAGCGAGACAATGACGCCCGGCTCGCTCATGGCTTTCAGCAGTCGACGGAAACTCTGTTGGGCATCCTGGACGGCCAGGGTAAAAGCAGGTCGAAGCGTCATGCGTTGTCTCCGCGAACGAGCGTAAAGAAGTCGACCCGGCTGGTATTTACTTCGGCCTGACGCGCGGCAAGGCGTGCGGCGCGGTCAGCTTCCAGCGGGGCAATAAGGGTTTCCATTAACGTCTGAAAATGCGGCTGTTCCTGTAAAAGCGCGTCGATCGCTGCGCAGCGCTCGGCGTGCGTTTTGTCGCGCCCAAGTACGTAGCCGTAGCCCAGCGTGCCGCTTTTCAGGCGGATCACCGCGCGGGTGAGGGTGGCATCGCCGGCGAAGAAGCGCTCGCCGGTGCCGCCCATGCGTGCCTGGATCTGCACCAGGCCGATCTCCGGCGCGCGGATCGTGTCGTAATCCGGCGTCAGGCCGAGCGCGTTCATGCGGGCAGCCAGCGCAGCAGGCTGGCTGTGGGCCAGCACGCGCATCCAGCGCTGACGAGTGGAGGTGTCGAAGTGCATTCAGTGCTCCATGGTAAATTCAATCATGTCGGCGCGGGTCAGGCTGACGGAGTATTCCGTTGCGTTGACGTCGCCGTCACGGTGGTTGAGGGTGCGCACGCAGAGCAGCGGGGCCATGTTGGGGATCTCCAGCACCTTGCTCTCTTTCGCCTGCGCGCGGCGGGCGCTGATGCGCGTCTGGGTGCGTTTGAGCACGATACCCGTCGCGTCCTGAAGAAAATCATGCAGGGAACCGCTGGCGAAATGTTGCAGAACGGGCCAGAGGGTGAGGTCCGCGAAGTAGTGGTCGATCTGACAGACCGCCACGCCGTTCACCCGGCGCAACGTGCGCAGGTGAACGACGTTGTCGCCCTCCTGAATCCCCAGCGCGTCCGCCACGTGGCGGGAGGCCGGGCGCAGGACAGACAGCAGCTTTTCGCTGGTGGGGTGGCTGCCCTGATCGAGAAGGTTCTGGCTAAAACGCGCCTGGGCATTAAGCGGGTAGTCAAACGGACGCATCAGCACCAGCACGCCGACGCCCTGACGACGCTGGACCCAGCCGCGCTCCACCAGTTGATCGATGGCACGACGCAGGGTGTGACGATTCACTTCGTAGCGGTCGGCAAGCTGCTGCTCGGCAGGCAGGTAGTCTCCGCAGCGATAGTGCGTGCGCAGCTCCACTTCGAGCTTTGCCGCAATCTCTTGCCAGCGGGTGGGGTAACTGGTCGGATGTCTGGATAAGTGCATACCAATCAAAGCCTCGCTTCTCAGATGAAGTGCTTACGCAAACGTTGAGAGAGGAAATCCAGCAGGCTGACGGTGACGATGATGAGCACCATCAGGGCGCAGGTTTGCTGGAACTGGAAACCACGAATCGCTTCCCACAGGGTGACGCCAATGCCGCCTGCGCCCACCATGCCGACCACGGTGGCGGAGCGAACGTTGGACTCGAAGCGGTACAGGGAATAGGAGATGAGCAACGGCATCACCTGCGGCAGGACGCCGTACAGGATCTCTTCGATTTTGTTCGCTCCGGTTGCCCGGATGCCTTCCACCGGGCCGGGCTCGATGGCTTCAACCGCTTCGGAGAGCAGCTTGGAGAGCACGCCGGTGGTGTGGATGAACAGCGCCATCACGCCCGCGAACGGACCCAGGCCGACGGCGACCACGAATAGCATCGCAAAGACCATTTCGTTGATGGCGCGACAGGCGTCCATCAGGCGGCGCATCGGCTGGTAAACCCACCATGGCACGATGTTTTCGGCGCTCATCAGGCCAAACGGAATGGAGAGGATCACGGCGAGGGCGGTGCCCCAGACGGCAATTTGCAGGGTGATCGCCATTTCACCGAGGTAGTCCTGCCACTGGCTGAAGTCCGGTGGGAAAAAGTCGGCGGCGAAGGTCGCCATGTTGCCTGAGTCCCTGAAGAGCAGCAGCGGATCCATCTCCGCGCCCTTCCAGGAGATAACGAGCACCGCCAGCAGAACAGCCCAGCTTATGAGCGAGAACCAGCTGCGTTTTGGCGGCGGGAGGGTGATGGTTTGCATGTTGGCTCCTTTGGGTTTAGTCCCCTCTCCCTTGAGGGAGAGGGAGAAAGGCGTTACTGCACCGCTTTATTCACGCTGGTCATGGCGCCGAGCGCGGCGGTCAGGCGGTCAAGATCGTCCAGCTGCGCCTGAATTTCCGACACTTTGCTGGTTTTCTCTTCGTCCTTCAGGCCTTTGTTGTCCTTCACGCCCTGCATCTGCTTGAACAGCGCCAGCTGGCGAATCGGCACCAGCTGCAAATCGCTGGACGCGCGGAACGGTGCCCAGCCCAGACGTGCCAGAACCGCTTTCTCTTCCGGCGTTTTGCCGTAGTTCATAAAGAAGTCGTAGACCTTGTCCTTGGTATTCTCGGAGAGGTTTTTGCGCCACACGATCGGGTCGCCCGGGATCAGCGGTGATTTCCAGATAACCTTGATTTCCTTCAGCTTTTCCGGCGCGGAGGTCTTCAGCTTGTCGAGGTTTTCAGTGTTGTTGGTAGCAACGTCAACCTGCTTATTCGCCACGGCCAGGGCATTGGTTTCGTGGCTGGCGTTAACCGTGCGCTTAAAGTCGCTGGCGGAGACGTTGTTTTTCGCGAAGACGTAGTAGCCAGGGACGAGGAAGCCGGAGGTAGAGTTCGGGTCGCCGTTACCAAAGGTCAGCTCTTTGCGTTTGGCGAGCATGTCGTTGAGGTTGTTGATCGGGCTGTCTTTGTTAACGATCAGCACGCTCCAGTAGCCCGGAGAGCCGTCTGCCGCAACGGTCTGGGCGAACACCTGGCCGTTCGCGCGATCTACCGCTTCCATAGCAGAGAGGTTGCCATACCAGGCGATGTCGACTTTGTTGAAGCGCATTCCCTGAATGATGCCCGCGTAATCCGGGGCGAAGAACGCGTTCACTTTGATCCCCAGTTTGGTTTCCATATCTTTCAGGAACGGTTCCCACTGGGGTTTCAGGTTCTGCTGTGATTCTGTCGAAATGATGCCAAAGTTCAGTGCTTTTTCCTGCTCCTCGGCGTGGGCCGGGCTTAACAGGGTGCTGATGCTGAACATGCTGGTGAAGGCCAGCGCGGCAACCGTTTTATAGCTCATTTCCATTCCTCGTTATGGGTCGTTATGCAGCCTGCGCGCGCTCTTCGACGCGGTTTACGCTGCGGTAGAGATGGTCAAAACGTTCGTTATCAAACTGGTGGCTTGCGCCATCAAAGAACACATGTCCCTGACGCAGGGCGACGATGCGCTCGCAGTAGCGCAGGGCGTAATCCACCTGATGCAGCGTCACCACCACGGTGATGCCGTCGTTCTGATTGATGTCGCGCAGGGTTTCCATCACGATGCGGGCGGACTCCGGATCCAGCGAGGCGATAGGTTCATCGGCCAGGATAATTTTGGCTTTCTGCATCAGGGCGCGGGCAATGGCGACGCGCTGCTGCTGTCCGCCGGAGAGCGTGGAGACGCGCTGGTGGGCGAAATGCGCCATGCCGACGCGGGTCAGCGCCTGTAAGGCTTCTTGCTTCTGGGATAGGGAGAACCAGCGCAGGCAGGTGCGCCAGAACGGGGTGCTGCCGAGCGCGCCAATCAGCACGTTCTCGAGCACGGTCAGGCGGTTCACCAGGTTGAACTGCTGAAAGATATAGCCCGTCTGAGCGCGGCTTTTGCGAATATCGCTCGCCAGACGCCCCGCATGTTGCACGGTGTTCCCCAGCAGTTCGACGCGGCTTTCCGGCGTTTTGTCACAGGTAATCAGGCCGCTCAAGTGACGAAGAAGGGTGGATTTACCTGAACCAGACGGCCCCAACAGCGCCACCATTTCGCCCTGCTGGACGGTCAGATCAACGGCATGCAGCGCCTTGTTGTGATGGAAGGTTTTGCTCAGTTTCTCGACGCGAATGACAGTTTGCATGTGCCCGGCCTCACGATAAATGTGGCCTCATGCTGGCGCATCAATATGACATTCAGGTTAAGTGTTGGTTGCGGGAGTTTGAAGAGTTGAGGGGAGTTTGATGACAATCACCCTAGGCCCGGCCAGCGCAGCGCGACCGGGCGCTGTTGCCGGATGCGCTGCGCTTATGCGGCCTATGATTTAACGACGTTAATCATCCACGGCACGCCGTATTTATCGGTGACTTTCCCGAATCCGTGCGCCCAGAAAGTCTCCTGCCAGGCCATTTCGACATTGCCGCCATCAGAGAGGTTGTCGAACCAGCGTTTGCCTTCATCCACGTCCTGCGTGTCGAGCACCAGCGTAAATCCGGCGTACTGCGTGCTGCTACCGGGTGGCAGACCATCGCTCATCATGATATCGCTGCCGGCAATGCGGACATTAGAGTGGGCGATGGCGGTATCCGGGAAGTTCATGCCTGACGGACAGCCTTCTTCGCTGTTTTCGTCTTTGGGCATTTCGCCGAAGGTGATTTTGTAGAGGAGTTCTGCGCCGACGGCCTGCTGATAGAAGGCCGTCGCCTCCGCACAGTCGCCGACGAAAGAGATGTAGGGACTTAACGGCATAATCTTTACCTCACGTAAGAAAAGCCCGTTAAGTGTAGTTCCCGAACGCCCGGTAAGCGAAGCGTCACCGGGCGGGACAATCAGTTCTTTTTCACGAACTCAGATTTCAGTTTCATCGGACCGAAGCCGTCAATTTTGCAGTCGATATTATGATCGCCTTCAACCAGACGGATATTTTTAACTTTAGTGCCGATCTTCAGCATGGAGGAGCTGCCTTTTACCTTAAGATCTTTCACAACGGTAACGCTGTCGCCGTCTGCCAGCAGGTTGCCATTCGCGTCTTTCACGATCAGCGCATCGCTGTCCTGCGCAGGCTCCGCATCGTTCCATTCATGGGCGCATTCCGGGCAAACGAACATGCCATTGTCTTCATAGGTGTATTCAGAATTGCATTTCGGGCAGTGTGGAAGTTGCATGTGGGTATCCTCAAAAGTGTTAACACGCTGGAAAACGCCAGCTAAATGACGGCAGTGTGCCGAAAAAGGCAGCGAGTATAACGCAAATCCCCACTTTTGTCGGTGATATTGTTTTATAAAAATAGCGCATAAATGCGCAAGCGATGACACGAACTGTCAGTGAATTAAGGGAAGCGTATGCCCTGAACGGCAGAGATCGTAATCATGCTAAATGTATCGAATATTTTATTACAGCAAATTGCTACGCTGTGCCATTTCGGATAAGGTGAAGCAACAAGCCGTTATTTATCTACCCTCCTCTGACGACATACATCTTTTGGCGTCAGGGAATACCTCTCTTTTTTGGTGGGTAAATAACGATGATATATCCTGATGTTTCCTGAAAATGCGTTTTGTCTATTCACTTTTGGCTTTCTGGCCAGGGGATGTTTTACACGTATTACGAGGGTGGGTTTTAAATTCTCATTATCTTCAGTTAGTTGTATTAAATGAACATGTTTTCCATACGTGATCATATAAGCCTGAAAAGTATAATTAAAACATCGTGGCTTAATAAAAGTAATAAATTTGCGTTAAGGGAAGGCTTTTATCATGCACACACAGACCATATTTGAATTAAGCCAGGAAGCTGAACGTTTGTTACAGCTCGCTCTGAACAATCTTGATTCATTAAAATCTATGCCGATTGCAAAGCTGGATAGCACAACCGCTGCCATGAGCGGCGTTAATAACAACGTTTTGCCATTGCATTTTAGCGCACGAGGTGTCGACGCTCAGCAGGCGATGCTGAATAATGAATTACGCAAAATAACCCGCCTCGAAATGGTACTGGCGATTGTGGGTACCATGAAAGCGGGAAAATCGACCACCATTAATGCGATTGTGGGCACGGAAGTGCTGCCGAACCGCAATCGTCCGATGACGGCGCTTCCCACGCTGATCCGCCATACGCCGGGCCAGAAGGAGCCGGTGCTGCATTTTTTGCACGTTTCGCCCATCGATACCCTGATTACCCAGTTGCAGAAAAAACTGTGCGATAAAGATCGCGGCAAGCTGGCGCGGCGTCTGGAAATCGACAAGGACATGAATACGCTGCTGGAGCGCATAGAAAGAGGTGAGGCGTTTGAAAAACATCACCTGGGCGCGGAGCCCATCTTTCATTGTCTGAAAAGCCTGAACGATCTGGTGCGGCTTTCTCAGGCGCTGGGCGTGGAGTTTCCGTTCTCTGAGTATGCCGCGATTGAACATATTCCGGTGATTGAGGTGGAGTTTGTGCATCTCGCCGGTCTGGATGCGCACCTGGGGCAACTGACGCTGCTCGACACGCCGGGGCCGAACGAGGCCGGTCAGCCGCACCTGCAAAAAATGCTCAATGAGCAGTTGGCGCGCGCCTCCGCCGTTCTGGCGGTGATGGACTACACCCAGCTTAAATCCATTTCTGATGCTGAGGTTCGTCAGGCAATTTCGGCTGCCGGGAAATCCGTGCCGCTTTACGCCCTGGTCAACAAATTCGATCAGAAAGATCGTAATAGCGACGATGAAGAGCAGGTGCGGGCGATGATTTCCGGCACGCTGATGAAAGGGAATATTTCTCCGGGGCAAATTTATCCGGTCTCTTCCATGTGGGCCTATCTGGCAAACCGCGCCCGCTATGAGATGAACGTCCATGGGCGCCTTCCCGATCATCAGGATCAGCGTTGGGTACAGGATTTTGCCGAGGCCGCGCTGGGCCGCCGCTGGCGAACGGCCGACCTGGACGATATTGGCCATATTCGCCATGCGGCGGATCTGCTGTGGGAGGATTCGCTGTTCGAACAGCCCATCCGCAAACTGATTTACGCGGCTTACGCCAACGCCTCACTGTTCGCTTTACGGTCGGCATCGCATAAGCTGCTGAACTATGCGCAAAATGCCAGAGAATACCTGGACTTTCGCCATCAGGGACTGACGGTCGCTTTTGATGAGCTGGAGCTGAATATTGCGCGCCTGGAAGAGGATATGACGATGCTGCGTCAGCGGCAGAGCGTGGTGAGCGATGAGGTCCAGCATGAAGTTGAAGAGGCGCTCAACGCAACGGATGCTTTTCTGCTTCGCCAGAAAGATGAACTTCACCAGGCGCTGGGCGACATTTTTAGCCGCCCGTCTATTCTTGACTTAGCAGGCCGCGAGCCATCCAGTTTGCGTGAAGACGACGCGGATGCGATCCAGCAGCTGGTGCTTGACGATGAAGGGCAGGCGCAGATTGTCCTGAGCAAGATCCGATCGTCATGCGAGCAGATTATGCTGAATGCGCAGAGCAGAATTGGCCGGGAGCTGGCGTTACGCTTCGATCAGCTGGAGTCTACGCTCGCCCGATCGTTGAATGAGGCGATGCGACCCATCGAGACGCGAATTAAGGAACAGCTCAGTCATGCCGGATTTCGGGCGCGGATTAGCTTCCCGGCGTTTCAGGCAAACCAGCTTAATTTCAATACGCGCGGGTTATTTAATGATGCCATTGTGCAGGACACCCCTCCCGCCAGTCAGCCAGCAGGGGCAGGCAGCGTACGTAATACCGTCTCGCGCTGGCTCAATAATCCCGGCTGGGGCTGGGAGGAGTATGTCGTGACGCGCACACGCTATGTCATCGACATCGCTCAGCTTCATGGCAAATTTACGCAACATACCGATCAGTTTTGCGATCAAATTCGTAAAGCTTTGGCCGCGCAGGTCGATGTCTCTGTTACGGCAGGTATGGCAACGTTCTTTGCAGAGTTTTCGTTGTGCCTGACCGGGTTACAGGAAAGCTTGCGTGATAGCCTTGCCGTTCGGCAGCAGAATGAGCATTCAACCCGGGCGCTTAGCCAGTTGTTGAAGCAAAGTATGACCACTGCGGCGTGGATTCAGGAAGATACCCGACTGTTACGCGATGATATTCAAACCTTATTCGCGGCAGAGCAACCATGACAACACAGCTACTGGACGGTCCCGGGCGGACGCTGGAGTGTATTCATCCAAAATTTATGGTCGATTTGGTCCAGGGGGCGGATGCTGCACGTCACGCCCTCCTGGGGCCACAGCAACTACAATTTCGTGAGCGTTTGACGCAGGAGATCATTACGCAGACCCGGCTGCGGCCGTGGGCAATGGCGGGAATGCTCAACGAAAATGCAGCACTGCGGCTGGGTCTGGCGGAGAAACTTGCCGGTATGCTCGACCCCGGACACCTTGCGCTGACCCGTATGTCCGACAGGCTGGTAGCCCTGCGCCAGCAGGTGAATCCACGCCTCCCTCAACCTCCCGGATTGTTGCAACAGTACGAGGAGCTCTCCGCACATTTCAACCAGCGTGCCGCCTATAAAGAGAAAGCGCTCGCGCAGCGCGGTCTTACGGTTCAGGCGGGTGAGCACAGCGAGCAAATTTTTACCCGCTGGCGAGCCGGGCAGTATGACGGCTGGTCGCTGGCTGGCCGCTGCTTTATCGTGCTGGAAGAGTTGCGCTGGGGGGCGTTTGGCGATGCCTGTCGTCTGGCGAATAGTGATGTGGCGGCCATGCTGAAAGATAACCTGCGCAGCATGGCCGCAAATTATCTGGCACAGGAGATTAATGCTTCTCCCACCACCCGGCATTTTTACCATCAGTGGCTGACGACGCCCGCTTCTCCCGGTCTGATTGATTATAAAGATATGCTGGGCTGGCTGGGGGACTGGTGTCAGGCGGAAAAACATCCGGTGAGCTGGTCAGTGACGCAGAGCTGGCAAACGGTCGCGCTGGGGATGACAAGACTCTGTTCGGCAAAACGGCTTGTGGATGGCATGGTGGAAGAGATATTTGGTACGTGATTGCCCCCCCTCTTTTTAAAGAGGGGGGGCGAAAGGGTTAGTGGTGCATTTCTACCGCTTCATGTTCTGTCCGGGACTCAGGCACATGCCCAAAGCGTCTGGCGTACAGTGCCGTGATGATAGGGACCAGAATTGCCGTCACAATCACGCTGGCGGCAACTAGAGCCGTGGCGGAAGCGGCTACGGGTTCAAAGGCCGGGTTAATCTGGGCGATAATCACCGGGTTGGCTACCGCAGCGCCTGCGGCCGAAGAGGCGGCCACACCCGCGGTTCCGTTGCCGCCCCCGATGACGCGGTCTGCAATAATCAGCGGAATACCCGTGATGACGATGACGGCAACACCCAGCACAATACCCAGCAGGCCGGTTTCCAGAATTACGTTCAGGTTGATGGTATTGCCCAACGCGAAGCCGAAGAACGGGATCAGTACCGGGGTGGCTTTGCTGAAGAAATCGCGCAGATCGTGATCGAGGTTACCCAGCGCAAAACCAATCAGGAACGGCAGGATCGCCCCGACAAAATGGTGTAGTTCAAAGGAGGCAAGGCCAGCAGAACCCAGAATCAACATCGTCATCAGTGGACCCGACTCCAGGGACATCAGCACGAACGCGCCCGATTCTTCTTTGGTGCCATATTGATTCATCAGGCTGGCATAGAGACCGCCGTTGGTCATATCCATTGCTGAGACAATGGCCAGAACGGATAATCCGGCGAAGAAGCCAGTCTGAATTCCATTCTCCGGAATGAACATCGCACAGATCATGGCAACAACCCAGGCGACCGCAATTTTAGTAATGACCAACGTCCCTGATTTACGTAATACCGTACCTGTTGCACGCAAGTTAATAGATGCGCCGATGCAAAAGAACCAGACTGCCAGAATCGGTACCGTTCCGGTGATCATACCTTTTGTAAAACCGCCAAAATAAGCACCGGTATTCGGGGCCAGCGTATTTAATATCGCGCCAAGTACCAGCGGGACCAGCATCATCCCGCCCGGGATGCGTTCTATAGTTGCTTTAATCTTCATCATTAACCCTCACATCTCGCCCGCGTGGCTGGCGGAAATCTCAAAAAATAGATCAACAAATTCAAATGATTGCCTTTTTAGAGGCCAATCGATTCGTTACTTATGCTGTAAAGTGAAATTAAGGCGTTCAGTATTCCTTCATTTGAAAGCCGCTGAGATATCGTGTTCGGATTTATCATGCGATCTTTGGAATTGCGATTCAATGAAAACGAAACGATGTTTTAGTTATCTCCGTCACATATTGAATGGAAACAGGATTGCCCACGATTAATAATTAAATTTTGTGTAAATTCGCTGTGAAGAAATGTGATTGTATTTTGTTTGGGAATGAATAATAACGGGCGTTAAGATCTGTTTGATAAGGGGGTTGAGAATGACCTTACTTATCGTGAATTGACAAAAGCTGAAGGCATCTTACGAACAGGAAAAATATATGTGAAGTTGATCACATATATAAACGCTGGTAGGGTAAAAAGGTCTTTAACTGCCCAGACAGGCGTCAACAGGTTCGGTTGTATTGAGGTAAAACGTCAATGTAAGTAAACCTGCTACGCTTGAATAAGGAGATTCGCATGGAGCGGATCTCTGGTTCACAGCTTGCAAAATGCGCTGTGAAACGGACGGGGCTGAGTCTACGAGGAAAGCTATGCTTAGAAGGAAAAAAGTAAAACCCATCACGCTGCGCGATGTCACCATTATTGATGACGCGAAACTGCGCAAAGCGATTACAGCGGCCTCGCTCGGTAATGCGATGGAGTGGTTCGATTTTGGTGTTTACGGCTTTGTGGCCTATGCACTTGGTAAAGTGTTCTTCCCCGGTGCCGATCCCAGCTTGCAGATGATTGCCGCGCTGGGTACGTTCTCCGTTCCCTTCCTGATTCGCCCTCTTGGTGGTCTTTTCTTCGGCATGCTGGGTGATAAATATGGTCGCCAGAAAATCCTGGCTATTACCATTGTCATCATGTCGATAAGTACATTCTGTATCGGCCTTATTCCGTCGTATGCGACTATTGGTATATGGGCGCCGATTCTGCTGTTGATCTGTAAGATGGCGCAGGGCTTCTCCGTTGGCGGCGAATATACCGGTGCATCGATTTTTGTCGCCGAATATTCTCCGGACCGTAAACGCGGCTTTATGGGCAGCTGGCTGGACTTTGGTTCGATTGCCGGATTCGTCATGGGCGCGGGGGTTGTCGTTCTGATCTCAACCGTAGTGGGTGAAGAGAACTTCCTTGACTGGGGCTGGCGTATTCCGTTCTTCCTGGCGCTGCCGCTGGGCATCATTGGGCTTTACCTGCGTCACGCCCTGGAAGAGACGCCTGCGTTCCAGCAGCACGTTGAAAAGCTGGAGCAGGGTGACCGTGAAGGGTTACAGGATGGCCCGAAAGTGTCGTTCAAGGAGATTGCGACCAAACACTGGCGCAGCCTGCTGACCTGTATTGGTCTGGTGATTTCCACCAACGTCACCTATTACATGCTGCTGACCTACATGCCGAGCTACCTGTCGCATAACCTGCACTACTCGGAAGACCACGGTGTGCTGATTATTATCGCCATCATGGTAGGTATGCTGTTTGTGCAGCCGATTATGGGTCTGTTGAGCGACCGCTTTGGCCGTAAGCCATTCATTATTCTCGGCAGCGTCGCCTTGTTCGCACTGGCAATTCCGGCCTTTATTCTGATTAACAGCAATGTGCTGGGGCTGATTTTCGCCGGTCTGCTGATGCTGGCGGTGATCCTCAACTGCTTCATCGGGGTTATGGCTTCTACGCTGCCGGCAATGTTCCCGACGCATATTCGCTACAGTGCGCTGGCGGCAGCCTTTAATATCTCCGTTCTGATTGCGGGCCTGACGCCGACACTTGCTGCTTCACTGGTGGAGAGCACGCAGAACCTGATGATGCCTGCTTACTATCTGATGGTCATTGCGGTGGTCGGCCTGATTACCGGTATTACCATGAAGGAGACGGCGAATCGTCCCCTGAAAGGGGCAACGCCTGCGGCGTCTGATATTCAGGAAGCGAAAGAGATCCTGCGTGAGCACTACGATAATGTAGAGCAGAAGATTGAAGATATTGACGCAGAGATCGAGGCGCTCCAGAAAAAACGTTCTCGCCTGGTTGACCAGCATCCGAGAATTAACGAGTGATAAAAAAACCCGCCGCTGGCGGGTTTTCTTTTATTAGCATCCTGCGGCGATGTAGTCGCCGCCAGCGCTGACAGGGATCACCGTCAGGAACAGGACCGTCGCGAACAGTATCAGAACAACCCCTCCGGCAATTTTGACCATCGGCATTATCCAGTCCAGGGACGTGCCGCCACCAAACCAGGCTACTGTGCGTTCACGTGCGTAACGTACTGCCAGCGACAGCCCCATAATCGACAGCGCCGTGCCCAGCGACATTGTCATCACAGCAGCAATCCCCCAGCTAATAATGCCGAGCGCATTCGAGAACATCAGGAGCATAATTGCCCCGCTGCACGGGCGTGCGCCTATGGCCAGCACCACGCCCAGACGGTTTTTCCAGTCGCTTTTAGCCAGATCCACCCCTACGCCGTGATGGCCGCAGCCACAATGTTCATTATGCTGGTGAAGCGGCTTGATGGCGCTAATCGCCATTTTGCGCGGACGCAGGCTGCTGAGCGCCTGATAAATGATAAATGCACCGAAGGCGGCAATCAGTAGGGCGCTGATTTTCTCGACGTACCAACGGCTGGTGCTGATATCCCCTGACGCGAGGTTCAATCCAACCGCCAGGATAAAGACAAAGGCGATTGCGCTGACGCCCTGCATCAGGCTACCGATAAACGGTACGACGCGCGCCGCGAGCTGGCTCTCTTTATTGGTGGTGAGATACGTGGTGACGATGAATTTGCCGTGTCCCGGTCCAACGGCATGGAGTACACCATAAAGAAACGCACCGGTTAACAACCACAGCCCACCGCTGTACTGATGATTATTAAGTTGCAGCAAATACATCACCAGATAACGGTGCAGGGTGATCTGGGTGGCGAGGCACCACTGAATAAAAGCATTCCAGTGCTCATGCAGTGCAAAACCTGCCATAAGTAACACCAGCACGGCGAGCCCGGCAGTTGGGAGACGCCAGTCACGTTGAAGTCGTTGTGTCGTCATGAGGTTGACCCGCGAGAGAAATATTTGCCGCTAGTATAGTGTTCAAATCGCTGGATCACACCGGGATCGTCAATGGATTGTGGATAAGTCTGTGCGTAAAAAGGTATAAGGCGGGGTTTTGCTGGGGAATACAGCAATCAGTCATTTTTTTGCAACTTTTCTGTTGCGGTCGCTCGGGAACTCCCTATAATGCGCCTCCATCGACACGGCGGATGTGAATCACTTCACAGATAACCCGGTCGGCTGAAGAGAAAAAATCCTGAAAATCAGGGTTG